>PHBH01000016.1 GCA_002840535.1 Deltaproteobacteria bacterium HGW-Deltaproteobacteria-15 | reverse complement strand
CATTCCCCTCTGAGCCATCGGAGCTAACGCTCACACGGCTGGTTGCTCCTGTTTGACGGTCATGGACGAATATATCATAAATTCCATTGGTATCCCCCGGGACCAGGTTGCCGGCGTTTGATGCAAACGCCACATAGCGTCCATCCGCCGATATAACGGGAAAGAGACTGTAGCTATTCCCCTCTGAGCCATCGGAGCTAACGCTCACACGGCTGGTTGCTCCTGTTTGACGGTCATGGACGAATACATCATAATCTCCATTGGTATCCACCGGGACCAGGTTACCGGCGTCTGAATTAAAAGCCACATAGCGCCCGTCCGCCGATATGGAGGGATTGGAACTGCGGCCATTCCCCTCTGAGCCATCGGAACCAACGCTCACACGGCTGGTTGCTCCTGTTTGACGCTCATGGACGAATATATCATAATTTTCATTGGTATCCCCCGGAACAAGGTTGCTGGCGTTTGAATCAAAAGCCACATAGCTCCCATCCGATGATATCGAGGGAGAGTAACTGTTGGAATTCCCCTCTGAGCCATTGGAGCTAACGCTCACACGGGTGGTTGCCCCGGTTTGACGGTCATGAACGAATATATCATATTTTCCATTGGTATCCCCCGAGACCAGGTTGCTGGCGGTTGATTGAAAAGCCACATAGCGCCCATCCGCCGATATAGAGGGCCTGCCATTGCTGAAGCCATTCCCCTCTAAGCCACCGGAGCTAACGCTCACACGGGTGGTTGCCCCTGTTTGACGGTCATGGACAAATATATCATCTTTTCCATTGGTATCACCCGAGACCAGGTTGCTGGCGGTTGATTGAAAAGCCACATAGCGCCCATCCGCTGATATAGATGAATAGACACTGGAGCCATTCCCCTCTGATCCATCGGAGCTAACGCTCACACGATCTTTATCCTGCCAAGCTCCTGATTGTGCTGCTGGAGCCAGAAAGAAAGCCACCAGGGACAGTGCAAGAATTCCTCTCTTGCTGAATCCATTTGGCATTTCGTCCTCCACTTTTCGCTGATAAGAACTCGCTATTCGTGGGCCGGAGGATAGAGGTTTAGCCCTTGTGTGTCAAGCTTGGATCGAGCGCGCCATCTTGGAGTGCCGCCGGCCGGCCATGGAGCCTGCATCACGACTATCCGCGCTTGCCATGTGTTGCCAGAAAGAAAGGCCGATCTCGGCCGGGGGGGGGAGGTCTCTTAAGAGGAAAAAGACGGAGGTCATCGCACCCATCGCCGATTCTGTTCTCTTGCCTCCCTCGTCCCAGCGCAGCGGTCGTCCTTCGTCCAAGCGAAGCGGTCGTCCCTCGTCCCTCCTATCCTTCCAGTTCCCGCATATCCATGTCCGAACGAATCCCGAACCGTGTGAGCACGAAATCGTAGCGCACCGGATCCTCAGGATGGATCTCCGAGAATGCCCTCGTGATCTCGAGCGCTGTCCTCTGGTCCGGCTGCTTCCTCTCTGTAAGGGAAAGCCCGATGGCGATTCTATGCATGTGGGTGTCCAGCGGAATAATCAGCTTGGAGCGATCCACCCGGTCCCATCCTCCGGGATCGATGTCATCCTCTCTCACCATCCACCGCAGGAAGAGATGCCATCGCTTGCAGGCGCTGCCATCATCCGGAGAGGGGAGAAACCCTTTCCGGCACTCCCCGTTCCCCATGGAAAGGCAGCTCACAAAACCGGAGAGGGCGGAAAGAACGGTCTCATCCGTTTCTCCGAGCCCGGCGCAAAAACACTCCTGCAGCGACCCGTACCGCTCAATGGCAGTCCTGGCGGCCCATAGCATATGCAGGAGCTCCGCTCCGGTTGTGAACCGATGTCGGAAGCCCTTGAAGGTCCTGCGGAGCTGTCCCGAAGAGGAATTCATGATGAAGAGAAAGGGCGATCTCCCCATTTCATCCAGAACAGCGGCTACGCTCTTCATGATCTGGGCGACCCTTCCATAGGCGAGGGAGGAGGCGATCAATGCGACCACCTCCCGATCCTTCAGATCTTCATAGTTGTAGAGGAACACGAGGGGGTCAGGGTGGACCAGGTCGCGGCGGTGATATTTTCTGTAGAGACTGTCCAGCCTTTTTTTGAGGGCCTCCTTACTACCGGTTGCTCTTTTCTTCATACATGGCCTTGTCAGCGCGATTCAGAATCGTTTCAGCCGTATCTTCTCCCATGGCAACGGCAATTCCCGCGCTGACGCTCACACGGATATCCCCCAGCTTGTAGGAGGTAAAACGTCTCTTCCCCAGGTTCTTTCGAAAGCTGGATACTCTTTCCCTGGCCATCTCCTCGTTCATACCACCGATTATAGCGGCAAATTCATCTCCGCCAAACCGCGCGATGAAGTCTCCCTTTCGAAAAGTCTCGTTGAGCGCCTCGGCCACCTTCTGAAGGACCTTGTCGCCGGCAACGTGACCGAATGTATCATTGATGCGCTTGAATTCATTCACGTCAAAAAGGATGACGGCGAATGGAGATCCTCCCTGGGCCAGTCCTTTGAGCGCATTGGCAAGTTTCAAATCCAGGGCTTTCCGATTGTAGAGACGCGTAAGCCCGTCTTTCATTGCGGCGGTGTGGAATTCCTCTGCTTTCTTTGCCATTTCAAAAGCGATCTTTTCCGCTTCGACCATTCTTTTCTGAAGACCCAGGATGCTTTCCTGGGCGGAATGGAGTCTTTCCATCTCCTCTTCTTTCCTCGCGAGGACCATCTTCTTGATGTTTTCGATTTTGGTCACAACCGCAAGCTTGATCTCGGAGACCGTGCTGTAAAGGTCGAAAGAGTTCACGATGTGATCGACTTCTTCATTCACCTTCATTTCAAAATAGCCGACCTTCCGGACATACTCTTCCCCGCCGAAATCCCTGGCAAGGGTTCTTTCCAGTTCCTTGACATGGTTCAGGAGAGAAATGAATTCGGAATTCACGAACCTGAAATCCTCATGGATCTTCACGCCGAGGGATTTCACGAAATCCTGGAATTCCTCTGCCGCCGCTTTGGCGTCGAAAGCCTCCTCATTCAGACGAGCCTCCACAGACAAGGCCTTCGCCTTCATTTCCCCTGTGAGAGGGTAGAGCTCGTCCGCAACAGAGAGGATCATCCTTCTGATTGCCCTGCCGGCTTCCTGCAACCGTTCCTTTACGGTTTCCAGCTCCTTAAAAACCCCTTCCGCCGATCCGTCCTTCTCGCGCAGCCTATCCTTTATCCTCTTGAGACCCTCCTCGATGCCGTCGAGGGGCAAAGGGCCCTCCGCCTGGACCTGCTTCCTCAGACCCTCCCATTCCTCAGCCATATCGGACTGAACCGCCATTGCAGTCCCGAGAACATTGACCGCCTTCACGAGCGAATCCCTCTCTTCCCGATTCGACCGTTCTATTTCGAGAAACTCCTGCTTCAGCCGCCTCACTTCCGCACTTGCATTCTTGTCCATTTTCCCTATCCGTTGGTTTCGTTGGGCGTCGTTGCGGACCCGATCCGGAATCTCCACTTGCAGAACATCTCTCGAGGATGAGGGTCAGGAGGAGCGAACAGACATTCCACCTGGACCCGCTCATCCACTTCTCTTGAAAACCCCTGGAACTCCCCCCTGTGCATCTCCTTGCAGTCGTACTCCCCCAAATCACGCTTCAGCCGTGCTTCCTGTGTGGGGCATGAAGATACGGAGATGATGACCTCGTCCTCTCCCTCTTCGATCTGATAGCCTACGAGGATACACCAGGGAAACAACCTCAGTGCTTCCACAAAGCCTTTCAATCCTTTGCGCTCGATTCCAAACCGGCTCACCAGGTCCTTTGCCGCCATTCCCGCTACACGGCTCCACACCCGCTCGTTGAGCCGCTCCGCCGCCGGCTGGTCGAACTCCTCCGCCACCTTCAGAAACCAGAAGGCGTCCACCACCCGGTAATGCCAGAGCAGGAATTCAATGTACTTCCGAAGATCCGGAGCTTCCATCTTTTGAAAGATTCCCAGGTCCATTCCGTCTCTCATCTTTCTTCAAGGGGTACGAAGTCTCTCTTGGTTTCTCCCGTATAGACCTGCCTCGGCCGGTGAAGTTTCCCTTCCGGGTCGTCAATACTCTCTTTCCACTGGGTGATCCAACCGGGGAGCCGACCGATTGCAAACATGACCGTGAACATGTTCAGGGGAATTCCCATGGCCCTCAGGACGATCCCGCTGTAGAAGTCCACGTTGGGGTAGAGATAGTGGTCGATGAAATAGGAATCCTTGAGCGCCGTCTCCTCCAGTCTCCTGGCGATATCGAGAAGGGGGTCTTTTACCCTCAACCTTGCCAGCACCTGGTCGCAGACTCTCTTCATGATCTTGGCCCTGGGATCATATGTCTTGTATACCCTGTGGCCGAACCCCATGAGTCTGAAAGAATCGTTTTTGTCCTTGGCCCTGGCCACGAAAGGCGCTGGATCTCCGCCGCTTTCCTGAATGCGGGTGAGCATTTCGACCACAGCCTGGTTTGCCCCGCCATGCAAGGGACCCCATAGTGCGTTGATCCCAGCGGAAATGGCCGCATAAAGATTCACCCTCGAACTCCCCACCAGGCGGACTGCGGCAGTGGAGCTGTTCTGCTCGTGGTCTGCGTGAAGAATCCAGAAAACATTCAAGGCATGCACGACTTCCGGATCGAGCCTGTAAGGAAGCACGGGGGAGTCGAACATCATGTTGAGAAAATTGGCTGCATAGAGCAGATCCGGTCTGGGATAGACCACTCTGTGTCCCCTGGAGATCTTGTAGGACATCGCCGCCATTGTTCGGACCTTTGAGAGAAGCCTTGTCGTAGTGATGTTGATCTCCTCATCCTGGTCCGGGAGCTCCGGATAGAAGAACCGCAGAGCGTTCACCATGGACGAGAGTATGCCCATGGGATGCGCCCTCCTGGGAAAATGCTGAAAGAACTCCCGCATGTCCTCATGCACGAGCGAGTGGTCGTTGAGCATTACGGAGAAGCGCGTCAGCTGCTTTCGGTCGGGCAGATTGCCGTTGATGAGCAGATAGGCTGTTTCTACAAAAGTGGAATGCTCGGCCAATTGCTCCACCGGAATACCCCGGTAGCGCAGAATTCCCTTTTCGCCGTCCATAAAGGTGATGCTGCTCTTGCAGCTTCCGGTGTTGGC
This sequence comes from Deltaproteobacteria bacterium HGW-Deltaproteobacteria-15, assembly GCA_002840535.1. GTDB lineage: Bacteria > Desulfobacterota > DSM-4660 > Desulfatiglandales > HGW-15 > HGW-15. Next base: position 90,807 of record PHBH01000016.1, on the reverse strand, counting down.
ATAGCCCGGATCATAGGTGACCAGCCCTGTTCTGCTGCGCAGCAGGGAAATGTCTATGGCCTGCTCCCCCTCGCTTCCCTTCAGCAGCGGGAATTCATAGGTCTTTCCATCCACGATCAGTTTTGCGGTTTGTTCCATGTTTTCACCCCCTTACATTATGTTCCTTTTACCACAATTCAGACCGCCCCACCAACAGGAAAAAAATCCAGGAAAGAGGGGTTCAAGGGGGCCAAGGCTCAAGTGTTTGGAAAAAAGAGATTTCACCACGAAGAGTCATAAAAGGAAGAGCGAGCAAAACGATGATAAAAAAACAGACCCAGAGAAAACCTGGATTCCGGATCCCCGCATCCGGGATCTTCGACAAGTCCGGAATGACGGACTGAAATACACTCCACCCTTGAGGCATGCCCTGCTGAGCCGGAGGCACTGAGGTGGTCTGGTTCCCGCCGGCAGGCAGGCAGTTTTCCCGAATCGGTAATCTCCCGATTCGGGAAACAAAATTACCCTCCGTGAACTTCGTGTCTCTAGTGAGCGGAGCGAACGGGTGGTGAAATCCTCGAGCTACTGCACGAGATCTCTCAGCTTCAGCCTCTGGATCTTCCCGGAGGGGCCCTTCGGCAGTTCATCCAGGAACCTGATAATCTTGGGTGTCTTGAACTTCCCGAGATGATCGAGGCAGTGGGTGCGCAAATCCTGCTCCTCGATCACGTATCCCGGCTTCAGGGCGACACAGGCAAGGATCTCTTCACCGTAGTCCTTATCCGGTATGCCGACGGCCGCGGCCTCGAGCACGGCGGGATGCCTGTAAAGGGCTTCATCGATTTCACGGGGCGCGATGTTCTCCCCGCCCTTGATGATCAGTTCCTTGAGCCGGCCGGTCACGAAGACAAAGCCATCCTCATCCATGTAGCCGAGGTCCCCGGTGTGAAGCCACCCATCCTCTCTGAGGGTTTTGGCGGTGATGTCGGGAGCCTTGTAATACCCCTTCATGACATTTTCGCCCTGGATCATGATCTCGCCCTGGGTTCCCCTCGCCACCTCCCTGCCCTGGGTGTCCACGATCTTGGCCTTATTCCCCACTGCCTGGCCGGGAGAACCGTACTTGCGCTTTGCAGGGTCTATCGGATTGGACAGCACCGGAGCGGCCGTTTCGGTCAATCCCATTGTCTCCACGATGCTGATCCCGAACTTCTCCTCAAAGGCCTTGTGCAACTCGGGAGGCAGGGCGGACGACGCGGAACGGCCGAAGCGCACCTGTTGCACACGGACATTCTTCTCTTTCAGATCCGTTGAATTAATCAGGTACGAAATGATTGTGGGCACCACGCTGAACCAGGTGCAGCCATGTTCTGAAATGAGCTCCCAGAAGTTGGAGGTGCTGAACTTATGAGGCATGACCACGCTTCCCCCGCTTATCAGAGGCGACACTGCAGTCACGACCTCCCCATTGATGTGGTAAAGGGGAAGGGAGCAGAGGGCGCGATCTTCGGGGCTCAGTTCATGGGCCATGGCCGTATACTGGCCGCCTGCCACCATGTTCTTGTGTGAAAGGATCACTCCTTTTGGTTGCCCGGTTGTCCCGGAGGTATAGAGAAGAAGGGCCTCGTCTTCTTCCGTCACTTCCGGGAGCGTGAGACCGGAAAGATCTTTGTCCCCGGGGAAAAGGTCAACGGCATCGTTGTCAACCTTGATCAGTTCGATCCTTCGCCCGACCTTCCCGGCACCCTTTTCCAACCGTTCCCTCTGGTCTTCCGTAAAAAAGACAAGCTTCGTGTCCGAGTGATCCAGGACGTACTCCACCTGGGATTGCTGAGCCTGGAGATTCAGGGGCGCCACCACAAAGCCTCCATACATGATGCCGAGAAAGAGCTTTGTGGTCTGGTACCCGTTCCCCATCATGAATGAAACTTTGTCCCCTTTCCGGAGTCCTCGTTTCAAGAGATGTTTACCAAGACGTATGGATTCTTCCCTCAACTGGGAGTATGTCACGGTCAGGCCCGGTTCCGGCGCGATCATGTAGATCTTTTCAGGGGTTTCGCTTGCCCGGAGATCAACGAAGTGTCGGATGGTGCGCATTTCCTGCTTTCCCCCCTATGGAATGAGAAGTTGCTTGCGTTTTAAGCTTCTGCTTTTCGGGATCCCGCTTCCGGGGCTGCAGCGCCTGAAGGCGGCTGAACAGGTGTTCTTCTAGCGATTACACCTCGGTACGATTTTATCATGGGCATGACGAGTGCGATCACAATCAAGGCCATAATGACACCGCTTATGGGTCTTCGGAAGAAGATCGTCCAGTCGTTTTGAAAGCTGATCATGGTCGTCATGAACGATGTCTCGGCCATAGGACCCAAAATTGTACCCAGCACAAGGGGCGCAATGGGAAACCTGATCTTGTCGAAGAAATACCCCACGATGCCGAAAGCCACCATGAGCCACAAGTCGGACATGCTGTTCCGGATGGAAAAGGCGCCCACGAAACAGAGGAGCATGATATAGGCGGACACGACGGCTTCCGGGAAATCCAGGATCTTGACCAGCGGTTTTATGGCAAAATACCCGACCACGCACATCAGAAGGATCCCAAGGAACAGGGATGCAAATACGGTGTAAACCATGTGTGAAGAGGTGATGAAGACCTGCGGTCCCGGTTGAATACCATGAAGGAGAAAGGCGCCCAGGATCACCGCAGTTGCGCCGCTTCCAGGGATCCCCATGGTCAGGAGTGGGACCATGGCGCCCCCGACCGATGCCGTTGCTGCTGCCTGGGGCGCGACGATTCCCTCGGGGATGCCTGAGCCGAGTTCCTTTCTCCTTTTGCCGTACTGTCCTTCCACGCCGTAGGTCACGAAAGAGGCAATCGTTGCCCCGGCGCCCGGAACCAGTCCGATGATATTTCCGAGGATGGAGCTTCTCAGGAACATCGTCTTGAGGCCCCTCATCTCTTTCCATGAAGGGAGTTGGGTCTTCATGGACGACACCTTCTCCACGGGCGCCGTGCTGAAACCCTCGCCCAGACGGCTGAACACCTCCCCAACCCCATATGCGCCGACCATCACCGTGAGAAACTCGATGCCGTCCATGAGAATGGGGTAACCGAAGGCGAACCGCGGCGTGCCATAAGTCGAATCCACCCCGACCGTGGAGATGAGGAGCCCCAGAAAAAGACTGATCAGGGCATTCGTCATGGAACCCGAACCCAACGCCACCACGCTCGTGAGGCCGAACAGGACAATGGCAAAATACTCGGGCGTGGAAAAGGTAAGCGCGAACCTGGCAATGGGCTGGGAGAATGCAACCATGATCACAGAAGAGAGAAGACCTCCGACCATTGCGGCATAAAGGGTCCATCCCAGGGCCTTGGCCGGATTGCCCTTGCGGGCCATGGCATAACCGTCCCAGAGGAGTGGGACATGGATCGGCTCCCCTGGTATGCGGAACAGAATGGAGGTGAAGGCACCACCGTAGGTACCGGTGACATACATCGCGGTGAGAAGCACGACAGCGGGGGTTACGTCCATAGGGTAGGTAAACGGGAGGGCGAGCACAACGCCCATGACCAGGGTGAGACCCGGCAGAACACCCACCAGCAATCCCAGAATGGTTCCAGCGATCAGGAGCAGCAGGTTCACGGGCTGAAAACATCCCACAAAGCCGAGGCCGAGGTTATAGAGCACGTCCCCCATAAACAAACTCCTTGCTTTGCCACTGACGTGGTCGATCTTTTTCAGTAGCCGAAGGTCATTTCATGAATTGGATTCCTTTTCTTGTTGCCATTCGAATTCTTCCTGCTGTCCTGATCTCAGACCTCTGATCTCTGTTATTACTTGATCCCTATCATTCCCATGATAAAGAGCGAAAAACTTGAGAACGGCCCCTGTCCCAGGGGCAGCGATACGTAGACCACCTTCATGAAAATGAATACCAGCGCGAGGGTGCCTATCAGGCTGTTTCCCAGAATGGCCCAGGTATTGCGGTACCGTCCCACAAACATGAATCCCGCAAAGTAGAGAAAAGTGCAGAGGACAAATCCCAGGACGCTTACCAGAAAAACGTAAGCCACTGTCATGGCGACACCGATGACCAGGAGTCCTGGATAGCTCTTCTTTGTGGCTGAGACTTTTTCAGTCTTCTGTTCGGAGGAAGGCGCAAGGGGTTTCGCCTTCCGGAAGCAGGTTGTCTTGATCACTTCAAAGAGGCAAACCGCCATGGTCAGGCCCAGCAGCGCTTTGGGCCAGAAGCCGGGACCTAGATGGCCGGGCCTGGCGGCATATTTGAACTGATCCGCAAGGTAATAGAAGTATGCACATACAAAAAAGATGACGGCATAGGGAATAACCTTTTTGCCCTTCTCAGCGTTCATGAGTTCACCTAAGCTCCCTCCAGGGGATGAGGCCGCCCCGCAGCGGTTCCCGCTGATGGCACACGGACGGACCGATCAATGATTGCGGCCGTCTCTATCCATGTGAATCATTTTGCTTTTGGCTTATACGTAGCCTTCATGGTGTCCAGTTCAGCCTGGATGAATTTGGCTGTGCCCTCAGCGTTCATGAAGCTGTCCGGCGTGCTGAACTGTTCCTCGAGAAATGCCTTGTATTCAGGCGTGGCCGCCGCCTTCTGGAACGCGTCGGAGAGGATCTTCACCCTCTTGGGATCCGTCCCTCCCTTGGCGACAATGGAGCGAAACTGCGGGAGCCCGATGTCATAGCCCAGCTCCTTGGAACAGGGAACGTCTTTAAAAACTGCGAATCTCTCGGAACCGAATACGATGATGGGCCTGATCTGCTTCCCGGTGATGTACTGCCGCACATCCCCTGCCTGCTCATAGAGGGCGTCGACATGCCCGCCAAGCACGGAAACATACCTTTCGCTCGGTTTCGAATAGGGAACCTGGACAATCTTGATTCCCTTCCCTTCCAGATAGGTGAGCGTGATGTCATCCACGCTCCCGAATCCCAGCGTTCCCACCTTCAAGGTTCCCGGTTTGGCCTTGGCCTCTTTCTCGAAATCCGCCCAGCTCTTAAAGCGGCCGTTCTCTGCTACAAACAGGAAAGAGGGCGCCAGGATCATCCTGGCCACCGGCACGATGTCGCTCATCTTCCAGGAGGCTTGTCCTGTGGCAAGAACCGCATGAGAGTCGGCGATGTAGATAGCGATCGCATGGCCGTCGGCGGCCCCCGCAAGCAGCTTGGTGATCCCGGTCCCGCCTGTGGCCCCGGGGACATTGATCACCGGGAAGGGCACATTGAGGATCTTCTCCAACAGCACGCCGGATTTCCGGGCGAGCTGGTCGGCCCCTCCGCCCGGACCCCAAGGCACGACGTATTCAATGGCCCGAGCAGGATACTTGTCCTGTGCCGTCGCAGGAGCGATGAGAGAACCGAACATCACCGCGGCTGCGGCGAAAAAGGTTAAACACACGACGGAATTCCTGAGCAATCTCTTCATACCTTACCTCCTCTGATGCGGGTTTTTGGGAAAGACTTCTCTGCGTTGCAGAGAAGCTGCGAAGCAAGCCGCAAATCGTGGGATATCCAAACGCTTTCGCCGAAACAGATACGGCGCACACGCGAATCGGAAGAACAGAGGATCGGCCGATAAAAGACGAAGAAAACCACAATGCCTTTCTTTGGTGGAAGAAAGGATCGAGTTGGCGATTCGGTATTCTGTGCTCAAAATTCATGATTCGATCAGGGACTTGGTTGTTGGTTCGTTAACCTCCATGATCACTTGAAATATGCATATCCGATCTCAAAGGCCTCTTTGTTCTTGTCGTGGAACTTGGGGATGACATCGAGGATGCTTTCCAGTATGAGATCCCTGTCCAACCCCTCGATCACCTTTGCCATGACGCCGAGGACCAGGGAGTTGGCGAAAAGGGGGTTGTCGAAATTTTTCACCGACAGCTCCTTGGCCGGAAAGGATTTGTGGGAGCACTTTAAATCAGCGTCGACTTCTTCCACGAAAGACGGGTCATAGAGGATCAGCCCGTAGTCGGGCACGGTGTCTTTGAAGCGCTTGTACGCTGCGCTGGACAATGCCACGAAGTGGTCCGGGGTCTCGCACATAGGGCTGTCTATGAGAGACTTGGAGAGGACCACCTGGCTTCTTACATAGCCTCCCCTCATTTCCGTCCCATGGCTCTTCAGCATGGTGACGTGGAGACCCTGCTTCACCGCCGCTTCTCCGATGATCTGCCCCATTCTCACGACGCCCTGCCCGCCGAAGCCGCTTGCTACGATCTCGATTCTGTCCTTCATATGGTTCCTGTCCTCCTGATCTTCTCCACGGTTTCCCGTACGAGCTGAGAGAACTCAGGCCTCGAATTGCTCGCATCGTGCCAGATGCCGGTGGCCCAGACGGTGGTATTCTTTTCCTGACCGAGAGGGGCGGCGCGTTCCTTGATCCAGCGATAGATATTGACCTGATTCCTGGAACCAAGCTCTCGGGATGCAAAATTGGTCGGGCAGGGATACGGCATGTGAACAAGAGAAAAGCCCCTGTTCTGAATGGCCTTCTTCACGGTTTCCACCGCCCTCTCTCCGTCCATGGATACATGCCTGGCCAGAAATGTGGCGCCGGCGCCTTTGAGAATGTGCATCACATCCATGCCCTCGCTCATGAGGTTGTGCTCGAACATTCCGTATGGACTGCTGTCCGTCTTGGCGCCTTGCGGCGTGGTCCAGCCATACTGTCCCCCCGTGGACTGGTAGCCGAGGTTGTCGTTGACAATGACGGTCATGTCCGCATTGCACCTGGCCGCATGAATCAGATGTGCAAGACCGATGCCGAAAGCATCCCCGTCCCCCACGGTCAGGATGAGGTACTTCTCAGGAGGAAGTGCGATTCGGAGTCCCCTTGCGATTGCATACACCCTCCCGTGGGTGCCGGCAAAACCGTCCCCTTTCCATGTGGCGAATGTCTGCCTCCCTGCGCATCCGATGGAGGTTCCCCAAACGATGTCCCCCACGTCGAGATCCAGTTCCTGTATGGCCTGCACAACGATCTTGTGATTCATCCCCAGACCGCATCCTGAACAAGCCGTGCTGGGGATCTTCCTTGAACGCAGGTACTTGGACGTCAGCTCCGATGATTTGTACTCCATGTCACCATGCCTCCAATTCCCAACCCCTGCGTGAAAGGGGTTCGTTCTTGAGGATCTTCTCAAAGGTCCCGATCAGGTCCTGCATCACGGGCAGATCCCCGCAAATACCCAGAAAGTGGACCTTCGAATCCTTGGGGACGGCCCTCTGGACCTCCCGAACCAGTTGACCATCCCAATTGAGCTCCACGACAAGGTACTTGGTCTTCGCCTTGAAGAGATCGTCCGGGAAAGGCCACAGGTTGATCAGACGCAGGGCGCCCACCTTGAGCCCCTGGCTCCGCGCCCTGGCCACCGCCGTATTCACGACCCGTGAGGGGGTGCCGAAGGAAACCACCACCAGATCCGGGTTGTCGTCCATGAATTTCCTGTCAAAATGGTGACTGAGGAGTTGCCGATTGTTGCGGACCTTGTAGATGAGCCTGTAGGCATGCTTGTGATGGGCCTCGACCTCCTCGATATCGTATCCCTCTTCCGTGGGAGTCCAGTCGGAGCAGAGGGCCCCCGTGTTCAGGCCCATCATCACCGGCGGGATATCGATCGCGTCCGTGGCGGGGTAGAAATCGGGGCCCATGTGGACTTTTCTCGGCCAGACCCGGAACCCCAATTCCTTCATTTCATCTTCATTTTCAGGGACCGTGATGTCTTCGAACCCGTCGGTGATCAGCTGGTCTGCCAAAACAGTGACGGGCATGCGAAATCTCTCTGACAGATAAAACGCCTCCACGGTCATGGCCATGCATTCCTGCGCGGAGTTGGGTGCAAGGCAGATGGTCTCGAAGTTGCCGCCCTGGGTAGGATATCGGGTCAGGTAAAATTCCCCCTGTCCCGGGGCGCCCGTGATTCCGCTGACCGGCCCCACGCGGCCCGAGTTGAGGACAACCAGCGGGGTCTCACAGCCCAGTGCCCAGCCATAGGGGTCTGCATAGAGGATAAACCCGGGCCCCGAGGTCGCCGTCATGGCCTTGAGGCCGCCGAGGGACGCACCGATGCACATGTGCATGGCCGCGCACTCGTCCTCTGCCTGCAGGTAGACCCCGCCCTCCTGGGGCAACCGTCGACTCATGGCCTCGGCCAGTTCCGTGGCCGGGGTGATGGGATAGCCCGCGAAGAACCTGCACCCCGCGAGTATGGCCCCTTCGGTTATCGCGAAATTCCCTGTCTCCAGATACCTTCTCATTTGAGCATCCTCCTCTGTCTCACGCCGCGGATTCTTTTATATCGATAGCGAAATCAGGACAGGCAAAGTAGCACCTGGAGCATCCCACGCACCAGTCGGAGGTCTTCACCTGTTGGGGCCTGTACCCCTTGGCATTGAAAAAATCCGCGGGCCCGAAGGTTCCCACGCCGCACACCTCAGCGCAATAGCCGCATTCCTTGCAGTACTCGGTGTTGAGAACGACTTCGAATTTCCTGGCATCGCACTGAAGACAGCGGTCCGCTTCCGCCGCAATCTGCCGGTCTGTCAGACCGCGCTCCACCTGATCGAACCCTGCGGTTCTTTCCCAGGTCTTGAGGAGCGCCATATTGTTACGCGGCCGGACCTGGACCAGGAATTCTGAAAGGAGCACTTCCTTCTCGGGTTTTGCGAGAACCTCATCGATCTTGCCGTTGCCGCCCAGGTAAAGATCCATGGCCGAGGCCGCTTTTCTCCCATGCGCAATAGCGCTGATGATGGATTGGGGTCCGGTGACCACGTCCCCCCCTGCAAAAACACCTTTTGCCCCGGTTGCCAACCCCTCCTCGTCCACCTTGATCCTGCCCTTCTCGAGGATGATACCTTTCTCCCCTTCCAGGTACTCGAGCTCTGCAGCCTGGCCGACCGCCAGAAGGATGGTGGTTCCATCCACTTTATGGCTGATCGCCTGATCATAGGTGGGATTGAAATTGCCGGCCTTGTCAAACACGGACGTGCATCGGATCAGGCCCAATCCAGTCGCCGAGCGTTCTCCGAGGACCTTCCTGGGCGCCCAGGAATTGTGGATGAATACGCCCTCTTCTTCGGCCCTGGCGATCTCCCACTCGTGAGCGGGCATTTCCCCTCTCTTCTCCAGACAGAAGAGATGGACGTTCCCTGCCCCCAGCCTCTTGGAGGTGAGGGCCACGTCAATGGCCACATTGCCGCCGCCCACAACGATCGCATCTCCCTTGATCTTCGAAATCTTGCCGAGCTTTACGTCTCTCAGGAAGTCCCATCCCCAGAGCACCCCTTTTTTCCTGGAGCCCTCCAGAGGGATCCTGATGCTGCCATTGGCCCCTCCCGCCAGGAACACGGCATCGTAATCCTTTTTCAACTTGGCCATGGAGATATCCCTGCCGACTTGCGTGTTCCCCTGGAAACGGATGCCCCACCCCATGATGGAGGAAATGTCCTTTTCGAGTCTCTCCTCGGGCAGCCTGTAATTCGGAATGCCGTAGCGAAGCATCCCTCCCGGCTTTGGAAAGGCGTCGTATACGATCACATCGTGCCCCTTGGTGACCAGATAATACGCCGCCGTCAGGCCTGCAGGCCCGGCCCCCACCACAGCCACCTTCTTGCCGGTTCGGGGCGCCACCTTCTTTTTCTTCTTCCACCCGTCCTTGCCCTTGTCCACGGCCGCGCGCTTGATGGCTCGAATGGCGATCGGATCGCCGAACTGGCGATAGGCGCACATTTCTTCGCATGGTGCAAAGCACGCATCCGCACAAACAGTGGGGAGAGGCAGCTTCTCGCGCAGAACGGCAACCGCCTCGTCATAATTCCCGTCCCTTGCCAGCCGGATGTACCGCGGCACATCCACGCCGGCAGGGCAGGCGCGGGTGCAAAGAGGGACGATGAAATCCTTTCTCTGAACTCGTCTTGTGCCCATGAAAGTCTTTTCCTCCTCAAGGGTTCAGGCATGGCCGGAAGGGAGAATCTCATGAACCCGGCCCGAAATTATTTCATGAGAACCTGGCTATTCCGGGAGCAAGAAAGATGCCGTCGAGGGCAGATGTCGGACGCGCCTCAGGTTGCTTAGCATAACTGTCTTGTTATTAAAAGAAAAAGTGTTGGGCTGGGAGTTAGAAACGTCTTCTCATCCTCCAAGGATGACGATTAAGGGATACGAAATGTGTAAGGAAAGCCGGACATGTTCTAAAAATCGGACAGATTCTCGTCCTGCTGGCGGTTGTGGAAAGAGTCTCCGGCCAGACTTTTCTATGGTATCAGAACCCATGGGCCTTGCATTTCTCGTACAAGGTGGACCTGGAGATGCCGAGAAGTTTGGCCGCTCTGACCATGTTGCCTCGTGTAAGCCTCAAAGTCTCCGTGATGAGTTCCTTTTCATGACAGGCCAGCTCTTCAGCCAGAGGCTTCACGGACGTCCCGCGGCCACGCCTGCACTTGTTATGATAATCCCGGATCTCATAAGGAAGGTGATCGATTTCAATGCTGTTTCCTTCAGCAAGACTCATGGCCCGATCGATCGCATTCTTGAGTTCCCGCACATTTCCCGGCCACGAGTAATTCAAGATGGCGTCCATGGCAGCCTCACTGATCTTTACCGCGGGTCTGCCTGCGATGCGAAGGAAATGATCAACCAGGGCCGGGATATCGTCGGCCCTCTCCGCCAGGGAAGGAACCTCGATGGTCATGGTATTGAGCCGGTAATAAAGATCCTCCCGGAATTCATTCCGGCCGATCATGGCCCTGAGATCACGGTTTGTCGCGGCCACCAGCCTGAAATTCACGTCCTGAGTGCGAACCCCGCCGAGCTTTTCGATCTTTCTGGTTTCGAGGACCCGCAGAATTTTGGACTGTGCGGACATGGGAAGATCCCCGATTTCATCCAGAAAAAGGGTGCCTTTGTGCGCGAGCTCTATCTTCCCCGGCTTGCCCTTCTGCCTGGCCCCGGTAAACGCGCCCGTCTCATATCCGAAGAGTTCGCTTTCCAGGAGCTCCTTGGGAATCGCGGCGCAATTGACGCAGACAAACGGCCCTTTTTTCCTCTGGCTGGAGGTATGGACGGCATGCGCAAAGAGCTCCTTGCCGGTTCCGGTTGCGCCTGTAATGAGCACGGCGGCATCTGTTCTGGCATATTTTTCGGCCACGCTCCTGGCTTCCAGGATCTTCCTGTTGCTTCCGACGATATCTCCGAGCGTAAAGGTGGCCGAGAGCATGCTGTCGAGACCTCTCTTGTAATACTTCACTTCCTTTTCCAGCATGTTGAGCCTTGCCATCAGCTCGCTGATTTCCGTGTAGTCCTTGAAGATCGTCTGCAGGATCACGCCGATGGTCTCGCCCTGTCGCTTTATGGGAATCCTGTTGACCAGAAGAGCGATCCCCGCCCTCAGGCTGCACCTCTGGCCAAGTTCCATCTCCCCGGACCGCAGTATCCCGGGGAGCCTGGACTCAGGGAAGAATTCCTTGATGTGTTTGCCGAGAGCCTCCTCCCGGTCGGTCTTCAGGAGGTCGGAGTAGAACCGGTTCATGTAGAGGATCTTGCTGTCCTTGTCCACAACGATGATGCCGGAGTACACGTTGTCGAGCACGATCCTGAGGGCCTCCACCAGGTCCTCGAGATCGCCGAGCAGCCCCTGTTCGGAGTTTCTGGAAATGGTGCTCGCCGGACCAAGATGCAGCCCGTCTTCCTTCATGCAGCTTTTAGGGTTCTCGAAATGGGACATGATATCCGCTAGGGGTTCACCTGGTTCAGGACCTTCCCTTCCTTGAGGAACGCTATGATCTGCCTGGCCGCCGCGATCCCTGCATTGGTGTTCGCTTCAGCGGTTTGCGCTCCCATCTTCTTTGGGGTGAAATACACCCGATCGGCAAACTTTTCGAGGAAGGCGGCCGCATTCGCCGGAGCGATATCCGATGCGTATTTGACGTCCGATCTTTCCCCCATGATCCTCAGCAGGTCTTCCTCGTGGATCACCTCGGCCCTGGCCGTGTTCACCAGCGTTCCACCTTTTTTCATCCTGGACAGGAGATCGTAGTTGATGGATTTAACCGTCTGGGGGGTTTTAGGAATGTGAAGGGAAATATAATCGCTGGTGGAATAGAGGTCCTCAATGGTTTTGACGCGCGTTGCGCAGCAATCGTCGAAGACGCACTGGTCTACAAAAGGGTCGAACGCGCAGACATCCATTCCGAACGCCTTCCCGAGAGAAGCCACGATCTTGCCGATATTGCCCAAGGCATGAACTCCGAGGCTCTTCCCCCTCAGTTCGGTACCGGATTTTCCGCTGTATTTTCCTCTTGCGATCATGATCATGAGCCCAAAGGCAAGCTCTGCAACGGCATTGGAATTCTGCCCCGGTGTGTTCTCGACGATGACCTTGCGCGCCTTGGCCGAAGCGCAATCGATGTTGTCATATCCGGCCCCTGCCCGCACCACGAGTTTCAAACCCTTGCCCGCCTCGAGAACCTCTTTGGTGACGTTGTCGCTGCGAACGACCGCCGCGGCCACATCGGAGAAAGCGGAGAGAAGGTCTTTGGGATCTTTGTACTTCTCGAGCACTACCGGTTTTAGCCCTGCTTCCTCAAACATCTTCACCATGCTTTTTCTTGCCGATTCAGCAAACGGCTTTTCTGTCGCGATAAGCACCTTCTCCTGCATGTTCACCCCTCCTCTTCCATGTGACTTTTAAAGACGAACTTCGAACATCGAACGTTTACGCCCTGTCTCTATGGAAATCCATTGTTGACTCGATTTCAATCACTTCTTGAGCTTGCTTATGGAACTGAGCAGCCTCCTGGCAGAGGCGGGGGACTCCACCTGACCGTACAGGATGGATTTGATGTTTCCCGTCCCGTAAAAGGACTCGTTCAATTCCCACTGGCTTCCGATAACCGCACCTTCCAAGGATATTCCGGCAAATAACCCTTTTGCCCTGGAATAGGAAAAAATCCCCCCGTTCATCATGATATCCGTTGCCGCGCTCGCCTGGGCCCCCACCGGCCCCGCTGCAACAGCCACATCGCCTCCCAGTTTGAAGGAGGTCCTCAGAAAGGAGTCCATGGCCTTCTGCCCGATGATCACGAGGATAAGATCAATGGATTCGACCCCGATCTGAAAACCCACACTGCCTGCACCAAGATAGGTAAAGGCAGGGCCGCTCCATCTGCCTCCCTGATTGGCAAGCACGATCCCCTTGCCGTAAGAACCTCCTACAATGAACCCGCCCTTGAACATCCCGGGCATAATCGCCACTCCTGCACAATCCCTGAGGAGATCTTCCGGGATCACCTTGTCTCGGCTGACCGCCATCTCTTCGATGACGATACGCGCTTTATCGATCAGGAGTTCGGCTTCATCCCTGGATGCGGCAACGGCCGAAGTACCGAATGCCAGACTCAAGTACAAGGATGCGAAGAACAGGCAGGAAGCCTTTGCCATAATTTTTCCTTTCTCCCCGGGGATATGTCGCTCATCTTGTCCCGGACTCACGAGATCCTGAATCTGATGAAGAACAACAGGTTTTCCTTACCAGAATTTTACGGAATAGGCAATTTCCTCCTTTTGACAAACATGCCTCACCATGCAATATATCCTCCGAGATTCGTCATTGAGAGCAGAGTTATGATAGAGGACAGCTCATCCGGCAGCACGGAAGGAAGAATGCAGGCGTTATGCGTCCACTGCAGGCACTACTATGTGACATGGGACCGGGTCTTTCCGCATGGATGTAGAGCCATGGGGTTCAAGAGCAGGATGCCGCCCGCCCTTCAAGTCAAAGAGGCATCAGGAATGGGTTGCCAGATGTTCGCCAGAAAGGATCAAAGCCGGGAGTGATTTCAGGCCTTGCGCCTGAGCTGCTTCATGGCCAGGACCGCCTGGTTGCAGAGGGTCCTCATGTATTTGACCTGGTTTCCCGTGATAACCTTCCCTGCGAAATTGCGATCAGCATAGACCAGCCCGACCGAAGCGCCCGCCACAACGATCGGACACAGGATGAAAGCAGGCGCCGCGATGGTTTTCAGGTACCATTCCGGCAGCCCTTTCCTGATACGCGGGTCGCTTGCGTCCTCGATTCCAAGATCCTTTCCCTGTGAAAGGGCGAGATTGAATATGTCGGGAGTTTTCGGTTTCACGGGATGTTGAAAACTGCTGATGATCCTGTCTATGTTTTCCCCGAATCCAAAGCGGGCAGCCAGGTTGATCCGCTGCTTGTCCAGCAGGCAGAGGAGGACATGATGAAATCGGAAGCCCCTGTACATGGTCTCCAGTATCATGGTCATCACGTCGTTGATCTCATAATCGTCCAGGAGCGTGTTGGTGATCTCCTGAATGCCGTTCAGGAGTATGGTATCCGGATCCTCTTCTTCTTTTGACTCTGATGAGGATTCCGTGACCTGCAGGGTTTCAAAAAACTCTGTTTCGGCACTCTTCTCATTCATTCCTGCCGCTGACTCAGCCTCTGCTTTCTTTTTTTCCTGGGAGAACTTCTCCACTTTCTGCAGGAAGCGGTTTTTGCTGGCCTTGATGTTCAGGATTTTCGAATAGGCATCCATCGTCTCCTTTGCCGAATCCAGCAAAGTGCTGACCTTTTCCTGCGGAATGGGAATGCTTTCATCGTAGCGCTTCAGCAAGGAGGAGATCGAGCTCTCGGCCCGATCGCCTTCCGACGTGTTCACGATATGGCAAAGCTCATTGGAGAAAGCCGAAAGCACCTGAAGCTGGTCCTCCTCACACGAAGGCTTTTCCACCCTGCCCCGGGGTGTGCTCTGCATGGAATGGACGATCTTCTCCGGAAATTTCCAGGCCTTCGCAACACCGCTGCCGATCTCATCATAGGAAATTCCCAGCACGGACCGGCACGCGGAGTTCTCATCGATTTCCTTCTGGCCCATCACCCTTTGGATCTGCTCATACTCTTCTGGAAAATAGAAGATCACGAGATGCTTGCCAAGTCGGTGAAGCATCGCGCAGATGAAGGCCTCTTCAGTGGATTGCACCCCGACTCTCCTGGCAAGATCCTTTGCGATAATCCCGCTCAGGAAGGAACTGGCGGCAGTATCCTGCAGCTCGGCCTTTTGTGACTTGTTTTGCAGGTGGTCGAAAAGCATCAGGCTGGCGGCCACGCATCTTACCTGTTCAAAACCGAGCATCACGACCGCCCTGGAAACCGTTGTGACGGCTCCTGCGGAAGCGGCGCCGTAGAATGCGGAGTTGACCAATTTCAAGAGCTTGTTCGTCAGCGCAATATCCTTGACAATCACGTTCGCAAGCTGGGAAGCGGAGGTGAAGTTTCTCTCCCGAACCGATGCCTTCTGGTTGATCTCCACTATGTATCGTGAAAAGGTTGGGAAATCGCCCTTGTGCTTCATGCGCCGGAGCAGAAAATCCAGGGTTCCATGGGAGTCCTCGGGCGAGGATTTGACATCCTCTTCATCCACGGGGTTCAGGTACTTGTCCAGGTCCTTTTTCATCTCGGACGCGGAAGCGTACCTGGAGTTGAGGTCCTTGGCGACCGCCCTGAGAACGATCCGGTCCATTTCGCCGCTTATTCTTGAATTCTGAGCTGAAGGAGGCGGCACCGGCTCGTTGGCGATCTTGTACATGGTCGCAAAATCATTCTCCGCTCTGATAGCAGGACGGCCGGTGAGCATCTCATAAAACACGAGCCCGAGCGAGAAGATATCCGATTGAGGCCCCATGTCTTTGATCGAGAAGTGCTCCGGCGACATATAGCAGGGCGTGCCCGAGATATCGTTATGAGGGGTCGCGCCAGCCCCCGTTTTGACCGAAACCCCGAAATCCATGATCCTTGGAATGCCGTTCCTGCTGACCAGGATGTTGGCCGGGCCAATGTCGCGATGGACTATCCCCTGCTCATGGGCATAGGAGATCCCGTCGAGGATCTGGCTCATGAGCTTTGCAGCCTGTTCTATGTTGATCCCGCCGTTGTTTTTGATCAGGTCCCTGAGAGATACCCCATCCACATACTCGAATACGACATAGGGGCCCTCCGGAGATTCTCCGGCTTCATAAACGGCGATGATGTTGGGGTGTTGCAGCTTGCTGACCATCTTTGCCTCCCGGATGATCTGCTGCTGCTGCTCATTGTTGCGGGATGGACGCAGATGGATTGTTTTTATTGCCACATTCCTGTCAAGCTGCGGATCATTGGCAAGGTAGACGACGCCCTGGGAGCCTTTACCCAGTTCCTTGACAACTTTGAATCTCCCGATCCGCTCAGGTAGTGACTTGGATGGATTCCCCAAATTGCAATTCCCGCCTTCTTGCGCTATTTTCCCTTTGACAGCTTTCTGTCAGACTTGTTCATGTGAGAGGGCTCTCCCATTTCAATTAGCACGGGACATGCCAGAGTGCGGTCCCGGCGTGTTTTTGTGGTGAACGTCGCGGGGGAGCAACGGTTAAGGGTTTGATGGTAAAGACTTTTTCTCATGTTCAGACCGCTGCCGAAAACAGTCCGCTGTTTGCCTCTCCACGGAAGCTCCCGTACAAATATGAGCTATTACGAGGAATTTCCGGTCAAATTTGACGCTGTGTCAGAAGGATGACATTTCCGCTTCAGCGCTATGAATGGTGGATTGCTCCATTTTCATAGAGCCACGGCTTGCCGGAAAGTGAGTTTGATGAACCCGTATGACTGACAGCCCTGATCCCATCGAGGAGATTCTTGGATCCGATGGCGGACTGGCAAGATCTCTCAACTCTTTTGAGTACCGCCCGTCCCAGCTCCGTATGGCACAGGTCATCCGACGCGCCGTCCATGAAAACATCCCGGCCGTCGTCGAGGCCGGCACAGGAACGGGGAAGACTCTCGGGTATCTCGTGCCCCTGTTCCTCAGTGGGAAGAAAATCGTCATCTCCACGGCAACAAAGACCTTGCAGGAACAGATTTTTTCAAAGGATATCCCCCTGCTCTCCGTTGCAGCCGGCCATCCCATAGACGCCATGCTCATGAAAGGGAGGAAGAACTACCTCTGCCTGTACAGATATCATCAACACCTTGCCCGCCCTGCCTTGTTCAAGACTCGAATTGCGGTTGTTCAGGATCGAATTCAGCAATGGCTTGAGCACACGCAATTTGCAGACCGGGCCGAGCTCTCCTGGATGAGGGATGACGACCCTCTCTGGGATGCCATTTCCTCCACTTCGGATCAATGCCTTGGATCCGAATGCCCGCAATGGGGGGAGTGTTTTCTCAATTCCCTTCGATGGAGCGCCGCAAGAGCTCAATTCCTGATTGTGAACCACCATCTCTTTTTCGCCGATCTCATGGTGAAGCGAAGCGGCTTCGGGGAGATCATTCCCAGGTTTCAGGTTGTCCTCTTCGATGAAGCGCACTCCATCGAGGAGATCGCCACGGCCTATCTGGGCATCAGCGTGAGCACCAATCAGTTGCTCGAGCTTGCCGCAGATTTGAAATCAGAGATCGCAAACAATGCAAGATCCGGGGGAAAGAATCTGGAGATGAGCCTGGATCTGATAAGGACCGGCTGTGAGCATCTGAGAGAAATGCTGGGGAAAGGCGATGAAAAAGGGCGGCTGGACCCGGATACCAAAGCGGCCATCATGGAAGTGCCCGGCCGGGAAATTCGGGAGGGGTTGAAGTCGCTGTTGAGGAGCATTCCTTCTGATCGAAAGACCGAGGAGGGGACCGTTTCCAGCCTGCTCAAGAGAAGCGCGGAACTCGAGGAGGGGCTTGGACGGATCCTGACCCTGGACGACCCTCAGTGGCTTACGTGGTACGAGAACAGGAGGAAGACGCTTATCCTTCACGGATCGCCGCTCGAGATTGCGGGGAGCATGCAGGAGCTGCTTTACAAAAAAAACCCCGGAGTGCTCTTTACCTCGGCAACTCTTTCCACCAGGGGTAATTTCGACTATTTCAAAGAGCGGCTTGGCCTATCTCAGGAGGTGCTGACGGAAGTCTACCCTTCTCATTTCGATTTCGAACACCAGACGGTCCTCTATGTCCCCAGAGATCTGCCCGTGCCCGGCGATCCTGACTTCGGGCGCAGGATCGCCGAAAGGATCGGGGAGCTCCTGAACATCTCGGAAGGCAGAGCACTTGTGCTCTTCACAAGTTACCACAACCTGGACCTTGTCCATCAGTATCTGATGGGGAGTATCCCTTATGCGCTTCTGAAACAGGGAGATGGACCACGGTCGGCTCTTCTCGAGGAGTTCAGAAACGACACCCATTCGGTGCTGCTTGCAACCGGTTCCTTCTGGGAAGGAGTGGATGTGCCGGGTGAGTCGCTCAGTTCCCTGATCATCGACAAACTTCCTTTCGGCTCTCCTGGAGATCCTCTGGTGGCGGCCAGAATCGATTTGATCCGCTCCAGGCAGGAGAACCCCTTCATGAAATACCAGCTCCCCTCGGCCATCATTGGACTGAAGCAGGGTCTCGGAAGGCTCATAAGGGGCAGCACCGACAGAGGGCTTCTTTCGATCCTGGATTCGAGACTGCTCACCAGCCGCTATGGTCGTTTCTTCCTCGAAAGTCTTCCAAAAATTCCATTGACAAACGACCTCGAGGAAGTACGCAGGTTTTTTAATGAATCTCATGCAAGAAAAGATTGAACCGCAAAGGCGCGAAGCTCGCGAAGGAAATCGTAAAGATTTGTCTTTTCACCTGCCGGAGGCTTCCGGCAGGTGAAAAGACTAATGGTTCAGCCTTGGCGTACTTTGCGTCTTGGCGGTTCAGCAATTTTGGAAGGATGCTCTTATGACATTGAAACCATGGTCCCTTATCTCCAGTATGAAGAACCACTCGTTTCGCATTTTCGACCTTCGGATAGACAGATCCATGTCTCCCCGGACCCATGAACAGCACGATTTCTACATCCTGGAATCAGGCGACTGGGTGAACGTGATTCCGCTGACATCCGACGGGCGGGTGGTTCTCATAAGACAATACCGGCATGGCATCCAGCAGATTACCCTCGAGATTCCAGGGGGTATTGTCGAGAACAGGGATACGCCCGAGGCAGCGGCCCGGCGGGAGCTCATGGAGGAGACCGGTTATCGCGAGTCTGAGATGATTCACCTCGGCACCGTGCACCCGAACCCTGCTTTTCTGAATAACCGCTGTCACACGTTTCTGGCCAAGGACGTGGTCAGGGCCGGAGAGCAGCTTCAGGACGACAAGGAAGACATCGAGGTCCTGCTGAGACCGATAGGGGACATCCCCCGGCTGATTCGGGAGGGATTGATCACACACTCCCTGGTGCTGGCCGCATTCTACCGGTTCTACATGGAATACCTGCAGGAGTGATGCAAGATACAAGATGCAGGATAAGAGACCTCCATTCCTGGAGCGTGCTCCGCATTTCATTTCATCCTGCAGCGCTTCAGTGTTGTAGGATGGGTTGAGCATAGCGAAACCCATCGGTTCTATGGAGGTCAATTCTAAGTCGATGGGTTTCCCCCGGCTAAAAGACTGCCGGGGTCAACCCCTCCTACGCCTAAGTGCTGAGTCTCTGTCATTTGAAAATTCGGATTTGAACCGAAACAGCGGCGGAGGAAGCGGTAGATCCAGGAATGCAGAGATCTATACCCTGGATTATGCATCCTGTATCCTGCATCCTGTATCCTGTAGTACCTGCATCATTTGAATACTTGCCACGAAGAACGCGAGTGAATATATGGTAGGATGCACTGCAGCAGAGTGTTACGGCAATTCTGACCACAGGAGAGAAAGATGGCTGAAGTTCATGGGTTTGAGCGTTCGCGGGTGCAGGACATTCCGGAAATTAAGACCAGGGCCGAGTTGTACCGGCACATCAAGACAGGGGCGGAGCTTCTTTCCCTGACAAATGATGATGAGAATAAGGTTTTCGGCATCTCCTTTCGCACTCCCCCTTCGGATTCCACCGGGTTGCCTCACATCCTGGAGCACTCGGTCTTGTGCGGTTCCCGCAAGTATCCTGCCAAGGAGCCTTTTGTGGAGCTCCTGAAAAGTTCCGTTCAGACCTTTCTCAATGCCATGACCTACCCCGACAAGACATGTTACCCGGTGGCAAGCCAGAATATCCAGGATTTGTACAACCTGATAGACGTATACATGGACGCGGTCTTTTATCCCAGGATCACGCCGTTCATCTTCCAACAGGAGGGCTGGCATCTGGAACCGGACGATGCCGGGAACAGGTTGACCTACAAGGGTGTGGTCTTCAGTGAGATGAAAGGGGTGTATTCCTCTCCTGACAGCCTTATCGCCGAATACTCACGGCGCGCTGTTTTTCCTGCAAACACATACGGACTGGATGCAGGAGGTGACCCCCGGCAGATTCCCACCCTTACCTACGAGCAGTTTCGGGAATTTCATCGGAAGTATTATCACCCGTCGAACGCCAGGATCTTCTTTTACGGGGACGACGATCCTCAAAGAAGGCTGAGCTTTGTCGACTCCTATCTTCGCGACTTCGAAAGAATCGAACCGGAGTCAAACATAACCCTGCAGCCCCTCTTCGACAAGCCGGTGCGTTTGGTTCGCAAGTTTGCCGCAGGAGACGAACGGCAGGGGCAGAAGGGTATGGTCACCCTCAACTGGCTTCTCGGGGATACTACGGATACACAGATGAACCTGTCCCTCCACATGCTCGAGTACATCCTCCTGGGCATGCCCGGCTCTCCTCTGCGAAAAGCCCTGATCGATTCCAAATACGGCGAAGATCTGGCCGGACAAGGGCTCGATGCGGAAATCCGCCAGATGTATTTCTCCACGGGTCTCAAGGGAATTGATCCGGAAAACGCGGACAGGATCGGTGAACTGATCTTCGGAACCCTTGGCGGTCTCGCAAAGGACGGAATCGATCCTCTGACCATCGAGGCCGCGGTAAACAGCATTGAATTCGCCCTTCGGGAAAACAATACCGGAAGCTACCCAAGAGGGCTTGGTCTCATGCTCCGGGCACTCACCACCTGGCTCTACGAGGGTGATCCCCTGGCACTCATAGCTTTTGAAGAACCCCTCGAAAGGGTAAAGGGTGTAATCGCCCGGGAGAAGCGGTTCTTCGAGGGATTGATAGAACGTTTTCTTCTCCAGAACCCGCACCGGGCTCTGGTTCTGCTGAAGCCGGACCTCGAAACGGCGAAAGAAGAGGAAGAGGCCGAGCGGGCCCGTCTCAAAGCGGTCAGGGAATCCATGACCCCTTCCCAATTGGAAGAGGTGGGAGCCAACGCCGCAAGGCTGAAAGAGATGCAGGAGAGGCCTGATCCCCCGGAGATGCTTGCATCCATCCCCTCTCTGAAAATCACCGATCTCGACAGGTACAACAAATGCATCCCGGTTTCATTCCTGCGCGAAGGCGAAGCGGAAATCCTCTATCATGACCTTTTCACCAGCGGGATTGTTTATCTCGATCTCGGATTCAACCTTCGAGTCCTTCCACAGGAACTCTTGCCGTATGTCCCTCTATTCGGCAGGGCTCTCCTGGAGATGGGCACGGAAGAAGAAGATTATGTCGCCCTCACTCAAAGGATCAGCCGAAAGACCGGCGGGATCTCTCCCAACATTTTTTCCTCGGCGGCCAAGGGGGCCGATAAGAGCGCAGCCTGGCTTTTTCTGCGGGCCAAGTCAATGCTGAACCAGTCAGAGGAACTCCTGAGCATCCTCCGTGACGTGCTGTTGAAGGTGCGGCTCGATAACAGGGAACGATTCAGGCAGATGGTCCTTGAAGCCAAGGCCAGAATGGAACAGAAGCTGATCCCTTCAGGGCATCAGATCGTCAATATGCGGCTTCGGTCCCAATTTGATGAGTCGGGGTGGGTTGCAGAGCAGATGAAAGGGGTGAGCCAGCTCTTTTTCCTCAGGGATCTGGCAGGAAGGATAGATTCCGGATGGCCGGGAGTATTGGCGGACCTGGAAAGGCTGAGGTCTCTTCTTCTCAGCGGCCGGAATGTGCTGGCGAACGTGACGTTGGATGAGGAGGGATGGCGCATCCTGGAGCCTGACATCCGCAGGTTCCTCGGGGACCTTCCTGCATCTCCGGTAATCGTGGAACAGTGGAGTCTGGAACGGGACGCCCCTTTCGAGGGACTCACTATTCCGGCCCATGTCAACTACGTGGGGAAAGGGGTCGATCTCTACGGCAGAGGATATCGCTATCATGGCTCGGCCCGGGTGGTCACCCGATATGTGCGGAATGCCTGGCTATGGGACCGGGTTCGGGTGCAGGGAGGCGCGTACGGCGCATTCTGCATGTTCGACCGGTTGAGCGGCATTCTCACCTTTGTTTCGTACAGAGATCCGAATCTGGAACGAACTCTTGAAGTATTCGACCGGACGGCTGATTTCCTGGAGAACCTGGAAATCCGGGAAGAGGAACTCACGAAGGCCGTAATCGGTGCAATCGGCGATATTGATCAGTACCAGCTGCCGGACGCAAAAGGCTACACCTCCATGGCATACCATCTCTCGGGTGAGACGGATCAGGAAAGACAGGTCATGAGGGAGCAGGTTTTTGGTACCGGTCTCGAGGATTTCAGAACATTCGGCCGCTATCTCCGGCAGGCCCGGGACGGCGGCATTGTAAAGATTCTGGGCTCTTCGAAGGGAATCGATGAATATGCGTCCACACGGACCGGAGAAATGCAGGTGGTGAAGCTGCTGTAAAAAGAGAATATCGAATATCGAACACCGAACCGCAGAATGATGAAGTAAAGATTCTCACCATCATGTGTTACGACTTACGGATCACGGCTCTTCCTTCGGCATTCGATATTCGTTATTCGATATTCTGCGGTTCAAGTATTTCCACATCAGATGCCTTGCCGAAATAGCGGCCGCAACCCCGAGCGTATCGGCGAAAAAGTCAGCAAGAGAGGTGGATCGGTTCGGAACGAAGAACTGGTGGATCTCGTCGGAAAGCCCATATGCCATGCCGATTGCGAGGATTACCGCATAAGTCCATACCGGTTCCTCGCGCAGCCGCTCAGAGGGACGGGCCGCAAACAGGAGGGTCATCCCGAAGACAAAATAGGCCGCCCAGTGAAGAAGAAGATCGCTGTATTCGACATCACCCAAGGGAAGATCGATCTTCTCCAGAGAAGATAAATAGAATATGGTCCCTGCAACCGCCAGCGCAGGCAGTGCATAGGCAATTCTTGTCCAGAGTTTCGAGTTCCCGGTCACGCTCCGCATTCACCTCTGTCAATTTCCTACCAGTTGAATTGATGGGTTTCCCCCGGCTAAAAGCCTGCCGGGGTCTACCGATCCGTCTATGGGGTCACTCTGCACACACTCCTGAAATTCCCGTCTGTTTTACCCTTGTATGTAGGGGGCAACCTCCTGGTTGCGATTCCTTCTTGCCGGAAAAGGCATCTCCGAAGCAGGAGTAGGATGGGTAGAGCGGGGCGAAACCCATCATGCGGAACACCCTTGATATGGACTTCGCTACGCTCTACCCACCCTACAACCGGTCATCTTGTCGGAGATGTCATAGAAAGACCAAGCCCAGAGACTGTAATTGAAGAAAAGCCCCATCCCTTGAGCAATCTAAGGCCGGGTCAGCCTCCGGTACTTGATGCGATGCGGCTGGGTCGCCGCCTCACCCAAACGCGCTCTCCGATCGGCATCGTACTCGGAATAGTTGCCGTCAAACCAGACTGCCTTGCTTTCTCCCTCAAACGCGAGAATGTGGGTTACGATTCTGTCCAGAAACCATCGGTCGTGACTGACCACCAATGCGCAGCCGCCGAAGTTCTGGAGCGCCTCCTCGAGGGCACGCAATGTGCTGACGTCAAGATCATTGGTCGGCTCGTCCAGAAGGAGCACATTGGCGCCCGCTTTCAGGATCCGGGCCAGGTGCACCCTGTTTCTTTCTCCCCCGGAGAGGGTTCCAACCTTCTTTTCCTGATCCGTTCCGGAGAAATTGAAGCGGGCCACATAGGCGCGAGAGTTGACGGTTCGATTGCCCATTTCGATCGTATCATGCCCCTCGGATATTACCTGCCAGATGCTCTTCTCAGGATCGAGAACATCCCGGCTCTGATCCACATAGGCCATTTTTACGGTCTCCCCGAAGCGGATCGTGCCGGAGGTGGGCTCCTCCTGGCTTGTCAGCATCTTGAGCAGGGTGCTCTTCCCTGCGCCGTTCGGGCCGATTACACCGACAATGCCTCCCGGCGGAAGCGAAAAACTGAAGTCATCGATCAGGAGCCTGTCCCCATAGCCCTTGTGAAGATGTTGAGCCTCTATGACCATATCGCCCAGGCGTGGTCCGGGCGGGATATAGATCTCCAGTTCCTTTTCCCTTTTTTCCCCTTCCTGGACCAGAAGAGACTCATACGCGCTGATGCGGGCCTTTGATTTGGCATGGCGTCCTTTAGGCGACATCCTGATCCATTCAAGCTCACGCTGGAGCGTCTTCCTCCGCTTGCTTTCCGCCTTTTCCTCCTTTGCCAGCCTGCTCTCCTTCTGCTCGAGCCAGGAGGAGTAATTGCCCTTCCAGGGAATCCCCTCGCCCCTGTCGAGCTCAAGAATCCATTCCGCCACGTTGTCCAGAAAATACCGGTCGTGGGTGACCGCTATGACGGTGCCCGGATATTGCCGGAGGTGGCGTTCTACCCAGGCCACCGATTCGGCATCCAGATGGTTTGTAGGTTCATCCAGGAGCAGGATGTCGGGTTTCTGGAGAAGGAGCCTGCAAAGGGCGACACGCCGTCTCTCGCCGCCCGAGAGAATCTTTACAGGGGTATCGGAAGGGGGGCAGCGCAGGGCATCCATGGCCATCTCCAGCCTGGAGTCCAGGTCCCACGCATCCAATGCATCGATTTTCTCCTGGACCTCCCCTTGTCGCTCGATGAGTTTATCCATCTCCTTCTCGGACATGGGTTCCGCAAATTTTTCATTGATGCGGTTGAATTCCTCCACAAGCGCCACCGCTTCCCGTACTCCCTCTTCCACATTCTCCTTGACCGTCTTGGAGTCGTCCAGCCGGGGCTCCTGTTCGAGAAACCCGATGGTATAGCCCGGAGAGAGGATGGTCTCCCCGTTGAACTCCTTATCCACCCCCGCAATGATCCGCAGCAGGGTGCTTTTGCCTGCGCCGTTCAGGCCGAGAACCCCGATTTTTGCTCCGTAATAGTAGGAGAGCGAAATGTCTTTGAGAACGGGCTTCTTGTTATGATACCGGCTCACGCGGACCATGGAATAGATCACTTTATTGGCTTCCTGGCTCATCGTCTTGGGGGCGCCTCCTCGTTGCGTTCGTGTCCTTCTGCTAGACGGACGTAGTTCATAACAAAGCATGCGCATTGGGCAATGTCAACCGCAACCACAATTGAAGCTTCGATGCAGCCCCACTAAATCTTTTGCCGACCTGCATCGGAGATCTCTGCCTACTGCGTACTGCCTGCTGCTACCTTTCTCTGCGCAGGAGCGAATGAAAGAAGATTTGCGCGCAATCCATTTCGTGGTAATAATCCCACGCAATGCTGCAGACGGGGAAAGAGATGACCGAAGAGGAAATGGAACGGCTGGTTCTTCATGGTCTTTGCTGTGAGTGGGAAACGGCGGCCGGACAACTGAAAACCTCCGAAAGGAAGGGGTTTCTAAGACCTCTCTTTGCGATTCGCGGGCTGAAGGGGAAGTGGGGAACCTGGGCATCGGAGCGAAGGGAAATCTCCCTCAGCAGAGACCTCATCCGCAATCACTCCTGGGATGCGGTCCGCAATGTCCTCCTCCACGAAATGGCCCACCAGTTTTCAGATCAGGTTTTTCAGGCCTGGAATGAAGCGGATCACGGGCCGAGCTTCAAGAGGGCGTGTCACCTGCTGAGGGCGAACCCCAGGGCGTCGGCCGGGTACCCGCTTCTCGACGAAAAGCTTTCAGACGGTCCCCAGCGACAGCCGGGGGGGGTTCTTGCCAGGATCAGGAAGTTGATGTCCCTTGCACAGAGCGCGAACCGGTTCGAGGCAGAGGCGGCAATGAACAAGGCCCACGAGCTGATCAGGAAGCATCAGGTTGACTTCACCACCGGGCCCGATCGCGACGAACTGATCAGTGTCTTTGTAGGCAAACCCTGCCTGCGCCATGGTCGTGAACACTACCGCCTGTCGAATCTCCTGCAGGACTTTTACTTTGTATGCTCTATCTGGGTCCCCGCCTTTGTTCTGGACAAGGCAAGGATGGGCACGGTTCTGGAAATCACCGGCAGAATCCAGAATGTCAAAATAGCACGTTACGTCCATGATTTTGTTTTGCAGTACATCGATGGACAGTGGAAGGAATATGCAAAGCGTTCCGGAATCAACGGCCGTCGAAAAAGCGACTTCGCTGTCGGGGTCCTGGATGGGTTCAGGAACAGGCTCGAAGAGAAGGCGAAGATAGAAACACACCGGGAGGAAAATCTCTCGCTCATGAAGGTAGAGGACAAAGAGCTGGAAAGAGAAATTGCCTACCGTTATCCCCATCTAAGAAAAATAAGGGGCCGGCGGGTGAGGAGGGACGAAAGGGTCCGACGGGACGGAATGAAAATCGGGAGGAACCTTGTCATCTACAAGGGAATAGAGGAGCAGGGCCGCGCAGAGGGAAAGCGGATGCTGCCTTTACAGGTACATCCGGCAAAGCGGTAATTAATTGCCCCTGAAACCACCGCCGGTTTCGCGACGGTCTTGTGCCGGTCCTATTCCGGTCTGAAACTCTATGCGGACAGCACCGGTCCCTGACCCGTATTCCGTCGGGTTAGAGCCGGGGGCGGCAAACAGGAGGCTCCCGTCGCTGACGTGGTACGCCCACAGGCCGCTCAGATCGTAGTTCCGGGGAGCACCGGGACCCCTCGATTCGACTCTCGGAACATATAGGCCTGCGTTCCGGTCCGTGAAGAGAACTGCGCAAAACTCCTTGTTACAATCGGGGTTGCCGCCATAGGTGGGAAGGACGACGACCGACTGAAAGGTCTTGCTGGAGTCAAACTGCGTGGTTCTTTCGAGATTCATCACCCCGCCACACCCCGCGAAAAGCAGCAGAATTGCGGCCCAGGCAACCAATGCAATACGGTCAAGCCGTCCTCGTGTCATCATCCCTTTGCGACTCATTTTCCCTGCCATTTCGTTTCCCTGCCCTTTCGTGTCATTTCGACCCTTCCAAATGACCTGGGAATCTGTGCATCTTGGTTCCCGCTGATAAAAATAGTTACTGGCAAGAGAAGGTCAACTGCCCGGATCCGGGCATGTGCCTCAATTTGGGTTGTGCCGATAACAGGCGGTTTCCCTTATCTCCCCATCAGCGACGGAAGGTAAAGACATATGGACGGGAAAACCGTGATGAAAAAGGTGACCACGAAAATGGCAAAAAGAAAAGGATATGCCCCCCTGAAAATCGTCGTCATGGGCACGTCTTTGACCACACCCGCAAGGGTATAGACATTGAGTCCCACCGGTGGGGTGATGAGACCCGCCTCCATCATGATCACGCATATCACCCCGAACCAGAGGGGATCGAAACCGAGTGCCTTGATGACCGGGAAAATGACCGGCATGGTGAGGACCATCATGGAGATGGCGTCCAGGAAGCATCCGAGAACCAGATAGATTACGACAATGATGACAAGCACGAGATAGGGGGAGACTCCGAGCGCTGCCAGCCACGAGGAAACACTTGTGGGAATGGTTGAGAGCGCAAGAAAATAGCTGAAGACATTCGCGCCGGCAACCAGAAAGAGCACCAGGATCGAAATCCTGGCGGCTTCAAGAAGAGCCGCGGAGAGGCTTTTCCAGGTCAGCTTCATCTTTCCGAGCACTATCAGAAGCAGGGCCATGGCGCCGATCGCCCCCGCCTCCGTGGGGTTGACGTAGCCGAGATAGATTCCGCCCATGACAATGAGGAAGACCAGCAGGGTCTCCCAAACCCCTCCAAAGGCGCGGATTTTTTCCCTCCGGCTTATACTTCCGGGAGTGACCGGCGCGAGATCGGGGTTCAGCTTCACCTTGATGATTATGACCGATACGAAGGCCAAGGCGAGGACCGCGCCGGGAATAATGCCTGAGACCAGAAGCTTTCCGATGGACTGCTCCGTCAGCATGCCGTAAACCACGAACCCGAGAGAAGGAGGGATCATGAAGCTGAGAGTCCCGCCCGCTGCCACAACGCCCACAGCCAGGGCAGGATCGTACTTGAACCGTCTCATCTCAGGAATGGCGATGGTTCCCATCGCGGCTGCCGCTGCAACCGAGGACCCGCTCAAAGCGCCGAAGCAGGCGCATGCCGCTATGGTCGCGATCCCCAGTCCGCCCGGCAGCCTCCTGAACCACTTGTCAAAAGACTGGTAGAGCTTCGCAGTAATTCCCGCGCTTCCGGCAAACGCCCCCATCAGGATGAATAGGGGGATAATGGTATATGGATAATATGAGGCCGTCTCATACACGGTGTTGGCCACAACCGGCAGCGCAGCGCTGAAAGAAGCCAGATAACCGATGCCGAGGAATCCCACGAACATCATGACGAACGCGATGGGCATCCCGAGGAAGAGAAGAACGAGCAGCATGATGCTGCCGAGAATTCCGACTGTAATGGGGTTCACAGAGCACTCCTCCTGCCGATTTTGCCGAAAGACTCGATCAGATCGATGAGAAGCTCAAGCCACAGGAGGAGCCCCCCGATGGAAACCAGCACCCGGAACGGGTACTGGGGTATTCTCAACTGGTCCGAAACGGCTTTTTCTGAAATTCCCTGAACCCAGCCTTGCCAGACCACCACCGCTATGATGAAAAGACTCAGCAGGGTTGTAAGAATCTCGCAGATCACGCGGAGACGTGGAGAAAGCCGGGAGGTGACAAAGTCCACCCCCACATGGCCCTTCACCTGCTGGGTGTACGCGGCACCCAGCAGGATGAAGATGGAGAGGATGTATTGGGACAGCTCGAAGGTGCCGGGAATGGGCTTGCCGAAGAAGCTCCTCAGCGCGACATCCGCGAAGGTGAGCAGCATGAGGGGTATGAGCGTGACCATCCCCGTTGCGCATGCGTAGAAGCTGATGCGCCGAATCCCATTTCTGACCCCGGACCATCCCATGGTTTTCTTACCCTCCATTTCCAATCAGCTACTTCCACTCCTTCGGAAACGAGACCACCTTGACGCCTCTCTTCTCGCATTCCTCATTGTACATTTTGACCACGTCCTTGGCAGGAAGGTTCTTTGCTTCCAGATCCTTGACCCAGGTCCTGGTCACATCCTGAAACCGCTCATACCACTTCTCCGCTTCCTGGGAGGGCAGTTCAAAGAGGTCCACCTTCTTGTCCGTGACCTCTTTCATCATGGTTTTGTACACATCCCTGGTCAGCCCTCCAGTCGTCTTGAACGGATTCTGGCAGACCTCATCCACCACAGGCTTGAGGTTGTCCGGGATTTTGTTCCAGCTTTGCTTGTTCATCACCACACCCTCGGAGACGCACCCGAAGGTGGCCACCACGGCATGCTTGGCGACTTCGTGGAGCTTGAAGGAGAGAATCAGGGGAACACATGTGACGATGCCGTCTATTGTTCCCGTCTCCATGGCCATGTACACATCCCCCAGGGGCATGAAGATGGGTTCCGCGCCGATCGCCTTGATGTAGTTCGTCTGCTGTCCACCCGGGCTTCGAACCTTCATTCCTTTCACGTCGTCCAGACTCTTGACGGGTTTCTTGGTCCACAGGAAGGCCTGGATGCAGCCGTTCAATTCGACCACCTTCACGGCCTCGAACTCCTTGTGGAGGATTCTCTTGTACATCGCGTTGCCGATATCCGTGGCAACATCTTTTCCGTCCACCCAGGCAGCCATGGAGAGCACGTCGGTCAGAGGAAATCGTCCCGGAGTCCAAGTGGCGGTGAAATACCCCATGTCGGAAAGACCCTTCGACACGATGTCATAGTGCTCCGGCCCCTTGCCCAGCGCGCCGCCGGGGAACATGGTTGAGGTAATCTTGTTCTCGCTCTTCTTCTTGAGCTGTTCCAACATGGGTTCCCATACGGTCTTTACCTCATACCCCACAGGAACGTGCCAGGTGCTGAAGCGGATGTTGGCCGCCTGGGCATGAGCCCAATCCAAATGGCCATGGCCGAGGCCTGCGGCGATTCCGGCCCCGCCGATCAATGAGGTTTTCAAAAAGTTACGTCTGCTCATACCATGCTGATCACACATATCCTTCTCCTCCTTTTGGTTTTTCTTTCCGCCACCGGGTTCAGGAAAGAGTTTAGGACGCCCCGCTTCGCTCTCCCGGCAACAGGAGCGTCAAGGTGATGAACAGCAAATCCGTCACTACCTGCAACGGCCCTCTGGGATTTCAAATTTCAAATCTCAAATTTCAGATTTCAGATTTCCTACCTCAGCCCGTCCTCTTTCTTGGCTTCTTCCTTCTTGAGGCCGCCGATCCGGGGGTGCGGTCTCCCGCAATTGGTCACCACGAGTGCCACGACGATCTCATCGGCCCGCGGGGCATCGTCGACCCGGACTGCCATGGCATCGAAATGGCTGCGCACAAAGGCCGCATCCTTGAAGTGGGTGGGGACATCAATCTCCGTACCCATACCTCCAATTTTCTTGGCAGATGGAATGATTGCCTTGCCTCCTGCCAATGCATTTCTGAAGGGGGTCCCGAGCTTGGGATGCAGGATGGCCGCTGCGTGCTCCTTTTCGCCGTTTTCACCCACAATCGCCGCTTTGCCGTACCCTTCGGCATCCTGCGGCCTGATCCCGAGCGCCTCGACCGCCATCTTCGCGAGGATACCCCCGAGCTCGTCTCCTGTTTCGATGAGAGGAGTCAAATCTTCCACATACTTCCCTGCAAAGGGGTTCTTGATAACGGCTATCGCCGCCGCTCTTTTCTGGGGAGGATCCACGGGACGACCCCCGTCTGCAAGAATCTGTTCCACGACCGTTACATATTTTCTCACTTCCATCGCTGTCTTCTCCTTTTCCGATTACCCGTTCAACCGATCTCTAAAAAACGACGTCATCCCAATCTGCCCGCCCACAGCAACGAGAGCACCCAGGATGACTCCCCTTCCGACAAGCTCCTCGGCTCTGCCCATTGCCTTTGAAACGGCGATCCTGCCCTTCTCGGGAGTGATTCGGCCAACCTTGACCGTTACTGGAAGCCCTCGAATGTCGGTGTGGGGGTCTACTTCTTCCGCGTATCGCTGAACGACCTGATCATCCTCCACGAAGCTTGCGTTCGCAACAGCAGTGGCCGCAGCGTCTGCAAGGGATGCTGTGGATGCCACGATGGTGGCCGCTGAGGCAATGCCTCTGGTGAGACTCCTCCCTCCAAGTCCGCTGGTCGCAATGCCCCATGAGCCGCAGCCGGGGCCCAGCACGAGGACGTCATCATAATCCGGATTTTTCACATCCGTGCGGATGCCGACCCGTACGGACTCTTCCTCCTGAAGCCGGACTGCGATATCTCCCCCGTTGTTCACGACCACCTTTGTCATTCCCCTCTCTTGAAGGTAATCGGCCACCGCATCCCCTATTGTCCCGGCAACGGCCGCCATGGGCGTCAGATCGTCGTCTCCAACTGCAAGCGCGCTGCGCACCATTTCCCTGGCCAACGAATCTTCAAGATCCTGTTCCACACGGGTCTGCCTCAGCCTCAACACGTCCAGCATCCGGGCGACCCGTTCCAGGTACCCAAAGGATGCCCTGGCCGCCTGGACATTCATCTCCCGCTGGGACACCTTTCCAATAAAGGACGAGATCACCAGACGCATCGGCCCGCACTCGGCCAGAACCGAGCCGCCATCGAGCATATGCATCGTCTGCTCGTAAGGCATGCCGTTTACATCTCCCGTTTGTCATCTGTCATTGATCATTTGCCCGGTCATTCATCATTGGTCATTTGTCCAGTAAATGTAAAATAATAAATGATCAATGCTAAATGGTGAACGGCTTCATAGCCTCCACGTGGCCGCCCATGTTCTCATACTCCTCGAGTTCCATCGTGTACTCGACCGGGCAGATGGTGGCCGGTGTCGGGGTCCAGTAGAAAGACCCTTTCTTGACCCTTTCAACGTCCACCATGAAATTGATACCCCCGCCCGGCATCACGAAAGCCGGTGCGCCCCCGATGGTCAAATGGGCCTTAGCCGCGTGAACCGCCCGGGTGAGTTTCACGGGGTACAAGGCCACACCGGCCCTTGCGCTTCCCCCTGTTCCCCCCATGTACATGGCGGAAACCCTGGACGGCTCGCAACTGGAGGAAATGGCCTTTACCGCCTCCATGCTCCCTTCAGTCAGAGGGATTTCCCGAAACGATCCGTCGCCGGTGAGTTCGAACAAGGAGGCCTTCTGCCCCGTCGTCTCCGTGATCAGGACGCGCATCCCGGAGCGGGCTGATGGCTGATCCACGCCTGAGATCACGTCAAGAGGGTTGATGATGGAGGTGCCTCCCCACCCGCCGCCGTGGTCTCCGAAGTAGCGGCCGGGGGTGCTCATCCTGAACTTGAGCTTGAGGCCGGATGGTCTCGCACCCGCAAATACGCCGGCTGCATGTTCGCTCATCAGACTGGTGAGATGGGAATCGAGAATGATCACCTCGTCGGCGGCAGCCCTGAGAAGAGGAGCAAATAGTCCCAGTGTGGCGCTCCCGCATCCAACCCTCATGTTGGAGGGTATCTCGCCGTCGATGACCGGCGGCCGGCCCACCTGGATCTCCAGCCTGGCCCCCCCTCTCACGGCCAGCCTGACCGAATTCCTGTTGGCGAGATTGGTGATGGTCCTTGCAACGACGAGCCCGTCCTTCCCGGTCAGGAGGTTCACACCGCCTATGGAGAGCATCTTGGACCCGTACTGCTCGGTCACAAGCATCCCGACCTTCCTCTTTCCAACGAGCACGTCGGCGCCCTCTTCGCCTACAGCCACATCCGTGTCGATCTTCACCGTGATGCCGCTGTAGCTCAGAGGCGCCTCTGTGACCACGGTGACCACGTCCACGTCCTTCTGTCTGCCTCGAAGAATAAATGGGGCGGGCTTGCAGTCCGGATAGGTGGTGCCCGCGCCGATGGCGGTGACCAGAGGCGTTCGGATCGAATCCGCAGGTTCAGGCCCGACGATGTCCTTCACATCTTCGAAGGTGTGGAGGGGTGTGATCCTGACTAGTCTCCCACTGTCGTTTCGGTATCTTTGACAGGCGCCGATATTCCCTTCCCTGATCCGGCAGTTGATGGGGCATGATTCGCACGTGATCGCATCGGTAGAGGCGGCAGCGTCACGCATGAGGGCGGACTGCTCACAGACCCTGATACAGGCGGAGCATTCCGTGCAGTTTTCCAGGATGACCGCCTTTTTATCCTGCAGTCGGACCGCTGACAGAGGGCAGTCCCTTACGCAGTATCCGCAGCCGATGCATTTGTCTTTGTCAACCTTCATGTCAAACCCAAAGAAAATCTTTTTAGACAGGATAACAGGATCTACAGGATGAATTTCTTAACCCCTTGGCCCTGTATTCCAGACATTTGTAAAGCTCCTTACCCAGGCCAAACATAACGTTAAATTCCGTAGGATGGGTTAGCAAAGCGTAACCCATCGGTCTTGATTCTTCCGCCTCGAACGATGGGTTTCGCTTCGCTCTACCCATCCTACAAGTGCATTGATGCGCAAAGAAAACTCAGACGGGAGTCAGAGGATCAAATGATTTCTCTTCTCTTCTCGATCCTGTTCATCCTGTTATCCTGTCTGGACCCTTCTCTTCCAGTTATCCCTTTGTGACGGTCGGCTTCTTCACCGGAGGCGGTGTGTTGCGGCTGATGTTGACGACGACTTTGCCGTCCACCAGCACCATGGAAACAGCCGGGACGTCGCCTGCTGCAAGGGCGGCGAGCGCATTCTTTCCCACAGAACCCATGGGAGTGTCCATGACGACGATGTCCGCTTCCCTGCCCGGCTCAACGATCCCCCGGTTGAGCTTGTAGAGTTTTGCAGTGTTGCCTGTGGCCATGCAGAGAGCCTCTTCCGGTTTTATGGGGGTCATGCCGGCAAGAAGGCTGAGCACCCTGAGAACCCCGAGCGGTACGACGCCGGTTCCGGATGGAGCATCATTTCCTATGATTGCGCGATGAAGCGCGTTGTGCTTAACAAGCAGCGAACCGATTTCCACAGCGGTCTTCATGTTGCCGCAATGGACAAACTCAACGGCCATGCTCGTTTTGGCAATGAGTTTTTCCGCTTCTTCGATGGAACAGGCGGTGGGGCCGCCGTTGATGTGAGAGACGATGTCCGGATCGGCGCCGAGAACCTGCTCCAGTCCTACCGTTGTGCTCCCGGGGATGGAGGTTCCTCCGGTGTGCATCATGACGACCATGCCGTTCTTCCTGGCCCATTTCACCATGGGCGCGGCATCTTCAGGCGACTTGACGGAGCCGAGACCGATCTCCCCCACCACTCGCACCCCTTCTCTGGCCATCTCTTCGAAATCTTTTTCCAGGAGGCCGTTCTCGAGAATCACGCTGCCGCCCAGCACTTTCATGCCGCCTGGCCTGAAGGCCGCAAAGGATTTGGCAGCAAGAATCGCGAGGGCTTTGGTTCCGGAAGGATCCTTGGGTCTTCCCGGAAGATGAACTTCTCCTGCCGAGATCGCCGTGGTCACACCGCCATGAACCTCGCTCTCCAGGAAGTCCTGTTGCTTCTGCCTGGGTGTGAAGTCTCCCAAAACAGGATGGACATGGGAATCGATGAGACCTGGTGTTACGGTGGTCCCGGCACAGTCGATCACTTTCTCCGCCGCCCTTTCATCCATATCCTTCAGAAGACCAACCTTCCTGATCACCCCTTCCTCGATCCAGATTGCATCCGCCTTGAGTAACGGGTTTGCGATATCGCCGCTGACGAGGGTTCCAATGTTCTTTAGCAACAGACTGGACATGTCTGAACCTCCTTAGAGATGTTGGTATTCATTTGTCGTTTTCCGTTTCGCATCGGGATTCCAATGATGCCGCTTCCAGCACCCGCTCCAGATTGGCCGGAAGATGGGTGATTCTTTTCCCTAATGCGTCGGAAATGGCATTCAATATGGCCGGAGCGGTGGGGATCAGCGCAGGCTCGCCGACGCCCTTGGCTCCGAACGGCCCTGTCGGTTCGGCCGACTCCACAATTATCGGCACCACCTCGGGCATGTCGTTCGCAGTGGGAATGTGATAATCCTTCATGGAGGCTGTCACACCGGGCGTGAACTCCTCCATCAGTGCAAAGCCCATTCCCATGGCCACCCCCCCGCAGATCTGGCCCACGACGCCCTCTGGATGAATGGCCCTGCCGACATCGTGGGCGGCCACCACCCGATCCACCGTCACCTCGCCGGTAGTGACGTCCACCGTCACCTCAGCCACGTGGCATGCGTAGGCATAGGTCGCGTATGGCTCGCCGCGGCCGGTATCCGGATCGAGCGGGGTAGTGACCGGGTCGAAATAGCCCTGCCACCGCAATGGAATTCCCTTCCGTTTGGCGCGTCCAGCCAGTTTCGAAAAAGGTATGCGGCGGCCCGGGTCGTCTTTGTGCATCACGAAGCCGCCGTTGACGACGAGCGAATTCTTCGGGAGTTTCATGACGTCGACCGCCTCGGTGAGCAGTACATCGGCCAGTTTGGCCGCGGCATCCCTGACCGCATTGCCCGAAATGTAGGTCTGCCTGCTGGCCGAAGTGGCCCCAGCGTTGGTGGTCAGTTTCGTATCCCCAACCATCATCCGGATGTCGTCGGGAGCGAGGCCCAGAGTCCCGGCCGCGATTTGACCGAGAACCGTCGTCGAACCCTGCCCGATGTCGGCGCAACCGGTGTACAACGTGACACCACCATCGAGATCCATTTCTATCTGCGCGGTTGACGGGTTTTGAGCGCCGGTGTTGCCTATCCCGTACCACATTGCCCCGATTCCGACACCGCGGCGCGTGAACGGGGAGACATCTTTATTGCACCGGGACGATCGCGCCTTCCTGTAGCTTTGTTCGACCGCGTCCAGGCATTCCCCTATGCCGACGCTGGCAGCAAGCTTCTGACCGGTCGCGGTGACGGAGCCGACCCGGAGCGCATTACGCCGCCTGATCTCCAGCGGGTCCATGCCCAGCTTTTCGGCGAGCAGGTCCATCTGGCTTTCGTGTGCGAAGGCTATCTGGGGGGTCCCGAAACCTCGCATTGCGCCGGCCACCGGGTTATTCGTATAGACGCATAATGCCTCGGTGTCCACATGCTCTATCTCATAGGGTCCGGCGGCATGCACTGCGGCCCGGGAGGCCACGGCTATACCGTAAGAGCCATAAGCCCCGGTGTCGCAGAGGATTCGGCATTTCATCGCCTTGAGCTTGCCGTCCTTTCCTGCGCCGGTTTTCATTTCCATGACCAGGGCATGGCGCTTGCTGGTGGCGGCGAACGTCTCTTCCCGGCTGTACACGCAGCGCACGGGTCTTTGGAGATGGTGAAGCGCGAGCCCGATGAAACCCTGCATGTTGAGATCGAGCTTGGAGCCGAACCCGCCACCGGTGGGGGCCTGTATAATCCTCACCCGGCCGGCGTCCAGCCCCAGCAGGGCCACCACTTCGGCATGATCGTAGTGGGGATTCTGGGTGGAGGCGAGAATAACAAGGGTGCCGTCCGTGTCCACCCATCCGGCCCCTGCGTCCGGCTCAAGATAGCAGTGTTCCAGAAACGAGGTCCTGTAGGTCTCCTCCACGACGGCCGCACAGGATGAAAAGCCGCCGGCCGCATCTCCTCTTACCACCCGTCGCCGGAATAGCAGGTTGCCTTTTTCATGTATTGCCGGAGCCCCGTCGGCCAGCGCGGCAGCCGGATCGTAGACGGCGGGAAGGACCTCATAAGCAACCCTCACCGCTGCCGCGCCCTTCTCGGCTGCTTCTTCGGTTTCGGCGGCCACCAGTGCGACGGGGTCCCCGATGAATCGGACCTTGTCCGCGACCAGAAGAGGCCGGTCTTTGTTGATGATTCCTGTGAGATTCTTACCGGGGATATCGCGGGCGGTGAAAATGCGCACCACTCCCGGCAGCCTCGACGCCTCTGTGGTATCCACCCCGAGGATGCGGGCGTGGGGATGGGGGCTTCGCGCTGCTCTGAGGGTCAATGGGTTTTCGAGTCGAAAATCCCCGCTGAACCTGCATGCGCCGGTCAAACGTTCGAGGGCCCCCCTGCGGGGGACACTGCAGCCGATGCATTCACCTTGTTCAGTCATTTTTCACCATTGGATACAGCAGCCGCATGAAAAGCCCTTTTACGGCCTGCTCTTTGTAGACCGTCGTAGGTCTCCTGCCGGAAATCTCGATCATTTTCCGGGCCGCAAGCCTCCCTCCTTCGGCCACCACGGTTTCCTCTGGGATCTTCCCGAGCAGAAAGTCCTCCACTTCTCTGATCCTGCAGGCAACCGGGGTGCACGACCCGAGACAGAACCGGATGAAACTGATCGCGCCCCCGGCGTCTCTTTCCGCCAGCACGGCCATGCTCACCCGGGCGATCGCAAGCGCCTTGCGCCTGCCGATCTTCAAAAATTCAGAGAAACCGCCTTCAGCGGGCTTCAGGATGAAACGCACGATCAGTTCCCTGGGGCCGACGTTGCTCCGGTTCGGCCCGGCCGCCGATTGCTCTACCGGTATCCGCCTCTCGCCCTCCGGGCCTGCGAGCACTGCCACAGCTTCATGAACGATCAGCGGGGGGACGGTGTCTGCGGACGGAGAAGCGTTCGCGATGTTGCCGCCTATGGTCGCTGTGTTGCGAACCTGCGGGCTTCCGAAGGTAAGGCAGGATTTCCAAAGCACTGGGGCGTATCGCTTGACCTCTTCCGAGCGCGCGATCTCCGAGATAGTGGCGCCTGCCCCTACTGAAAGGCCTTCCTCTGTCACAACGATCCCGCGCAATTCGGGGATGCGCGTAACATCCATGATGTAGCGGGCATTGCACTTGCCGGATCTGATATCGATCAGCAGGTCGGTCCCGCCGGCAAGCGGCTTGGTCTCCGGGCCGTGAACGGACAGGAAACCGACTGTTTCTTCGAGGCTTGCGGGTCTGACATATTCCACGTCCGACCTCACTTCGTGTTCTCCTTTTTCCGCTCCGCGGCCGCTTCCACTGCCTGAAAAATCTGCTTGTAACCTGTGCAGCGGCAGAGATTGCCCGAAAGCCCGTCCGCGATCGTCGTGCGGTCGGGACGGGGATGCTCTTCCAGCAGCGCCACCGTGCTCATGAGGAGCCCGGGCGTACAGAAACCGCACTGTACCGCATGGTGGTCGAGAAAGGCCTGCTGCAGGGGGTGGAGGGATTCGCCCTCTGAGAGGCCCTCCACCGTTCGTACGCTGGTTCCATCGAGCTGGGCAGCGAGCATAAGGCAGCCGTTTACGGCCTTCCCGTCCACGAGGATCGTGCACGCGCCGCATTCCCCGATCCCGCAGCCTTCCTTGGCGCCGGTGAGATGCAGCCTCTCCCGTATGGCGTGCAAGGCCGTTTCACCGGCCTCCACTTCGAGTGAAACCGGCCGGCCGTTGACCTTGAACGATATCGGCACGATCTTCAGTGGTTGAGCCAAGGGATTCTCCTTACTAGGTGTCGGGGGTCAGTGTTCAGGTTTCAGGTTTCAGGTTTCAGTGTTCAGGTGTCAGGTTTCAGTGTTCAGGTGTCAGGAAACTAGTGAACTACTATGCTGACACCCGACACCTGACACCTTTCAAACCCACCTTGTGGTAACCGTCTTCTCATCCATGAACAGCCTCATTGAGGCGAGCCTGGATTTTGCGCTGCCCACAAAGGAGTCCCTTCTTGAACCCAGCGGGAAGAAGGCATAAGGCTGGGCCACACCGACA
The DNA here is from genome assembly GCA_002840535.1 of Deltaproteobacteria bacterium HGW-Deltaproteobacteria-15. Lineage (GTDB taxonomy): Bacteria > Desulfobacterota > DSM-4660 > Desulfatiglandales > HGW-15 > HGW-15. Next base: position 52,000 of record PHBH01000016.1, on the reverse strand, counting down.
TTGACCCCCACATTGCCCACGTTGACCTCCCGGGTGAATTTCCGGGCGTTCTTTCCGCTCGATGTCATGATGCAGGCGGAGTGGCCCAGGTTGGTCTTGGTATTGATCCACTCGATTGCCTGGTCCATGCTCTCTCCCCTGATCAGGGCAGCCACGGCGCCGAAGGCCTCTACCTTTGCACTCGGCATATCTACATTCACGTCCTCCAAAAGGATCGGGCCCATGAAGTACCCTTTGGGATAGTCCTTGACTTTGGCAGTCCTTCCATCCAGCACCATTTTGGCCCCGTCCTTGAGGGCCTGCTCGGTCCAGTTGAGGACATTCTGCATCACGTCCCTGGTGGCATACGGCCCCATCGTGGTCTCTGTCTCCAGGCCGTACCCGAGCTTCATTTTCGCGGCAGCCTCTTTGAACTTCCTCTTCACCTCGTCGTAGATGTCTCCAATGACCACCACATTGTCCGTTCCCAGACAGCGCTGTCCGGTCATCCCGAAGCAGCCTCTCAAAAGCCAGGGGATTGCCGTGTCGATGTCCGCATCGGGCATGATCACCACGGTGTTCTTGCCGTTGCCGTTGATGGAAGAAGTCTTCCGGAGTTTTCCGCACGTCTCGAAGAGCTCATGGCCCGCCCTGTTTGAGCCGATGAAACCTACCCCTTTGATGTAAGGATGGGAGAGGATTTCCTTGTTGACCGCTCTTCCCCCATAGACCATGTTGATCACACCCTTGGGAAAACCGGCCTCCAGGGCGACCCTGTTAATGGTTTCCGCCGCAATCGGATCTTGCCTGCTCGGACTGATGACTACCGTACAGCCGGCGGCCAGGGCATAGGGCACAAAGGAAGACCAGGCGTGCATGGGGATGTTTCCCGGGGTGATGATCAGGAACGCTCCCAGAGGCTCCCAGTAAAGGTACTCATCGATGCCGTTGGCAAGGTTCAGCACGGTTTCGTTTTCCTTAGGCATGTGATAAATCGCCGAGCACGCTGACTCGATGTTTTCCAGCACCCGTGCAACCGATCCCCTTGCCTCGTCAATTGTCCTTCCATGGTCCTGCGTGAGAGTGCGGCACATCTCCTCAAAGTGCTCTCGGAACTTGCCGTGCATGGTGAAAAGCATATATGCCCGGTCTCGAATAGAGACGTTTCGCCACTTCTGAAAACCCTTTTGCGCCGCCTCGATTGCCTGAATAGTCTCCTCGTGAGTGGCCACGGGAAACTCGGCGATCACCTCATCGGTAGCGGGATTTGTGTCCTGCTGGATCTGTGTGGAACGGGACTCGACCCATTCGCCGTCAATCAGCAGCTTCAATCTGCCATAATGGCTTTTCACTTCGTCCAATAACATCCTTCCAATCCTCCCATTCCATCTCGAATCCCTCAGGACTCGCGGTTCTTTCAAAAAGATTTGCCTTTTTTCCTGAAGAGTTCTTCCTGGATGACCAGCCCTTTTACAATGTGCTCTCTGGTCAACTGCTCTGCCAATTCTTTGTTCTTGGCTTTCACGGCTTCAAGAATTTTTCGGTGGTACCTGCACGACTCTTTGAGATGTTTTGGATCCGAAAAAGATCCCACCGCGATGCGTTTTGCCTGGTTGTTCAAAGACTGCTGGATTTTCCTGAGCCTTCCGTGCCCGGCGATCTCTGCAGTGGTTTCGTGGAAAAGATGATTCAGATCCTCGTACTTCAAAATATCTTTCTTGCCGGGACGCAGGACAATCGCCTCCATTTCATCGACGATTCCTTCCAGTCTGTGAAAATCGGCATCGGACATCTTGTCGATTGCAAGCGTTACGGCCAGGCAGTACAACGCGATCTTCAAGGTGTAGATCTCCCAAATGTCCACGCCTGTAAGATCCGAGACAAAGACGCCCCGCCGAGGCTCTCTTCTCAGGAACCCTTCAGCCTCCAGGATTTTGAACGCCTCCCGGATGGGAGGACGGCTGATCCCGAGGGAAGAAGCGACCTCCTGTTCCTTTACCTGTTGACCGGGCTTGTATTCCCCGCTGAAGATGCAGGTTTCCAGATACTTCCTGGCGCTATCCACTATGGATTCGACCTTCAGCAAATCGAGGCTCCTTTAAATTGTCTATTGTCTACAATCTACAGGGCTGCCCGTCAAGAAAAACCGTAACACTTTATTGAAAATGGCGCAGAGTTTGGGCATGGGGGTCTGAAGAAGTGAGCAGAGGGCCTGGCTTTCACCACGAAGAGCACGAAAGAGGGAGTGGACCTATCGGACGGATCGGTTCCATTCTTCGTGCTCATCGTGTACGACCAAATCCCCCTTGGTCCCCCTTTAGAGGGGGATACCGGGCAAGTCCTCCCCTTTATTAAAGGGGAGACAGAGGGGATTTTCAGACCGTTTTCAGGAGACAACTACGTCGTTGTCTTTTCGATATCCGCCATGACCTGGTGCCTGCGCGCCGCTGCGCGATACTTGAAAAGAGCGTCGGCTGGAAGCTTCTCCATGGAGCTGATCCGTTTATCCGCAGAGGTTTCCGGATCGAACAACCGCAGCAGGTAAGGTTGTTTTTGGCTCCCGGTTGCTTCCTGAATGAGCCGGGCTGTCTCCCCGACTTCCTCCGGGGTCAAATAACTGACCTCGAACGGGTCCTCCTGCCGCACAACAGGGGTTACCGTGGTTATGAACCGGTATTCCGGGAACTTTGCCACGAGTGCGATCGTCTTTTTGACCTCAGCCGGGTCGACACCTCCGGCCCCTGTGCTGCAAAGGAGATTCAAGGGTCCTCTCACTTCCATGATTACCCGGTCGCCCAGCCCGGAGCCGAGCAGCCTCTCCAGGAGCGACGCATTCCTCCCCATCGTGTCGAGCTGAAGCTTCAGCCCCTGCCTCTTGAGAAAACTCAAAACGAGGATAAGACTGTCGGCCAGGGAGGGATCCCCGCCCGACACGTGAATGCCGTCCATCCATCCGTGGGAAAGGTCGCTCCGGCCGATGAAGCCGTCCAGCGCCGTACCGGCATGCAGATAGGCGACCACCACTCCCACTCCCTGCCGGATGAATCCGCCGTCGACAAAGACCGGGAACTCGATCCCCTCTTTGCCCCTGAAAATCGCGCTGCGGTTATTCCTGTAAAACTGCCCGAAGGAATCCTTTCCATCTCCCTTGATGTCGAACTCCCGATAATCGATTCCTTTCTCAGCCATAAACTTTTTTGCGATTTTACACCGGGCACACCCTGTGGCCGTATAGATTATCTTTTCCATCGACGACTCCTCAGTGAAAAAGTCCTATTATTGCCGCGCTTCGCAGTTTAACTGCCTTGCTTTCACCACGAAGGACACGAAGAGCACGAAGGTTTAAATCAAGTTTTCAGCAACCTGCTAAATGTGGATGGCGTGCCCCATCAGTGCATGTGCAGCCTCCATGAGCGTTTCGCTCAAGCTGGGATGGGGATGAACCGTGCATCCCAGTTCTTCCACCCTTGCGCCCTTTCTGACCAGTGCCGCCGGGCCTGCGATCAACTCCGTCACGTGGGCTCCGATGAGGTGAACGCCCAGGAGCTTCTTCCCGGCAGCTTCCCCCACGAGCTTTACAAATCCGAAATTCTCGTCCATTGCCAAGGCCCTGGCATTTGCCGCAAAAGGAGCTTGGGCAACCATCACCTCGTGACCCTGCTCTCGTGCCTGCTTTTCGGTAAGGCCCACTGAGGCGGACTCAGGATAGGCATACGTGCAGCGTGGAATATTGCGGTAGTCCAGGGCTTCCGTCGGACGTCCTGTAATGGCTTCAGCGGCAATCATTGCCTGTGCCGAAGCGGTGTGGGCCAGCCCTGATTTCCCTGTTACATCGCCAATCGCATAGATGTTCGGGACGGAGGTGCGCATTTGAAGGTCGATGTCGACATATCCGCGGGTCACAAAAACCCCCGACTGCTCCAGTCCAAGGTTCTCGCTGTTCGGCGCGAAACCAACGGCCACCAGGACCTTGTCAGCAGTGACCTCTTCGGTTTTGCCTCCTGTGACAAACCTGACTTTGGCGCCCTTATCGTCCCGGCGGATCTCTTCAACCCGGGCTCCCGTAAAAACGTGCATACCCGACCGCTTGAACTGTTTCTCCGCCTCTGCCGAGATATCTTCATCTTCCAGGGGGAGAATGTGCGGCAGCATCTCGAGGACCGTGACCTTTACCCCATAGCGTGTCCAGAGGGTGGCGAACTCCATTCCTATAGGGCCTCCACCGACTATCACTGCCGAAGAGGGCAGCTCTTTCAGGTCCACTGCTTTCCTGTACTGGACAACCCTTTCATCATCGAACGGATTTCCCGGCAGCTCCCTGGGCCGCGCCCCCGTTGCAATAATGATGTTCCTTGCGCTCAGCCTTTCCCCGGAGGGTTCGATCTCCACCTGATTTGTGCCCTTCAGCCTTCCGGCGCCCTCATATACTGCGATCGAGTATTTTTTCATCAGGAGCTGAATGCGTCTGATCTGCCGTGTCACCACGCTTCTGCTCCGCTTGTGGGCCTCGGCAAAATTCGCGGATAGATGATCCACCTCGAAACCAAAGGTTCTTCCTCTCGAGAGGAGATGCACGACCTCCGCATTCTGCAGCAGCGACTTGGTGGGGACGCAGCCCCAGTTCAAACATACTCCACCCAGGTTTTCCTTCTCCACCAATGCGGTGCGGAGTCCCAACTGGCTGGATCGGACCGCAGCCACATATCCTCCTGGGCCGCCCCCGAGGACTACGACATCAAAATCCTTCATGGCCAACCCCCTCTCCACCTTGAATCCGGCCACGAAGACACGAAGAAGAGCGTTCTGATTTACTTTGTGTCTCTGTGCCTTCGTGGCGGATCCGTCTTCCTTCCCGTTCTCAGAAGAACACGCTGGGCAAACCAGGTGCGATCTGAGGGAAAACGGTTCGAACAACGCAATAGAAAAACGGAACGATTCCTCGTCCAAGACCTACTTGTCCGCATCCACCTGCACGCACAACGCCGCATCCCCCTGATATGGTCGAACTCCTTCCACCGCGGTCACCTGCTTCGGGCCGGGCAATGCTGCGCCCGGTACCCGGAATGTGGTCACGTCGATCCGTTCGATTGCTTTCTCCCTGGGACGATCGAGCTGCGGCACCCATTCATACGGCACACGATATGCCCGATAAACCATGTTCATGTGCATCTGGGTCCCCCAATAGGGGCTGATGTATTCCCAAACGAGTTCATGTCCCTGGGTAACCTCGATGATACGCCCGCCGGATCCTTCCGTGATCAGCGTATTGCCGTTGGGCAGCCGCTGGGCGGAACTGATAAACGGGCTGTAATACCGGTTGCTGTCGGTGGGGTGGAGGAACCCCGCTTCTTTGGGGGTGTGCTGCCAGACAATTTCCAACGTTGTAGGATCGAATTCCACCACCCTGGAATAATCCCTGAGAGCATTCTTGATGCCCGTGGGCGATCCCGGATTGGGCGCACCGTATCCCGCCCAGCCTCCGTTGTCATAGACCAGAATGTTTCCCTCACCGGGTAGCCCCCTGGGAATCATGTGTGCATGGTGCTGACCGATCATCCACCCGAGATTGCGCAGCGCCTTGCTGCCGTTGTAGTCCGGGCCGACCTTCCATACGATTTCACCTGTTTTCCTGCTGACGATCGCGAAAATGTTCGACTCCCTCGAATCCCAGATGATGTTATCCGGATGGAAACGACCGTCCCCTGCATCGTGCCATTTGTTCGGCCCGAGAAGGGACATGGAATTGATGTGCATCCAGTCGCCCATTCCCCCACCGCAAGGAACCATGTTGGGATTGCGGGAGAGGATATTCTTTGCCTCTTCGCTGAAGTCCAGTTCATCGAAATGGTCGCTGCAGTGCCACTCCCAGACCACATCGCCTTCCCACGTCACTTCAACAATCACGTCGTCGAGCAGATGTTTGTCAGTGATCTTCTTTTCAAAAACGTTCCTGTGACAGAGAACCCAGGTATTCCCCCTGTCCACCAGCGGATCCATGCCCGGCGCGTAATATCCAACCGGGTTGCCCTGCCTCTGATAATCATGATGCTGGCGGGCCATCCACTGGGGCTCCTCACCGGGATCTTCGATAAACTCCCACTGATTGAACTTCCACGCGATTTTCCCATCAAAATCCACCTGGACCAGATCGATCTGATCCTGTAGGCCGAAAGCGTTAGGACGCTCCCCGGTATGCCCCAGGACATATCCTCCGGGGAAGACCTTGTTCGGAAAGCCGTGTAACCCCTTCCACAGCTTCACCTCGGTCCCATTCATGTCAACGAGGAGTGCCCCCAGTTCCTTTGCCTGATAGATCGTATACCCGTTCCAACATTTCCCCGGGTCGTATACTGTTGCCCCGGTGGGGTACACACTCGGATAGGTCATTTACTTCCCTCCTTCCCCGCATTATTTCCTGGTGGAATTTATCGATTTGTCATCGCTGTAATAGAGTTGCTCCGAAATCTCTGCCGCTGTTTTTTTCAGGGCGGGTACGATTTCCGTGTGCCTTTCCCAGGTGATCCTGTGGGCAGGACCAGCCACTGCTACTGCCGCTACTGTTCGTTTTTCATAGTTGAAAACAGGACATCCGAAGGCACGGATCCCGACATTTCGTTCCTCATCGTCAAATGCGAAACCGCGGCGCAAGATTTCCTTCAGTTCGCGTTTCATGCTTTTTGGATCGGTTATGGACTTTGGCGTAAATGCGGTCAGTTCCTGAGCGAGAATACGCTCCTGGAATTCCGGCGGCGAATACGCGAGTATGCTCTTGGCACCTGCCGCCGCATTGTACCCATGTCGCGCACCGACGTTTTCCTTGATCCTGACAGGCCCCGGCCCCTCTGCAATATGTGCTATCGAGGTATAGGTGGGGCCGGCCACCTCAAGCACCACCGTCTCCTGGATCTGGTTTCTCAGCCTGTCGATCAGAGGAATGGCGATTCTCGTGAGATTGCTGCTCAGAGACTGCTGCACGGCCGAACCCAGGTCCATGATGGAATGTCCCAACAGAAACTTCCTGGTCTCGGGATTCTGCTGCATGAACCCGTATTTCTCGAGGACATGCAAGAGCCGGTTGACCGTGGATCTATGGAACCCGAGTTTCTCACTCAGCTCCTGGGTGCTGAGCTCCGGATTATGGGGGGCAAAGGAGAGCAGGATCTCCAGGGCTTTTTCCAGGGACCGATGCGTAGAATTTTCTTGTCGCATTATGTGCACCCTTGCTGCATATAATGCACATATACTCGGCAGCTTCTTGATTGTCAATCAATTTTTGATCGTGTGGTCGGAATGAAGATGGGGCAGGAACAGCTTGTCGGCCTCTTCCAGGGGTACGCCGGTCTCGGAAAGTCTTTGGAGAACGCAGTCTGGTGATCGGGAGGATCTGATGGTGTTTGACATAGGGGAAAGGATCGAGATCACGCGCCCGTCCCATGAAAAAATGCCGGAAATCGTTCCGGTGCTCTGGGCACCTGGGGATCGGATTAATGGAACGTTGGAAACTCGGAATGATGAAATGATGGGGAGAGAAATAAAAGAGCAGTGAAATTCTACACTAATCTTCTGTCTTCGCCCCATTCCTCCAATTTTTCCATCATTCCATTATTCCACTATCTTGCCTTTGTGCTTCCCGGCAGCATGTGTGCCGGCATCTGCACGGCGACCACCTCGCCCTTCGCACAGATTTGCCCGCCGGCGGAGAGCGTGGCGCTCACCACAACTTTACGTCCCTTGATCTCTTTCACCTTTCCACGAACTTCAAGTGGCCCATTTAGTGGTGTCGGCCGCAAAAAATCCACGTGGAGGGACGCTGTCACATAGCGCAGGGTCGGCTCCGTACCCATTTCCCGGCCTTCGGCACGGTATGCGGCTGCCGATGCGGTGCCCGTGCCGTGGCAGTCTATAAGAGAAGCAATCAGCCCCCCGTAGGCATAGCCTGGTATCGAAACTTGATAGGGTCTGGGGGTGTAGACAGCTACGGACTCCTCCCCATCCCAGTAGCTCTTGAGCTGAATACCCTGTTCATTGAGCCGGCCGCAACCGTAGCAATGGCTGAGATCGTCCGGGTAATAATCCTGGAAGGCTTTCTGGGTCATAAAGGTAATCTCCCTTTCTACGAATATGGAATCGACGTGCAAGCGGATCAACGAAGATTTCTGGGCCATGCACGGCTGTTTGGTTCGATGCGCAGAGTCAACTGCTCCTGCTCTTTGTCTTTCACTTCGACTTGTGGCTCGATTCTCTTGCGAACAACCCTTCTCCTTTCCTTAACCACAGGTTTTTCCATCTCTCGAAAGAGAAAAGGTTCCTTGTATCTGCGATATTCTTCACAGGAGATCCCCTTCCTGCACTTCTCGCACATTTCTATGCCGACCCGCGGCATGGATTTTTTATTACGGCAGACAATAAAAGCCATTTTGCTCCCTTATTATGATCCCTCTCATCTTCGTGCTCTTCGTGTTCTTCGTGGTGATATATATTTTCTGAGGAACTGCTGTTTTTACCACGAAGGCCACGAAGTGCACGAAGAGTTTTGGTTATTCCCTTTTGGACGACTGGTTAGATTTGTCGCTCCAACCTAACGCGCGCCTGAGAGGCTCCAAGCTAAACTGAAGTTTGGATTCTATTTCGAATGGATCTTTATGGCAATCCTTGTTTCGCCTACTCCCCCTGACACAGAAGAAATGGTTTGAGTGGAAATAATTTCGGTATTCATCCACTTTTCGTTCGATGTTGGACGTTGTACGTTCGATGTTGAACGTTCGTCTTTGAATCTTCAGGGGAGGAAACGCCTTTCCCCTCTTTTTGCGAGAGGGGAAAGGCGGGAGGGTGAAGGGGTGGGAAGACGAAAGCGTTTGTAAACGCATGACTCAGCGTCTGGAAACCGGTCTTTACCGATTGCGCACAGGGACCTTCTCGGTCAGCCAGCGGGCCCGCAAGCGCCAGAACAGCAGTGCCGCGGCCCCGTACGCCATCATGAAGCCGAGATGCGAGATGTCTATGAACATGGTGAATGCCGGGGAGAAATCCACGTCGGGAAGATTCTTGAGAACGCGAAAGATTCCGGTCCCCACGATGCACGCCAGAATGGCCGCGCGCACATAGCCTGCGGCGGTGACGCGGGCAATCTTTCTCCGCACAAGCGCATGATCGGCGATTGCATAAGCGAGCAGCACTGAAAGGAGCACGGCCCCGAGATAATGGATGAAGAGGGTAACATAGAAATCGGCCGCCCATGCCATGCCGGGGATGGCCGAGATGCCGTATCGCTTGAAGATGGGCATCTGGCCGAAGCCTGTGAAGGCCATCACCGCGATCGTGACCCCGTATGCCCAGCGCAGTGCGCGATTCCTTTCCAGCTTCATCGTTTCTCCTCCTCGGATCCTTGGAGCTTTTTCGTGAACCCGTAGAATTTCCCGACGGCGGCGGCAATCCCGGCCAACGGAGCGATCAGCATCGCTTTGCCCATATTCTCCGCGTGGCCCATGCTGTCGGCGACCGCGCTCAGGTGGGGCTTGCCGGCTCCTTTTTGTATTCCCTTGTCCAGACTTTCAAAAGGTACCGGAGAAACATAGATGGTATTTGTGCCGCCGTTTTCCTTTTCTCCGTAGATGTAGCCCCCGATCTCTTCGGCAATTCTATGCGCCTCTTTCACCATCTCTTCCCTGGGCCCGATCCGCTGAACGTTTTCCGGGCAGACTTCGATGCAGGCCGGGACATCTCCGTCCTTGATACGGTTGAAGCACCGGTCACATTTGTACATGACGCCGTTTCCCGCAAGGGACGGCATGAGGTCCAGGTACGGCCCCACCCCGGTCTGCCTCTGGGGGATATTCCAGGGGCAGACATCGTGGCACTTTGCCCCGCCGAGACAGAGCTCAGGGTTGATTAAGGTAATTCCATTCTCCCCTTTTCCGGCCGCACCCCAGGGGCAGAGATTGGCGCAGGGCGGGTTCTGGCAATGCATGCAGCGTCTGGGAAAAGTGAAGGTCTGCTGCTTCCCGTTGACCTCTACCTTTGCCTCCTGGATGAACACCCAGTTGTAAGGGGTCAGCCGGTCGGTCACATCCTTTTTCTCCGACCAGTCGGATACCTTGACCTTCGAGGCGGGGATCATCTTTGGAAAAGGCTTTTTGGGCCTTGGGAACTTGGCTTGATTTGCTTCATGGCAAGCCTCCACACACGCCTCGCACCCTATGCATTTTCGGATGTCGATGAGGGTGGCGATCTCTTTGCCTTGGGCTCCCCTCGCAGGAGAAGGGATAGCGGACGCACCCAGCGCCCCCGCTGCAGCAAGGGTTCCTTTCAGGAACGATCGACGGGACAGGTTCTGAGACATGGTTGCTTTCTCCTCCAAAAGGGCACTCACCGCGATTCGGCAAAAGACATTTCAAGAGCCATGCCACAGGAGCCGGAATCGGATCGGGCAAAGAACAATCCAAATCATTGAAGGACTTACCCGGATCTTCCGTTCCCTGTTGACAATATCCGGCAGCGTTTCTTATCTTGATGTAACGTTAACGGTAACGCTACAGTAACGCTCCTGAGGGAATTTATGGAAAAGAAACAGATATTGGATGGGCCCTTTGCGGAACTCCTTCTCCAATCCATGGCCGAGGGTGTTTTCACCCTGAATCGAAGGGGAGAGATCACCACGTGGAATCCTTCCATGGAAAAGATCACCGGCTACAGGGCGAACGAAGTGCTGGGTAAGGCCTGTTCGATTCTCAGCTTCAACCGCTGCATTACACGTAGCTGTCCTTCCGGTTTTCTGGACTGTGGGATCTTCAGAAAAGGGACCGGCACGCCCAAAGAGTGCTCCCTCCGCCACAAGGATGGGCATGACGTACCCGTGGTCAAGAATGCCCGGGTGATCAAGGGCAGTGACGGGGAAGTGATGGGTGTGGTGGAAACCTTGATGGATTTGACCGAGCTGAAGAAGGCGAGGCAGCTCGCCGAAGAGGCGGCCAGAAGACTTGGGGAAAAGCACCGGTTCGAAAACATGGTCGGAAAGAGCGATGCCATGATGCAGGTTTTTTCCACGATCCGGTCGGCGGCATTGAGCGATGCAACCATTCTCATTCAGGGGGAGAGCGGGACAGGCAAAGAGTTGGTGGCCGCCGCCATTCACGCCTCCGGCTATCGGGCGGAGAGACCCCTCGTGACGGTCAACTGCACGGCCCTTCCGGAATCCCTTTTGGAAAGCGAGCTCTTCGGTCATGTGAGGGGAGCCTTTACAGGGGCGATCCGGGATCGCATCGGGCGCTTCGAGGAGGCGCAGGGAGGGACTCTCTTCCTGGATGAAATCGCCGAGTTGAGTCCCCTGATTCAAGTCAAGCTCCTTCGAGTCCTCCAGGAAAAGGAAATTGAGAGGGTGGGAGAGTCAAAGAAGAGAAAAGTCGACATCCGGGTGATTGCGGCCACCAATCGGGATCTCTACAAGCGGGTCCGGGAAGGGCTTTTTCGGGAAGATCTCTATTACCGGCTCAAGGTGTTTCCCATCCAGCTCCCTCCCTTGAGAAAGAGGCGGGAAGACATCCCTCTGCTGGTTGCGCATTTCATCCGGGCGCAGAACGAAAAGGAGGGAAAGAAGATCCGTGGGGCATCACCGGAATCCATGAAGATTTTTCTCGACTATCCCTGGCCAGGCAATGTGCGCGAGCTCGAAAATGCCATTGAGCATGCCTTTGTCCTTTGCACGAGCGAGGAAATCGGGGTTTCGGACCTGCCCCTGGAATTACGGCAGGGACCCATGAATGATGCCGCTACCCGTCCGTGGGATAAAGGGTCCGGAAAAGCGGCAAAACCAAACCGCGAGGAGTTGCTCCATCTCCTGGACGCATGCGGTTGGAACAAAGCGGAGGCCGGTCGAAGAGTAGGCCTCAGCCGCACAGCCATATGGAAGTACATGAAGAGGTGGGGGATCCCCCTGAGGAGAACCTGAATGGGATGCGGGGCCGGGGTGACGGTGTGGGCAAGCCCGTCTCAAACTTCAGCCAATGCCATCCGGGACCCGGGAACCCTTACTCAATCTAACAACCATGCAGAGGCGCTTCGTCAAGAGGAGGTACGAGCGGGGTTGCCGATCTCCTTTGAGGCCGCCGCTATCGCACCATCTTGTTTCGTGCAATATTAAAGGCCAGTCACCTCAGCATCTGGAGGTGTCACTGCCGCAACGCCCATGTAAGCCAAGGCGGGCACCGTAACCATCATTTCGGTCATTGGAACATTTGGAATTGAAATTTGTTTCGGATTTCGAAATTCGGATTTCGAATTTGGGATTCCTTATTTCATTCTCAGCACCGGTTTGACCGTTCGGCCTTTCCTCGAATCCGCCATGGCCCGGTTTATGGCAGCGAAGTCATAGAATTTCACCAGCCGGTCAAAGGGAAACCGTCCTTCCCGATAGAGCTTGATCAGTTCAGGGATGAAGCGCTGGGGCACGGCGTCTCCCTGAATGATGCTGATCTCTTTCCTGCCCCCGGGCAAAGCGCCCGTTGCGCTTCCTCCGGCAAAGGTCGCCACGATGCCATGGGGGTTCAGGATTTCGACGGCGACTTGGTACATCTCCGGGCTTCCCGTGATTTCCAGAACGTAATCGACGCCGCCCCCGGTCATCTTGGCTATGCGGGAGGGGATGTTCGCGCGGCGATTCAGAATATTATGGGTAGCGCCAAACTCCAGGGCAAGTTCGAGGCGCTTCCGCTTGACATCGACGGCTATGACGGGATCGGCCCCAACGATGCGTGCTGCCATCACCGCAGCGAGACCGACCGATCCCGTGCCGAATATGGCGATACTCGATCCCGCCGTGACCTTCAGCGAGTTCATGACGGTCCCTGCTCCTGTCTGCACACCGCAGCCAAGCGGCGCCAACACTTCCAAAGGCAGGTCTGCAGCCACTTTGACCAGGTTGCGCTCGGTTGCCAACGCGTGGGTAGCGAAAGAGGATTGTCCGAAAAAATGCCCGCGAACCCCGCTTCTCTCCAAAGCATTGCTGCCGTCCAACCTGGCGAAGCCGAAATTGGCTTCCCAAAAGCGTGTGCAAGCCGTAGGACGGCCGCTCCGGCACGGACCGCAGCGTCCGCAGGACTGGCAAGACAGCACCACATGATCCCCGGCCCTGATCTTCTTCACCTTCTTCCCGACAGCCTCCACCACGCCCGCTCCTTCATGCCCGAGCACAACAGGAGCTTCAGACTCGTCCCAGTCGTCGACAAACTCGATATCGGTCCGGCAGATGCCCGAGGCCGCGACGCGCACCAGAACCTCGTCCTCCCGAGGACCTTCCATCTGAAGGGATTCGATCTTCAAGGGGCCGCCCCTCTTTCGCAGAACGGCCGCGCGGATTTGAAGGAACTCGGAAAACGTTTTCATAGGAGCAGCCTCTTCCTCTGTAAAGGACTAGAGAGGATCTCTATTGATCCGAACGTTTGTTTCGGGAGCCCTGTACAAAAGGAACGAGGATCTGGGTCTCCTTGATCGAGGACAATCTTGCAGCAGGCGTGAATGATTCAGGATTGCCAGAGGCCGCCGACTGATAGAAACCTGAAATCATCCCTTACATCGGAAACTCTTCAGAACTTTTTGGAAGTCCTCCGCATCCTGTTCGGCGACTGCATCCGGCGATGCATTGTAGCGGATGCTGTAAAGCCAGTCGCCCTGAAGAAAACCATAGTAGATCGTGCTGAACGAATGACCTTGCATGATGCCGTAGTCAAAAACGATCTTGAATCCTGGATAAGAACCCACCACTGCGGTGGCTGTTTGAACTACATGAAGATTCAGGACGGAGGGATCGCTCTTCATTTCGTCGATAATCACGTCAGCTGCCTCCAGCGGGGGCATGTTTTTATAAAGGCGCTTCGTGGTGTGAGTGAAATGCTCATGGATGTGGCGCTGCCGGAAAAGGATATACTGCGAGTATGGACCCTCTCGGGTTATGAGGAAGACTTCAGACGAGCTTAACTGCTTCCAACCCGGCGGAATTTCAACGGAGAAGTTTCTCTTTTCCGGATCACACTCGATCGCAACTTGAGCCGTGGCGCAGGCCCAAACGAGAAGAACCGGCATCAACCAGATGATTCTTTTCATGGTTCACTCCTGTTTCTTTGCGGGCATTATACGGGATGGGGTGCGGCAATGTCGAGAGGATGTCGGGGAGAGATTGGGCCATTGACATGCCTTCTTATTGTATTATTTTGTCACAGCTTGTGTTATTTAGACACAGCATGAATTCTTTTGCCATGGACTTCACTTTGCGATAGAAGAAACGGATCGGTAAATTGGATCGTGCCTTTGAAAAGGCTCAGTGACTCGGGGCTGAGGATAATGAGAATGGATAGGATACTTCTACGAAGGAGGAAACTGTTATGAAGCGACTGATTGTGTTGGTTTTACTGAGTCTATTCCTTTTTGGCTGTGGCGCCGCTGCACGGGAATCCGAGTTTTGGAAACATTCTTCCATGTATCAGGGCTGGGGCCACATGGGCTTCAGCATGTCCGGATACCAAAACCCGACCGCCGAAACCGGCAAGAAATCCGTTGATGAGGGCTGGTGGGGAATCCCGGTTCCTTACATTCCCGCAAAGTAAGACGAGGAAATGAATGGGCTTGATCGTGTCGACGACCAGGCCCATTCATTTCTCAGTTCTCAAGAACCGGGCGTTCTGCGGGACGCGCCAGTTCTCGCTTTTGGCCTGCCCTTTTTCCTGAGTTAAACGGCGCTCGCAAACTGCGGCTCTCGATTCCTTCGATGCGCGATTCTGTTACCCGCGGCCAGATGATTGCCGAGGCCAGAGGCTGCCGGCTGATAGAACCTGAAGTACTCACACCGTCCCCTTTGTCTCAACACTCTCATCCATGAGTACAGGAAAAGGAAGGGATTAACCCAAAAGCAATTTGCGCAGATGGTGGGACGTCATCGGAATCATTTGGCTGCTATTGAAAAAGGAAAGTCTAACAGGATCACCTTTGACACCTATCAGAAGATTATGTCATTCGTTCTCAAATAATGACTTCGTTGCGGGTGTAGCAGGAAGTTACTATTATATTGGAGGTTTTGCAACGTGATAGCCTGTAGAATCCGGTTTTTTCCTCTAGCCCTTGCAATACTATTACTTGCGTCTTGCGCTCATAATGGCACCCCTGAGGTGCAGAATGCTACGCAGGAGGTTTGGGATTTTGAATTGACTGGCGATACGAGGGGAAATTGCAAAATGCTCTTAGCAAGAACGAAAGTGCAAAATGATCTCTTTAGAATCGCTGGTAGCTTTTCTGGAATGACTTACGATTATGTGGGTGGACCTGGAGAACTTGACTGCAAATTCAATGGGAAGCTTAAGAATAGGAATTTGGATTGTGAATTCACAGGTTGGGGAGACATGGAAGAGGTTGTTTTTCTCAATGGTAGATTCACTGGGACTTTAAACGATGAGGAAGGGTCAGGTGAATGGCAGGTAACTCACACCAGAGGCAGTTCAGCAGGAACATGGAAAATGAAGAGACGATCTCTTTAAGACACCCTCCCTATTGAACTTAAGTGTACTTCTAAAGGGGTTTTCCGGCCACAATTTCGTCTTAGGATTAGATGTAGAGCAAGGATGACGGACTTCATGAGGAATAAGGAGACGAGTGCTTATGAGAACGTGTCGTGAAATTCAGAATTTTACCACGCGGTCCGTATTCCTATGTTTTTTCATGATACTTCTTTCCATCGGGTGCGCACAAAATATTCCACTAAGAAAAGACACGCCGACAGGAGAACAGACTTCGACGCAAGGTACTGAAGGAGTATCCACTGCGGCAACCCTGAAGATGAAACCAGTCGCTTCTGCTCGGAAACTGGGGCCGCATATTACCATACATATGACCAAGGAGTTGCGAGATTTGGTTGTGAGAGTGAAACCAAGCAACATTCCTCTTTCTAACTCATATGATGTTCCTATCGGAGATTCCCTGGCCTCAAACCTAGAGGCTACTGTTGGATCACTTTTCGAAACTACTTCGGTCTCGACTGATTTAGATACTCCCGCAGGCAAAGGAGCCACATTGGATGTCGTCTTGAAGGAACACGAATTCAACATTGCATTATCTGTATTTGGAACGCACACCGCACGCCTGCTGTTCGCATGGACACTATATGACGAGTCGGGTGGTATTCACCTTCCAATGAACACTGAAACCTCCGGCAGCAACAAGATGACCTCAGGAGAGCTGATGGTGCATCTTTTGCCTCTCCAAACTGCATTGGCAACGGGTTATAGGGCCTCAATAGGACGGGCAGTCGATGATGCTCTTGGGAAGGCGATTGATCAGATAATCACTGCTATCCAAAAAGCATACAAGGGGAACAACTCGGCCCCTAACCAATAAAGATGGGAATTCATTGGAAGCTTCATACTATAATGGGAAAGTGTCGGAAGCTGTCCAAACGCCCTGCAAAACATGACCGCATCGTATCTTCTGATTCGGCACTGCTGTGCGATATACAGGTGACGTACATCAAAACATAAATTGAGCATAAATTGAGAGTAAGCTGAAAATCTCGTTTTTCTGTCCCATTTATATTCTGATGTACGTCCCCTGTTTTCCACGGATCGGGATCCCGGAGACGATCCCTGAGGCGAAGCCAAGAAAAGAACTTTCCGAATGCCTTTCCTATAACCGCTACGGCTCCAAACAATAGCGGACATCGCCTGGCCTTGCCACCCTTCAGGCGTCCGAGTGCGACGGCGGCTTGGGTTTTACTTTGCAGGGGATTTGGTAGGATCGCCTTTGGCGGGTTTTTGCTCTGTCGCTTCTGCGCTTATGCTACGCTCAGAGCGACAAGTCTGTTTAGACTATATTGACGTTCCTATTCCATTCCTGGTTGAACAAGATTGCGAAAGGGCGTGTCAAACCGCATAGCGCCTGTCAGATGGAAGACCCTGGAATGCGTCTTCCAGAAAGACGGGTTTGTTTTTAAACGACAGGAAGGTGACCACCGATCCTATATAAAGAAGAATGTCCTTCGACCTGTCATTATACCCACATACCCGCAAGTTGATGGATTAACCGAAGCAGGTAATCCTATTTCCATTATTAACGCCAGAAGGAGCGAGAGTCGATGCCTGAGCTGCCCGATGTAGCGATGTATAAGAAGATTCTGGATGGCACATCCCTGCACAAGACCATAGAGAAGATATCCTTCTCTGATAGCCGCATCCTCAAAGGAGTGAGTGTTCGGAAATTTTCACACATTCTCAAAGGGAACAGATTCGCGCGGTCACTTCAGCATGGCAAGAATCTCCTGGTCCAAGTCTCCGGGGGAAGTCCGCATGTACTCCTCCACTTCGGGATGACCGGCGCGCTCCACTTCCTGGAAAGAGATGAGGATGAGCCGGCGTATACCCGGTGTGTTTTCACCATCGCGGGCGGCGGTCGCCTTGCGGTGGCCGACCAGAGGCTTTTGGGCAGGATTGGGATTGTGGAAGACCTGTGGAGCTTCGTGTGTGAAAAAGGACTGGGGCCGCATGCGATTGGAAAGGAATTGCATGCCGAACGCTTCGTTCAGATCCTTTCAGGCCGCAAGGGCATGATCAAGACCGCCCTCATGAACCAGTCGGTCATAGCCGGTATCGGGAACATCTATGCGGACGAGATCCTGTATCAGGCCTCCATTCATCCGGAATCGGATGTAAGAAACCTCGATTCAAAGACGCTTCGGGATTTGCATGACGTTATGCAGAGGGTCTTGCGAGCGGCCATTGCAAAGGATGCTGACTCCGAAAAGTTTCCCAAGGATTTCCTCCTGCCAAACCGTCGATCCGGCGCGACCTGCCCCAGGTGCAAAGGCAGGGTCGAAAGGATCAGAGTCAATGGACGCGGCACATACCTTTGTCCGCGTTGTCAGAAAAGGCAGTGATAGACCGTTGAACTTCGGGACAAACGGTCCACCCGTTTCAGGAGAGTCGGGATGCGGTATTTGCCGTGCATGGACCGTATGTGCCCGGCTGCCTCAGAGGAGTCCATCCCCGCTGCCGTTACATACAAAGGGGATCGGCTCCTGCCGCGGAATACCTCCACCGCATTAGTTGAACCGAAGCAGCGAGCGCATTCCCCGCAGGTTGCTGCGGGGGTTAGCGAGCGAGCCAAAACAGATGGAAAGTCCTCGTGAGGTGGGAGATTCCCCGCAGTTTGCTGCGAGGAGCTCCAATCACGGAAACGTCTCTTTGCAACCCCGATCACCGCAGCTTCCCGGGACAATGTTTCGAAGAGAAATGCGCCTAAACCGGGCCGATCCGTTGACCCAAGCCAGACATACCCGTCAATGATCACCGTGTCAGGCCGTGTTCCCAGTGCATCGAGCACTCGTACCAGGCAAGGCAGCTCCCGCCTGAAGAATTGGCCAGGTTGGTACGGCTGCACCTCTCTGATGGTAACAGTCGCCTCCTTCGCCGGAACCTCATCGCCCCATGCGTGAAAGAGTACTCCAGCGGCCACTGCGATCGACTCGCGGTAGTCCACGTCCACACAGATGAGGTTTGGCTTCCGAAGCACTGCAGTCGCCTAGCAGCTGTTTACTTTGATTGGAGAACCGAAAGAAAGACTGTCTCTCGCCCGCTTCGCTAGAGAACGCAGAGCCGCAGAGAGCGCAACTGCCCTGTTTTTTGGATCAAAAAACAGGGCAAACTTCAGCTCCTTCGGAGCAAAGAACAGGCAACGGTTTCATCGTGGTGGAGCAACAATCGATGATCTGCCCTCTGTGAACTCTGTGAGAAAAATGCAGACTAGGTTCGGCCTGCTACCCCGACTTCTCGCCCGAGACCGAGATCTTATCTTCATAGACAGAAAGAACAATGGCCGTAGCCAGAGGCTGTGTGAAAAGGGAAGCGATGAAAAGAGAGCTACCGACGAACGTGATGCCCAGGAACAGCACAACCACCACGATCTGGTCGATGATTCTCCCCTCCAGGGAAAGCCTCCAGCTTTCTTTGAAGGCGCTCACAAGACCCAGCTTCCGGTCGGTCATGAGGGGAATCATATAGAGGCAGCCGAAACAGATCAGCGCGACAATAACAATGGACGGGAGCACAAAAAGCAGGTACCCCAGGGTTGTCGCGATGAAAAGCGCGATCGCAAAAAGGAGGAGAGGGAAAAACAGCCTCATCTGAGAAAAGATGTCTTGAATCTTCGGCTCCCTTCCGCTTCGGACCATCAGAAGAATGGAGTGCACATATCCCGCCATGGCAGCAGGGGAAAGGATGCCCAGTGTGACGGCGCTGACGACGAACAGAACAAGGGTCATCAGGACCAGAGGGATGACAAATTTCACGGTCAATGACCATGCCGTCTCAAAATGCTTTCTGAAATCCATAATGACCTCCTAATCCATGTTAACCGGTTTCCACGAGATTCCTTCCCATGAAAGAATGAATCATCTCTGTCTCCTCGATGTTGAGATTCCTGCAATATGAATGCGATTTCTAGCCTGGTCTGCAGACGTCCTCGGCGATGTCCCACGTTTTCGCAATTACCTGCAGTGTTAGGGTTTAAACCGGATGATGGGAACGAAACAGTTTTGCGATTTCGTTCCTTGTTGTATTTGCACGAATGGAACGTCTGTTCCGGTTCGGGTATTTAGGAGCTTCTGTCGCCGGATTCTATGCGATAAAAGGAGCTTGGCTCCGTGGATTTTCTGAAGGTATACGCCTGTTTGAGGGGAAAGTCAACGGAGGTCGGGACAGCCGTTTCAGCTCGAATGACCCGATCAAATCTTTTGTTGCGACGCGATACCTCTTCGTTGGTTTGGGCTCATTGCTTCATGGGCTCTCTTGGACAGCCAACCGTACCAACTGAGATACCGCAGGTGACAGGAAGAAATGGACGGATTCCTTTGCTGCCCGCGGACAGCCAGATTCTTCTCGTTTTCCGTCAGGAAGAGGCCCATGAGGTCGCTGCCTTTCTTGTACAAAACGGCCTTTTCTTTTTTCTCCCTTTTCTGCGCCGCGCATTTGGCATAAAACGCTGCGGCAATGGAGGCAACATGGAGGCCTCCCAGGTCTGATTCGGGGTCTTTGACGAGTTGAGGATTTTCCTTCGCATGGCGCCGGAGGTCTTCGCTGATTTGATCCGCAGCCGATTGAATCTTTCCAAAATTCGTGCTCGGAAAGGGAAAAAGCTTCCCTGCGTTCCTGGCCTTGAGGTTCTCGTTGTACTTGGTGATTTCACTCCACCCCGCCACCAGATGCTTAAAGTTCCTGGCAATCAAACCGCCGCGATTCAGATCGGGAGGGCTGGAAAGGAGGGATGCGGCTTTGACTATTTCGGGTTCCATGGCCGAAGCCGAGCGAAACTGCCCCGTCTGAAGATGGATCATCCCCTTGAGCACGGTCAGATGTGCGTGTTCCCGTGAACCGGTCCCGTATTGCGGGTCAACCGTACGGATGGCCTTCAGTGTCTTCGGAAATCCTTTGCCGTTCAAGTCCGCCCGAACAAGCGCTGCATGCTTACCAGGCTCGGGGAAAACCGCTTCCACAAACTCCGCCTTGTACTGCTTCCGGATTTCTTCAAGAGCCGCCTGCGCAGGGTCAGGGGCTTTCTTTTTCACCCGAATGACTGTGTCTTTGTGTTGGACTCTTTGGGGCTCCGCCTTTCTTGGCGGCGCAGAATAACATCCGATGAGAAGGGGGATAACAAGAATGGCCGAAAGGAAGTCCCTGGTTCGCATCGCTGCCTCCTGTGCCGTCGAGCAGTCAAAGGATCTCGCGAATGAGATTCATTTCCACAAGTAAAAGGCGTTCCTAGTTCTGGGGGCGCAACCGCGCCTGGAATCTAACCCTGAGGACTAGATGAAAAGGGGGCTTAATGGCCCCAATGGGACATAAGGACGGTAGTCATGCGATGGCAGGGAGTCAAGAGAAGGAGTGAGCCGGCCCTCCATTCACCATGCATTACATCATGGTGTTCCCGCCTACGAGCATCACAAGGTCATCGACAATGCCTTTCATCCGAACCGATTCCGCATTCAACTCCTGGGAGGCCGACGCAGACTCTTCCGAACCGGCCGCAGCCTGCTGAACAACCCTGTCCATTTCTGCTACAGCCTTGTTAATCTGCTCGATCCCTACTGCCTGTTCACTCGAGGTTCTGGCAATCTCGCCGTTGAGCTCGCTGACCTTCTTTGAGCTTCCCGAAACCTCCGAAAAAACCGCCGCGGTTTCCGACACGATGTTCGTCCCGTCCTTGATCTTCCTGACCGTGGTCTCGATCAGGTCGGAGGTATTTCCGGCTGCATCGGCCGCACGCATCGCAAGGTTTCTCACTTCGTCGGCGACAACGGCAAATCCGGCACCCGCATCACCGGCCCGTGCAGCCTCCACTGCCGCATTCAGGGCCAGGAGATTGGTCTGGAATGCGATTTCGTCAATGGTCTTGACGATCTTGGATGTTTCTTCGCTCGCCTTGGAAATATCAGCCATGGAGGCCGTGAGAAGATCCATGGAGTCGCTCGCCTTCACCATGGTGCTGCCGGCTTCCTTGGTAAGCTGGTCCGCTTTGCTCGCAGAAGCTGCGTTCTTCTGTATATTCGTTGACATCTCCTCAAGGGACGAAGCGGTCTCCTCCAGGGAAGCCGCCTGTTGAGATGCCCCTTCGGCAAGCTGCCGGCTTGACGTGGAGACTTGGGCGGAGGCGGTCGAAACGTTGTTCGACGCGGAGGTAAGTGCCTGTATGATTCGATGGATCGGTTTTGTCAGGAAATTGAAGAACAGATAAGCGCAGGGCACAATCACCAGGATACAGGCAATGTAGACCAATCCCAGCAACTGGATCATCTGCAGGGTGTTGGCCCGGGAGATATGCGTGGATTGAAGGGCGGCCAGGGCTCCGGTGAACCGCCCTTCCGTGTAGAAAGGGAGGATGCCCTGAAAGTACTTTCCCGCTCCGAGCTCCACTTCGTCCAGGAGTATCTCTCCCTTCGCCAGTTCCCATTCCCCTGCGGTTTCCTTGACTGCTTTCACGTCGAGCGTCTCGTACTCTTTCAGGTCGCCGAGGCTGAGAACACCTCCGGCAAAGATATTGATATCCATTCCCGTCAACCTGGCAGCCCTTTGAACAAAGGTCTGATCGAGCCGGATAACCCCCATTGAAAACCCGAACTGCCTGCTCTCGACAGCGTCCGTTTTTTGGTTGAAATCCTCGGCCACGATAGGAGCGTAAGAGACCATGCACATGGTCTTGTCGATCACCTCGAAAAGAACGACTTCCTTTTCCGGAATTGACCCCGTGAACTTGACCTTCACCTTCGAATCCTTGAAATCCTCAATGCTTTTCAGATCCGATGGACTCAGTTGCCCGCCCTCCTTCAGGGAGGCGCCTTGAATGATCCCTTTGGATTCGTCGGAGACAAAGCCCATCAAAAACCGGCCGTCCTCCTTCTGAAGGGTAAACGTCTTCAGCACTCCGTCCGCCCCGTAGACGGCATTTTTCCACATCTTCCCCGTCATTCCCACCTGGCCGACGGAATAGGTCATTTTTCTGAGGGGCTCGGTGATCATGGATTGATTGCTCTGGAAGTCCCGGATGAACTTGAGCTGGGAGCCCATTTCGTTTATGGTCGCCATCTGACGGGTGTCGGAAAGAAGCTTCTCCTGCATCAAGGACAATTCTTCCCTCAAAACCGACAGCGATTTATCAAGAGCCTGGTAAGAGGCTGTTCTGTTCTGCTTCTGGATGACCAGGGATACGACCACCGCGGAGGCGGTCATCACAAGAACAACCATTCCCAGGGACCCGGCCACCAGTTTACTCTTGAGCGTCATGGACTTCATGGATCTCCTCCGGCCTAATCTTGGTGCTCCTCTGTATATCTGTATAAAAGGCAGCAAGAATAATGCCAAAGTCGATTATGCCGGGCATGGAAGAGGATCACTTCCTCCCTCGTGTCAGCATCGCTCCACTGCAATGGTTCCCCCTTCCCGTGTACGGATAAATCCCGCATCTTCAAACACTTCAAAAAACAGAGCGGGTCTGAAGCGGGGAAGGAGGACGTGTCCCTTTGATGTTGCTGCGTGGAGTCTCTTTTCTTCTAAGAGCCGTCCGAGCAAGTCCGATCCGATCATCGCTCTTTTTCCCTGAGTGGAGGCGAATTCGATCGCATGCTTCAGGGAGACTTGGCTGTTTCCCAGCTTCAGCCCTTTCAGGAAGTTGATGATCCTTCCTGTGATGAAGAGCGTGTAGAGATCGTCCCGGCAGAACCGGGCGGTTTCGACAGCCATGGCGGTTGAGCGGGCTTTTAACACATCCGCATCGTTCTGCAGGGGGAAGCCTCGAGCCATAGGAGAGCCCGGCGTCAGATAAAAAATGGATACTCCCAGGAGCAGGGGGAGCCGCGTCAACACTGCCATGGTCTTAACCATCATGTCCCGGGTTTCAAAGGGGAGCCCGATGATCTGATAGGCTACAATCCGAAAACCCAGCGAGTGGGCCAGCTCAACCGTTTCCAGGAATTTGCGGACGGTGTGAGGCCTCTTCGCCGCAGTAAGGGACTGCTCCTCGGCGCTGACCAGAGAAAGATTGAGATCTCTGAATCCCGCCTGCCTCATGAGTGAGAGGATCTCCTTATCCAGACTGAGATAGGAAATGCCGTTCATAGCAGTGCAGAGGATTTCTCCCGTCGGCCATCTCCGGGTGACAAGCCTCAGCAGCTCTGTAAACTTTCCCTTGTGAAAACTCAGATTATCGTCCTCGAAATCGAATGCCCTGTACCCGGCAGAGTACCGCTCCTCCATTTCATGCATCACCTGCTCCGGTTTGCGCTGCCTGAACCCCTCCTGGAAGGTCAGGTGAACCGAGCAGAATTCGCACCGGTGAGGACATCCCCTGGTTGTGGTGATGAAGCAAAGAGGTTTGTTCCCGAACCTGTATCGTTCCGGCGGTAAATCTGAAAAATCAGGAAGAGGGAGCTCGTCAAATCTGTAGTTCCCTGCAGGAGGATTCAGGACCGGTTCCCCGTTTCGCTTGTAGCCGAGTCCGGCAACCCGATCGTAGGGGCTCCCGGAAAGAAGCGCTGTCAGGAATTCCACAAAAACCCTTTCTCCCTCACCGCAGACAACGAAGTCCACATTGGGATCCGCAAGCACTGCAAAAGGCATTGCGGATACATGGGGTCCTCCCATGATGATAGGGCAATCCATCCGTTTCCTGATCTCGCGCGCACAGGCTGCGGCTTCCCGGTGATAAGGAGAAAACAGGGAAGAGATCCCGACAAGATCCGGGCTCTCCCTCCGAACTTCATCGGCAATCCCGTCAAAGGGAGCGCCGAAATGAACATACTTGTGAAACATGGAAAAAGGCCCGCTATCGGAGTACGCGTAATATTCCCTCAGGTATGAGAGCTCGGGCGGGAGGGGGATGTCCCTTCTGCCGTGCCCCTGATGATAATCCCTAACAAAAACCGTAATCTCAGGCAGCCACTCCCGAACGACGCCTTTGAGCATGCAGAGACCGAGCGGCTGGAGCCGTATGTCCGTGTCGTAAAAATCCTGGATAGGGGGTTGAATAAGAAGAACTTTCATTGGACCGCTCTTTTCCTCTCATCAGCGTATCCGTTTCCAAAGCGTTTTGGAAGGGGACCGGGGGCTTGAGGCGCGAATTAGAAGAAAAAAAACCAAAAACTCCGATTGACTCATGATTGAAACGGCTTATACTGTTATGTCTGAATGAGTAGAAGGCCCGGGGATGCTCCTCATGATCAAAGACCTGGGAAGTTATCAGGCCGGTCATGAAGATCTTTCCCGGCACTTGTTTTTAAGCTGTTGGAGGTTGGTGCATGGGTCTGGAAAAATGCCCGATGAATAAAAAGGGGGAAAGGAACCCATTCTGCCCTCATTATCACCAGTGTCTTGATGAGGCTGCCAAGAAGCTGTGGGCTTCCATGGATTGCTCGCAGTGCGAGTACAGGACAAGTCAGGAATCCAGGGCCGATATCACTGAATATCTGAGCGGGGATTCCATGCAGGTCCATGACTTGCCTTCGGGAATGGACGACCAGTTCTGAATCTTTTCATCAAGCGGATGCAGGAAAAAGCGTTTGTTCCTCAGGGAACAGACGCTTTTTCCTTTTTGCCGCCCTCCATGGGTGGCAGTTGACACTGATTTCTACCCTTCCTATAGTACCTACTGAAACATTGCCGTTAACGATCATGGCCGCGAACACAAGTAGGAGTGAAAGGATGCCGAGGGTCGAGCGCGATTCATTGGGAGAAATGGAGCTCCCTGACAGTGTCTATTACGGGGTTCAAACAGCCAGGGCACTGGTGAATTTCCCCGTATCCGGAATCCGGGAACATCCTGCATTCATCCGATCCTATGTGGAGATCAAGAAGGCTGCTGCCCAGGCGAACATGCAACTGGGGAAGCTCGACAGGGACAAGGGGGAAGCGATTCTCAAGGCGGCCGAGGAACTCCTCTCCGGCGGTCTGAGCGACCAGTTTCCGGTAGATGTTTTTCAGGCGGGCGCAGGAACCTCCTTCAACATGAATGTGAACGAGGTGCTCGCCAATCGCGCCCTGGAACTCATGGGGAAAGCAAAGGGCGACTATGAGTCTCTCAATCCCAATGACCATGTGAACATGTCCCAGTCCACTAACGACACCTTCCCTACCGCCGCCCACCTTGCGGTTCTAATCCTTTCTGAGCCCCTCCTGAAATCCCTTCACGATCTCTCGGAGTGCTTTTCGAGCAAGGGTGAGGAGTTCCGGAATATCCCCAAAACGGGCAGGACCCACCTGATGGATGCCACGCCGCTGACCCTTGGGGACGAATTCAGGGCCTACGCCGCTGCGCTCAGAAGATCTGCCGTCAGGATAGCGCAACGGCGTGACGATCTTCTCGAACTTCCCATTGGAGGGACGGCCACCGGTACCGGCGTCAATGCACCTCCCGGATACATGGAGACCGTTGTCGGGTTTTTGAGCGCCAACCTAAAGATGGCTTTCAGATGTGCTCAAGACAGTTTCGAGATGCTTCAGAGTCGCTCACATCTGGCGGCCTTTTCCGGTTCTTTGCGTGAATGCGCTCAGGAGCTCATTCGAATTGCCAATGACCTGAGGCTTCTCGGATCCGGGCCTACATCGGGCTTCAGTGAAATCGTGCTGCCGGCGGTCCAGCCCGGCTCCTCCATAATGCCTGGAAAGGTCAACCCGGTTATGGCGGAATGCCTCGATATGGTTTGTTTTCAGGTCATCGGCAATGACACGGCGGTCTCTTTGGCTGCCCAGGCTGGGCAGCTGGAGTTGAATGTGATGACCCCGGTCATGATCCACAACATTGTTACATCCATGGAGCTCTTCAACCACTTTTTGCCGGTATTTCGTAAAAGGTGTGTGGAGGACATCCGTGCAAATGAGGAAAAGTGTCGCTCCTACCTTGAGAGGAATCCCTCTCTTGCCACTCTGCTCAACCCGCGGATCGGCTACCTGAATGCGGCAAAGATAGCCAAAGAGTCTTATGAAAAGGGAATTCCGGTGCCCGAGCTTGCCATAGTCAAGGGTATACTTACCAGGGAAGAAGCCGAGGAGATGTTCTCTCCCCGGAATATTGTCGGGAAACGGAAGAGGGAGTGAGTCTCCACCCTCAGAGCCCCGCTCTGCGGGACAGGCGCGCGGATTCAGGTGACCCCTGAAAGGGGTTCATACGCAGTGTGATCAATAGATTCGAAATCCGAAGCACGAAATCCGAAACAATTTCAAATGACAAAATTGACGAAATCGTAAAAAGTCGAAAATGCCCTCTTTCGTCATCGCGGTAAAAACCGGAATCTTGTACCTCCGGCTACTTACAACCCTCTGGACCCCGGTTTCACCGGGGTGAGCCTTTTACCCCTTTGCATGCGTTTTCCCCAGTACATCTCTTTTGAAAGAGCCCCCCATGCCCTGGACACTTGCACACTCTCTTGGCTGTAACGTGTTAAGGGATTCATCTTTTTCGATAATTGACCGATATACCTGATTGGAAGTCCTGCTAGGCTGGATTGAATGTCCCGGGGGGGAGGTCCGTTTTCCAGAAGGCAAAGAGGAGTAGAGCATGCTCTCTTATCTTAAGAAGTACCTTAAATCGCTCCTGCAAATTGCCTTGAAGAACCTGTCGGGCAGGGATCGCGAGGAACTGATCAGGAAACTCTCCAGCTCGGAGCAGCGATACCACGCCTTGTTTCAATACTATCCGATCGGAACCGTAGTCGTGGATCAGGAAGGAAGAATTACTGAATACAACCTTGCAAGGGAAAGGTCCGGAACCCGTCTGCCGCGCATCGGGGATGTAATGTACAAGGATTACGCGGGGAAGCACGCAATAGATATGCACGAGGAGCTGATGAAGGTTATCCGGTCAGGTGCGGCCAAGGAATTTCCGGAAATCCAATATGAGGACAGGTTCCTTCAGGTCCAGATATCCCCTTTTCCCGGTGGGGCCATGATCATTTCCATGGATATCACAGAAAGCAAAACGGCCCAGGCTGAGAAGAAAAGACTGGAGTCCCATCTTCAGCAAGCCCGCAAAATGGAGGCCATAGGGAATCTGGCCGGCGGCATTGCCCACAGGTTCAATAACGCGCTCGCCGTTATAGCGGCCCACCTCGATCTGATGGACATGGACTTGCCGGAAAACCTTTCCATCGCCGGCCACACTGAACCAATGAAGGATGCCATCCGGAAGATGACCCATTTGACAAGCCAGCTCCTGGCGTATGCGAGGGGTGGGAAGTATCAGCCGAAGGCCATATCCCTTTATGAATTCGTCAAGGAGACCCTCCCCCTCGTAAATCATTCGGTGAGACCAGGCATTTCGATAAGGGAGGATTTGCCATCCGAAACCTGGCCGGTCATGGCCGACTTCACACAGATGCAGATGGTGCTGTCTGCGGTGCTCGGCAATGCATCGGATGCGATCGAGGGCGAGGGGTTCATACACATCTCTGCCTGCAACCGTGATATGACGTCGAGGGATCTTGCAGAATATTCCGGCCTTTTACCGGGGCCTTATGTAATTCTTTCCATACAGGACAACGGAATAGGCATGGACGAGGAGATCAAGAAACATATTTTCGAACCATTTTTTACAACAAAATCCCATGGGAGGGGACTTGGTATGGCGGCAGTATACGGAATTGTCAAGAACCACGAGGGCTGGACCCAGATCGACTCGGAGCCCGGCAAAGGAACTTCGGTTCACATCCTCCTTCCCGCGATCAAGCAGGAGCTGAAGGTCGGAAAGGAGCAGGAGCCATCCTACATAGGAGGCACGGGGACGGTCCTGGTCATCGAAGATGATGAGCTGGTAATGGATGCGACGAAAAAGATGTTGGAGAGGCTGGGGTACCGCGTGCTTGAAGCGACGACGGGGGCCGGATCCCTGAAAATGGTCAGCGAACACCAGGGGGAGATCGATCTGGCCATGCTCGATATCCAGCTTCCGGACATGCATGGAAGGGACGTATACCCTCTCTTAATGCAATACCGGCCCGGACTGAAAGTAATCGTGTGCAGCGGCTATTCCATTGAGGGACCTGCCCAGGAGATCCTGAATGCCGGAGCAGAAATCTTTCTTCAGAAGCCCTTTTCCCTGGCGTCTTTATCCAAAATCCTCCATCAGATGCAGGGCATGGTCAAGGAACCCGCCACCGCGGTCGCCCGAATGGGATAACCTCGCTCTTTATGCCGTGCTATGGGTATTTCTATATCAGGACTCGAACCCCCTTTGGTGCAATCTGCCTGGCCTTCTCTCCCGTGAAGATATAATTGACGCGATCCCTCTGAAGTGCAGGAAGATTTTTGTGAAAAACCTCCTGACCTACGGGAAAGATTCTTCCCAGGCCATTCGTGTGAATAAAGACTCTTCCCGCTCCATTGACATTAGCTCCAATCAGGAGGACCACCTGTCGTGCCGCTTCATCGTCAAAGTCGCCTTCCAATCGAAGGTGAAGGGTGTCGCTGTTTCTATGGACCAGAACCCGAAAAAAATCTGACATGGAAAGACTCCTGTCGTGTTGAAATTCCGAATTATCTCGCGCGGTCTTCGTGAGATCCCACTCCTGCCCCATTTATGATTTTCGCGCCTCGCGAAGTAAATAGGAAATATCCTGTATTCAGAATTACCCTTTAGAAAGAATTGGGATCAGAAGCACAAGGAGACTACAGTGGGATAGGGAAATTTTGAGCAATTATACCCTTTCCGCCCCATTCACCGGGAGGGGCAGGTCATGAATGTTAGAGTCTATGGAGAGAATACTGAAAGAGGGGAGGAACTGCTGGCGCATCCTACCTGCGGCTAGAACGGCATTCCTGATCGATGGGGCCTCCTACTTTGACGCATTTTTCCGCTCGGCCCTCAAGGCTGAGAAATCCATCCTGATCACCGGATGGGATATCGACAGCCGGACCCGGTTGTTTCCGGAGAATGAAAGGGAAGGTTTCCCTGCAATCCTGAGCGAGTTTCTGCTTGCCCTGGCGAAGAGGAAGAAGAAGCTTCAGATCC
This sequence comes from Deltaproteobacteria bacterium HGW-Deltaproteobacteria-15, assembly GCA_002840535.1. Lineage (GTDB taxonomy): Bacteria > Desulfobacterota > DSM-4660 > Desulfatiglandales > HGW-15 > HGW-15. The sequence continues at coordinate 22,507 of PHBH01000016.1, read as the reverse complement.
ACATCCTCGGGTGGGACTTCGCCGCAATCTACGTCTTCGAACGAGAGCTGTTCCCGGTCTTCAGACTGCCCTGGAAAAGACATCGTAGAATCCATTTCTACCTGGACGGCAAACACCCCCTTGGCGGTTCCCAGCACCAGAAGGTGATCGTGATTGACGACTCCATCGCCTTTGTGGGCGGGATGGATCTGACCAAGGGAAGATGGGATACGCCGGACCATCAGGTCTATAATCCTCGACGGGTGGATCCGAACGGCAAGCTTTACGGCCCCTTTCATGACGTTCAGATGGCTGTAGACGGAGAAGCGGCGCGGGCGCTGGGCGACCTGGTGAGAGCGAGATGGCATCGGGCCAGGGGAAAGGTCATCAGGCCGCCCGAAAAACCAGGCAGCGATCCCTGGCCCGCGGAATTAGCTCCTGCGCTTCGGGATATCCGCGTCGCCCTGGTCCGAACGGAGCCGGCATACAACGGAAGGGGGGCGGTCAAGGAGGTGGAAACCCTTTATGTGGATTCATTCGCCGCAGCCCGGGAATTCATCTATATGGAAAACCAGTATCTCTCTTCCTTCTCTATCGGCGAGGCCCTTGCAGAAAATCTCAGGAAGGAAAAAGGTCCGGAAATCGTGCTGGTCCTCAGGGCGGGCTCTGAATGGCTCGAGGAGACGACGATGGGTGTTTTTCGAGCCAAGCTGCTCGCCAGAATCCGGGAGGCGGACGTGCACGGGCGGCTGAAGGTTTACTATCCCACGGCGCCGGGCATCGATGGAAGAGGCATCAATGTTCATTCCAAGCTCATGGTCGTGGATGATACCTTTGTGCGAGTCGGTTCATCCAATCTGAGCAACCGTTCCATGGCAGTGGATGCGGAATGTGATCTTGCCTTTGAATCCTCGGGCCAGGAACGGATCGAGAAAACGATTGGGGAATTCCGCACCTCACTGCTTTGCGAACACCTGGGGGTACGGAGCGAGGAGTTTCATGGGACCTTTGCAGCGGAAGGCTCGCTCATAAAAGCCGTGGAGAAACTGCGCGGCGGCAGCCGCACTCTCGTTCCCTTTCCAAAGGAAGAGCTTTCCTGGACGAGCGACCTCCTCCCGGACACCACGATCGATCCCATAGAACCTATTGACCCCGAAAAGCTCCTCTATGAGTTCATGCCCGAAGAGGTTTCCAGAAAAGGCCCGCGAAAGCTCCTGCGATTCGTCATCCTGCTTCTGGTTCTTATCGGGCTTGCTGCAGCATGGCAGTGGACACCGCTCAAAGAATTGGTCAACCTCGACACGATCTCCGCAGCCGGAAAATACCTTCACAGCACAGGGATGGCACCCGTGATTGTTCTCGCAGGCTATGTGATCGGCAGTCTGATCATGTTTCCCGTCACCATCATGATTGTTGCCACCGCCTTCATGTTTGGACCTGTCAGCGGATTTTTCTACTCCCTTTTCGGATGTCTCTTGGCCGCTGTGGTGACCTATGGGATAGGTTGGCTGTTGGGGCGCAAGGTGGTGAGTCGTCTGGCAGGTTCAAGGCTGAACCGGTTGAGCAGGCGGCTGGCAAGGCATGGAGTACTTGTTGTGACGACCGCCCGCATCCTCCCGGTGGCGCCCTTTACGATCGTAAACCTTGCGGCAGGCGCAAGCCACATCCGTTTTTACGAGTACGTCCTTGGCACCCTCATCGGGATGACGCCTGGGATTACGGCAGCAACCATCTTCGAGCGACAACTCGAAGCGGCTATCCGTCAACCGGATATCGAAAGCCTTGCCGCCCTCGGTGTGATAGCGGCTCTGATAGTGGGGGCTGTCTTGATCGTCAAGTCCAGGTTCTTTGCAAGCCGCGGTGAAGAAGGATAGAGAGTAGAGCTAGTGCAGCCTGTTCTCACCGGCTATGCCGACCTTTGGCTGGGATCCGGCGAAAGGAGCCGTGCCCCTGGCGTATGGATTTGCCGAACTCTCGGACAGGAAGCGAATCAACTCGAGAATATACCCGTCGAGAATGCGCTCATCCCACCCAAGCAGAATGAGTCTGTGGTTAACCATTCCTTGAGGCAGGGACTTATTGTCGGAAATGATGTTCATGACATCTTTGATGAACCTGGGGACCTGCAACAGAAGCACCCCTCGGCGGCTAAGCTTTTCAAGAAGGAGTTCAAGGACATCCTCAGGGCCAAATGGATTGACGCTGTTCATTCTCTCTTTAGCCATAACGCACCTCTCCGTGAATGGTTCGTCCCATGTTCTTCCGGAATCGTCGGACCGTAAATGGGAAACATCCTGTATTACCGGGCCGGGCGAAGCTGTATTTCATACTACGTTCGCCGGGTCTGAGAGAACTTCAGCCACGTTACCAATATTCTGAGACTGGAATACATGTTGTGCCCAATTCATCCAAACCAGAGACGCAGCTACTATCTGTCCTTGTTTGATCGAATAGTAGCGGAGGTTTGTCGATGAAGAGATCACTCTCCTTCGTTCAGGAATACAGGATTGCCTGTATTGACACGATTAGGGGTATGGTTCACATTTTCCCTTTATTTCGGAGGGTCTTGTGAACGACGAGGTTATCAGGGTTCTTCTTGTCGAGGACGATGAGGATGATTTCATCCTGATCAGGGAACTTCTATCCGAGGTAAAGAGAACCAGGTACGAGCTCGAATGGGTGCCTACATACGAAATGGCGTTGGAAAGGATGGTCTGTGGTGCAAATCAGGTCTATCTGCTCGACTATCGACTCGGCGCCCGTAACGCGATCGACCTTCTCCGAGGGATGCAGGAAAGAGGCTGCAACGCACCCATGATTCTCGTGACGGGCCATGAGAACTATGATGTCGATTTTGAAGCTATGAGATTAGGGGCAACGGATTACCTGGTGAAGTCACAGCTGAACGGACCCCTTTTGGACCGCTCCATTCGATACGCCCTGGAGCGTTGGAGGGCGGAGGAGGCGCTCAGAAAGGCCCATGATGAGCTTGAGCTCAGGGTTCAGGAACGCACCGCCGAATTGGCAGCCGCCAATGAAGCACTTGAAAGAAGCACGAACGAAATAAAATTCTTCGCGTATACGGTCTCTCACGACTTGAAAAACCCGGCCTTTGCTATTCACGGGTATGTAAAAAGAATGGCCGAACTTTTCAAGGATTCCATAGACGAAACCGGCAGGGAGTACTGTCATCGCATTCTGGAGTCTTCCGAGCAGCTCGTGGGCCTGGTGCAAAAGATCAACACCTATATTTCCGCGAAGGAGGCGCCCCTGAATGTGGAAAAGGTCTCGTTATGGGAATTGTTCCGGCTTGTCCGGGATGAGTTCAGCCCGGACTTGAACACGAGAAAGGTGGAGCTTTCCATTCCCGAAGCAGCACCGGACATCATGGCGGACAGGCTTTCCCTTCTTCGGATCCTGAGAAATCTCGTGGAGAATGCCTTGAAATACGGGGGAGAGGAATTGAGCAGGATCGATATCCAATACGAGGATGGCGGAAGATACCATATCATTTCCGTTCACGATGATGGAGCAGGGCTCCAGGAAGGAGACACCGAGAAGATCTTCGGCCCTTTCTTCAGAAGCAAGACGTCCAGAGGGGTCGAGGGAGCCGGACTCGGACTCGCGACGGTCAGGGAAATCGCGCATCATCACAAAGGGGAGGTTTGGACAATTTCCGGTCCCGAGAAGGGGGCGACATTCTCAGTTTCCCTGGCCAAGGGGCTCGCTCCATCCTCATAGGCATCAACTTCGAAGAGTGCAGCTCCCATGAGGAGATGATATCGGGCTTTTAACGGCCGAATCCATTGCGCGATTCGGCTTCGCATCGTAAACGATTTGCACTTCACACTCAGGGAAAAGGGATTCCATCAGGCGGATCAACTCACGGGGGGTTTCCTTCTTGGAGCGACAAACCATGTAGATCGTCTTCATTCAGCCTCCTTTTCCTGACCTGGTTCTCAGCAGAAATACAGGACTCCTCTTTCTTGGTAAATAGATGGAACAATGTATCTGTCAGGCAGGGAATCCTGTATTCACCCCACCCGACTACGACTGCCTGGTAATGCAAATACACCTTTTACCTGCTTCACGGGTATTTCCCTTTGCTCCATAAAGAAGCAGGACAACTTCATCAGTAAAGGATGGATGCTTATGCCCAGGATCTGGACCATCACCATGAATCCTGCCATCGACAAAAGCAGCGCAGTCGAAAATGTCGTGGCAGAGAGAAAACTCCGCTGCGCCTCTCCTCGCTTTGAACCGGGAGGCGGCGGGATCAATGTATCGAGGGCCATTGCAAAGCTTGGAGGGGAATCACTGGCCTTTTATCTTGCCGGGGGTGGTGTGGGGCGGATGATGGACAATCTCCTTCAGTCCGAAGGCCTCGCCTATGAATCCGTTCCCGTTCAAGGCATGACAAGAGAGAACCTCATAATTTACGAGGATTCTACGGGCCAGCAGTATCGTTTCGGCATGCCCGGTCCCGAAATCCACCAGGGGGAATGTGAAGGGCTGCTGGAAAGACTCGACCGGTGCGAACCCAAACCGGAGTTTGTGGTGGCGAGCGGGAGTCTTCCTCCGGGTGTGCCGGTGGATTTCTACGCCAGGGTTGCCAGAGCGGTTCGGGAATTCGGCGGAAAGCTGATTGTGGATACCTCCGGGGAAGCACTGGCCCGTGCAGTAGAGGCGTCTGTTTTTCTCATCAAACCCAACATCCGGGAGATGCAGTCCCTCGCGGGAAAGTCCCTGGGAAGCGAAGGGGAACAGGAAGAATACGCCGCAGAAATAGTGAAGCAGGGTGGAAGCGAGATCGTCGTGATTTCTCTGGGTGCGGCCGGGGCGCTTGCGACCTGGAAAGACGGATGGGAGAGGGTGAGGGCCCCCACGGTGCCGATCAGAAGCAAGGTTGGAGCGGGCGACAGTACGGTTGCGGGAATCGTCCTCGGGCTTGATAGAGGATTGTCCATACCCGAGGCAATACGGTTCGGGGTAGCTGCCGGGGCAGCTGCCGTGATGACTCCGGGGACCGAGCTCTGCCGCCGGGAGGACACGGAGGACCTGTACAAAAGAATTTCCGCGGAACACCGCTCTCCAGTATGAAACGTACCTTCCCTGCCTTCGCAAGGACGGAAGATGATCAGAAAAGCAATGTTCTATGAGCTATTGGATGATTCCTTGGTGAGCTGCTATCTCTGCAGCCACCACTGCCGAATTGCACCCCGGAAATTCGGATTCTGCGGTGTACGCGAGAACATGGATGGAGAACTTTACACCCATGCCTTCGGCGAGGTCATCGCAGCCAATCCTGATCCGGTGGAAAAAAAGCCTCTCTACCATTTCCTTCCGGGGAGCTATTCATTCTCCATTGCAGCTCCAGGGTGCAACTTCCATTGCGGCTTCTGCCAGAACTGGCAGATCTCACAACTGTCAGAGCATTCTCCAAGGCTTTCCGAAAAGCAGGAACGCTCCCCTGCCGATATCGTTCGCAACGCAAAAGAGGTTGGATGCCGCAGCATCTCCTATACCTACACAGAGCCCACCATTTTCTTTGAATATGCCTATGAGACCGCAAAAGAGGCGAAAGAGAACGGCCTTTACAATGTCTTTGTCACAAACGGCTTCATGACCCCCGAGCCGTTGAACACGATCCAAGCTTTCCTGGATGCCTGCAATGTGGACCTGAAATCTTTTCGGGATGAGTTTTATCGCAAGATATGCAAGGGCCGGCTCGAACCCGTCCTCCAATCAATACGACTCATGAAAAAACTGGACATCTGGGTGGAGATCACCACGCTGGTCATCCCCGGACAAAACGACACCGACGAAGAACTGGAGAGCATAGCGCGGTTCATAGCATCCATCGATCGATCCATGCCATGGCATATCAGCCGCTTTCACCCGGACTATCAATTCGGATGGGCAGAGGCCACCACACCGGACACTTTGAGAAAAGCCCACGAGATCGGGAAGGCGGCCGGTCTTCAGTTTGTGTACCTCGGTAATCTGCGCGGGGAGGACAGGAGTATTCTTTGTCCGAACTGCGGCGCTGTTGTCGTGGCCAGGAGCGATACGTCTATCCTGGATGCGAATCTGAAGGGAAACAGGTGCGGTTCCTGCGGCCAAACAGTGCCCGGGGTTTTTGAATGATTAATCTTGTGATTCCCTCTTGATCACGCTGATCTTGCCGTTTCTTTCCAGGAAAGCCGCTTTCACCTGATCAACTTCCATCAGTCCGCCGTTTGCCCTTAACCCCTCCATGAGATCATGTTCGGTAATGCTGGTGCGCTTGAGCCCATCCCAGAGAATCTTGCCTGAATCGACCAGGCGTGCCTCAGTCCCTTTGACGATGTGGCCTATCCTGGGGCTGTGAAAAGAAAGCCTGGCAATAAACGTATGGAGCAGCATCAAGGCTGCGGAGGCTGCAATTGTGGGGAAGAACTGAGAATTTGCCGTCAGCGCGCGCCCCAGTATGGATCCGAGCATCACACCGATGACGATATCGAAGCTGGTGTTCTTGCCGAATATCCGTCTGCTGCCGACCCGTATAAGAAACAACAGGTAGAAGAAAATGACTATCGCACGGATGCACATCTGCCACCAGGCAATCGTATCCGAGTCCGTGCCGATCAGAAGGTGTGCCCCCTCCACCAAAGTTGTCCATTCCATCCCGTTCTCCTATTCTCTTGCCTTGTATTTCCGCTCCCTTGTCTCCTTTTCTATCTCCAGAAAAATTTTGCCTCCGCTGAAAACCCGAACTTCACCCGTGGATTGGCTGATGACGATCGCAATAGCATCGGTCAGAGCAGTGATCCCCGCCGCAGCCCTGTGGCGCGCTCCCAGTCCTTGCGGGAGATTCGCCTCCTCTGCCGAAGCCTTCAGGTGGCGTCCCGCGCTGAGGATCACCCCATCGTCACGAATCACAAACGCGCCGTCGATGGTGGCAAACTCGCGGATGGTTTCCTTGAGAGATGGGTTGAGAAGATTGCGATCCCCCTCCGGAACACCATTGAAGGGGTTGAGGACCATCTGGGCTGAGAGCTCCATCACCTTTTCATGCTCCCCCAGGACGAAAATGGTCCCGATGGGTCTTCCCTCTTTGCCTTCGTCCGCAAACTCCAGCGTCAGGGTGAGCAGCCGGTCGAAAACATGCGGGTACCTCATCCTCTTTGTGATGCCCTGACTCCCTGCAGAGAAAATCTCGAACTCCCGTCCGACATCCACCACCCTCAGGCTGTCCAGCATTCCATGGCGTCGGGAGCCGGAAAGACATACCAGGCGATCTTCGCTGTGGATCAGACCGCTGGAGAGCGCAAGGATGACCGCCACCTTGATCTGGCTGAGGGTGGAGAGTTCCACTGAAGGAACTCTGACCAGCCGGCCCCCTACGCCTTCCATTTCAGAAAGATCGTGGGCGGCTTCATCGGTTCTGGCAGCGAGGATGCAGCGTTCGTCTCCGGTAAGAGACTCAAGAATTTTTCGAGATCGGATTACATCGGCATAGACGAGGATCACAGTCGCCCCGATCTCGTCTGCGATTTCCCTGGCATGGGAGATCATGGTGTCGTTCAGCTTGTCTGCAGGCGTAGTTCTATCCTTTCCGTCCTTTATTTAGACCTTTCTCCTTACCCGATCCCGGAGATCACCATCCCGGGCGCCTTGTACCAAACGGGCTGATATATGGAGAGGAAAAGCCGAATCTGCTGTACCTGTCTGAAAAGAAACGGTCTGTATTGAACCGGTCACGCCCATAGATGTAAGGGTGAAAACCGTACCTGTAGCCAGGATATCTGCCGTACTTGTAAGCAGGAAACCCGCCGTATTTGTATGGATAGAAGCCTTTGTGCCCGAATTTATCGAATCCTCTGTTCCCGAATTTATGGAAGCCGCCTCTGTTCCCGAACTTCTGGAAACCGCGCCCTCCAAAGCGCCCGGATACAAAGGTTCCACCAGGCCTGACATGAACAGAGAAGAGGGTGGACGCGGAAACTTCCGAGAGATCAATTTGTTTCAGGTACGGCTGCAGTTCACCAGCCGTTTTCGGCTGAAATGCCGCCATTGACTCCCCCGGCCAGACCCACATCAGGGCCGCCATACTTATTGAAACGATCATCTTCCACATTTCACACACCTCCAATAAAGAAACTATAACCACTGGATTGGAGGGGAAAAGACCGGAAAAACGGTTTACGAATTTTCTTCATCCGGGGCGGCAATGCGCGCTCCGGTTTTTCACGGCTCCGGAGAAGTTTGTCTTTCGAGACCGGGTTTGAGGATAACTGCGGCCTCCCCCTGGATGTGCCAGTTCCCGTTCTCCGGCAATGGCGGAACGCCCATGCCGCCGTATCGGGGGTCTTCGCTTGCCCAGAACAGGTTCCAGGTGGCGCCCGCAACAGGGGCCAGCAAAGGCTCCGGAGAGGGATCCAGTTCAAGGTCGCGGCCCAGATTGACGAGCACCAGCCGGTCGTTGCCCTCTTTCTCGCCGAAGAAACGCAGGACGAAGGCTTCCTGCCCGAGCACAGCCCCATCCAATCCTCTGTGCCGAGGTGCGCTGAATACCGGATCTTCCCGGCGCATCTTCAGAAGGTCGCGGTGCAGGGCATACTCCTCAGGGTGTGCGCGTCTTTCTTCATGATCGAGCTTGGACTTTGCAAAGGTCATCGGATCTCCCGGGTCAGGCAACCGGGCCTGCATCTCAGGGGTTGCCAGGGCCCTGAATTGCGTTAGAAACTGTGCCCTGCCCCTGGCAATGAAATGGGCGATTTCAGCGGTATGGTCTGCAAAATAAAAGAAAGGACTGGAAGAGGCGAATTCCTGTCCCTGGAAGAGCATGGGGATCTGGGGGGCCAGGAGCAGGATGGTGGTAAGCGCGCGATACCGGCCGGGACTGGTCAGAAGGTGTATCCGCTTTCCGCTGCCCGAGTTTGCAACTTGATCGTGGTTCTGCAGGTAATTGACGAACCGGGTAGGGGAGAGACAAAGGCTGGGCGTGCCGCGGCGTTGCTTCTGCCACCGATACCACTGCCCCTGATAAAGATACCCCCATTTGAGCGCAGAGATGAATTCCTGGGGCCGGCCCCGGTAGTCGCTGTAATAAGCATCGGCGCGCCCCGTCATGGCAACCATGGCGCTGTGGTGAAAATCGTCATTCCACAGCGTATCGATCCCGTAACCGTCATGGTCCGGCGGCAAGACCATGATGACCCGCTGAGGCTCGTTTTCGGCGACGATCAGGAGCGACCTTGGGCTGGCCGCCTCGCGAACAGTGCGTGTCAGGGCTGCGAGCATATGATCTTCGGAGCTGTCGAAGATCTGCTGCGTCGCATCCAGGCGAAGACCATCCAGGTGAAACTCCCGGATCCAGTAAGCGGCATTCGCAAGAAAGTATTCCCGCACGTGCTCCGACTCCCGGCCGTCGAAGTTGATGGCCTGCCCCCATTCACACTCATACCGGTCGGTAAAATAATCCTTCGAGAATTCAATCAGATAGTTACCATCCGGGCCGAGGTGGTTGTAGACCACGTCCAGGATCACTCCTATACCGCTCTTGTGAGCCCGGTCCACAAAACGTCGAAAGTCATCGGGTGTTCCATAGAGGCGTGTCGGGGCAAAAAGGTTGACCCCGTCATAGCCCCATCCGAATCGGCCCGGAAAGTCTGCGACGGGCAGGAGTTCCACGACCGTGATCCCCGTCTCGGCCAGGGCCTGGATTTGCCGCTCCGCAGCCTCCCAATTCCCCTCGTGGGTAAACGTTCCTACATGCATCTCATAGAGAACCCGACCCTCTGACTTGACCCCCTTCCAGGCCGAATCGGTCCATTTGAATTCACCGGGATCGATCACCTGGGAAGGACCGTGCGGTCCCTGGGGCTGGTATCTGGATGCCGGATCAGGGTAGAGCATGGGGTCGCTGTCGAGCCGGAAGCGGTACTGGACTCCAGGACCGGCTTCCTGGATGCGGCAGCTGAAATACCCTCCATCTTCGGGGGTCATGTCGAAAACAGTCCCGTCTGACTGTTCTTGCGCCATTCCTTCCAGAACGACCTCTACATTCTTTCGGGCGGGGGCCCATACTCGGAAGTGAACTCCTCCGGTCTTCTGGACTTCCGCTCCCACCGGCAAGAGTCGCGCCGGGGACGGGCTTTTCGTCTCTAAGGGCGCATTCATTCTGAACCTTTCAGGACGGGCCCCGGGACGGCCGATTCAGGGGGAGCATTCGGACCGAAGTTTTGATGAGAACGGCCGTCACTTCAGAGTAACTCGGATTTCCTTCGTATCTCATTTGATCGGAGAAAAAGGGGTAGCGGCAATGGGCTGGAAATTGTATTTCAGAGCATGTTTCGAGGTAGCTTGTTATTAGTTAACGATTACCTGATAACTGCTAACGGTTGACTATACCAATGACATTGGGGAGCTTGGGCGCGCCTTGAACGGAGAATATCCCAAGTTCGCCGATTCCCGTCCATTCCAGCCACTTCCCTTGTTGACGGACACTCAGGGAGGCCTCGTCTCCTCCCTCGAGATACATGGCATCTTTGATACGGATCGGGAGCGCCAGGAGAATGTTGATGAAATCATGCGGAGTGTACGGCGCGCGTCCAAGGATGAACAGTACATGTCCGTCATTGTCCATCCCGATAGCCGCCGTGCTGTGTGGTTTGTCCTGTTCGGGCCAGTCGACCTTCCTGCCGCCGCTGATCATCCGATAGTTCTGGATCACCGAGTCATACTGATCAAGAATGCTTCGCCACTCTTTCTCTCTTCGGGAATCCACCATTCTCACCGGGGGCATGGATGGGTCCTTCGGATTAAAGACCATGAATGCGCCAAAGGCTCGATTGAATGCCGGGTTGTTGGTGCTCTGATAATTCCTCATATACCCCGTGCTCCGGAGGTCAACCATGTACATGCTTGCGTTGATAGCGGCAAGGAGCCCGAACTCTTCGCACCATCCCCGGGCCGTCCGCTCCTTGCCCCCATGTTCCAGGGCGGAAAGAAGCCTGAACGAGTACCTGGCCGGATCGATCCTGAGGACCGTCACGGGATGATCTGAAATCGGGGATTTCCGAGAGGGCGTAAACTCCCCGAGCAGGAGACCGTCAGCAAGCTTAAACCAGTTTTGGCATTCTGCCGGAGCGGAAAAGAAAAAAAATGCGATGCCGATGAGTGCGATGATTCCGCACCCGAGCCTTTTCATGACCGTCTCCTTTGTGAATAACACACGACAACTAAGGTGTATCCGAAACCTGGTCGACTGCCGGCGACCCCCGGGTGACAAGGACCTTGTCGACTCGCGGCCAGTCCATATCCACTACCTCGAAGCGATATCCTCTCCAATCAAATTTCTGGCCGGTTTTGGGAATCTTACCGAGCTGGTGGACAACAAAACCTCCCAGGGTCTGATATTGATTCTCTTCCTCCCCCGGAAGCATGTCAACGTCCAGGATCTCTTTCAGTTTGTCGATGTGCAGGAGCCCATCAACCAGAAAGGAGCCGTCATCCCTCTGTATCGCTTTCGGCTCCGTTTCCGCAGCACCGACAAGGGATAAATCCCCTGCGATCCCCTCCAGAAGATCGTTATGGGTGACCAGACCCTCAATGCCACCGTATTCATTGACGATCAAAGCAACATAGGTGCCTCTTTGCTTGAACAATTCCAGCAGCTTGAGGGCAGGCATGGTCTCGGGCGCAAACAGGGGCTCCTGGATCAGCGCCTTCACCTCGAGAGGCCTTCCCTGGAGACACTGGATCAGCATGTCTTTTGTATGAACCATGCCCAGGATATTCTCAACATCTCCTTCGGCCACAGGGAACATGGAATGTGGACTGGTCATGATATTCTGTCTGACCTCTTCAGGCGGATCGGCGGGATCGATCCAGGCAATCTGTGACCGGGGTGTCATAAAAGATCCCACCCGGCGCTCTCCCAGGCGCAACACCCCTTCAATCATATCCTGCTCAGCCTCTTCGAAGATGCCCATCTGCGTGCCCTGCTCGATCAGCAGTTTTATTTCTTCCTCTGTCACCGGCGGTTCATGAGAAGGCCGTACGCCGAAGATCGCCAGAACCCGGAGACTCAGATCCGTCGATATGCTCAGCAGATGCACGAACGGGGACGCTATTGCCGAGAGCCTTTTCATGGGCCCGGCTATAATGATGGAAATTCCTTCGGCATTGTTCAAAGCAATGCGCTTCGGCACAAGCTCGCCGATTATCAGCGAGAAGTAGGTGATCATCAAAACCACGACGCCGACGCTGATTATTTCGCTGTAGGGGGCAACGGAAGGCAAGTGCCTGAGAACTTCTGCAAGCCTGCTGGAGATGGTTGCACCCCCAAACGCTCCCGCAAGGATGCCGATCGCCGTAATACCGATTTGGATGGTCGAGAGAAATTGGTTGGGCCTGGAAGCCAGATCCAACGCGGTTTTTGCTTTGTGATTTCCTCTGGCCATCTCCTTCTGAAGGCGAACCTTCCTGGCCGCAACAATCGCCATTTCAGACATCGCGAAAATGCCGTTGATCACCAGCAGCAGAAAAATGATCAGGATCTCAAAGATGACATGGTTCACGTCAGCCCTCCGTTTGCATGTCCCGGTGTCCAACAGGAAACGGTACGTGGTCTCCGTGTTCTGTCCAATGAGAAGGAATTATATTCAACCACGAAGGTCACGAAGGACACAAGAGGGACTCGGCTAGTCTCGTCGCGTCTCTAACTTGTGCATAGAATCTTTTCACGTGATCGTATCATAACATAATTATTGACACTCCGCCGGTTTTGCCGTAGCTTTGAATGGAACTGCCGGGCAGAAGTCCGCGGAAAGACCACGAAGGTCACGAGAAATACGTTTCGTGATCTTTTTTTTTGGAAAAGAAATTCTCGTTTCATAAGGAGACGATCCATGCACATGGCCGATGCCCTCATTTCCCCTGCCGTGGGAGGGACCATGTGGGCTGCATCAGCGACCTTGATCGCATATAGTTCAAAGAGAGTAAAAGGAATGCTGGACGATCGAATGGCACCCCTCATGGGCGTGCTGGGAGCGTTCGTATTCGCTGCTCAGATGATCAATTTCACCATCCCCGGAACCGGATCGAGCGGCCATATCGGCGGGGGAATGATATTGGCTATTCTGCTTGGTCCTTATGCCGCCTTCCTCACCATTGCTTCAGTTCTGTTTGTTCAAGCGCTCTTTTTCGCAGACGGAGGGTTGCTCGCCCTCGGATGCAACATCTTCAATCTCGGTTTTTTTCCCGCAATGGTCGCATACCCGCTTGTCTACAGGAGCATTGCCGGCAAACCGACCCAGCGCCGGATTGTCCTCGGAAGCGTTCTGTCAGCGGTTATAGGGCTGCAGCTGGGGGCCTTCTGCGTTGTGCTGCAGACATCCCTCTCGCACGTGGCGGCTCTTTCCTTCACGAGCTTTGTTCTCCTGATGCAGCCCATCCATCTTGCCATCGGGTTCGTGGAGGGGTTGGTAACGGCCGCAGTAGTTCTCTTCACCTGGAAGGCCCGGCCCGAAATTCTGGAGCCGGCGAGGGCTGAGGAATCGAACACGGGTTACTCCATGAGACGGGTGTCTGCAGTCCTTGTTCTGACTGCAATCCTGCTGGCTGGATTCGTCACCTGGTTTGCTTCCTCTCATCCGGACGGCCTGGAATGGGCCTTGTCCCGCTTGACCGGGAAAGAGCGGGTGGAAGCCCGTGATGAGGGCTCTGATGGGTTTTTCGCTTCTATTCAGGACAAAACGGCCCTCCTGCCGGACTATCACTTCAAAGAGGGGCAGGTCGAACAAGAAAAAAGCGGAGAGTGGCCCGGCGTGGACCCGGCCAATTCCGCCTCAGGTCTCATAGGCGGCGCCATGACCCTCGCCATGGCTTTGTTGATCGGACTGGCGCTGAAAAAGAGAAAGAAGAGAGGTCAGGGGTAGATAGCGGCCATGAAGCTTGAATTCACCTACTTTGACCTGGGAGCGATGGAGGCGATCTCCACCCTCGATACCCCTGTCCATCGTCTTGACCCGCGAGCAAAGGTTGTGACCACTTTGGTTTTCATCGTCTGCGTCGTCTCGTTCGGCAGATATGAACTTTCAGCCTTGATGCCTTTCTTCCTATACCCCTTCATACTTCTGGCAATAGGCAATCTGCCGGTCTTCTATATCGCCAAGAAGGTGCTGTTCGTCTCCCCCTTTGCCATCCTTATAGGGATCTTCAACCCATTGATAGATACGGAAGTGTTGACTCGCATTGGGTCCGTGGGTATCTCAGGGGGATGGGTCTCGTTTCTTTCCATCATTCTGCGTTTTGTTCTGACCGTGGGAGCTGCCCTGATCCTCATTGCAACCACCGGGTTCAATTCCGTCTGCATGGCTCTTGAAAGGATGGGCGTGCCCCGCGTCTTCGTCATGCAGCTGCTCTTCCTCTACCGTTATCTCTTCGTACTCGCCGATGAAGCCTCTCGCCTGATGCGGGCGCGTTCCCTGCGTTCCTTCCAGGGCAAGGGAATGGGAGTCCGGGTGTTCGGATCCATGGCCGGCAATCTTCTCCTGCGCACACTGGATCGAGCCCAACGCATCCATCTCTCCATGCTCTGCAGAGGATTCGACGGGACCATCCGGCTGTTGAAGCGCATGAAAATCGGCTGGAGGGAGTTCGTCTTCGTACTCGGGTGGTCCGCACTTTTCGTGGTCATGCGGGCAGTCCCTCTACCCCGAATCCTGGGACAGGTGTTCTTGTCATGAGCCACCATATCGTGGAAGTCAAAGGGCTGCGGTACAACTATCCTGACGGCACGCCTGCCTTGCAGGGGATCGACTTCCGGATCCTTCATGGAGAATCCGTAGCTGTCGTAGGAGCAAACGGCGCCGGAAAGTCAACTCTTCTCCTTCATCTCAATGGGTATCTGCCGTCAAAGGAAGGGGAGATTCGAATAGGCGACTACCCCCTGACCGCAAAGACCCTTTCCAGTGTCAGGCGCACCGTGGGTATGGTTTTCCAGGATCCGGATGACCAGCTGTTCATGCCCACGGTGTACGACGATGTGGCCTTCGGTCCCCTCAATCTCGGGCTTCCATTGAAGGAAGTGGAGGAGAGGGTGGACCGGGCGCTCTCCACGGTGGAAGCCCTGCATCTGAAGCACAGGCCTCCATACAGGCTTTCACGTGGGGAAAAGCGCTCGGTGGCTATTGCCACGGTTCTCTCCATGGCCCCGGACATTCTGGTCATGGATGAGCCTACCTCCGATCTCGACCCCAAAGCCAGGCGCCACCTGATCGAACTCCTGAAGACGTTCAGGCACACCAAGATCATCGCCACCCATGATCTGGACATGGTTCTGGATCTCTGCGAAAGGACTATCGTGATCTACAATGGCCAGGTCATGGCCGACGGACCTACCGGCGAAATCTTCCAGAACGAGGAGTTGCTTGCCCGAAGCCATCTGGAAAAACCCCTCCGAATGCAGGGTTGCCCTGTTTGCGCAAAAAGCAAAATGGGGTGAGCGGCTCCGCTCGTCTAGTATCTCAGTCCTGGCTTTACAAAATGCTGTCATTTCGACCCCGGCGAAGGCCGGGGGAGAAATCTTCCCGTTCAGATGACTTGCAGGATCTCTCCCGCAGTTTATCCCGCGCGCGCCGCGGGAGTCGAGATGACAACTTATCCTGAGACACTACAGTAGAAGGGTTGGCTATCCGGATCGAAAAGGGTGCAGTCGAGGGCGAGGCCGGTCAATTGAAGCAGGCATGATTGACCAGACCCATGGATACAGGCATGCTTGCGCGCAGGTGTGAATTACGGACACGGCTTTGCTGATGGTTGTGAATCACTTCGCCTCGGGAGGATAATCCAGGCAGTCGCGAATGTACTCCGAGCCCTCGGCAGGCTCCTCGAAATCCGTATAATAAATCGCCGTTGCCCTGAGATTGCGCTCGTCGATCACCTGGGCCATCCTCCGGGCGCCCGGGATATATTTGCTGATCGATCCGAGGCCGAAAATGAAGAGCAGGATCAAGGCAAAGCCGACCACCAGCCTCACCCACGGATGAAGACGAGGATGTCTTGGTGGCATGGACAAAATGGGTGGGGTGTCCGTGTTTAAGGGCAAACCCTGGTCGCCTTCGGCGCCGCCACAGGCGGGTAAACTCGTTTGTCCGAGTTCTTGAAACGGTCCCCGCGGGGCCGAAGCCCCGCAGAGACCGTCTGCTGCTGTTGAGATGGATTTACTCATTTAAATACGAGCAGTCACTTCGGCGAAAATGACATAGAACATGAGATAGCCGATGAGCAGGGTAAAGGCAAGTTGAAAGCCCTGCCCGAAGATGTACAGGGTAAAGGGTTTGCCCCCCTTCAAATACGGCTTGAACTCCTTGAAATTGGTTTCCAGGCCGATGGAGGTGAACGCCAGTGCGAAGAACCACTCACGGGCGATGCGGGTAAAGCCTCTCAACACACCGTGGTCGATCATCACCGCGCTGGCATCCTTTCCGATCCCCGCATCGATGAAGGAGAAGATCAGCGATGCAACGATGAATCCGATGACGAACTTGGGAAAACGGTACCACACTTCCCACCAGCTCACCTTCTGGCCGGGGACGCAATCCACCTTGGCGCACCAGTAGACGGCCACGCAAAAGGCCACGACTCCGATGAGCACGTTCTGGATCATCTTGATGGTGGCGGCCACATACAGGGCCTTGTCGCCGTAGAATGCGCCGGCAGCGGCAACCGCACCGGTGGAATCGATGGTGCTCCCCATCCAGGCCCCGGCTAGGATTTCGGGCATGCCGACCAGTTTCGCGAAAGCAGGCTGTGCCACCATGCAGACGGCGGTGAAGACCATGGAGAGACCGATGGCGAGGGTCAGTTCCTCTTTCTTGGCCCTGCAGGCAGCGGCCGTGGCAATGGCAGCGGAAACGCCGCAGACCGACATATCCGATGAAATGGTGATGTTGAGGGTCTTGGATTTCATCTTGATGATCTTCTGGCCGAACCAGTAGGTGAGAATCAGGGTGATAGGTGTGCAGATCCAGGCAACGAAGATGCCCGGCTTGCCGATGGCCAGGATCTTGTTGAAGAGAATCTCCGCGCCGAGCAGGACGAGTCCGGTCTTGATGAAGAATTCAGTGGAAACCCCCGGCATCACCCATTTGGGGGTGCCGATGGTATTGCTGATGAGCATGCCGAACACAATCGCCCAGAGGGGAAAACCAAAACCCCAGTGCTTCATCAGGGACTGCGTTTCCGCCATGTAGGCAAGCACCGCGATAATGAAAACCACGATGAACCCCGGGAAGAACCTGGCAAAAGAGCCGCCCATGATGGCCTTGCCGATGCCGA
Organism: Deltaproteobacteria bacterium HGW-Deltaproteobacteria-15; assembly: GCA_002840535.1. Taxonomy (GTDB): domain Bacteria; phylum Desulfobacterota; class DSM-4660; order Desulfatiglandales; family HGW-15; genus HGW-15. The sequence continues at coordinate 5,200 of PHBH01000016.1, read as the reverse complement.
AGAAAATTCCGAGCATGACGCACAGTCCGATCAAATGGGGAATGCGGTTGAACGGCTTGACAGTGGCCTTTGCTTTTGCCTTGGAAGCCTTGTCCTTGGCAGCCTGCCAGGCTTTGATCTCCTTGTCGGCTGTTCCGTTGAGGTTCGCGTCCTTGAATCCCGCTGCGGCGGCGGCGGCCTGTGCGGTCTTGGCCTTTGCCAGAGCCGCATCCTCCGCAGCCTTCGCCTTATCGAAGGCGGGTTTGGCAGCCGCGTTCATGGCATCGGCAGCCCCTTTGCTGCGATACACCGCATCCAGAGGATTGTTCTCCCACCCGGCGGGCGCGGCAAGAAACGCCTGTATGGTTTTCCCGAACTCCTGGTCCCTTGCCCGAACTCCCTTTTTGGCGGAGGAGGCATTGTGCCATTCGATGGTCTTGAACGGCGCCTTTGCAGCCTCTTCCTTCATGATGTTGTTGTATTTGGGTATGTCCGCCATCTTCGCCGGGGGCCTCGGCAGGTAGATCAGCAGCCCGACGATGAGCAGGATAAAGCCCATCCAGATGGCCATCCAGTCTTCCTTCCTGTAGAGATCCTTGAGCGTGGTCTTCCCGCTATCGATCACCACATATTCTGTTGAAGTTTCCGGTTTGGCAGTCGCTTGCGCCATAATATCTCCTTTCTCTTTAGGGTTTGTCCTCGAAAAATGTCGGAACGGCAAGGGATTGCATGCAAGGAGCTATAGCAAGGAAGGTGCCACGACCATCTCTCAGAGCCCCGCAAAGGTTCCGGGATCTTTTCTTTGTTGTTACGGTGTGTTATGATTATCCGGGTTTTTATTGAACGAACAACCTTGGGCAAGCAGTTGCTTCCGTTGGGAAACAATGCTGCCTTGAGAAAGCGCTTCCGGGGAAAGATATGAAAGAGAGCAGATCAATAACGGAATCCGACAGCGGGAACCCCTCCACAAAGTCAGTGCTGCAGAGGAGATTCCTTCTGGGAGTTGGGGTAATTTTTCTGTGCTTTTCCATCCTCACCTCCCTCGTGATGTACTTTTATGAAAAGGGTTCTCTGGAGGAAACCGCTCATGCCAAGTCAAGGCTCGTGATGGCGGTGATGGAGGCGAATCGCAGCTACATACAGGAGGTGCTGCGGCCTCGGATGTACGAGATGTTAGGAAAGGACTCCTTCATCTTGGAGGCAATGTCCACTTCTTTCGTGAGCCGGGCCGTAATGGAGCGGTTTAAAGCGTCCCTTCCCGAGTACAGCTACCGGCGGGTGTCCCAGAATGCAAGGAATCCCGTCTCAGAGCCCACCCGATTCGAAGCGGAGCTCATAGCCTATTTTGCATCGCACCCCCAGGAGCAGAGCCGCAGGGGTATTGTTCCCATTGACGGGAGTCCACATTTTCTCCATGCGCGGCCTGTCCGCTTCGACGATAGCTGCATGCATTGCCATGGAAATCCCGACGATGCCCCAAAGGCGCTGGTCGAGCTTTACGGGCGGGAGCGCGGTTTCGGGTATGAGCCCGGCGCCGTCTCCGGGATCATGGCGGTCACCATCCCGGTGGATGTTGCCCTGGTGAAGATCAAGGGGCGCGCCATTTCCATGCTCGGCGGCAGCCTGATCGGTTTCTCCGCCCTGTATATCGTCGTCTGCTTTTTCTTCAACCGGGTGGTCATTCACAACCTGCGCGATCTGCTTCAGTTGTTCCGCCGAAGCCTGAGAGATGAAGACGAATTTCAGCTGCTTCGGGCCGCTACGGCCAAGGATGAAATCAGCGAAATGACGGCCGCCGCAGAGACCATGGCGCGGCACCTTCAACAGGCGCGAGGCCAGCTGGAGGAATACACAAAGACCCTGGAGCAAAAAGTCGCAAGAAGGACCGGCGCACTGGTGGAATCCAAGCGGCTGTTGAAGGAGAAGGAGGAGAAGACCAGGGAATCGCTGAAACTGTTGACGGCCATTGCCGAGCTCACAACCCGCTCCACCCAGCCGAGCGAAATCTTCCCAAATGTTCTCCGGCAGGCGCTTTCGGCAGTGCCGGCTAAAGGAGGCGGACTGTACCTGCTCCTGGACAACCCTTCAAGATTGGAAATGCAGTGGTCGGAAAACGCCCCCTCTCTCCCGCGGGTCGTGGAAGTGGATCCTGAGCAGTTCCGTGCAGCGCCATCCGAACAGGAGAAGTCACCCCTTTGCGAGAGATTTCTGGAAAGACTGCGCGCCCCATCTCTGCTGGACAGCCATAACGATCTCGCCGTGCCCCTGTGCTGCCGGGGACGAGTGCTGGGCATGCTCGTCTTTACGGAAATCGATCTCGATGCCGTCACCCCGGAAATCCAGGATATGCTCCTTTCCACCGGCCAGCAGGTCGGCATCACCATCGAGAGCCTTCAGAATACGGAAGGTTTGAGGCGAAGCTCGGAGCTCCTTCAGACCGTCTTCGATGGAATTACCGACATGCTGGTTCTCTTCGATCGTGATCTCTGTGTCAGGATGGTGAACCAGGCTCACCTCCGGCGATTTGGACCCGGATTGCACGGAAAAGAGCATGCCGAGGGCTGCCGTTCCCCGAACGCTTGCGCTGCCTGCCCCTTTGTGCGATGCCGGGTCGAGTCCGTCTTCCGGACCCGCAAGCCCATGATCGAAGAGATCGTGAGCCGAAAGGGCGACATATACCTCGTGCATTACTATCCCATTCTTGATGAGAAGGGAGAGGTGGCCAGCATCGTACGCTATGCCAAGGATATCTCTGCACAGAAGCGTGTGGATCAGAAGATTCAGCAGACCGAGAAACTAGCCGCGGTCGGGCAGCTCGCCGCAGGCATTGCTCATGAGATCAACAATCCCCTCAGTGTAATCCTCTGCCACACGGAGCTGCTCGATCAGCAACTGAACGGCCTTGCAGATGCCCGAAACGACCTGGCCACCATCGAGAAGCACGCCCTGAGCTGTCAGCGTATTGTCTCCGATCTGCTGAAGTTCGCCAGAAGCCAGGGGAGCGCATGGCAGCTGGCCCCCCTCAACCGGACCATCGAAGAGGTGGTTGCAATCGTTGCCCATCAGTTCCGCCGTCAGCAGGTCGAGATCCGTCTCGATCTTGCATCCGACATCCCGCTGATGAACCTCGACGTGGACAAGTTCAAGCAGGTGTGCATGAACCTCCTTATCAATGCGAGACAGGCCATTCAGGGGAAAGGGGAGGTCCGTGTGACCACGCGATACCTGGAATCGGAGAGGTGTGCGCAAATCCTGTTCAGGGACAACGGCTGCGGGATCGAGCCGGAGATCATGGACAGGATCTTCGATCCATTCTTTACCACCAAGAAGACCGGCGAGGGAACGGGCCTGGGCCTGTCGGTCAGTTTCGGGATCATCAAGGATCATGGAGGGGACATTCAGGTCCGAAGCGAACAGGGGAGTTTCACCCTCTTCACCGTCACGCTACCCCTGGATGGACGGGAGCCGGAGAAAGCCCATGAATGAACGTTTTCTGATTGTGGATGATGAGATGGACATGCTGGATGGGCTCAAGCGGCTTCTTTCCTTTCAGTTGAAGGGGGTGACCACCCTGACAGCGGCAAACGCCCAGGAGGCCCTCCGCCTGACACGGCAGGCGCAGGTAGATCTCATCCTGCTCGATATCCGCATGCCCGACATCGGCGGCCTTGAGCTGTTGGAGGTGCTGCTCAAGGAGGATCCCTGGCTGACCATCATCATGATGACCGCTTTCGGCAGCATCGAACAGGCGGTGGAAGCCATGAAGAAGGGCGCCTATGACTTCATCACAAAGCCCTTTGACAAGGAATCCCTCCTGCGAACCCTGAAAAAAGGGCTGGAACGCAACCGGCTGGTCCGGGAGAACCTGAACCTCCGGCAGCGGGTAGGTGACGACACGGGCTTTCATGGACTGGTGGGACAGTCCCAACCTCTGCGCCGCGTATTTGACAGCATACAAGCCATCGCCCGAACCGACTACACGGTTCTCGTCCGAGGGGAAAGCGGAACAGGAAAAGAGCTGATTGCACGCGCGCTTCATGCTCTTGGAAAGAGGAAGAACGGTCCCTTTATCACAGTGAACTGTCCTGCCATGCCTGAACACCTTATGGAGAGTGAGCTCTTCGGATACCGGAAAGGGGCATTTACCGGGGCGGATCGGGATCACGCCGGTCTTTTCGAAGAAGCGGACGGCGGCACGCTGTTCCTGGACGAGGTGGGAGACATCCCCGTTTCCCTTCAGACCAAACTGCTGCGAGCAATCCAGGAGCAGGAGATAAAGCCACTGGGCGCTGCCGGCTCACGAAAAGTGGATGTTCGGACCATCGCGGCTACGAACCAGAACCTGGAGGAAAAAATCAAGGAAAAAACCTTCCGGGAGGATCTCTACTATCGACTTAACGTGGTATCGGTCCGCGCACCTTCTCTGCGAACCATCAGCAAAGACATCCCCCAGCTTGCCAATCATTTTGCGCGGATCGCCTCATTGGAGATGGGAATCAGCCCCAGACGATTCACCCCCGAAGCGCTGGAGATCCTCATGCGGCGTGACTGGCCGGGAAATGTTCGAGAGCTCCAGAACATTGTGAGAAGAACAGTCGTGTTTTCCGCGGGAAACGTGATCCGATCGCATGATTTAAGGGCGCTTGAGAGTCAACTCAACACTGAGGCCGGTCCCGAACCGGGGATGGGTAAACCGGATCTCGTGGAGACGTACAAACAGGCAAAGGACCGGCTGGTCACCCGGTTCACCCATGATTACATCACGAACCTGCTCCAGAAGACCGGCGGGAACATCACCAAGGCCGCGGAAATGAGCGGACTGGGCAGAGCGTCCCTCTGGAAGATCATGAATCGTCTGGGGATACGAAGCGGGAACTCTGAATGAACGTCGAACATCGAACGCCCAACATCGAACACTGAATCGAAAAGGGAAAGATTGAAGATTCCGCATCCGCCGGGTCAGGGCAAGGGTGTCCTTTGGAGAAAAGGCAGAGTCCGAAGTAGGATGGGTAGAGCGAAGCGAAACCCATCGATTCGGGCTTTCAAGTGGGCGCCGACCTCAATACTGATGGGTTTCGCTTCGCTCTACCCATCCTACAGAACTGGATCCCGGTTCCCGGCCTCCGCTACGCTCCGAGAAGCCGCCTGTAGTTGTTCCGGTAAAAGTAAAGCAAGAATTTGCGGCTGAGCGATGCCGCAAATAAGGCTCTTTGAAATTCGG
>PHBH01000079.1 GCA_002840535.1 Deltaproteobacteria bacterium HGW-Deltaproteobacteria-15 | reverse complement strand
AAGTGGAAAAAGCCCATGCTCTGAGGGACGCGCAGTATGAAAGGGACGAGATCGTCCTGGATGAGGAAGAGGAGTAAGGCCAGAGGTCGGAGAACAGAAGTCAGCGATCAGAGGCCGGAGGTCAGAGGTCGGAGACCTGAGCATAGAGCAGAGCGCAAAGAGCATAGCGCGAAAGAAGAAGAGGTTTGTAGGATGGGCAGAGCGAAGCGAAACCCATCAATCAAGAGATCAAGACGTTGCCCAGAGGAGCCCCGGTGAAAACCGGGGCTTTTTCTTTGTGCGGAGGGTTTGAAATGGCTGATCGGGAAATCTCCACTTTTTTCGAAGCCCTTGATCGAATGGGCGAAGGGGCGTTTATCCTGTCGCCGGAATTCGAAGTGGATCTCATGAACGAAACGATGACCCAGTTGCTTGGAGGGCGCAGGAAAGGGAAATGTCATGAACTCTTGATTCGATCCAAAGAGAGGTGTCCCTGGTGCAATGCTGAACGGATTCTGTCCGGCGCTTACGCTGGATCGGATCGGCGTGTGATTCACCAACCGGGAGCGGAACGGGACCTTGAGATGACCGAGTTCCCTTTCCAATCGATCCAGGGTCGCATGAGTCTTCTCTGCGTGCTGAGGGATGTCACCGAATCCAGCAGAACGGAGAAGCTGCTTCGAATGCTGGAGCAGGATTACACTCTTCTCTTCGAACATGTGGGCTCAGGTGTCTTTATCATGAACAGCGAGGGCATCGTCACGAGTGTCAATCAGTCGCTGCTGGACATGCTCGGGTATGAGAAGAGAAACGAGTTCCTGGGGATCGACGCCGGGAAAAGGATGTTCAGAAGGGTCGAGGACTATCGGAGCGTGCAGGATCTCATGGAACTGAAAGAGATGCTGGTCGATCACGAGGTCGACTTCAAACAGAAGAATGGAAAACCTGTTTCTGTCTTGCTCACGCTCCACTCGCGCTGTGATATGGCCGGAACCGTCGTGGGCTATGAAGGAATCGTTTCCCGCCGGAAGCGGCTGCTGAAGGAGCTTCAGGAAGCCCACGATTTTCTTCGGAGCATCATCCAGGACTCTCCGAATGCGATCATAGGCTCCGATCTCCGCGGGCAGATCATTCTCTGGAATCAGGGTGCGGAGGAGATTCTGGGATACAAGGAGAGTGACGTGATCGGAAAGATGAACGTCCGGGAGCTTTACCCTGAAGGAAAGGCACAGGAGGTATTTCGACTGCAGAGAAAGCTGGGAGGAAGATTGACCGGCCACCCTGTGGTCCATGTGAGGCGCGATGGGCAGCGCGTGGAGGGAACCCTCTCCACATCCATCATCTGCGATGTATCCGGCAAGGATGTCGCAGTGGTCGGCATCTTTGTGGATCTGAAGGAAAGAATCCAGATGGAGAAGAAACTCAGACAAACTCAGGATCAATTGCTGCAATCGGAGAAGCTGGCCGCGATGGGGAGGCTCACGTCCCAGATTGCCCATGAGTTGAACAATCCCCTTTACGGGATCATGAATACGCTGGAGCTGATGAAGACTGAGGTCGATCCCAAAAGCCGGCGTCGCAGGCTGCTCGATATGGCGTTGTCTGAAATCGTGAGACTCACGGATCTGCTGCGAAAGATGCTCTCCTTTTCAAAACCGGACCAGGACCAGAAGCAGCCTGTAGACATGAATGCGATTCTGGATGAAATCCTTCTTCTTTATGAGAAGCAGCTTCGGGAGAACGACATTCATCTGTCCCACTCCTTTGGCGACGGCTTGGGAAAGGTGCTCGCCTCCAAAAACCAACTCCGCCAGGTCTTCCTCAACATGATCTCCAATGCACGGGACGCCATGCCCGATGGGGGGACCCTTTCCGTATCCACGAGGCAGTTAGATAAAAACATCCACGTGGAGATATCCGATACGGGAATTGGGATCCCCCCGGAGAATATAGAGAAGATTTTCGATGCCTTCTTCACCACAAAAGAGAGCGTGAAGGGGGTCGGACTCGGTCTTTCTGTCTGTTATGTCTTTATCAGAGAGCATAACGGAGACATACAGGTGAAGAGCGAGTTGGGTTCCGGAACCACATTCACCGTGATTCTTCCCGTCTGCGAATAGCCGCATTCGAACCGATCTTTTTCGGAATTTTCATTTTTCCTGTTGACAAACTATAAATTCTGCAATATCTATAATTATCGTAAATCCTATAAATATGGAGGCTCACTATGGAAGATATCATGACGGTTTTCATGGCGAGCAAGTTTTGCAGGGTTTCACCAAAAACAATCATCAACTGGATAGAGGCGGGCCATATAAAGGCATACAAAACCGTGGGCGGGCATCGCAGGATCAACAGGGCGGACCTGGAGGGGTTCATGAGAAAGCAGGGCATTCCCATTCCCGAAGCCGAGCCGGAAGAAGGAACCAGGAGAATTCTGGTGGTGGACGACGATCCGATCATCGTGGAAAGCATCGTTCAGGCCCTGGAAGAAGATGAACGCGACTATGAAGTGATCTCCGCATCCGACGGCTTTGAGGCGGGTCTCCAGATAAAGCAGTTCAAGCCGCATCTTGTGATCCTGGACATCATGATGCCCGACATCAAAGGGTATGAAGTCTGCAGAAGGATTAAATCCGCCGAGGACACACGACAGACGAAAATCATAGTCCTTTCCGCTTACCTCGATGAAGAGAAATTCAACAAGATGAAAGAGTATGGCGCGGACGTCTGTTTTTCCAAACCCCTTCCGCTGCCTCGTTTGAAGGCGGAAGTGGCCGCGCTCCTGGGTCTGAATGAGTGACGCGATATCCGGAATGGGTTCATGCCTCCTTCAACGGGGCGATGAGGAGAAGAAGCCATGAAGCTGAAAGAAGCTTTGGAAAAAAAGAAGTTCACCGTCACCTCCGAGATCCAGACACCTTTTGATGAAGATCCCGCCTCCCTCATGAAGGCCCTCGAATCCGTGAGGGAACGCGTGGATGGATTTTCGGTCGTGGAAACGGAAATCAATGGAGTAGTCGGGGACAGCATTAAAATCTGCAAAGAGCTGCAGAACAACCGTTTCGAAGCTGTTTACAGAACCACGATACGCGACAAGAGCCGTCCGCAGCTCCTGAAGGATCTCGCTCTGGCGCACAAGTCCGGGGTGGAGAACATCCTCACCTTCACCGAATTCTACAGGATCAGCGGGGACAGCCTTCAGGAAATGATGTTTTTTCACGTGGACTCAGGAAAACTCCAATCCGTGCTGGAGCACCTGAGCGAGGGGCGAAACGTGGACGGCCACGAGCTGCCTTCAAAGGCAAGCTTCCTTGTTGGCGCAGGGGTGGATTCCAGATGGGGAAGTGACGTGCCCAGTATGGAGTTGAAGGAGATGGAGTCCATGAGAGAGCTTGGCACGGGGTTTTTCCTCACTACCCCGGTCTTCGAAATCGATCGCTTTGAAAAGTTCATGAGGCAGGCCAAACAAATCGGAGTTCCCGTGATCGCAGAGGTGATGATTCTGAAGACGGCCGGCATGGGGAGTTTCATGAATCGGCACGTGAACCCCAATATGGTTCCCGAGCACGTCATCAGGAAGCTTGCAAAATCCACTGACCGTCAAAAGAGCAGCATCGAAATCTTTGCAGAGACCGTCAAAGGCCTGAAAGAGATATGTCAGGGGGTCCACATCATCACCATCGGAGCGGAAAGCAAGCTGAAGCTCTACCTTGATGCTGCAAAACTCTACTGAACCGGAAGTGGGGCGACATGGAACAAATAAGCCTTAGCATCAACGGCAAGACCGTTATCGCCTACGCAGGAACCACGATTTTCAAATCCGCTGCGGACAACGGCATCAAAATACCCTCGTTGTGTCATCATCCCCGTCTTCCGCCCGCAGGGGCCTGCAGGCTGTGCATGGTGGAGGATGAGAAAACCGGCCGCATGATGGCCTCCTGCGTTACACCGGTTGGTTCCGGCATGGCGCTCCGGACGGAAACGGATGCGCTCCGTAAGCACCGGACAAATATCGTCCGCCTCCTGATGGCCAACCATCCCGATTCCTGCCTTGTCTGCAAAAAGGGAAACAGATGCGAGCTGAGATCGCTCGCAGCGGAGTTCGGAGTGGCCGCGGCCGGTCTCTATCCCATGCCCTATTTCAGAAAGCTCGAGGGCGCCAATCCTTTTATCGTGAGGGATCTCACCAAATGCATCCTCTGCGGGAGATGCATCAGAGCGGACCACGAACTGGTGGCCGCAGGCGCCATCGATTACAATCTCAGAGGCTTCCGGTCTCGTCCTGCAACCGCTCATGATCTCCCGCTGGAGCAGTCGACCTGCACCTTCTGCGGAACCTGTGTTTCCCTCTGCCCGACGGGCGCTCTGACGGCCAGGAACAGTTCTTACGCCGGCTCCCCGGAGAGAGAAACCGCTACCATCTGCGGTTTCTGCGGTGTGGGCTGTTCTCTCGTGATCGGGTCTGCGGGCGGGCGTATCGTGGAGGTGAATCCTTCCCGCGAGGAACGCACAGTGAATCAGTCGACGCTCTGCGTGCGCGGCCACTTTGCCCACGATTTTCTGAACGCGCCTGAAAGGCTGGCCGCCCCTTTGGTTCGAAAAGAAGGCGAACTGACAAAGGTTGCCTGGGATGAAGCGCTCGACCTCGTCTCTGAAAGGCTTCTTGCGATCAAGAGCAGGTACGGGCCGCAAAGCATCGGCTTTCTCGGCTCCTCCAAATGTACGAACGAGGAAAACTACCTCTTTCAGAGGATCGCGCGGGTGGCGCTTGCAACGAACAACGTGGATAACGGCGCGGCACTGCGCGGCAGAACGGTCTGGAAACGTCTCCAAGAGAGATTGGGCCGCGGAGTCCAGGTCAATCCCCTCTCCAATCTTGAACAGGCGCAAGTCATCCTCGTACTGGGTGCGGATCCAGGTCAGTCGGCGCCGGTGCTTGGATATCATATTCGGCGGGCTTCAAGGAAAAAGGAGGTCCCCGTCATTGTGATCGATCCGAGAAGGACCGATCTTACCCGTTTCTCGTCACTGTGGCTCCCTGTTGAGCCGAACACCGACAGCGAGCTGATCCATGCCATTGCCGCTATTCTTCTGAGGAAGGGATCATACGATGCCGATTTCGTCGGCAACTCCGCAGAGGGTTTCCAGGAGTACCGGGAGTCTCTCTCTTCCCTGAACTTCGAGAGGGTGTGCCGCATCACGGGTCTTGACGCAAAAACCATTGAAGAGGCGGCCACCCTTCTTGCCGGAAAGAAGATCTCTTTTGTGTTCGGCCATGGGATCCTTTTCCAGAGAAACGGCATTCCTGCCATGGATGCGATCATCAATCTCGCCCTCATCACCGGAAGCATGGGGAATGGCAGGGGAGGGTTTTATGGAATTGCCGGGGAGAACAATGAAACGGGCGCCCGGGACATGGGGAGTGTGCCTGATGCGCTTCCTGGTCGTATATCCCTTTCGGACGGCGCAGCGCGGAAGCAATGGGAGCGGGCGTGGCATGCATCCCTCTCCCCCGATCCCGGGCTTGGCCAGACCAGAATGGTAATGGAAGCGGAGAGGGGAAACCTCAAGGCCCTTTATGTAATGGGCGAGAACCCCGTGCGAGCGCTTGCAGGATCTCTCCGCATCGCATCCGCCCTGAAGAACCTGGAGTTCCTGGTCGTTCAGGATATTCTGGAAACAGAAACGACCCGCCTTGCCCATGTTGTTCTGCCCGGAGCCGCCTTCACCGAGAAATCAGGCTCTTTCACCAATATGGAGGGGAGAATTCAATCCTTTGAACCCGCGGCTCCGCTTGCGGGGGATGCCATGCCGGACTGGGAGATTCTCGATCTCCTCGGCAAGAGAATCGGCTCCTGGGACGCGTACAGATCCATCCAGAACATTCGACACGAGGTCGCACATCTCGTGCCCGGGTACATGGACCTTGGAAGAAAGCAGTCCGCCGGCTGGGTGAAAGAGACAGCACCCCCCGGTATCTTCCGCCTGTCTCCCTATTCACCGATTTCGGATGAATCTTCGGATCACCGCTATCCGTATAAGGCAATCCTGGGCACGGTTCGTTTCCACGTGGGCGCAGGCACCAGGACATCGTACTCCGCCCGCATGAAGGAATATGGGCTCGAGGGGGAGGCCGAGATCTCACCGGAAAGTGCCGCCTCCCTTGGAATCAGGGATGGGGATGAGGTGAGCATTACTTCTCCCTACGGCGCAATCCGGAGGAAAATGGTTTCCAGTGCCGGCATGAGACCAGGTCTCATCTTTGTGCAGAGGGCGGTCAGCGGCAATGACGCAGCATCGCTCCTCCCCCTCTTTTCACCCATCACCGCGGACACGCCGGGGATCAATGTTGTTCCGGTGAAGATTGAAAGGGGTAACACTTGAAAAAAGACCCCCATGGCCAACCTATTACGCTACTCACATGAAGCCGGAGCATTTCGAAAGGGGATTCACCCATGATGAGACCTGAGGCTATTGACCCTGATCGAGTCCAGTCCATTCTGAGGAAGCATCACGCCGAGAAATGGGGCCTCATTCCCGTGCTCCAGGAAATCCAGGAAAACTTCGGGTACATTCCGCCGCAGACTATCGAGCCCGTGGCGAATGCGCTTCGGATCTATCCAAGCCAGGTTCAAGGCGTAGTGACTTTCTATGCAGGGCTTTCCACGGAGCCGAAGGGAAGATATGTGATCAGGGTGTGCAGGGGCACCGCCTGCCATGTCAAGGGAGGGCGGTCCGTCCTCCAATTCGTAAAACGCGAACTGGGGTTGAACGAGGGGGAAACCACCCCCGATTACCTGTTCACCCTTGAGACCGTTGCATGTCTGGGCGCCTGTTTTCTTGCTCCCACCATGATGATCAACAAGACTTACTATGGAAGGCTCACACCGGCCAAGATCGCCAGCATATTGAACCAGTACGGGAAAAGGGAGAAGGAATAGCCATGCAAAGGCTCTGTTCCGTTCGCGAACTGGAGGAGTATCGCAACCTGATCCTCGCCCGGGAGGAGAAGGGGAAGACAAAAGTCTGTGTCTGTATGACGGGGTGCAGGGCGTATGGGGCCGCGGAAGTCTTCGCCGCCCTTCAGGAGGAGATCAAAAATCAGGACCTCGCTGATCGCGTGGAGATCCGTCCCACCGGCTGCCATGGCTTATGCGCAAAGGCGCCTGTTCTCGCCATCGACCCCCTGGGCATCCAGTATCAGGAGGTGACCCCGCAAGATGCGGCCGACATCGTTTCCCTGACGATCAAAGAAGGTCAACTCCTGGATCGGCTTGCCTATAGGGATCTCCGGAGCGGGAAGCCCATCTTCCACAAGAACCGGATCCCTTTCTATCAAAAACAGGTCAGAAGGGTTCTTGCCAACTGCGGCCGTATCGATCCCACCAGAATCGAACAGTACATCGCTGCAGGCGGTTATCAGGCCGTCTTCAGGGTACTGACCGCTATGAGCCCGGACCAGGTCATCGAGGAGGTGACGGCCAGCAAGCTGAGAGGAAGAGGGGGGGCAGGTTTTTCAACCGGGATGAAGTGGCAGTTTGCACGGCGGGCGGCGGGCCGGCCCAAATACATTATCTGCAATGCGGATGAGGGGGACCCCGGTGCGTTCATGGATCGCGCGGTTCTGGAAGGCGATCCCCACGCGGTTCTCGAAGGGATGCTTATCGGCGCTTATGCAATCGGTGCCGAGTATGGGTACATCTATGTGAGGGAGGAGTATCCGATTGCCGTCGAGCACCTCCGCATAGCGGTCGAACAGATGAAGGAACTGGGCCTTCTGGGCGAGAATATCCTGGGAACCGGGTTTCACTTCGATCTCTCGTTGAAAATGGGTGCCGGCGCTTTTGTCTGTGGCGAAGAAACGGCCCTGATGGCCTCCATAGAAGGAAAAAGAGGCATGCCCCGAGCCCGTCCCCCATTCCCCGCCGAGGCGGGATTGGACGCAAAGCCCACCAACATCAACAACGTGGAGACCTGGGCCAACATTCCCCTCATCGTCAGGAAGGGAGTGAATTGGTACGGTCGAATGGGCACCGAGACGAGCAAGGGGACCAAGATCTTTTCCCTGGCCGGGAAGGTGGTCAACACAGGCCTTGTGGAAGTCCCGATAGGGGCGACCATCAAGGAAGTGGTATTCGATATCGGCGGCGGCATTCCAAAAGGCCGGAAGTTCAAGGCCGTCCAGATGGGAGGTCCCTCAGGAGGGTGCGTGCCCGCCCAGTATCTGAACCTCCCCATCGATTACGACACCCTCCAGCGTATCGGATCTATCATGGGATCGGGCGGAATGGTGGTCATGGATGAGAGCAACTGCATGGTGGAGATCGCCCGGTTCTTCCTGGCATTTACACAGTCGGAGTCATGCGGGAAATGCTTCCCATGCCGATTGGGAACCACCCAGTTGCTGGAAATCCTCACGCGGATCACTCAAGGCCAGGGAAGGATCGAAGATATCGACATCATCAGGGATCTTGGAGAGAGCATCATGAAATGCTCGCTCTGCGGCCTGGGCCAAACCGCACCGAAGCCCGTGCTCTCCACCCTGCGCTACTTCCTCAATGAGTACGAACAGCACATTCTGGATCACCGCTGCGCAGGCGCCATTTGTGATTCCATGGTCATCTCCCCCTGCCAGCACTCCTGCCCCGCGGGGGTTGATGTGCCCAACTACGTAGCGGCGGTGGCGGAGGGAAGATACCAGGACGCGGTGGAGATCATCCGGGAGAGGAATCCCTTTCCCGCGGTCTGCGGCCGCATCTGCCTGCATCCGTGCGAGACCAATTGCCGACGAGGCGAACTGGACGAACCTGTTGCCATCAGGGCGCTCAAGCGCTATGCCGCGGACTGGTGCCGGAAACATGAAGGCAACAGGAGTGAACCCTTTCCCGTTACCCGTGGAGAGAGGATTGCAGCCGTGGGAGCAGGGCCGGCCGGTCTTACCTGCGCCTATTTTCTTGCACGGATGGGTTACCGCACAACCGTTTTCGAGGCCCAGCAGGTGGGCGGAGGCATGCTGGGGCTGACTGTGCCCGAGTTCCGGTTGCCAAGAGAAGTGATCGACGCCGAAATCGGCTACATTCAAAGCTGCGGAGTGGATATCCGGTACGCTTCTCCCGTCGACGCGAACCATACGATAACCGATCTGCTCAAGGAGGGGTACAGCGCGGTGTTCATTGCCACCGGGGCCACGTCCAGCAAGCGGATCGGCATCCTGGGTGAAGAAGAGGGACTCGAAGGGCTTTACTACGGCCTGGAGTTCTTGAGCGATGTGAAATCCCGTGCGGAGGTTCCCCTCAAGGGCAGGGTAGTCGTCATCGGAGGAGGGAACGTCGCGATCGACGTGGCCAGGACTGCCTTTCGGCTGGGTGCAAGAGATGTCCATGTTTTCTGCAGGAAGCCCAGAGACGAGATGCGGGCCAGGGAAGAGGAGGTGCTGGAGGCGGAGGAAGAGGGGATCGTCGTACATCCCTCCTGGGCTCCCCGGCGAATCCTTTCGGAAGACGGACGCGTCACGGGCATTGAGTTCGTCGGCAGCGTCAGCGTCATGAACGGCGAGGGCGTCACAGAGAACGGATTTGACGAAAAGGCGAGCTGCATGCTCGAGGCGGGCTCGGTCATCATCTCCGTAGGCCAGGTGCCGGATATCTCGTTCCTCTCGAAAGACAGCCAGATCGAAATGGCGCTCTGGCGAGGGAGTCTCCGGGTGGATGAAAACACGCTCTCTTCCAATGTCCCCGGTGTGTTTGCCGGGGGAGATTTCGTGACCGGGCCCACCTCCCTGATTCGGGCAATCGCCTCGGGCAGGAGGGCGGCCCTGGCCATCGATCGTTTTCTCCGTGGGGAAAAGGGCCGTCTGAAAATCGTGGACGAGAAATCCCCTTTGCAGGTAAGTCATGAGCCTGCTTTGGAGGAAGAGACCTCCGAAGGAAAGCCCAGGGCCCGGTTGATGGTTGAAAGCGCGGGTGAGCGGAGCAGGGACTTCCGGGAGGTGGAGATGGGCTTTTCCGAAGAGGAAGCCTGTTATGAGGCGAAGAGGTGCCTCAGGTGCGATCTTGAGAGGGGCCGCGGCGGCTCCCTCGAAACGCCGGGCACTGAACCTCAGCGCAAGGA
Source organism: Deltaproteobacteria bacterium HGW-Deltaproteobacteria-15 (assembly GCA_002840535.1). Lineage (GTDB taxonomy): Bacteria > Desulfobacterota > DSM-4660 > Desulfatiglandales > HGW-15 > HGW-15. The sequence continues at coordinate 5,183 of PHBH01000079.1, read as the reverse complement.
GATGGGGTTATGATTCGATCCATTACCAGAGCGAAGCCGGAGCCGGAAATCGACAGGCTCCTCGAAGGGCTTACACGGGTTTTTATCATCGGCTGCGGCACGTGCGCCACGATGACACGAACGGGTGGTACTGCGGAGGTCATGCAGATGCAGGAGCTCTTGATCGGCAAGGGGAAAATGGTGACCGGCGACGCGCTCCTGCCGGTTGCCTGCGATCACCTCACCTCTGAAGCATTGAAGGAGGCAGGGGACAGGATCCGCATCTCCGATGTCCTGCTCGTCATGGCCTGCGCCTTCGGCGTTCAGACCGTGGCGAGGCAGGTGAACAAAATGGTCGTCCCCGCCCTGGATACTCTTTTTATCGGCAAGGAGACCTCATTCGGACTCTTCGACGAGGTGTGCAGGCAGTGCGGCTCATGCATCATCGGCGAGACCGGAGGCATCTGCCCGGTCACCTCTTGTCACAAGGGTTTGGCCAATGGGCCATGCGGCGGCACCAAACACGGGAAGTGCGAGATCGATCCCATGAAAGACTGCGCCTGGACCCTTATCTACAACCGGCTGAAGGATCTGGGCCGGTTGGACGCCATGAGAAAATTTCAGAAACCCAGAAACCACAGGGCTGAACCAATGCCGGGCAAGTGGGTTCCGGCGGGGAGGTAGGGAATGGCCTCACCATTCAAGAAGGCTCTTCAGTCAGGAAAATTCGTGGTAACCTCGGAGGTGGCGCCCCCCAAAGGAGCGAATCTCGACAGGATGAAACATCATGTCGAGCTGTTGCGGGACAAGGTGGATGCCATGAACATCACCGACCACCAGAGTTCCATCATGCGGTATCCTTCCCTGGGAGGCGCGCTCCTGGTCAGGGAAATGGGCGGGGAACCGATCCTGCAGATGACCTGCCGGGATCGAAACCGGCTTGCCCTTCAGGCCGACCTCCTTTTTGCCAGCAGCAGGGGGATCAATAATGTCCTCTGCCTCACGGGGGACTCCGTCATTCTGGGAGACCACAAGGAGGCGAAGGAGGTCTTTGATCTGGAGTCCTGTCAGCTTCTCTCGACCGTAAGGCTCATGGAGAGGGGCAAGGACCTGGGAGGAAATGCCCTGGAGAGCCCGGTCTCCTTCTGCGCGGGCGCCATCGTGACACCGGAGGCGGATCCGATCGAGCCGCAGCTCATCAAGTTCGAGAAGAAGGTGGAGGCAGGCGCCGAGTTCATCCAGACCCAAGCCGTCTACGACCTGGACAACTTCAAGACGTTTATGGAGTACGCCGGGAAATTCCCTGTGAAGATTCTCGCCGGGATCATCCTCCTCACCTCAGCCCCCATGGCCCGTTTCATGAACAAGAACGTGGCCGGGATCCATGTTCCGCAGGAGCTGATAGACGAGATGGCCTCCGCACCCAAGGGAAGAGCCCTGCAGAAGGGGATAGATATAGCAGGGCGGATGATCCGGAGGATTCGCGAAGACAAGATGTGCGACGGCGTGCATATCATGGCAATCGGCAAGGAAGAGGTTGTGCCGGAGATCATGTCCGCCGCCGGCCTGCTTTAGGGAGACAGCGCTAGAGCCGGGTACGTGGTGGTCTTCGGAGAAGACTACCACGTGCCAGGCTCGGGGAGGACAGGGTAGGGGAGAGGAAACGCGACATAGCAGGTTGCTGAAAAATGGTGGGGCCGCTCCCATCCTGGTCGCTGCTTACTGCCTACTGCTTACTACTCTTTTCTCGTGACCGAGGGAACGTCGAAAGACTCCTGGATGGCCTGGAGGGTTATTTGGGTTTGATCCTGATGCACGATCCCTGTAATGGATGCCACCGTGCAGCTGAGAGCAAGGAGCCCTATATCAGATTGTTCCAGTGCTGCAAGCAACTCACTGACAATCCCATACCGATCTCCGAAATGGGGGCCGTTCATGGAAAAGGTCGTCACGGGAGAAAGGGTGTCGATATCCAGTTCCGGCGCCAGCCGTTTGATGGCGCCCCTGTAGGTCTGGCCTTCGGACAGGGGAAGACAGAAGGCGAGATTTTCCTTCAGCCCGTCCTCGGACGAACTCGTGGCGAGAAAGGTCAGGTTCAGACCCAGGCGGGCAAAACCCTTGAAAGAGCTCCCGACTTTTGCCATGCCGGATCTGTCGATCCGCAGCCGAATCAACTCCTGCCCCTCCTGGTACTCCAGCCCATAGATCCCCGGCCTCTTCTCCTGATAGGAGGCAACCACCTCTTTGTACAACTCCTCTTTTCCACTCTGGGCCAGCTTCCAGTCCTCCGGGGTTCTGTAAGCGCTGAATGAAAAGGGCTCGAACAACGCGTTGCTTGCGCTCTGCAAAAGCTCCTCTCTCACTATGACGGAAATGGTGGAAGGCGAGTTGGCGAAGGCGTCCGGATCGAGTCCCTGTTGATCGAATGCCTCGAAAAGCCTGCCGCTGATCTCCGGATTCCTTCGATGCGGGAAAACCGAAAGGATGGCGCTCTTTGAATGCGCGACGGAAACGTGCCCGAAGGTCTCCTCGATCAGGGAGGTTGTCTTCTCCTGATCGGAAACATCAACGATGATGTTGATGGACCAGGAACCGCTGTCGCATAGAACGGTCAAATAGGGGAGGTTGATCCTGTTCTCTGCAAGAAGTGTGCAAAGTCTCAAAGGAAAGCGCGCCAGTTCCCTCGGAGGAAACAAGGAAATCCTGACCACGTTCTTCAGGACTTTGAATCCTCCGAGTCTGGTCGAATCGGTCATGAGAGGGGCGCCCCCTGGACAATTTCTGCCGCCAAGACACAAAGACACCAAGAAAAGCATCATGGTTTCTTCGTGTCTTAGTGCCTTGGCGGCTGGTTCTTCTGTCCCTTGGACATTAGATATTCATCTTCTGCCGAACTGTGCAGAAGTCTCAAACCAAAAGGCTAAAGCAGATTGCTTACAATCTTCCAGAGGCCGTCCGTATCGATGGGTTTGGGAATGTAGTCATCGGCTTCGGTGGCCATGCCGTCGGCATGGGAATACCTGGTGCTCGGCACGGCCTCGCCCACGGCAGTCAACAAAACAACCGGGATGTCCCTGGTTTTGGGATTGGACTTCAGCTCGGCACACAGGGCATACCCGTCTTTTCTCGGCATCATCACATCCAGGATCACCAGGTCGGGACGACGCTGACTGATCGACTGCTCTCCCTCCACGCCATCATAGGCCATACCCACTTCACAACCTTTGCTTTCGAGCATCATGGAAACCGTTTCCACGAGATCGGGATCGTCGTCAACCACCAGAATATACTTCTTCGACATAACAGATACCTCCTCCAGAAAGGTGTGCTCCCGTTGTCATTATCCAGAAATTCAAAGGATTCGAGGCTGCATCCTAATCGATTTTCGGCCTCGGGTAAAGACCGCTTTTTTGCACGATCTCGGGAACCTTTTCTTCCCACTCGATCGCCATGATATGGAATCCCCTTACCCCTTCAATCTCCTTGAGACGCTGGATGGATTCCACGCAGATTTTGAGTCCTTCCTCTGCCTGCTTCTCCTTTGCCACTCCGCTCATCCGCTTCACGATCTCATCCGGCACATCCATACCCGGAACCCGGTTCTTCATATACTTGGCCATGCCTGCGGATTTGAGAGGGGTGACCCCGGCGAGGATGAAAACCCTCTCATGCAATCCCCTGTCCCTCGCCAGTTTCATCCAGAGCTCGAATTTTTCGAGGTTGTAGATGCACTGGGTCTGGATGAATTCCACGCCTGCAGCGATCTTCTTGGCAAGTCTCGGCACCCTGATCTCAAAGGGATCCGCAAAGGGATTGGCTGCGGCGCCGACGAACATGCGCGGGGGGCGTTGAATAGGATCGCCACCGAGGAACTTTCCTTCGTCCCTCATATGTCGCACGGTCTGGATCAACTGCATGGAATCGAGGTCGAACACGTTCTGCCCCTTGGGGTTGTCCCCAAAGGACTGGTGATCGCCCGAGAGGCAAAGGATGTTATGGATGTCGAAAGAGGCGGCCCCCAGGATATCGCTCTGCAGGGCGATCCGATTCCGGTCCCGCGTCACCATCTGCAGGATCGGTTCAACCCCCATCAGCTTCAGATGAATACACGAGGCGAGACTGCAGAGCCTGGTCACGGATGTTTGATTGTCCGTAATGTTGATGGCATCCACGTAGTCCCGGATCATCTCAGCCTTGGCGGTGATCGCCTTTGCGTCGCTCCCTCGAGGAGGACCGCACTCCGAGGTGACTGCCAGGTGTCCTGCTCTGAGTGTCTTTTCCAGCTTGCTGGGTGTCTTTGCTTCGCTCATGACCTCACATCCTCCCTCACGACCTTTCGGGGCCCACCGGCCCTTTCCGTGGACCAGTCCTTGATAGGGCTGAGTCTTTCATAATCCTCCATCTTCCCTAACTCCTTGAGCCTGTCGACGATGAGTTGCCAGGCGCAGGGGAGATCCTTGGATATCTCGCATTTCCCTTTGGTGCTTCCTCCGCAGGGTCCGTTTAGAAGCCGTTTGGCGCACCGGGAAACAGGACAGATTCCGCCCGTGGACGCAAGAATGCACTGGCCGCAGGCCTGACACCGTTCGGTCCAGACGCCCCTCTCTTCGGTAACACCCAGGAAGGAGGTATCCACACCCGGGAGAACAGGGGTCCGAACATATTTTTCCGCCATGAACTGGACGCCCACTCCGCAGGCAAGCGAGAGCACCGCATCGTACTGACCGATTGTTCTCCTCAACTCTTCGAGGTACTCGTGGTCGCATTGTCTTTCCAGGGTGATCTCATCGATCTTCACGTCCTTGCCCTGGTTCATGAAATACATGCGCAGGGCAGAGGCGAGAACCGCCACTTCCTTCTTCCCACCCGCCTCACAGACGGTCACGCATTCGTTGCAGCCGGCGATGAGGATTTTCTGATACCCTTGCAGTTCCTGAATGATCTCCTCAATGGGTTTTTTCTTTGCGACAATCATAGCACATCCTCTCACTTGGTTGACATTCTGTGACTCTTCAACTCATACATCGGTCCCCTAAAAACCCGCTCTTAACTCCCCTGAAACCTAGTGTCCATCCGGAAATGGGCATTTTCTGGATTGAGGTTTCAGGTGTCGGTTTAATTCATTCTGACACCTGACACGTGACCACTGATCGCTCGAATCCGGAAGTCGTCATATCTGGGTCAACAGGGTCATATGTTTCCGG
>PHBH01000015.1:101434-140340 GCA_002840535.1 Deltaproteobacteria bacterium HGW-Deltaproteobacteria-15 | reverse complement strand
GAGTCCCACCCTTCGGGGCGGTGCCCATTTTCTCCGCGCTTCGCTTGGAGTCCCACCCTTCGGGGCGGTGCCCATTTTCCCCGCGGGGATTAGCTTGCGAGCCAAAACAGACAGAGAGTCCTCGTGAGGTGGAAGATTCCCCGCAGTTCGCTGCGGGGAGCTTCAATGCTTTGATGGCCTTCTGCCAACGACAGGGGGCAGCCGTATTCGGAATCATCACTCATTTCTCGATGATTCTGTACGAGTACGGACCAGTAAAATATTCACCGGACTTAATCATCAATACAACCCAGAATTCTTTGCTATCCTTGACCATCTTATAGACAGGCCATTTTTGGCCGTACGTTATACCCAGCAGGGTTCCACCCTGTTTTTTGACGGCATTTTCGAAATCACCGCGGAGCTGGGTCTCACTGGGTTTCGTTTTGAGTTCAGGCTGTGGTCTATACAACAATGCCATGGATTTTCCCTCGAGATGGATGGTCTCGGTAGTATCTCCTTTTATAATGTCCACGTCGGACTTGGCGTCATCGTTACTACATCCGAGAATATAGTAACCCGGCATCCTGGGAATGAGTGGGTGGTCCTTGCACCCGGCGGCATCCTTCTCTGCAGCATAAAGATTGGCAGACAGCAAGCCAAACAACATCGTCATCACAATTGCAGTTACCTTTTTCATGCGGTTCCTCTTTCAATTTGTTTAACAGGAATGGGGGTTAGTTGATGGATGAAAAATCTTTTCTTCCCGGGTCGGACCTGCCGCTCCAGGCTTCTTGAACACCGGATTGATAGGAGATGGAGAGACGACTGCACCTCAGTCTTCTCATCCACCCCTCTCTTCGTCTCTCTATCTCCAATCCTTATTGGTTGGGCGGCACACGCATGGGGTTGGGCGACCTTCTGCCAAAAAAATGCTACCTGGCCTTGTCTTCCGCTTGGCCAATCCGCCTGAAAGCGACGGTTGGGCCTTGTCTATGATTTCAAGAACGCCATTGGCCCCCACCCGGATCGTTCCACTCTCCGAGCAAGCCTCAGGCTGCTGCAGAAATCAGTTTCAGATACAGATCGAAAATCGCACAAGTTCTTTCCTGACTCCGGATCAAGTTAAGGTAATTGCGCCTATACCGAGAACGACCAAAAAACGTCATCATCGATCCGTGGGTTTTGCAGGACAGACTCCACGAGCTATTCAATGACCGTCCCTTTGCCGGTCTTCTCATACTCAAGCTCGACATGGTTGACGAACGCGATTCTCCCTTGGGAATTGGCTACAAATCCACGGGACGCGCACCAAGCGGTAAATGTTTCCGGATCGATGTCTGCGCGGATAGCGATATTGCCACTACCTTTAATTAACTCGCATTCCCTTCCTACAAGAGCTTTCCAGTCGCTAAAACTGGCGGGCATATTTTCGGGATCGATAAAGATTGAAAGCGCCTTGCGGTAAGTAGCCTCATCCTTGAACCAAGCAATTCCTATAACATCGGACATTCTGGCACTTCCTTTCGTTGTCTCTTTTCGAAAATATCGGTGATGCAATCACTCTTCTTACTCATGAGTACAACGTCTGACCCCATTACTCGCGCTACTTGGATAGCTTCGCGTTCAATCATTAAGGAACCTTAAAACCTAACACCGATTCCTCTACACGATGGGGACTTCCTGCCTAGGAACATCGGCAGGGCACACTATAAGAAGCGCTTGGCGCACTAACGCATGACATCATCCGCAGTACTTGAGGAGCCTCCGGGATTATTCATCAGAGCCCAGGAGAATCATCATGATATGCGCAGTAACGTCGGTCTTATTGCCCAGGACCTCAAACAATGCCGATTTAATGATCTTGCTATCCCAAGGATAGCGATAAGGAAGGATTTTGACTTCAATATAATAGTCACCTGATTTTATTCCTCTTAGTGCCGGAAAGCTGGATGTTCTTGTCATTTCAGATTTTGCCGCGATGTCCTCACCGAAATCATATTTGTATGAGCTTATTTTGCCATCGCTCTTTACCAAAGATATGGAAATCTCATAGCGTTCACTAACATCTGAGGTGCTCTTAACGGTATAGTTTAATGATATTACTTCTGTATTAAGATCAAAGCTGTTCTTGACGGGAACAACCGATTTTAACTCAACTCCTAAACCACACTTTTTAGATATTAATTCTTCAATGGCGTCTCTCTCACTTGCCAATCTAGAATACATATCCTCCTGGTTGGGAAAATATTCAACGCAGTACCGTGAAGCCTTGTTCGTGCTTACACCCGGAGGCGGCTGACAATACATTATTTCCCGCTCAAGAAAAATCAATATCCCGTCACGAAAGTAGACGTCCGTTACTTTGGCATAGCCGTTGAATTGGTTTATCTCGACGGGATAGAATGCCATTCCCGAGTCGCCGAACCACAGATATACTCTAAAATGCGACGAGTAGGCCGTGTCATCCGTAATTTGATAGTAATAGCCCTGGCCGCCGTAACGTCCGTCGCTGGTTAATGGCAATGCTAACTTAGAGTCAACGTAACTGTCTTTATAATCCATGTAGCGGTCCTCAGCCTCTTGAAGATTTCTGTAGGCAAGAACTCTTACGGTTACCCGCGTGACTCCGTCTTCAAAAAAGTAATAGAGTTCCGACTTGCTGCTATTATTGATTACTGAACCGCCTTCGGCATGGACGAACATATCCGAGTCGTCGAAAGTGATGGTTTCACATAGAGCATAAACGTCTTCTCCGCAGCCAACCCCGATCACGATCGCTAGAAACAGTACTCCGCAGATTGATTTCATTTGAATCCTCCATGAAAATCAAACGCCCATAAATAAGTAACTAACGTTCTGACTTCCAAGAGATATTTATATATTTATGCCCGTCCCCTTTTCCACTCCCTGGATATCGTTGCCCTTGGAGGAGTCTCCATCGGGTCCGGGTGTTTTCTTGATCTCGCATTGCTCACGAAAGAGGCGCTCAAGCAATTGGTACGGCTCAGTGTTTTTGACCTGGGCATCCGATGCAAAGCGAACGATGAGCTTGTAGACGTACTGGGCCAGTTGTTCCAGCTTGTCCCTTTGCTCGGCTGGTCCCAGTCCGAACCATCCCTCAGGTTCAGTCTGATGCCATTTTCGAATCGCCTTGGGAACTCGTGAAAACTGCTCTTCGCTCAGACTCCTCAGGAAGACGGTGAGGGTGTTGGTAAACAGCGCCAGTCTACCCCGCGTCCGTATATTTGAAATGATGTGCGTGGAATCGAGCCTTTGGTCACGGGCCGATAATCCCAGCTTCTTGATTGCCGAGTCTCTGATATTATCGAACACGTTGCGGACCAGTGTCATTTCCGGGTCCTTGGCGGCCAGTCGGCGGCGGAACTCAACCAGTGACCGCCTTGATAAATAATCTTGATCATCATTGACATCCAATGCGTATCGCCACCGAACATCGAAACTGAATGCATCCAGAGCCTGTTGATCGCTCAAGGTGTTAAACTCTTGCAGGAGACACAGCCCGAGTACGCGCGCAACGCTGAAATTAGGTCGTCCTGTCTTTCCATAAAGCATGGCATACCGACTTTCGTTCCTGAACAGTATTGGAAGGACTTCGGTTTTGAACAGGTGCGGCCAAGAAGATTCTAAGCGCTCACGTAAATGGGGGGATAATTGAGTGTCTAAACCGAACAATGTTTGTTGGGGAATAGTTTTCTTGTACATGAATTCTTCTATCGTAATATCATATTCAAGACAAGAGTTACTTCTCAGGAATCATAATCGCATGTACGTCCCCTATGGTCCCCCCGTTCCGTTCTTTGAAGCCATGAGAATTCCCAGAACCGCATAGAGCATAGCGCAAGTGTGTACAGCAAGGGAGTCGTTGTTTCTTTGTTGTTGAACAAGTCAACAATGAAACAACGTCCCGCTGTCTTAGGTCTTGGTGGGCCCCCAGCCGGTCTGGGTGGCAATAGGGTCGCCAAACTGGGCCGGATCAAATACATTTTGGCTGTTCTGAAGGTTCTGTCCCATTTGGGCCAATTGCTCAAACAGAAACAAAACTCCCTCTTTGTAGAATGACCAGATTATTCGATAGTAAATTTAGCCCCTGAAGCTTTCAAGTTTGGCTTGCTCGAAATTACAATCTCTATTTGATAGTCTTTTCCCTTGAGCCACTCCCCATCATCCGGCCCACCAGTCGCCTTCCAATTCCAGGAACCTTGGCCATTTTGGCCAATCGGAACCTTTTCGGCAATTCTACGAAGGAATCGGCCGTTTTGGTATAAATTGATATTCACCTTCGTTACCGCAAGAGGTTTGGGGGTTAATTGCTTATCATAGCTCCATTCAATATACCAGTTATTGCCGTCATCTCTTACCACTACGATTGAACCTAAAGCATCGCCGGGTTTTCTTGCGATTCCCGTTGATTTCATCATAGCGTATGATGTCGGCGCTAATGCGAAGATTCCGCAAAAAAGGACTAGAATGACAATCAACCTGTATAATTGTTTACTCATATCTTCAATCTCCTTTTTTTTTGTTTACGTACCATTTCATCAGCTTGTGTGATGGGGGACGTACATGCGATTATGGTTTTCTCTGGTGCTCGCCTCCCCAAACGCATAATCGCATGTACGTCCCCTATGGTCCCCCCAGTAAGCCCCCTTCCGGCCCTTCCGCTGATTAAATTCCTGCCCTGTTCTTCCTGCGATCAGTTGGACTGAATTGGGGATTACGTCCCTATCTCCGTTATCTCGGACAGATGAACATGGTTTGAGGTGACCGTGTAATTGAGAATGCAGAGGCCATAGCGCTTTCTGGGCTCAAACAGCCACTGGAGGCAACGACGGCGGTCTCTGGCAAACTTCAGAAGGAATTCCTTCTTATGGCACCGATGCGTGATGTGCCAAACACACCCTGGAATGTAATGCCTGTTTGCCCTAGGCATACCGTCCAAACTCTTAAAGGGCCATTTCCAGTGGCAAAACCATCGTTCTAAGCCCTAAAACCACTGTCTTCTGGCACTCTTCACTATTCATCACAACCGCTTACGCCGGTTCGACCCGGGGAAGGGGGAAGGGGGGAAGGTTGTTTTCCTGTCGAACGATGGTGCCTACCCGATGCGGTCATAGGGGTAGCTGCCCTTTATATTTCGAGCGAGATACGAACCCACCGAAGGAGCATTTCGCAGTTGCTCGAATTCCATTAAGGGTACATTCCTGTACTCATAGAGACCACCCTTGAGGAATTTAACCCTTAGAATCTGCATTGCTTCATCGTATCCGATGCTGTCCACGGTTGAGGAACCGATGGTGGGAATCATTTCAATATCATTCATTTTCCCTCCTTCATGAATCTCTGGCAACGCCAATTGTGAATCGCAGCCTGATACGCGGAAGGGTCTGGCCTCGGCTTACGCCATTCTTGAGACACAACCGGATCACTGCTTCGCGGGGCGTGACTGGTCTTGTAGAACCTTATGCGGGAAGGTATTTGTACTGCCTCCCCGAGTATAAGCGCTTCTCCGGTTCTCAGACTTGGTAGAATCGCGACCATGTCATAAAGCTCGTCCTGCACGACGGCCGAGATATGCCCCCTGTCACCTTTGTTGGTCATCCGCAACGCAATCACGGTCCCGCATTGACTGAGGACAGTTTCGTCAAGCTCAGTAGGGCGCTGAGTGATGAGTAGAAGACCGACCCCATACTTTCTTCCTTCCTTAGCAATGGTTTGTACAGTTCTCGATGAAATGGCCTGTTCCCCAGCCTTGAGATAATTGTGGGCCTCCTCTAGCGTAACCAGTAGGGGTTGTTGGCGACTACCAACCGGAAGCTCTTGAGCCCAGAACATGGCGTCATAAACGACTTTTAGGAGCGATCCGGAAATGGATATGGTTATGTCGGGAGGCACACCGGAGAGGTCCAGTATCGTGATCGGTTTTTCATGTCCTAGCCAACCTGCAAGTAATGAATCCAGATCAGCACTACAAGTCCCTTCCAGGTTCGGTGCATAATCGTTTGGTTCAAAAAGAAACCGGTATCTTTGGTCGAGCATTCGGGTTCGCATACCATCCAGAAACGCGAGTATGCCCTTGGCCTGGAAATTGAGGAATGGGCTGCCACCGCCAGCACTAGCAGGTTCGTATTGGTTGGACTGAAGCCTGTCAGCGTTTCCGGGTTTGATCAATTTCTTTGTATTCGGATTACGGTTTTCGGCAAATGTCTGACGTTCGAAATCGTCAAGTTCATACCAAAGCTGTTTCAAACTGAATGGGATCGGGCTATCTGCTGTTATGGCCTGAGTCGGAGGCTGTTTTTTGAGCCCCGCGACTGAGGCAAGTCTCTTTTCTAATACTTTTTCTCGAATGTAGTCCCGCTGTTGGTCATTTACGCGCCCCGGAAACGAGGACATAAGCTCGTCGAAAGGCAACGCCCAGAAAGGAATTGACAGTTCTTCTTGTTCCAATTCAGATGCCGCATTTATCCGAAAGACCTTGCTGCATTCTTTCAGAGTCTCGGAGTACTCACCATGCGGATCTATCAACAGTATCCGAGCACTCTTGAATGGTCCGCTGGAAATAGCCTGTAATAGAATCGCCACAGAATTGGACTTACCACTCCCTGTGGCGCCTACTATTGCACAGTGCCGGGTGAGCAGTTTGTCAACATCTACTCTGGCGGGGAGGCTTTCAGAAGCGCTGATATTGCCCACTACGACTGAACTCTCCTCGCTAGCGCCGCCATAGACGATGTTCAGATCCTGTATTGTCACAAGATGGACTTCGTCTCCAGCCGTAGGAAACTGGGTAATACCTCGTTCAAACCTGTGGTCAGCCCTTTCACCGACTAATGCCACCGTCAACCACCTAGTGCTGACTACTGGCGAAGAGTCTTTGAGAAAGACTTCCCTCAAGCTTTCTGGCATGGCGTCTGCGCCGATTTGGGTGACAATACCAAAGAGGTCCGCATAGCCTAAGGGTACCCGAACGAAGGAACCTATTTGACCGACTCTATAGACTATTCCATCGATGATGGGCATTGTTGACAAGACATTTTCCGACATTCTTATAGACAGAATACTCCCGGACACACTGACGATGTTGCCAATGAGGGTGCTTTTGCTCATCATAGGTTCCCCCCTCTGGCGATGGTACCCTGACGATAATTCAGGAAGGATAGGAAGCGGACAAACGATGAGTAGTCAGGTAGGATAAACTCGCCCTTTCCGCTATCTTTGGCGCTGATATCGGAAACGAAGTACAGGCTCAATGTTGGCTCATCAATTACAATCCCCGGTCTCAACTGCCAATTGCCGAAATTCCCACCAATTACAGCGTTCTTCTTGCCATAGATAGAAAGTCTGGTCTGGCTTTTTGCGATGCTAACAATCGGGCTGTTTGCATCGAAATCGTCATACACTAAGCCAATAACATGGGACGTGGCGGTCCTTTCCAAGCCGTTAAGCATTACTTCGTTGATGTGCTGGTCGCCGAAGGAGTATCCGCAGGTAATTAGCACACCGTCTTCGGCCTTGAGGAAAGCATGTAGCCTATCCATAAAGCTAGTGTAAGGCTGTTTCTTGGATGCTTCGTATTTGGACATACAAGGGAATACTATGATGGTGGCGTCATCAGTGTCTCTTCTCACAATTCTTCCAAGTGACTCATGCGTATCCCAACCGAGAGAGCCATGGAGTTTCCACAACTTGGTCTGCTGTGGAAGATAGGCAAGGTCTTCTACAGAAGAGGGATGGAAGAACGGCTTGAAGCTGCCAACAAACCCATCGAAGTATGGTACTCCATGATACTCCAGGCCCAGTTCCAACAGATAGTCGTAGTTCGTCGTAAAGATCTCCACGGCATACTTCCTTGTCGCTTGAGCAATCCACTGCGCAAGGTCACAGTGGATGAGGGTTTTCATGAACTCATCAGCCTTCTTATGAACCGAGACAATGTTGCATATCTGGTCTTCAATGGTTTTGCGAAGTTGCCCGAGTTTGTCCTTTGAAAGACCACACAGTGTTTCCTTGCCAACCGCTTCCTCTTTATGCACGATGTTCGAAAGGATGTATTCAATGAGCGCTTGGCCATGCCCTTCTGCTACCTCCGTACATATGGATTCGAGGGCCTTCTCGAATTCCGTTCCCTTCAGAGTCCCAATGATTTGTCTTGTCATATCCCTTACACCTGGGACGACTGAGCTTTTAGGCGCTCCGTCTTTGCGCGCCATAGAAGTCCCAGCACCAAATAGAAAACCTATCCTTTTTGTATCCGAGATCAGTAGCTGTTGAAGACCACGGATATGCTCACGTGGATCGTGAAGTACGGTTGTCGGTTCAGTGGTCATGTGACATCTCCTATAATAGCAGGACAAGCTCTGTTCCTATTCTGACCCTCATTATCCTCATCCTGACTCTCCTCGGATGGGTTCTGGGATCAAACCCCCTTGCTATACTGAGCATCCCGTCCCCGTCAAATGCCCAACAAGTATATCCGTTCACTTTCGGACGGGACATGGCGGTGATTTCATGCCATCTGCCCACGCGTTTCCGTCTTTCTATACCACGAAAAAATACTTGACAAGTAATTTCCGATAGTTTGAGGGCAAGGAGGTGTTGCCGGATATCATTCCGGAATGGGAGTTATACAGAAGATAGATTACCCGATATGCTGAACATCCCCACACGATTGGAGGCCGAGTTCGATGAGCGGTTGCGGAAAAGGTGATAGCCAATAGCGCTCGTGGGTTTTACAAAAAGTGGCTGCGCTACTATCTGGACTTTTGCCATAAATGCTGTATCGCTTTCTTCAGAAATTGGAGGAGAAAAGGCAAACCGGGAGCCAGCGGAGTGTGAAGCTTGTCCACTGCTGCGTTAATGTTTAAAGCTGAAAGTGGGAAGGAGACGAGAGACGGTCACACTGAAGGAGTCGTCAATTCGGACAGCCGCTTCTTCAAATCCAGGGGCAGCACATCGTTGGCGGCTTCGAGGACGATTGTCGGTATCTCACCGGAGAGCCGGTAGGCGTGGTTGAGGACGCGGTCGTCCCAGATCGTGTCCATGTCGTTTCTGGTCAGTTTCTCCGATTGAAAAGCCTGTCCCAACCCGCCCAGTCTGGTGACGACATAGCGATTCGCGATGCTGACCATCCACTGGCTGCTGTTAGGGTCTTTCATCCCCTCCTTTTCCGATGAAGGGATCGACTGTCTGTTTTCCAGAAGCCAGGCCAGGGACACCATGTCGTGGGCGACCACGGATTCCGATGCGATGACCATGCCGATCTCCGGCTGGAAGACAAAACCTTTGTCCGGACCGTAGGTGGTGAGAATCTTGTCTGCTGCGGAAAGCACCAGTCGCTGTTTCTTAGCCAGGGTCTCCACCGTGTTGCCCTCCGCGGTCTTCTCCTGAAAACTGGAGGCATCCTTATGGTATTCGAGACGGGTGTCAGTGCGCCAATAACCTACCGCGGCTTTGAGCCCCAGGCTGCTGCCTGCCAGAGGGTGGCGGGCGCATCGGGGCATGAGGATGATGTGATCAACCTCCTTGAGGATGTTCGGCATCATGAGTCCACGCTTCCAGTGAGAGCCCTCCGAAGGGAAGTCCTCGTAAAAGGCGTCCCACCCGGATTCTTCGAAGAAGTGGATCTCCGCCCCGGCTGCCTGTGCGGCCCGGGCCATACCGGAAGACTCCATCAGCCGGCGGGAACTTCCTGAAAGACCTTCCGGCGAGAGTTTAACGTGTTCAATGCCGCACATGTCCCCGACGATGACCCGCTTGGTGCCCTTTTCTTTGAGGATCGCGATAACCGCAGCTACGGCATCCCCGCTCGTGGTGGCAGGGTAGGGGTTGCCCGAGTTGAGCGCGGGCTTGATGAATACGGTGTCCCCTGCGGACAGCCAGGAGAAGTCTGTTGCTGCTTCTGCTGCGGCACGAACAGCGGATTTCACCGTCTGCAAGGAGGCCCCGCGTTTCAACCCGGCCAGAAATACAGGAGTGGGTCGGCCCAGTTTGGGGAGCGGCACCTGGGATGGAAACGGCGATGCAACCGCGCCCATCTTCCGAAAACAAACCGCCATCGCGGTCAGCTGCACCAGGACTTTTAAAAATACCCTTCGTTCCATGGGATGTTACTCCTGAGTGTGCATGGCCTCATGAACGATGGGTTTCACTCACCGCCGCGCAAGCGCGTGCGCTGCGGACCGCTCAACCCATCCTTCGCGCTTCAAGGTTGTTCCTCATTGCCTGATTCGGGGCCGGGCTCTGTGGAGGCGAGTAAATTCCTAAGGAGAGGTATTGGAAGTCTGGCAAACTCAAAAAGGCCGATCTCTGCTTCCGGTTCAGATTCGACAAGAATATCCACGTCGCTTTGCTCTCGTGCTTCTTCTCGCGCGTAGGAGCCAAAAAGATAAAGGTCCTTTACCGAAAACTCCTTAATCTGGTCCTGTTGGAACATCGCCAGTTTCTGAAGGATCTCGCTTCTCGTCATGGCCGGACTCCTATGAAATGCAAAGGAAATCTCCCTCAGAGTTCCTAATTATTCGCTCTCGATGATCTTTGCACCCTCGGGTGGAGTGAATTCGAAGAAGCCCGTGTCAAAATCTTTCTTTCCTGTAGGCGGTCCCAAAGTAAAACGGGTAATGCCGCCTATAAGGTTGTGGATCTCCACCACGGCAATGCGGTATTCCTGCTGAAGAACGGTGATCACGATATTGCTCACTTCAGGCCAGGGGGGTTTCGGGGTGAGCTCGATCCGATACCTTCCTTCGCCCTGATCAGTGAGAACAGCCATAAAGCTCTCCTCCACTCCTCTCAGGCCCTGGAAGATATCGCCCAGGAGTTTCAGCTCCCTTCCCAGGTTCCCGGACCGAAAACGATACACGGTGTTTTTCTTTGGGACATGCCACCAGAGAGTCTGGCCGTTGGTGATAACCGACTCCGGATTCGGGGTCTCCTGTTCGATGCGGAGCAGGTTGGGTGACTTGAAAAAGAGCTTGCCCGTGGCAAAATCGGATTTCTCCTGATCCCCCATCATCTGCATGGTCTTGGTTATGATCCCCCGCTCATAGGGAATGACCAGGCCGGGGAGATTGCCGTAATGCTTGCTGATCCCCTGCAGAATGGAATGAAGGGACTCATCGGCGCTCGCGGGGAGGGGAGCGAAAAAAAAGACGCATAACAAAAATATTTTCAAGATTCTCATCATAAAAAATCCTCATCATTATCATTTATCATTCGGCATTGATCATTTTTCATTGAACACCGAAGTGGTTGCCTGTCATACAAAAGATAAGATTTCTCTCTCCGTTCGAAATGACAATTGTGGGGGCATGTTTCTTCAAGGAGCAATATGAAATAGAAAGCTTCCGGAGATCCGACAAGGTCAGATGATAAATGCCAAATGATCAATGATCACTCGTTTCTCCTGCCGTGCACTTCCCTCGCCCGTATCCCGTCCGAGGGACCCACAACGCCCGCCTTCTCCATGGCCTCGATCATCCGCGCGGCACGATTGTAACCGACCCTGAGCTTGCGCTGGATCATGGAAATGGAGGCCTGTCCGGTCTGAATGACCATGTCCACCGCCTTTTCATATTTCTCATCCAGCTCGATATCCTCCTCGTCCCCTCCTGCCTCTTCATCCCGGGCGACATCTTCCATCATGGCCGGATTGTAATTCGGTTTCATCTGCCCACGCAGAAAATCCGTCACCTTTCTCACTTCCTCCTCTGAAATGTAGGCGCCATGGATCCTGGTGACACGCCCGACACCAGGCGGAAGAAAGAGCATGTCCCCTTCACCGAGCAGGTTTTCCGCGCCGATCGAATCGAGGATTGTCCTGGAGTCCACTCTGGAGGAAACCTGGAAGGAGATGCGGGCAGGGAAATTGGCCTTGATAATCCCTGTCAGCACGTCCACCGAAGGTCTCTGCGTTGCGATGATCAGATGAATTCCGGCGGCCCGTGCCATCTGCGCAAGCCGTGTGATCGCTTCCTCCACTTCTCTCGAGGATGTCATCATGAGATCGGCCAGCTCATCGATGACCAGGATGATGTAGGGGAGGGTAGGCTCGTCCTGCTTCTCCTTGATCACCTTGCGGTTATATGCCTCGATGTTTCTGACTCCCTTGTCGGACAGCGCCGAATAGCGCCTCTCCATTTCCCTCACTGCCCACCGAAGCGCCCTTGTCGCTTCCTTGGGCTGAGTGACCACGGGATGAAGAAGATGGGGGATATCCTTGTAAATAGACAGCTCGATCCTCTTGGGGTCGATCATCAGAAACTGGACGGATTCAGGGGAGCACTTGAACAGGATGCTGTTGATCATCGCGTTCAAAGAAACGCTCTTCCCGGTTCCCGTGGCGCCCGCTACAAGAAGATGGGGCATCTTGGAGAGGTCCGTCACAAAGGGCAGGCCCGTGATGTCCTTGCCCAGTGCAATGGTGAGCCTGTAGGGAGAGCCCTTGTACGCTGCCGAGGTGAGGATCTCCTCGAGGTGTACGAGCTCCCGCTTGTTGTTGGGGATTTCAATGCCGATCGCCGCCTTGCCGGGAATAGGGGCCACGATCCGGACGCTGGGCGCCCTGAGCGCAAGCGCAAGATCGTCCGAGAGCCCGGCCACTTTGCTGATCTTTATTCCGGGCGCGGGCTTGAACTCATACATGGTGATGACCGGCCCCGGCAGGATTTCCACGATTTCCCCTTCCACTCCGAAGTCGGCCAGCTTTTTCTCAACGCGCCTGGCATTCGCCTCCAGGCTCTCTCTCTGAATGGAAATGTCGTCCGAGGATTTCTCCGGGGGATTGAGAAGATCGGTGGACGGAAGAGTGAACTTCCCCGATACATTCATGAAGGGAAAGGACTCCTGTTCAGCCTTCTTGGGAGGCGGGGGTAAAGGCTCCACGATGGTGACCTTCTTTTTGGGCCGCGTCTTCTCCTTTTCAAAATGCTCTTCTCTCACCTTCTTCTTGCGCGCGCGCTCCTTTCTTTTCAAGGCGAGTTCCTTGAGCGCTTTGAAAAGAGCGGTACCGACAGAAGCTACCCCCAGAAAGACCCGGCCAAAGGTAAACCGGGTGCAGATCATCAAAGAAGTGATAAAGACCGCTCCCATCAGGATGGAAGTGCCGAAGGTGTTGAGATGGATCGACAGGGCTCGAGAAATGGTGTCCCCCACCAGCCCGCCGCTGGGGATGTCCCCCTTGAAGAAGGGCAATCTCCCCGGGAAATAAAGGCTCATGAGGGCGGAAAAGGAGATGATCAGCAGGATGACCGCGACGATGTTACCGGGTGTGGGGAGGAGCGGCGCTCCGCGAAAGGAAAGAAAGGAGAAGATGAAGAAGATCACAATCAGCCACAGGGAAGAGAAGCCAAGGGCAAAGAAGATCCAGCCCGAGAAGTGCCCCCCGACAGCCCCGAAAAGGTTGTGGGCTTTCCCGGCGTACCCTGTCTTGAGGCCGAACACCGGGTCCTGTGGATGGAAAGAGAGAAGGCTTACCGTGAGAAAGATCGCGACCAGCAGAAAGATTATCCCTGTGATCTCCTTGTGCAGGGGTCTTGCCGGCTCATTCTTCTCTGCAACTCCCTTTGCTTTTCTTTTCAAGACGGCTCCCATTGTCGGCTCATTCGAGAGGCAGCTATGCCACTAAGGCACAAAGACACGAAGAAAATTCTTTGTGACTTAGTGTCTTCGTGGCTGATACTTCTTTTCCCTACAAGGGCAGGATGATGGGAAGCACGAGCGGCCTCCTCTCGATGATCTCATAGAAAAAGTGCTTCAACCTTTTCTTGATCTCCGGCCCTATTACAGACAAATCAATCCGGGCGGGTCTTTCCAGTTCGTCCAGCACCTCCAGAACGATGCATTTGGCATCCTCCAGGATGTACAACCCCTGCTGATCCTGGAACACGAATCCCCGGGACACAAGATCCGGTCCGTAGAGAACTTCCCCCGTCTGCTCGTTCACTGCGAGGAGCACAATGACCATGCCTTCACCGGAGAGTCTCAACCTGTCCCTCAGAACCACCTCGCCCACGTCGCCGACGCCTTTTCCGTCGACAAGCACTCTACCGGCGTGAACGCGATCCCCGATGGTCATTTCTCCGCCATTGAAGCAGACGGTCATTCCATCTTCAACAACGGTCAGACGATCCGGCTGTATGCCCGTTTCGGCGGCAAGCTGGCAATGTCTGACCAGGTGCCGGTACTCCCCATGTATGGGAATGAAATACTTTGGCCGGACCAGATTCAGCATCAGCTTCAACTCATCCCGGTACCCGTGTCCGGAGGAATGGATGTCCGAGACCTTCTCGTAGACTACCTCGGCGCCCATCCGGTACAGGTTGTTGATGATGGCGCTTATGGCCCGCTCATTGCCCGGGATGAACCGGGAGGAGAGGATAACCGTGTCCCCCTTCCTGATCTTCACTCCCTTGTGCCTGTCCTGTGCCATCCTGGTGAGCGCAGACATGGGCTCTCCCTGGCTCCCTGTCGTGACCATGACCAGTTCATGATCCTGGAAGCGGTCGATCATGCCTTCGGTGATCTCCATGTCCTGGGGAATGCGGATGAGTCCTTCCTCTCTGGCGATCCTGACGTTCGTCTTCATGCTTTTTCCGCTGAAGAGGATCTTCCTGTGAAAATACGCGGCCAGATCGATGATCTGCTGGATTCGTGTGATATGGGAAGCGAATGCGGCAACGATCAACCTTCCCTTGGAAAGCCGGAAGAGAACTTCCAGGGTTCTCTTCACCTCCCTTTCGCTGAGGGTGAAGCCATCCTTTTCCACATTGGTGGAATCGGAGAAGAGGGCGAGCACGCCCTTGTTCCCATAGTGCGCAAAGCGGACGAGATCCGTGACACGGCCGTCCACAGGGGTCTGGTCGATCTTGAAATCGCCTGAGTGCACAAGAGTGCCCTCGGGAGTTTCAATGGCGAGACCCACCCCGTCCACAATGCTGTGATTGACCGCAATGAACTCGATCCTGAAGGGGCCGAAATCGTGGGTCTCCCCCGCCGCGACCTTGTGCAAGGTTGTACTCTGAAGCAGGTTGTGTTCCCTGAGCTTTTCCTTCAGGAGCTCGATGGTAAAGCTGGTCCCGAAGACGGGCAGATCGAATTCCCTGAGCAGGAAGGGCAGTGCCCCGATATGGTCTTCGTGGCCGTGAGTGAGAACGATGCATTGGAGCTTGTCTTTATTGTCCCTCAAAAACTGGAAATCGGGGATTACGACATCCACACCGGGCATGTACTCCTCCGGGAACATGAGCCCGGCATCCACAATGATGGCCCGGCCATCGTACTCCAGAAACATCATGTTGAGGCCGATTTCGCCCAGCCCCCCCAATGGTATCACTTTAAGCATTCTGTGCCTTTACCGGTCTGTGGAGGTCCATTTTGAATGTCTATCCCTCTTGCCGGAAAAATTTTGGTTTGCTTTGCAGAAACAATAGCTTAGTTCTTTCATGAAATTCAGTCAACAAGGAAATGAGCACTCGTCCGACCTTCTTTTCAATACCCTTGATCTCCTGAGACGCCTTGTGCTAGTGTCGTGCTCCATGTCCCAGAACCATTGACCGAAATGTCGTTTCGAACGGAGTGAGAAATCCTTCCGCTTCCTGCGTTCAGGGTTTCCCGGAGCGTTCGAAAGGTCATCCGGGCAACAATCGGAAGTTCTTATAGCACGCTCCAACGATTCACCCCCGTACAAAGGAGAAAGACATGGCAGGCGTCAACAAGGTCATCCTCATCGGCAGATTAGGTAGGGACCCCGAGGTGAGATACACCGCAAGCGGCAGGGCGGTCGCCAAATTCAGTATCGCTACCAGCGAGCAGTGGACCGACAAAGAAGGCGGAAAAAAAGAGGAGCGGACCGAATGGCACAGGATCGTTGCCTGGGCACGCCTTGGAGAAATTTGCGGCGAATACCTCAAGAAGGGAAGCCAGGTGTACATCGAGGGAAGGCTGCAGACCAGCCAGTGGGAAGACAAGGAGGGCAACAAGCGGTACACGACGGAGATCATCGCCCAGACCATGCAAATGCTCGGTTCTGCGGGAAAGGCCGGCACAGCCTCGACCCCCGAAGAAAAATTCCCTACTGAGGAGCCTATCTCCATTCCGGAAGACGACATCCCCTTTTGAGTTGCTGCCTGTCCTGGGTGTGCGAAAGAGAGTATCCGAAGTGTTTGACCGGAGGGAGGGCTAGTGATGAGGAGGGATCGGCAATCTCTCAGGATTCCTTTTTCTCCTTCTGGCCTTCCTCGTCGGGAGACCCGAGCTCATCGTGCTTATCCTTGGTGGCGCTTTTGAAGTTCTTGATGCCTTTCCCGATTCCACTTCCTATTTCCGGGAGCTTTCCGGCCCCGAAGATGATCAGGATGATAATCAACACCACAATAAGCTCAGGCATGCCTATACCGAACATGTTTGCCTCCTATTCAGGCTTTTCATTGAGTTCTTCCATCAGCAACTTGAATTCCGCGGATCGAAGAAAGGCGGTCAATGCCTTTCGGTAATCCAGCCAAGCTGACCACATCTCTTTCCATTCGTTGTTGTGCCAGAAGAGATCGGGTGTTTTCTTGCCATTTTTGACGGCGAGAAACTCTTCAAACTCCTCCCTGCAGCATTCACAGAATCGCAGACCCTGATGCCCTGCAGCGCAGCAGCCGGAATGGAAATCCTCGATCTGAATGCCGCACATGGCGCATTTCAAATTACAGGAGGAGCATTGGAGAATTTTCTGGACGGTCTCTGCCTTGCCCCGATAACGCTCCAGCTTTTCTCTTTGCTTCCTGTTCTCGATCCGTTCTTCAAGACTGATGATCTTTTTCATAAAGTTCTCGAAGAATCAACGAGGCTTGGAAAAGGTGCTCATTGAGTGATGGTAGCATCGGCGGAGACTCAAGTCAACAAGGGTTCAGTTCGCCCTTGATCAATTCGATATAACTTCTCTCGCCGCTTCCCCCAATGTCGCAATATTCCGGACCACGGTGATGCCGGCCGACTCCATCGCCCTGATCTTGTCATCGGCTTTTCCTTTTCCGCCGGCAATGATGGCCCCCGCATGGCCCATTCTCTTGTCCGGAGGCGCAGTCAGTCCCGCTACAAACGCAAGAACCGGTTTGCTGAAGGAATTGCGTACGTATTCGGCAGCCTCTTCCTCTGCGGAACCCCCTATTTCTCCAATAAGGACAACTCCCTGTGTATCCGGATCATCCTGAAACCTTCTGAGGTGGTCCACGAACGTGGTTCCCACAATCGCATCGCCGCCGATGCCGATACAGGTCGACTGGCCGAGACCCGCAGCAGTGAGCTGGTTTACGACCTCATACGTCAGAGTCCCGCTTCTCGATATGACTCCAACGCTCCCTGGCTTGTGAATGTATCCGGGCATGATGCCCAGCTTTGTTTTCCCGGGGGAGATTATTCCAGGGCAGTTGGGGCCGATCAGGACGGTTTTCTTGTCCTCAAGAAAAGCGGCAACCTTCACCATATCCAGGGCGGGAATTCCCTCGGTGATGCAGACTACGACCTCGAGACCCTCTGAGACGCTTTCCATAATAGCATCCGCGGCGAAAAGAGGGGGCACGAAGATGCAGGAAGCATTGACCCCTTCCTTTTTCACCGCCTCGTGAATGGTGTTGAACACGGGCACGGACTCGACCTTCTGCCCGCCTTTACCAGGGGAACTCCCCGCGGCCACCACGGTGCCATAGCTCAACATCTGAGCGGTATGAAAACCGCCTTCCCTGCCGGTGATCCCTTGAACGACCACCCTTGTCTTTTCGTCCACAAGAATGCTCATGCGATTCCCCTTATCAGTTCAACGTTCAAGGTTCAAAGTTCAGAGTTAGAGCTCACTGATACTGAAAAGCTTGTCATCTCGACTAGCAGAGGATCCTGCATTTTCGTTCAAAAAGATTTCTCACTGCGTTCGAATGACAAACAGGTTGGCCTCCACTGCAAACCTGACCCTCCGAACTTTCAACTCGGAACTTTGAACCCTGAACTTTGAACTTTGAACCCTGAACTCCTATTTTTTCTTTACCTGCTTTGTTACAAGTGCCGCGGCTTCCCCCATGTCGCCGGCAACCAGGAATTTGAGACCGGATTCCTGGAGAATCCTTCTGCCTTCCTCCACATTGGTCCCTTCCAGGCGAACGATCAGCGGGACGCGGATGGCCGATTTCCTGGCCGCTGAAACCACTCCCCTCGCGAGAACGTCGCAGCGCAGTATTCCACCGAAAATATTGATGAGAATCGCCTCCACTTTCTCGTCTTCCAGAATGATCTCAAAACCCCGCGTGATCATCTCCTCGCTGGCGCCTCCCCCCACATCCAGGAAGTTCGCGGGCTCTGCTCCTGCCATCTTGATGAGATCCATGGTGGCCATGGCGAGCCCTGCGCCGTTGACCATGGCGCCGATATTGCCGTTAAGGCGGATGTAGTTGAGGTTGTATTTCTGCGCCTTCGCGTCCAGGGGGTCCTTCTCTCGCGGGTCATCCAGCGCCTGCATCTCTTTCCTGCGGACGAGGCTGTTGTCGTCGATGTTGATCTTTGCATCCACCGCGAGCACATCTCCGCTTTTCGTGATCACGAGAGGATTGATCTCGGCCAGGGAGCAGTCGATACCGATGAACATCGCATACACCCTCTCCATAAGGTTCATCAACTCTTTCAGAGCTTTGGGACCGGGGAGCGGATCCATGCCGTATACGAGTGTCCTTGCCTGATAAGGCATCCACCCCGACCGGATATCCACGAACTGTTTCCATACGAGCTCAGGGGATCCGGCGGCCACCTCCTCTATGTCCATCCCTCCGGACTGGCTGAAGATGACCACGGGTTTGCCCATGGCGCGGTCTATGGTGACGGCCAGGTAGAGCTCCCTTTCGATCTCCACGCCTTCCTCGACGAACACCTGAAAGACCTTCTTGCCCTCGGGCCCGGTCTGTTTTGTAACCAGAGGTCTTTCCAGGATGGCTGCCGCAGCGTTCCTCACTTCCTCCACGCTCCGGACCACCTTGATGCCGCCGCCCTTTCCACGCCCTCCCGCATGCACCTGGGCCTTCACCACCCAGGGAGGCCCCTGGAGCTCATCCGCCGCCGCTGCGGCTTCGTCGGGAGAGCTTGCCACGCAGCCTTCCGGCACGGGGATACCATACTTTCTAAAGATCTCTTTAGCCTGATATTCATGAAGTTTCATTCGAGAGGACCTTTCTCGGGGAGATCAGCAATTGTCAAGTCTTGAGTTTCAGGAGCTTATAGAGTTCCTTCCAATTGGAGATCCTGGGCACTTCTCCGTCCGGAACCCCTGCCTCCCTTGCAAGGATGCCCGGGGCAAAGGCGAGTCCGTTGTCCATCACATAGGTGGTCCAGACAGGCTGAAGGCCGGCCCTCCATGCCCCATGGATATCCGGTTGCGGGTCGTCACCGACATACACGGTATGTGCGCCTTCCACACCGAGTTTTTGGACGAGCTCCCGGAATACGAGCGGAGAAGGCTTTCGGTGACCCAGTTCCCCGGAAATGAGGATCACGTCGAAAAAAGGAGCGATACCGGTCTCTGCTATGATTTTTCTGGCCGCGGGCCCGTGTGTGAAGTTGGAGAGCAGGCCCAGGGGATAAGTCAGCCTCAGATCCGACAACAACTCCAGAGTGCCGGGGATGAGACGGGTGGTCTCATAGAAACCGGAGAAATACGCCTCGACGGCTGAAGCGATCCTGTTATCGAACGGGTCGAGTTTATACCCCTGCCTCGCGAGAGCTGCATGTATCCAGAATCGATTATGTGTCTCCACCTCGCTGAGGCGGGCTTCTTCGATGAATCGCCCTGCCTCTTCCCGGTATGCTTCCTTGAATTCGCTCTCCTCCAACCGGAACCCGTCCTCGCGCAAACTCCGAAGCAGCCGGTTGTCCGCGAGTTTGAGCGCCCCGGAGTCCACCGTGATGAGCGTGTTAAAGAGGTCAAAGGCAATCGCTTTTATCCGCGCCATGGGGAATTTCTACCGAACTGAAGAAGGAAATGCAAGTTCCATCCCGGTTTCTTCTTTGACGATTGCGACGGAATCCGCGGGCAAACGGATTTTTCCCTCCACTGCTTCAACGCCGGGCTCCGAGGCGAGGAGAAGGCGAGGAGCTGGAGATGGAATGTCAATCTGCTGAGGGTGTGCGGCAAGGTTGCATGCCACCGTGACAACCCCTCTTTGTACCCAAAGCCATTTCCTCTCCTCGTCAAAACCGGTCCGGACCCGGTCCAGTCGGCCATCCGCCAATTCCGGAATAGTCCGGCGGAACCGGATGAGTTTCTTGTGCCACTCCAGAATGGAACGGTGCGGCTCCGAATCTTTTTCAATCCACCTCAACTTCGACCGTTCGAAAGTCTCCACCGCCTGCGGATCCGGGATCTCATCCGGGTTCCATCCGAAAGCGGAGAACTCCTCCTGCCGCCCGTTTTTGATGGCCCTGCCCAGTTCCGGATCCTGATGATCGGTAAAATATTGAAAAGGGGTGGATGCGCCCCACTCCTCGCCCTGGAACAGCATGGGGATGAAAGGGGATGTCAGGATCAGAGCGGCCGCAATCTTCAATCTCCCGATCCCCATCAGCCGGCTGGAGCGCTCACCCCGCGCCCGGTTGCCGATCTGATCATGGTTCTGCAGGTAGGCCAGGAAGTTGTGGCCGGAGAGCATCCGTATGGGGCGGCCATGGTGACGATCTCTGTAACGCGAGAAGCGGCCGTCATATACAAAGGCCTTCTTCAGCGCCTGGGCCAGATCGGCCAAGGTTCCGAAATCCCCGTGGTAACCGTTTTTCTCCCCTGTGAGGACACCATGCAGGGAGTGTCGAAAATCATCGCACCACTGGGCGTGCATCCCGTACCCGCCGACTTCTCGCTTCTGCACGATGCGCGGATCGTTGAGATCGCTCTCTGCAATCAGAAAGAGATGACGGCCGACCCGGCTCTCCAGATCGTGCACCTCCTCTGCGAGCTGTTCCAGAAAATGGACGGCCGAGCGATCATAGATGGCGTGAACCGCGTCGATCCGGAGACCGTCGAAGTGGTAATCCCGGAGCCACATCAAGGCATTGTCGCAGAAAAATCTTCGAACCTCGTGCGACCCCTCGCCGTCGAAGTTCAGAGCGCGACCCCAGGGCGTATGATATCGATTGCTGTAGAAAGGTCCGAACCAGTCGAGGTAGTTGCCGGCCGGACCCAGGTGATTGTAAACCACATCCAGGATCACCCCCATCCCGCGTCCGTGGCAGGTGTTGACGAACTGTTTCAACCCTTCAGGTCCTCCGTAGGGCTCATAAGGAGCATACAGGTTGACCCCGTCATATCCCCATCCTCTCGCACCGGGAAACCCGTTCACCGGCATCAACTCGATATGGGATACCCCAAGGTCCAGCAGATGGTCCAGGTGGTTTTCAATGGAGCGAAACGTCCCCTCGGGCGTGAAAGTGCCGGTATGAAGCTCGTATATCAAGGCGGAGGAAAGGGGGCGCGTCTGCCATCCGGTGTCTGTCCATTCAAAGAGGGAATGGTCGAACACCCTGGAAGGACCTTCCACTCCCGCGGGCTGCCAGAGCGCGCGCGGGTCGGGTACAGGTTTTTTTTCATCCAGGATGACGGCATAATCGGTTCCATGTTCGAGCGGCAAATCATTCAGTTGCCACCACCCGCCCTCGACTCTTTCCATGTGTCGAAGATTCCCGCCTATCTCAACGCGGACTTCCCTTGCGGCAGGCGCCCATATCCTGAGACATTCCATAACGCAGCCCCCTTATCCCGTGTCCCTGTAGTGGTCTTTCGACTCCTCTCCGGAGCATATGGAAGAGGATTCTTTTTATAGTAGATGAAGGGAATGGGGTTGTAAAAGTATTCCCCGGGAGAGGTCGGCGTATTTCAGGGATGCGATACCAGGATGCTGAAACTGAAGAGACAAAAGAGGTTTGAACTGGGACACCCGTCATGCTAGTATGGCCCTCCGGAAACGGGGACAGCACTGGTATGGCGTGACAACCAAGCGATTTTTCAGGTATCAATCCTCAATTCAAGGAATCGTTATGAGAAAAATTGAAGCGATCATCAAGCCCTTCAAACTGGATGAAGTGAAGGAGGCTATTCTACAACTCGGGATTGGCGGGATGACCATTACGGAGGTCAAGGGTTTCGGCAGGCAAAAGGGGCACAAGGAGATCTACCGGGGCGCGGAATACGTCGTTGATTTTCTCCCCAAGATCAAGATCGAAGTGGTCGTTCCGAAGGAGATGCTTCCCAGAGTGCTCAGCGCTATCAAAGAGAATGCCCATACCGGGCAGATCGGGGATGGAAAGATATTTGTGCTCCCCGTAGACAAGGCCATCCGAATCAGAACAGGAGAAGAGGACGAGGACGCTATTTAAGAAAGCCGAATCATCCCAGCAGGCCGTAACGCAATTTCTTCATGCTCGGAACGAACTGATCCATCAGGACCTGAAGAAAAATTCAGGTTTCCTGATGACTCAAAGCTATACCACACTCATGGATCGGTTCCTCCATGCACTCTTCCTGCAATCCGGGTACCGTGAAAGATCCGCAGAGATCCTCAACGAGGGCATAGCCATCATCGCCCTCGGGAGCTATGGCAGGCGCGAGCTCTGTCTTGGCTCGGACGTGGATCTCCTGGTGATTCATCAGTCCCAACTCTCCCCTGAGATGAACGAAATCATCAGCCGCGTCCTCTATTCTCTCTGGGATGCCAAACTCGAGGTCGGACACGGAGTGAAGACCCTCCAGGAGTGCATCCGGGCGGGCATGAGTGATTTTCGCTCCCTCACTTCCCTGATGGACATGCGTCTGCTCATGGGTTCCAGACCATTTTTCCGTCTTTTCGAGGAGGCTTTCTGGTCCAAGGTGGATCGGGAAAAAGGCTCCCTTCTCAGCCGATTTCTCATATACCAGGGAAAGAGAGCGGAAAAATACGGCAATCAGGGATATTTTGCAGAGCCGGATATCAAAGAAGGACTCGGTGGTCTCAGGAACATTCATTTTATGGCATGGATGGCAAGGGTCTACTTCAAGATAACCGATCTCCGGCAGATCAAGCGGTTTCCCGCTTTCTCCCATTTTCCACTGGAGAGACTGCACCGTTCCGAGAGCTTCCTCCTGAAGGTGCGAAACCGGCTGCACTATCTGGCAGGCGGCCGGAGAGAGGACCGGCTCCTGATCCCCTTCCAGATTCAAATTTCCCGGAGCCTGGGTTATGAAGATACTCCCTCCTACACAGGACCCGAACGCTTCATGCGGAATCTCTATCTTCATCTGAACCGGATTCGGTACGGAAGCGAGGAATTTCAAACCCGGGCGCTCGATCTCATCGATCCCAGGCCGCTCGAGCCTTTGCCGAATCGGCTCCCTGCGGATTTCCAGGTGCTGAAGGGCAACATCGTGCTCAGGGAAGGGAACCTTTTGAAGGCACGCGACCCCCTCCTCCTGTTGCGGGCTTTTGAACAGGCAAACCGCCAGGGACTTTTCCTGGGGTCGGGTCTCATATGGGAAGCGGGACATCTGATCTCCGGGAGGGGCAAGGAGATTCTGAGTCACCCGGAGGCCCACGGCCTCTTCGTGAGTATTCTCATGTCTCCCATGAATCCGAAGCTGCTGCGGCTGGCCCTGGAAATCGGACTTGTCGGTCTTTTCATTCCCGAGTTCAAGAAAATCCGGAACCTGGCGCAGTTCAGCCATTATCATATCGAGACGGTCGACCTCCACTCCCTCAAGACCGTGGAAATCGTCCACCAGATCGCCAGAGGCGCCTATGATGGACGGTGGCCGGGTCTCAGCGAGATTTTTCGTGAACTGCAACACCCGGAATGGCTGTACCTGGCGGGGCTGCTTCACGACATCGGCAAGGGTTCCAAGGGAGATCACTCCAGGAAAGGCGCGGATCTGATCCCGAGGATTCTAAGAAGACTGGGTATGAAGGGGAGGGTGGCGAAGGATCTTTCATTCCTGGTGCAGCACCATCTCCTGCTGGTGAACATATCCCAGAGGCGGGATCTGAACGATGAGAAAACCTCGGTGCAGGCCGCCCAGGTCATCTCGAACGTAGAGACTCTAAATCTGCTCCAGCTCCTTACTGTGGCCGACAGTCTTGCAACAGGACCTGTCGCGGGCAGCGATTGGAAGATCATGCTCCTGAACGAGCTTTACCTGAAGGTGCGGCATATCCTGGAAAGGGGAATCCTGGCATCTCCGGATGCGACGAAGAGAGTTGAACAGAACAAGGGCAACCTGCTGCGGCTTCTGAGTCGCCGATTCGCGCCAAAGGAGATCCTCCAGCTGATGGAACAGGTCTCCACGTGGTATTTTCTGAGCACAAGGCTTGATGACATGGCCGAGCATTTCCTTCTGGCCCTCACTCTGCAAAAGCGCAGGTTTTCCTGGACCCTGCAGAAGTTGAACAACGCACCGGTGACAAGAGTGCTTCTTTGCACCTATGACAGGCCAGGCCTCTTCAGCAAGATGGTGGGAGTCTTCACACTCAACAACATGGATGTTCTGTCGGGGAATATCTTCACCCTCAAAAATGGACTTGCCTTGGACATCTATGAGGTCACCAATCCTCTGGACCCGTTCAGAGAAAGAGAGATGTGGTCCAAGGTCTATAGCGACGCAATGGAAGCGATAGAGGACAGGCTTCCGCTGGATGAACTGATCGAGAGGAAAGAGAGGGCCGATCTTTTCCCGGACCGGGTCTACTCCCCTTTTCCGGATCGTATGAGAATCGACAACGAGGCATCGGACTTTTTTACCATCATTGAGATTATCGGTGCAGCAAGGGCAGGGCTTCTCTATGATCTGGCAAAAGAGATCTTTTCCCAGGGTTTGGACATTCGGTTCGCCAGGATTAACCGCGACAAGGAAAAGACGGCCGGCGTTTTTTACGTCAGGGATGCGGGAGGGCAAAAGGTGAGCGGGAGCGCTGAAATGGAAAGGATCAAACAGGGGATACTGTCGGTCATAGGGTGATCATGCCGGTATTGATTTCATTCGATGTCGGACGTTCGATGTTGGATGTTGGACGTTCATCTTTTGTTTTTTCTCAACTTCTCCTCTTCCAGGGCTTTCTTAATATACTCTATCATCGGGCCCTCCTTCCTCCACAGAGTGCATGAATTCATCAGTGTGGAAAGCCCGCTGAATTCCTCCAGGCTCTTCGGAAGAGGCCTCCGGGTCTTTGACTTCATTGTCCAGTAACCGTGTATGGCGGCCGGCCCCATGGCCATGACGAGAAATGCCATGTGGGCGCACCCGCGGACGCCGCCCAACCGCCTTCGAACCTCGTTGCTGAACCCGGCTGCGATCGTCACCCCTATGATCTTTCGAACCGATTCCCGGGTCGTAGGACAGAGCTCATGGGGAACCTGCTCCATCTCCGCCTCGGCATCAAGGATCTTGAGGGGCCACTCGCCTACCATGATGCGAACATAGATCAGATGCACCGTCCCGGCAGGCCGGTGCTCTCCGTCCCACCGGTAGCCCTGAGTGAGTTGATCGTCCTTCAGCCGGCCTTCCACGATGAGACGGCCGTCTTTCAAAGGATAAGAACGGATCTCTACCGCTCTTTCATGAACGGGTTTGTCGTGAATGAGGTCCTTCAGTCTTGGTTTCTCTGCTTCCATGTTTACCTCGAGTCTTGGAGACCGATTACCTATCCAGGGGCATTACGTGCTATCCACAGATTACACAGATTTCACAGATGTTTTTCCCGCGGTTGAATTTGACGGGTTTCGCTGCGTTTAACCCATCCTGCCAACTGCTTGCTGCTTATCGGAGCGCAGCGGAGATCCCGTGTGACGTCTCGCGGGACTGCTTACTGCCTGCTGTTCACCGCCGGCACAATCAGCCGGAGCGCGGCAGGCACGATCTCCGCCGTTGCGGGGAGCACGCCGGGCTGCTCGCCGTCGACATCGAGGAGGACCCGCTCCGCCGATCGTGCCTCTATCCTTTTCGCGGTGAGTGACCGCACTTTTTTCAAGCTGAACAATTTGCCGTTGTACAACTTGGGGAAGTGGAGAAAGATCTCAGGGAGTGAGTAGTCTCCGATAATCGTGACATGAAAGAGGCCGTCGCTTACGCTCGCCTCGGGCGCAACCCACATCCCGCCGCCATGGTACTGGCCGTTCCCGATCACGAAATTCAACACTGTCGCGGACTGTTCGGCCGATCCATCGGTCATGAAAAAAACCTCTTTTCCCCGATATTGAAGGGCTGTCATCAGTGTTGCCCAGAGAAACGAGAAAAAGCCGCCGAGGGCCTTGGTCGTCCTGTTCACCCTTTCGTCCACTTCTCCGCCGAGCCCGAAACTGGTCACATTGTGGAAATGCCGGACTGCAGGCCGGCCCTCGTTATCGCTGTAGGAAAGACGGCCCAGATCCAGGGGCTGGCAAACGGCAGAGGCAATCACATCCAGGGCATCGCCGGGACTACGAGGAATGCGGACGGTCCGGGTGAAGTCGCACCCCGTGCCATTCGGAACCAGCCCCAGGAGCGCTTCAGGCCGGATGGGGCCGTGCTTGTCCATCATCCCGGTTACGACCTCATTGAGAGTGCCGTCCCCCCCCACACAGACGATGACGTCCGCGCCGCCAAGGAGAGCCTCCCTGGTGAAAAGGACGGCGTCGCCTGGGCCTTCGGTCAGCCTGAAACGAATCGGGCCCAGACATTGTCGGGCCCTCTCAAGGATGTGAGGCCATTGCCTTTCGACCGATCCTCTTCCAGCATGGGGATTGACGATGAAGAAGTGGTGAGAAGACCGGTTCGGGACTGCCGGCTTCCTCAGGCTGCTATGATTTCCCTCCTGTCCAGTTCGCATCGAACGGCTATGCCGATCCTCTCAAGGGTGTAGGGCTTCCGGATGTATTGACCTGCTCCCAATCTCTGGGCTTCCTTCACGCGT
The DNA here is from genome assembly GCA_002840535.1 of Deltaproteobacteria bacterium HGW-Deltaproteobacteria-15. Taxonomy (GTDB): domain Bacteria; phylum Desulfobacterota; class DSM-4660; order Desulfatiglandales; family HGW-15; genus HGW-15. The sequence goes on along the minus strand of PHBH01000015.1, from coordinate 113,419 downwards.
GCCGTCTCGGAGTATCCGCTTGCGAGGATTGCCTTTTGGGAAGGACATATCTTAATGATTTCCCGGTATGTGTCAAGGCCGTCCATTTTTCCGCCCAGGATCATGTCCAGCACGAGGAGGTCCACCTCCCTTTGTGCGACACGATGAATGGCCTCTTCCCCGCTGGAGACCGCAAAGACCGAGTACCCCAGCCTTCCCAGAAGCGTAGAGGCGATCTCTCTCTGGTCTTCCATGTCATCGATGATCAGGACGGATTCGCCTTTCCCTCTGTAATGTTCCATGGAAACGACTATCTTGCTCCTGGGAGTTTCCTGGCATGCCGGAAAGTAGAGCATGAAAGTGGTCCCTTTCCCTTTCGTGCTCTCCACATCGATGTACCCATTGTGATCCTTCATCGTGCCCCAGACAACGGCCATTCCCAGCCCCGTTCCGCTTCTCCCCATGACCTTGTTGGTATAAAAAGGCTCGAATATCCTTTCCCGTTCTTCGGGCGAAATCCCGATACCTGTGTCGGAGACCATGAGCATGACATACTCCCCCTCCTGCACGCGGTCGTAGCCGTTCAGGGATTTATCGAGGTGGCGTTTTTCAGTGGAAATGCAGACCGAGCCGCCGTCCGGCATTGCCTCGAAGGCGTTCAAAACGAGGTTCATGAGGGTTTTCTGAAGATGCACCGGGGACCCGGACAAGTTCTGGAGATCCCTGCCCAACCGGGTTTCCACGTGAACACGAGGATTGTTGGAACAAATTTTTTCGAATTCCGCGCTTCTGAGGAATTCGAAAATCACGGTGTTAAGGTTCACAGGCTCGGTCACGGCCAATCCTCTTCTTGCCAGGGTGAGCAGGTCCTGCACCACGGCAGAGGCTCTTTTCCCCGATTCCCTCATGGTGGTAACCGGTTTTCGCAGCGGACTGTCGTCCGGAAGCTGCATCAGCAGCAGGTCCGGATAACTGACAATGCCTGAAAGAATGTTGTTCAGGTCGTGGGCAACGCCTCCGGCAAGAGCCCCGATGGCCTCCATCTTCTGTGCACGTTGAAGCCGCGCCTGCAGCTTCTCCTTTTCCTCCTCCACCGCCTTTTGTCTCGAAATATCGTTCATGAAGGTCAAGAGTGCCGGCTCTCCCATCCATTTTACCGGGAAGGAGTTTACCCTTACCCATAGGACGTTTCCTGTTTTACAGATGATCCTGAACTCGTAATCCCCTCTGCTCTGATTCCCCTCCAGCTTCTTTTGATATTGCATGGTCGCATCTTCCATGTCTTCGGGATGAATAAGGCTGTCCAGGGTCCTTTTTGAAAGTTCTTCCAGAGAGTAGCCGGACTGCTCCAAGGCCTGTCTGTTGGCGAAAACGACCTTGTCGTTCTGGGTCAGGACCATCCATTCATTCGTGTTGTCGACCACAAATCGGTATTTCTCCTCCGATTCCTTCAATGCCTTCTGGGCGCGGTCGCGTTCCGTGATATCCCGTGTGACGGAGACGATCACCCGTTCTCCACCCAAGGTGAGGGCAACGGCCGAGAGCAGGGTGGTGGCGATTTGCCCGTTCTTCAGACGGAACATGGCTTCCAGGTTATCGACCCTCCCGGTCCTGGAGATGGATTCTGCCATTTTCTCCTTGTCCTGCGGACGGTGCCACATTCTAAGATTCTTGAACCTTTTGCCGATCACCTCCTCCCGTGTCCAGCCCGTCTCGGATACAAACTGAGCGTTCACATCCAGGCAGATTCCGTCGCGTTCGCGGATGATGGAGACCGGGTCCGGAATCATGTGATAGATGAGTTGAAACTGTCCATCACTCTCCTGAAGCACATCTTCATTCCTCTTTCGCTCCTCGGAAAGGGCTCTCTCCGCCCTTTTTCGGGTCCTGATCTGATTTCTGAGGATGCTGTTGGAACGCTTGAGCCTTGGGCTTTGTTTCTCCAGCAGTGCAAGGGACTCCTTGAGCCGCGACACGAACATATGAGGAGCAAGGATCAGCCCGGTGGTGACCATGACAAAAGAAACGATGGCATTCAACCAGGCCAGTTTGGAGGTGGATGTCGTCATGAACTCCGGAGATATGGGAATTCCTCCAAGCGTAACTGCCGCGGCAGCCATGCTGACCGCCGTCAGTCCCATCCCCAGCATTAGAAATCCTGCCCTGATTCCCATAAGTACGGCAGCAAGGACGCAGGTGGCGATCATTATTTGCATACCCACACCACCAAGCCCTACTTGTGTGAAGTTAACAGTGGAGATGATGAACATCGATCCGGTGAGAAAAAAAGATTTCAAGCGAAAAGAGAAACGTTCTTTGGAGAGCGTGATTACAAGCATGAGACAGTATATTGAAATGTAGAATGACAGGTAGAGCCATTGCCCCTGGAGGTAGGTCCGAAAGCATCCCAGAAGAATCGAAATGGCGCCCAGCCCCAGGACGATCCTAAATAGGTTGTTTATCAGATGGAGTCGGACCGCCAGGATCTCAGGCCTTTCCTCCCCAGTGGTTGTGAAGAAAGCCGGGAAATTCCCAAAACCCTTCATCATCCGGTTCCCCCTGATTTTCTCTTGAAACGAAATTTCCTGCAGCTTGCTGCAGGGGCTTCAATAATTCAAGGAAAGGGCTGTGTGGATACGAGAGTGCCCTTGATTTTTACAAGCACAAACCATGCCATGTGGGGCGAACTAAAATATTGCTTGATGTCGAGCACTTAACGGTTATGCGGTCGGGAGAAAGCGAAGATGGACCGCCTGAACTTTGAAAAGCGGCGGATTGATGACATGTTTATGGAATGGAAGGGCCGGAAGGTAAACGCAGGATGCTTTCCTTCAGGCCCTTTGGACTGGATATAGATAAACCTAAACGAGACCCTGGTCCAGCATGGCGTTCACGACTTTGACAAATCCTGCGATGTTGGCGCCCACCATGTAGTTGCCCGGCTTTCCGTACTCTTCGGCTGCATCGAGACAGGCCTTGTGTATGCTTTTCATGATGGTTCTGAGGCGCTGGTCCACCTCTTCCCTGGGCCATCTCAACCGCATGCTGTTCTGCGCCATCTCGAGACCGGATACAGCCACGCCGCCGGCGTTGGAAGCCTTGCCGGGAGCATACTGGATTCCGCTCGACAGGAACGCTGCAATCGCCTCCGGTGTGGAAGGCATGTTCGACCCCTCCGCGATCAGTTTCACCCCGTTTACTAGGAGATTCTGCGCATCCCTGCCATTGATCTCGTTCTGGGTCGCACTCGGGAATGCGCAATCCGCTTTGTGGTTCCAAAGCGGGTTGAAGCCTGAAGCAGGATCGGCCGGGGTGTAAATGGACCGGGGATAGTTCTCTGCATATTCCCTGATCCTTCCCCGCCGGATGTTTTTCAATTTCTTCACGAAGTTCAGCTTATCCTTGTCCATGCCCTCCTCATCGTAGATGTACCCGGAGGAGTCGGAGAGGGTAACCACCCTGGCTCCCATTTCAATGAGTTTCTCAACCGTGTGCTGGGCCACATTCCCGGCACCGGAGACCAGGCAGGTTTTGCCCTTGATGCTTTGATTCTGAGTAGCCAGCATCTCTGACGCAAAGTACACGCAACCATAGCCGGTCGCCTCCGGCCGTATCAGGCTGCCACCCCACCCCAATCCTTTGCCGGTGAGCACGCCGGAGAACTGATTGGAGAGTCTTCGGTACATTCCGAAAAGATACCCGATCTCTCTTGCTCCGACTCCGATGTCGCCGGCAGGCACATCCGTATCGGGTCCGATGTGCCGAAAAAGCTCTGTCATAAAACTCTGACAAAAACGCATCACCTCGTTGTCAGACTTGCCCTTGGGATCGAAGTCCGACCCTCCCTTGCCGCCTCCCATGGGCAGCGTGGTCAGGGCATTCTTGAAGGTCTGTTCAAAGGCGAGGAACTTGAGGATGCTCAGGTTCACGGAGGGATGGAAACGAAGGCCTCCCTTGTAAGGCCCGATGGCGCTGTTCATCTGGATCCTGAAGCCCCTGTTCACATGGATCTCCCCCTGGTCGTCGAACCAGGGAACACGAAACATGATCACCCTTTCCGGCTCCGTGATCCTTTCGAGGATCTTCATTCGCCGGTATTCCGGGTGGCGGTCGAGAACCGGCTTTACCGATTCCAGTACTTCATACACAGCTTGATGGAACTCTCTTTCCCCGGGATCTCTGAGTTTGATGGCTTCCATGATGTCCATAGGCAATCTCCCCAAAAGTATGCAGTAGACAGTAGGCAGTGAGCAGAAAAGAGTGGAGCCTCCCCCATCCTTGGGCAGGCAGTTTACTTTGTTTCCAGAATGACACCTTCGGATGTTCTTCCGTCGATCTTTATCGTCATCCCCTTCTCAAGTCTGACCTGTCTCAGAAACCTGGTCTCCTTGAATGCAGGCAGCGAATCAACCCACTCCCACCTGAAGAAGTCCCTGGAACCCTCCGTGACAGTGACGTAGTGGATGCCGAGTGACGTGATGTTCTGGAAAAAATGCGTTCCCTGTGACGGGTCTGCCTTGAGCTGCTCGCCGCGAAGCTCGATCATCGCCCCCACACCCGAGATGTCCGTCCACTGAACAGGGATCCCGAGCCAACGATCCGCAGAACCCCACCTTCCCGGGCCGACAAGGAGATAAGGACGATTTTCCTTCACCAGATGTGCGTTCAGGAGCCCGATCTCATGAGCGATCTGCACTGTCGCATCCGCCCGGAATTCCGATTTTCGGACATACACGATGTCGGCGATCCTGTCGTTCCTGCCGTTGCCCAAAGCCTGGGTCGAATAACAAAGACTCTTCTGGATCTCGTGGGGTTCTATCTTCACCTCGAAGAGGCCATGACCGGCAGCCATAGGTCTCATCTGCAGGAAGAAGAACTCTTTCTTCGGATTCTCGGCAGTACCCAGATTTACCGAAAACTCAATCTCCACAGGCGTACCCATCCCCATGCGGCCCATTTCGAGGAGATCGCAAAGAAGAGGGGACAATGGGAAGAGATCGTACTTCAGAATGGGGGCGAAGGTGAGGACTTTTCCGCCAGGCATATGCCCCGTGTCCCTGATCCGGTGCTCCTCGATCACATAGGTGCCGGCCAGCGTTTTCACGGGAAACTCGGACTCGGCCTCATCAACCTCGCGTCTGGTCAATTGAAACCCGGGTTGCGCGTGGGAGTTCCGGATCTTCAAGGCATAGAAGAACCGCTGGGCATTGCGGAGGATGTCCTCTACCGAAGAGAACTGATGCAGTTTCCCCGGATATCTCGGAGAGAAACGGAGTGTTCGCTCCCCCTCCATCACGGTCTTCCCAAGGCCCAGTGCAATGTGCGCGATCCCTTCCTCCCGCTTCATTGGTGGAATGGGGTAGTAGTTGTAGGACTGAGCGACTCCGGAGACAGCGGGATAGAAGTAGTCTCCATAGTTTTCGCCCGCCAGCTGTTGTATTACCACGGCCATCTTCTCCTCCTGGGGCTGCAGCGATACGCTCCTGGAAAAGGCCTTTGGTCCCTGGTAGTAGGTGGAGGCATAAACAAGTTTGACCGCCGCCACCAGCTCCTGAAGCCGCACGGCTGGATCAGGGTGGTTGTTCGGGATCATGAGGGTCTCATAGAGGCCGGCATAGGGCTGAAACTGCGCGTCTTCAAGAAGACTGGAGGATCGAACCGAAAGAGGATAGCGAATCATGGAGAGATAAGAGGCCAGCTCTCTTGAGATCCATCCAGGCATTTCCGCCTTGAGAAATGCTTCCGCGATCACATGGTCTTGGGAATCATCCACCGCGAAATGGTGAAGTCTGTTCTGGCCAGTGAAGGACTCGAAACCGTCGGTCGTGATGACAAGGGTCTTGGGGATCTCGATATCGACCCCCTGGTAGTTTTTGTGAATGGACGGGTCCTTTCCAAGCAAATCGGCCATGAAGGCAAGACTCCGCGCTTTGCCGCCGATCGAGCCTTGCCCGATCTTGACGAAGTCGTTGATCTCCGGGTCATAGGAGCCGGGGTGAAACTGGGCGACGACTCCTCTTTGATGCCATTTCCGAGAGGCGCGAATACTGGAGATGATGTACTCCCTCATTTCCTCGATCCCGGAAAACCAGGACGCCTGGACTTCGCGGAATAAAGAGGCCAGTGCGATTTCCGCACGAGCCATGATCCAGTTGGAGAAATGGTTGCGCTTCGCATGATACCAGAGGCTTTCCTCCGGCATGACCGCAACCTTTTCCTGCAGTTCCCTCAGCGTGGATGCCCGGCCTACCTCCCTGCCGTCCGGCAACCGAAAGACAAAATCCCCGAACCCCAAATACCGCAGGAAGAAGTCACGGATTTCCGAATGAAGTTTTAATGAATTCTTGTCCAGAAACACAGCCGGTATTTCCGCGGCCTTATTCCTGTTGCCAGGATTTGCGCTCATCAGAAGAAGAGGCAGATCCGGGATTTCCTGGTGGACCTGCTTAAGCAGAAGATAGCCTGCATGATCCTCCATACGATTTTTCATGGGAAAGCGCGCGTCGGAGATTATCCCGAAGAGATAAGGCCGAAATTTTTCATAGTACTCCATGGCCTCTTCGAAGTTCACCGCGAGGAGGATTTTGGGCCGCGCTCTCATGGTAAGCAGCCGGTGCTCTTCGTTCAGCCCTCCCTCGAGGACCGCCTGTGTCTGCCGCACAACTTCGCGGTAGATGAGCGGGAGAAACAGGGAGTAATAAGCCGGAGAGTCCTCCACGAGGAGAAGCACCCGCACCTTTGCCTTCCGGGTGTCCTGATCAATGTTCAGACGATCTTCTGCATTTTTTATCAGGGCAAGCAGCAGGTCCGAACTCCCTGACCAGAGGAAGATTCTGTCGATCCCGCTCCGATCACATCCCTCCTGCACCGGATAGATCCCTTTCAGGCTGTGAGCCAGGAGGATCACCGGCATGTTCGGACGAACCCGCTTCATCTCCAGACCGAATGCAAAAGGATCGGATTCATCGAGGTGCGGCATGGTGATGGCCATGTCAAAGGCTTTCTGGGAGAGCAACCTGATGGCCTCTCGAGGGGAAGAAACCCGGGTGACGCGAGGCGGCTGGCTGAGATTGAGCCCGCTGTATTCATGGATAATCCTTGATGCCAAGCTCACGTCTTCTTCCAGAAGAAAGGCATCGTATGGGCTCGATACAAGCAGGATCTCTCGTATCTTGAGGCCCATCAGCTCATGGTACGTTCTGAAGGGGGTGAATACCTCCCTCACCGGGTCGACTCTCCCCGAATCGTCCACCGGTCCCTTCCTCCAGAACGGGTAAGCATCGGAAGGATCGTCGCTTTTCATGGACTTATGTTAGGCACAAGCCCGGAGCTTGTCAAACACGACATTGACGAAAGGTACCCCTGTTCGTTGACTTCCCTGACCCCTTCAGGTAACTTGAAACCCGGTACTTTGGAACGCCACATTGAACCTGGAGAACAAAGATTGTGACCGAGAGACTTCGCGCTACGTCCGGGGTGAGCCAGTTGGACAGGCTCCTGGGTGGTCTGTATATCGGCGACAACGTAGTATGGCATGACGATGCAGGCAGCCTCGCAATGGTCTTCTGCATGAATTTCATGCAGGCATCACAGGTCCAGGGCAAGCCAATCGTCTATCTGAGCTTCGATCGTTCGCCGAAAAATCTTCTGGACCAGCTCGGCGCCCTTGCCGAGAACCCCATGCTGACCGTATTGGATTGCTTTACGTTCGGGAAAGGGGCGGGAACCCCTGTCTTTCTCAAGTTCTATGAGGAGAGGAAGCAGAAGCCTTCCTGCAGATTCATCACTGTGGAGAAACCGCGCGAACCGGAGCAGGTCATCGAGGCGCTCTATACCGTTCATGCCGGGCTGGATGGAGACGTTCGTTTGGTGTTCGAGAGCATGACCGGGATGCAGGAGATCTGGGGCGGGGAAGAGCAGATTCTGAATTTCTACACCCATTCCTGTCCAAGGTTGTACGAGCTGAACACCATTGCATACTGGATCATGGAAAGACAAGCACATTCGCAGCGTTTGCGGGCCCAGATCAACCAGATCGCACAGGTAGCCGTGGATCTGTCCGTCCGGCGGGGAACGACCTCTCTGATGATCCTCAAGGCTGAAAAGCGGGATCTGGACACCCTCAACAAACCCTACAGTTACTGGACCAAGGATCTGAACGTCACATTTGACGAGGACCGGAAGATACGTGGGCGTTTCGATCTGGGGCTTCGCCTCAAGGAGTTGCGATCCAAGCGAGGGCTTTCTCAAACAGAGTTGGCCAAGCTGGTGGGTGTAACTCCAAGCACCATCTCCCAGGTCGAAGGCAACACGATCTATCCTTCCCTTCCTGCCTTGCTCAAAATGGCCGAGGTGCTCTCCGTGGATGTGAGTTCCCTTTTCCAGGAAAAGGGGGACATCAGGAACCGGATCATTTTCCCGGGTGCCGAGGCCGTGGAGGTCAAGCTGCAGGGTCTTCCAGATGGAGCGGCTTATGCGAAATCGCTCACTCCCCTGGATTTTGAACAAAAAGCAGAGCCCTATCTCCTGGAAGTTCAGCCCAAGAGGGAGATCCCGGCCCACTTCTTTCTGCACAAGGGGGAGGAAATGGGATATCTCCTCAGTGGAGTCCTTCAGGTCAAACTCGGGAAGGCCGTTTACACAATCCGCCCGGGAGACGTGGTCTATCTCACCTCAGAAATGCCCACCCAATGGAAGAATCCCGGCCCATCCGTCGCCCGCCTGCTCTGGGTAAAGATCCGGTAACCAGTAAACAGATGCCGGTAATTCCGGCTCTATTTGCCCTGTGTCAAAACCCGCACAAATAACTTGACAATCCGACAGACCTGATTAAGTATTCAGAAGTAGCTGAAATTGTTGCAGTTTATCTTAATTTCGATGTTGTTTGTAAGTATAGCTAATTACCCTGAGCGTTCAGGCCCGCAACGATGCTTCGCTAACCTTTTTAACCGGGAGAGGCAAATGAAGACCATCAAAATTTCGCTGGTGAATAACGATCAGGTCGTGCAAGCAACGAAGAATCTGAATCTGAACGAGAGCGTCGATCACTCGGTTGCCGCATTCATCCGGCAGATCAGGGAGGAGTTAGTAACCGGCGAAACGGCATACCTCGAAATCCAGGGTCTCCAGAAAGATCCCCTTACGTTCGCCATCAGCCAGTGCGAATGGTGAGAGAATGGATGACCGGGATGCGTAGATGGTTAACAGAAAAACCCCGCCCCTATGAAGAAGCGGGGTTTTTCTAAACCATGCTTCTACGAGTGCAGAATCTTCCGTGCGCTCTCATCGTTCACATCCGCGACATGAGGAATGCCGGTCTCTCTGGCGGTCTCTCTGTTCCCTGACATGAGATCCGTCCGCGCAATATTCTTGACCGAGAACTTTCTGGCCCCGGCAAGAAGCTGTTGCAGACCGCATGCCAGCTTATCGGCCAGGGTGTAGAAGGCAATGGCGCCATAGGGGATATTTTTCATTTCATCCTTGCCCACCTTCTTTTCCACGTCAAAGTACGAGGCGAAGATCTCTTTCGCGGAGCTTCCCACTTCCCTTACGGATTTGGGCAATTCAGACCAGTGGCCGTTGACTTTCGCCTTCACGTCGGGATTGATCGCGCCCTCGATATTGGAACCCACAAAACCCGGGATCATGATCCCGCGGCCCATGCAGATCATCTTTGTAAACGGTGCGCCCAAGGCAAGACCCTTGAACAGGTGATCTTCAAGTACAAAACCGCCGGCAAAAGACATGTCCACAACCTTCTGTCCTTTGGCGGCGAGGATGCCGGCATATTCATAAGCCTTGGAATGGAGGATAATGGAGGGAACGCCCCAACTCTGCATCATATTCCAGGGACTCATGCCTGTTCCGCCGCCTGAGCCGTCAATGGTCAGGAGATCCAGTTTTGCGTCGGTGGCGAACTTGATGGCCATGGCCAGTTCTTCCATTCCATACGACCCGGTCTTCAGGGTGATGCGTTTGAACCCGATGGACCGGAGGTAATCCACACCGGCCATGAAGTCGGCTCGAACCTGTGCCACGGAATCCAGATTGGTGCCGCCCAGACGGCTGTGCCTGGCAAAGGATTTGATCGAACCTTCCTCAAAGGCCTTCTTCACTTCAGGCCTGGTCGGATCCGGATCCACCACATAACCCCTCTCCTTGAGGAAGATCGCGTAATCGAGGCTGGTCACCTGGATTTCACCGCCGATATCCTTGGCGCCCTGGCCCCATTTCAGTTCGATAATGCACTTGTCGCCGTATTTATCGACCACGTATTCTGCAACTCCGTTACGGGTATCTTCCACATTGAGCTGAACGATGATGGCGCCATATCCATCGAAGTATCTCAGATAAGTCTGAATACGTCGGTCAAGCTCAGGAGAGACCTTGATCTTGCCTTTCCTCTTTTCTCCGGGTTGAATTGTGGATTCCCGATCTACACCAACCACATTCTCGCCGATTACCACCGGGATACCAACCAGGGCTCCACCGATGGCAAAAGAGTCCCAATACTTTGCCGCGACAAACGTGGAGCCGAGTGCTCCGGTCATGAGGGGCATGCGGCTCTTCGTCTTCATGGTATTGCCGAACTCGGTTTCGAGGCTCACGTTCGGGAAGATGCAGTCGTCCGCCGCGTTGGTCAGACCCTTGGAAAGACCATGGGCGCCGTACGCATATCCCTGGATACGGAGGGAATTGTAGGAAACGCCCACATGAGTGGTGTTGTTGGCGCCTGCAGTGACGATACCGAAACTCCTGGGATAGAGCAGCTTGCGGCCTACCAGGCTGGAAAGCCAGGTTTCACATCTCCCCTGGCAATCGGCCCTGCAAAGGGTGCATATGCTGGCTTCGGTCGGATTGCCCCTGTTAACGGTCCCGAGAACATCATTGCTCTTGTCAAAACGCATCATAAATTATCCTCCTTACTCGAGTAGGCCATGGTGCAACAAGACGGGGCATCGTTGGTTCCCGGCACAGCACCGGCGAAGGGTTAAAAAAGGAAAAGGCCTCTTCCCGCAAATGGGAAAGACGCCTTTGTCCTGATCCAAAAAAACACACGCCGTTGTGCGCTTTTTAGTTGTACTAATAGTTAACTTTTTCTTGTAAGAGGAATTGGAGCCCTTGTCAAGGGTCAATATAAAAATAATCGGAAATTAAGTGCTACTGATAGCAGGCGAGAGAGACCGCGCTGGAAACAACCTGGGGAATTGTGATTAGAGGTCCTGTGAAATGATCAACGCCTCGGCAATTTCGCGCATGGATTTGCGATTATCCATACTTTTTTTCTGAAGCCATCGGAAGGCCTTATCAGCTGGCAGGTTCTTTTTCACCATGAGGATTTCCTTTGCCCTTTCGATGAGTTTTCTGGTGGCAAGCTCCTCTTCGATAACCTTGGTTCTAACGAGAAGGCGGGTATTTTCGATGGCAATGGCCGACTGGTTTGCCACCGTGGTAATGAGGTTAACCTCAGTCTCCGAAAAGTGGTGGGGTTCAGCTGTAAAGCAATTCAGCACGCCGATTACCCGGTCGTCCTTCACGTGCATCGGGACGCTGACCATGGACACCAGCCCGAGTTTCCTGGCCATCTCCTTTTCCTTGAAAAGAGGCTCTTGCAGTACATCTTCGATGATGAACGGCTTGTTCTGTGAGGCCACGTAGCCGACGATCCCCTCATTCATATTCAAAGCCCTGTCTTTCATGTAATCAGGATCGATGGCCTGGGTCGCCTTGAGTCTTATCTTGGGATTCTCGGCCTCATCGATCAGCCAGAGAGAACAGATCTCCACTCCCGTCACCTTGGCAGTGACCATGACAATCAGCTTGAGGATATCCTCCAGGTACAGATCGGACGTGATCGCCTGGCTGATATCCATGAGCGCCTTGATATACCGGTTGTAGATTTCTGGAGCGATCTTTTCCATATAAACCAAAACCAGCCACTAAGGCACTAAGCCACAAAGATTATGGTTTATCATTTCTTCGTGCCTTTGTGTCTTTGTGGCAAAG
>PHBH01000015.1:0-101362 GCA_002840535.1 Deltaproteobacteria bacterium HGW-Deltaproteobacteria-15 | reverse complement strand
AAAACCAGCCACTAAGGCACTAAGCCACAAAGATTATGGTTTATCATTTCTTCGTGCCTTTGTGTCTTTGTGGCAAAGACTGTTATCTTACCGACTTCTGCCACTCTTTCGCGAAAATCTGGGCGATCCTGCCTACCTGGCTCTTATCGATTTTGAGGGCGCGGGCAACCTCCTCATAGAGCTGCCTTCGGGTCTGGTTCTCCGCATCCACCATGGATTTCAAATCCCTTTTCTCCTTGAGACCCGCTCCGGCGGAATCCCCCATCTGGACATACCCGTCATTGCCTTCACGGAGCATGCCTTTATCGTAAAAGGGTTTCATCCGTGCGTAGTTACCTCTCAGCCGGTCTTTCAAACCCCGGATAGTCGGATTGGATACCGAAGTCTCGGCCTGGGCCCATGCCTCTGATGGTGAGAAGGCGAGCAGGACATCATTCCAAAAGGATTGCTTGTCCTCCTTGGGCGGGCTCTTGATCTCCCCACTTGGGCCCCTGACGTCCTGGACGATTTCGCCCGCAACCGACTCCACCTTTTCCGCAGGAAAGTAGATGTTGATAGTCACGCAGGAAGCGGCAAACAGGAGCAGGCAGAAGATCACGGCAAAACGCGTTTCCCGGAAACGGTCGAACATGGTCGGACTCCCTTCAACGGATCACCGGAGCGCTCTCCGAAGAGCCGATCCTCTGGATTCTTTTGAGCATATCCTTGAAACTTATACGATTGTCAGGATTTTGGTTTACAACATTTACCCCCGAAAAGCTACCCCTTTTTACAAGATACTCCACGTCTCCTTCCCGGATGGTTCCATTGACCCGAAAGGTATCGTTTTCCAGGATCGCTTTCACACCGATTTTGCTGTAGTTAAATTCCCTGAAGAATTTCGAGAACAGGCCTGCCGCACCCATGAAAGGGCTCTGTCCGGAGCCGATACGCGCGATGTTGTCGACAGCAGCGATGCTGATCTTCTGCGGGACTCCTTTTTTTTGCACCGTCTCCACAAAGAGATCGAACCTCTGGGGCTGAACCTGGGCGATTTCCAGTCCCTTGACGCGGCCTCTCAGCGTCCCCTGGATCCGGCCGAAGGAAGTGTCCCTGGACAATTCGAGCAGGGAGATGTCTTCCCACTGCGCATCCAGAGAAAGTACAGGGAAGGTGAAGAGCCCCGTCAGACCGAGATTGTCAATTACCGCCTCGCCTCCGAAGAGATCCGCCTTCAGCATCCCCTTGCCGGAAATGGCGCCTTGTGCATAGAGAACAGGATCAAGCCGGCCTGTCAGCCTGCCCTGCACCGATCGAGGCCAGATCTTCGAGAGAACAGGATCCAGACCCAGCTCTTTCACGGAAAGGCTGGTGCGGACAACGGGGCCGGTCAGGAGCTCAGCCGCGGATACGGAACCGATCTCCACGTTTCCGCCGTCCACCATGAGAGTGATCGGGCCTTTGAGAAAAAGAGTGTTCGGCCCGGAATTCATCTCCACATTCAGGGGCTGAGCGGGCAGAAACGGGAGTTCCATGGAATCGATCTGCAAGGTTCCGGTTTCACTCTCGCCACCTTCGACCTTTCCACTCGCGAGAAGAAAGGGCAGATCGAGTCGAACCCCCTGAAGCCGGAAGGAAGGATCTTTCGAGGAAATTGTCCCCTGGAGCATCCTGCAACGGGACTTCAGTCCCCATCCTGAACCAATCGAGAGTTCCACATCCGCGGAAAAATCGCCGGATGCGCTCATTCCGTCCAGGAAAGGAACCTCTCTCTTATATGGCTCCGAGAGAAGGTGCTGGAACACAGGCCCGATGGGTGTCTCAGGAACATGGAATGCCAGGAGCAGAAAGGGATCCCGCTTTTCGAACTCCAAAGCGGTTCGGCCTGAGAGGGACAGGATTTCCTCGAGCTTCATGGTGAACGTGGATCGAGCCCGCTCCATTGCGAGGCCGATTTCCGCGTCCCCCGAGAAATGGAAGCTGTTCCTGTTCAAGTCGACGTATGTGCGGTTGAGAAGGATTTCCCCCTTCCCCATTTTCGCGGAATACTTGAGGCCCATGGGCCGGCCGGCGCTGCTTTTCCCCTCAAAATCTGCCTCCAGCAAAATTCTTTCTCCAACGTAATTTCCCGTAGGGTCCTGGAAGCCCATTTCCTTGAGATTCAGGTTCCCGGAATAAGACCACCCGTTTTCGTTGAGGGTCGCTTTGCCCTGGAAGCCGTCCTCTCCGCTGAAAGTCCATCCTGCCGGAATGAGATTGAGAGCGTTCAGGGGCTCCCAGATGCGGGCTTTTTCGGCCGAGAGCGTAATGCGGCTCTCGTCCGCACCGATCTCCAAACCTGCCCTCATGTTCCTGACCAATGAGGAACTGATGTTGATCGCGGGAAAAGAAACAGCATTTCGCCCTGGATCCAGGAAGCCCTGATCGGCGGTAAAGCGGGCTTTCTCAACCCGCACCTCGCGTCCTTTCAAGGAAACGACGACCGGTGATGCGCTGAAATCAAGGAATTCAAAAGCGATGTGCTTCAGCGTTTTTGCCGTGAAGTCTCCTTTTCCGGAAAGAGCGGAAACCTTTACTCCGGGAAAGCTCAGGACTCCATTGTTGAAGAACAGTTTCCCGGTTACCGGATCCGAGAGAGAAAAGACCTTCGGTCCGGTGATTCGGAAAAGAGGGAGATCGGCTGTCATTCCATTCCCAAGACGCAGCTCCGCGCGGCATGTCACCTCGGGCGGCTCGGCAGGGCGGAATTCACCGTGGATCCGGCTGAGCCGGATTCTTCCCTCCACAAATTCCGCCACAACAGAGCCGTCTTCTATGCTGCCGTGCTCGAGCCTGACGTCTCGAAAAAGAAGAAGCGATACCAACCCGGTCGCAATCCTGGCCGGAAGGGAAGAAGTCCCGGGATGAAAGTCGAACCCGGGCAACTCCGCCTCCCGGGAAATGTTCAGCGAGAGCTTGGGAAGACTCAGTTCCCTGACGACAAGAGTCCTCCTGCCGAATGAACCTTGAAGGGCCATTCCTGCGTTCAAGGTGGGGATCCTGAGAAGAAATCCGGAGGCCGGTCCCTTGTTGCGGACCAGGATGTCGGAAGCCGACAGGCTCAGGGGGCTCATGGAATAAGAGAGGCTTCCGACGGTGAGATCCGCTCCGATAGCGCGGGACAGGGATTCTTCCGCCATGCCTTTTATCTTTTCAGGGTGGAAATGGAAATAGGCAAGGATTCCTCCTGCAATGAGAAGGCAGATGACGACAATCAGTGAAAGAAGGAGGAGGATTCTTCTCGCCGTCTTCATCGGTGTTCAGAGTCTCGATCGCATCTTGCTCAGCATGTTTCCCTCTTCTTCGGAAATGTGCCGGAGTGTGGCCAGCATGTTCCTGACAGAACCCTCCCGGGAGAGCATGGCTTCGAATAAAGAGAAATGGCGGTGATAAAGCGCCAGGGACATCAGATAGGCATTGTTCAACCCCGATGAACCGAAGCGGATATAGCGCTGCACATGAAGATCCTTTTTCAGGATGTTGAACTCCTCAAGCGCGGCAGAGAAAGTCGCCTCTCTGCGAGCAAGTTTCTCTTCGTATCCAAGAGATGAACCATAGAGCTCCTCCAGCCTTTTCAGGATGGAATCCAGAAATGAAGAAAAACCTCGCTCTTCTTCAACGGCCTGCCTGGCCTCAATTGCAAGGGCATGGGCCGGACCGTGTCTCTGTTCAAAGAACCGGGCTGCGCCGGCCAGGCCCACAAGCATGGCGATCCCCTCGTTGAATTCACCCTGCCCTTTTACATATAAGGTGGTGTGGGTCATCTCATGAAGGATAATCTGTGCCAGCTCGACGTCGCCGGCGTCCAGGAGATTCAGGGTCACAGGATCATTGAACCATCCGAGCGTGCTGTATGCATTGGCCTTTGAGACGATCACATCGAGGTCCTGCTTGAGCAGTTTCTCCTTCCTTTCATTTGCGCTCTCGACATCGAAAAAGCCGATATAGGGCATTTCCCCTACAATGGGAAACCACCACGTGACCCGGGCGAGACGATCCTTCGGGGAAGCGGAGACCGTGTACAGCGGGTTTTGCCGGGATTTGAGGTAGACAGTCTCATAGGATCCGGTGCTCTTCAGCCCCAGCTCTTGTTCTCCGAACTTCTTGACTGCGCCTATCAGCTGCAGCTGTTCCAACTCTTCGGACGAGAGCGGTCCTTCCTTAACGGCCTCTTCCACGGGAACCGCACCCCAGACCAGCCTCAGCTGGCCGTACGCCAGATGCATGTAGTAGCCCATACCGCATCCGGTAAGAGACAGCAGGACGAAGGCGGGGGCAAAAAGACGAAAAACCTTCTTGATCATCATCTTCAAACTCCCGGAATAAAGAAAGTGTTCAGTGTTCGGTGTTCAGGGTTCAGGAAGAAAGCTACTTGAGAAAATGAACGTCGAACATCGAATAAAGAATCAGGTATCCAATAACGTCGACCGGCATCAAGAAGAAGACTGGATTCCGGCCTCCGCCGGAATGACGGAGTCAGGACAACAATGAGACGCATTAATTATTCATCTTATCCATTCGAGGCGATGTTCGTTCCTGCAACAGTTGGACACACTGCACCAGCGTCTTGTCCTAGAAGGAAGTTGCATTGAATGTCATTTCGACTCCGGCGAAGGCCGGGGGAGAAATCTTATCGTCCTCTGAACCCTGAACACTGAACTCTGAACACTCATTTCATGTATCGCTCATACCAGTACTGGAACACAATCAGATTCCAGAGCTGCCAGGAGGTATCCCGGCGGCCTGACATGTGATCGTTGATCAGACGGCTGATGGCAGGGAAATGAAAGAGACCGGTTCCCCGAACGACTTCCTCCCGAAGGTACTCGTCGATGAGAAACCGGAGTTCCTTTCTCAGCCATGCCGCAATGGGCATCTCAAACCCGCATTTCGGCCTTTTGTGGACCATGGCCGGCAGGATTTCCTTGAATGTATCGACCAGAAGGGGTTTGCCTCCCCTCAGACCCAGCTTTTTCGATCCGTGAATACCGAAGACATGCTCTACCACCGTGTAGTCGAGGAACGGGACCCGGACTTCCAGAGAGTTCAGCATGCTCATACGGTCAACCTTTGACAGCATATCTCCCGGCAGAAGGCCTGTGGTATCCAGGTAGAGCATCAGATTCACCAGGTCTCCCGGGAACCGGTTCTCCCGTGCTTCCATCTCGCGACAGGTGAGGGCGAGAAACAGATCCTCGTCCGGAGGATCTTTCAGCAGAGCCTTTCGCTGGGAAAAGGCAAAAATTTCCCTCCACCTGCAGAAGCGTTCAGGAAAAGAGAGGCTCATGCCGCGCACGAACTTCTTTGCCCTCCTGATCTTTTCCAGGCCCGGGTTGTCTCTGGCGTCCGGCAGCAGGTCGAAAAAAGGCGCAATGAGGCCGTTACGGATCAATCGAGGGACCATCCCGTAATAACCTGACCAATATTCGCCACGATACATCCTGTACCCGGCAAACAGCTCATCCCCGCCGTCTCCTGAAAGGGCGACGGTTACATGGTTTCTGGTCTCTCTGGAAACAATGTAGGTCGGTACGGAAGAGGAGTCTGCAAAGGGCTCGTCAAATGTTTCGAGCACCTTCGGGAAGGCATGGAGGATGTCGCTGTGGTCCAGCTTAAATTCATAGTGCTCGGTCTGATTGAACCGGGCCACTTCCCTGGCATACTCCGTCTCGTCAAAAGAGGGGAGGTCCTTGAACCCGATGGAAAAGGTCTTGACCGGTCGCGAGGAGTTCCTGGCCATCAGGGCCACAATGATGCTGGAGTCGATCCCTCCGCTCAGAAAAGCCCCGAGCGGGACGTCTGCAATCAGCCGCCTTCTCACGGCTGCCTCCAGCAAATCGTACAGGCGATGCTTTTCCTCCTCCACTGATCCCGAAACTCCGGGACCATCCGTCCTGCCCAAATGCCAGAAACTCTCAACGGCGATCCTCCCCCCTTCCGCTACAAGGTGGCTTCCCGGGGGAAGTTTTCTGATGTTACGAAAAATCGTCCATGGCGCTGGAATGTAGTTGAGGGCCAGGTACAGGTCGAGAGCCTGAAGATCCAGCTCTTTTCTTATGGAAGGATCTTTCAGGATGGCCTTGATCTCTGAAGCAAAGACGAGCCGGTTCCCGTCCCACGAATAGTAAAGGGGCTTTATTCCCAGACGGTCTCTTGCAAGCCAGAGACGCTTTCTAGTCGCGTCCCAAAGCCCGAAGGCGAACATCCCATTCAGGAACCTGAGTGACTCTGTTCCTTCATCTTCATAGAGGTGAAGGATCGCCTCCGTGTCCGTGCGGCTTTTCAACGTGTGACCGGACCGGAGAAGTCTCTTCCTCAAGACTTCGAAATCGTATATCTCGCCATTGAAAACGATACTGAGGGATCCGTCCTCATTGGACATGGGTTGATGTCCTGCCGGGGAGAGATCGATGATGCTGAGCCTGCGATGCCCGAGACCGACAGGAGGAGACGCGAAAGTCCCCTCATCGTCCGGGCCTCTGTAGACAAAGGAGCTGCACATTTCCCGGAGGATTTCCCTGTTCACGTTCTGTTCGCGAAAATCAAGAATTCCGCAAATTCCGCACATAATCCCGCCTTTACTCGGAGTATAGCGAGTATGCTATCGGGTCTTCTGCAATGCAATACCAAAATGGCAGCGGAGCGGTGATACAGGATGCAAGATCCAGGATACAAGAGATTCAGGGTTCAGCATCATGTGTTTTTTCCATTCTGCATCCTGGATCCTGGATCCGGGGCTTGCGTACGCGACGCTCCTCAAAGACACGGGCATTGCGGCGGAAACATTTAAATTGACACTGGCATTTGGATCACGTAAATTTCTGTATTCTCCTTCGGAATCATTCCAAATTCATTGCTTTTGATCCTGGTTGGGAATGGAAGGAGGTGACGGGGTAGGGGACTATGAAGGTCAAGTTCTGGGGCACCAGGGGTTCCATCGCAGTACCTGGTAAAAATACCACATTGTATGGTGGAAACACGACCTGCGTTGAACTTACCCTGGGATGCGGCAGAACCGTCATCATTGATGCGGGGACCGGCATCAGGGCCCTTGGAGAGAAATTGACGGCGACCGGCAAGGAGCTGGACGTTCACCTCCTGATTACGCATATTCACTGGGATCACATCCTGGGCTTTCCTTTTTTCTCCCCCATATACCAGAAGGCAAACAGGCTTTCCATAGACGGGTACCCCACGTGCATGAAGGGGCTGAGATATACCTTTGACAACAAGATGGGGGACGGTTTCTTCCCTATTACCTTCGACGCCTTGAAGGCGCAAGTTACTTTTCTGAATAGAATCAACAAAGGGATCCTTGAAATCGACGGCACAACGATAGACAGCATTCCTCTTCATCATCCGCAGGGAGGTTTCGGGTACCGCTTCCACGAGGGTGGAAAGGTACTGGTCTTCATTACGGATAACGAACTGAGGAAGGACTCCTGGGAAGGCAGGTCCCCGGACGATTACGTCAGGTTCTGCCAGGGCGCAGACATCCTGATTCATGATTCACAATACACCCCCCAGGAAATTCCTGAAAGAAGAGATTGGGGCCATTCAGATTATGAATCCGCGTTCAACCTCGCCTATCGAGCCGGCGTGAATCGGCTGATCCTCTTTCACCATGATCCATCCAGAACAGATCCGGAAGTGACGGCCATCAAGGTGCTGTGTGAGGATCTTGCCAATAAAAAGAATTCCGGCATCAGGATTGAAGCAGCAAGAGAAAACAGCGAACTGGAGCTATAGCTTCCTGCGAAGGGGTTGTGCGTGTCCCCGAAAGAGGGACGCCCGTGCCGTGGTGCGGCATGCAAAAGCTCGTTTTTCGGTTCGACACTTCACGTCGAGCGGTTCCGCGCCGATTCGTTCGAGCAACTCCCGAACAGACATCTGCGGTCTGCACGGCAAGAGGAAATCATGACCGGCCCTTCGAGGTTGGACATCATTACCATCGACGGTCCGGCGGGAAGCGGCAAGAGCACTCTCAGCAGACTGCTCGCCCGGCAAGTCGGGTATTCCTATCTGGATACGGGTGCAATGTATCGCGCCGTGGCGCTCCAGGCCAGGAGAAGGGGGATCGATATGCGCGCGCCCGGGCATCTGGCAGAATTATGCGCAGGACTGGATCTCCGTTTTGAAACAGGCCCCGGAGACAACCTCCTCTTCATAGGAGAGGAAGACGTGTCAGAAGCCATCAGAACGCCGGAAATGGATCTCCTTTCTTCCACGATATCGGCAGTCAAGGAAGTGAGGGATGCCATGACGGCGCTTCAGCGAAGGATCGGCCGTGAAGGGAAGATCGTCGCTGAAGGCAGAGACATGGGGACCGTCGTCTTTCCACAGGCGAAATACAAGTTTTTCCTGACGGCGGCTGTCGATATACGGGCTGAAAGGCGGTACCGTGAGAGGCTGGCCAGGGGGGAGTCCGTGGCGAGGGAGGAGGTCGAAAAGGAGCTGAGGAAAAGAGACGAACAGGACAGCCGGCGCACCATTGCGCCGCTGGTGCCGGCCAAAGATGCCGTGATCATCGATACCTCGCGCCTCAGTACGGATCAGGTAATGAGAATCATGCTGGATCGTATGAGGCAAGACTCATAATAGATTCTTTCAGTCAGCGCTCCGGGGAAAACCGGGGAATTCTTCCGGGGCGCCGGCCGTTTCAGATTATGAGACTTAATTATTGAACTTTTCGGCCATATTTGTTAGTAAAATACATTTTTGGGAGAGAACAAGAGGGGGTAAAAGCGTCGATGGGACAACAAACAGATAAATCACAGGACGACATGATGGCTCAAACCGATCGGAAACAAGAGGCCTTTGAATCTGAAACGGCCCAACTCAGTCCCGCTGGGACAGCAAAGTCGGATCAGGACAAGAACTTCCTGGAGCTCTATGAGGAAAGCCTGAAGAGCATCGAGGAAGGGGGACTCGTTCGTGGGGAAATCGTGCATGTGGACAAGGAATTTGTCCTCGTGGACATCGGATACAAATCCGAAGGCCAGATCCCTATCAGCGAGTTCATCGACCCGGAAGGGAACATCACGGCCAGAGTGGGAGATCCGGTGGATGTGATCCTGGAACGCAGGGAAGATGACGAGGGGATCATCATCCTGTCCAAGGAGAAGGCTGCCAAGATCAAGATCTGGGACGAGATCCGAGAGGTTTATGAGAAGGGGCTCACTATCAAGGGAAAGGTGACGGCGAGGGTTAAAGGAGGCATGTCCGTGGACATAGGGCTTCCCGCCTTCCTTCCCGGTTCTCAGATCAGTTTGAAGCCGATCAAGGATTTCGACTCCCTCATCGGAACGATGCATGAGTTCAAAATCCTGAAGTACAACAAGCGTCGATCGAATATCGTTCTCTCCCGAAGAGCCCTGCTCGAGGCAGAAAGGGCTGAGATGAGGGAAAAGACCCTGCAGAACATGGCCCCCGGGGCTGTTCTGACTGGTTCGGTGAAGAACATCACGGAGTACGGCCTTTTTATCGACCTTGGCGGAATCGACGGACTGCTGCATATCACCGACATGTCGTGGGGACGAGTGGGGCATCCATCCGAGATGTATCAGATCGGGGATGAGATCACGGTAAAGGTCCTCAATTTCGACGAGCAGAGCGGAAGGGTCTCCCTGGGCCTGAAACAACTCAAGTCCGATCCCTGGACCGACGCAGACCAGAAGTATCCTGTTGGAAGCCGCATCAAAGGGCGGGTGGTAAGCCTCGCCGATTACGGCGCCTTTGTAGAGGTGGAAGAGGGGATCGAGGGCCTCATCCATGTTTCCGAGATGTCCTGGACCAGAAAGATCCGCCATCCTTCTCAGGTGGTGAAGGTCGGCGACATCGTCGAGGCCATGGTGTTGAATATCGACTCCGGGAACAAGCGCATCTCTCTTGGCCTCAAACAGGCCGAACCCAACCCCTGGGACCTCATTGGAGAGAAATATCCGGTGGGGACGACCATCGCGGGCAAGATCAAGAACATTACGGACTTCGGGATTTTCATCGGCATCGATGAAGGAATCGATGGTCTCGTACACATCTCCGATATCTCCTGGACCAGGAGGATCAAACATCCTTCCGAGCTTTACAAGAAGGGCCAGGAAGTCCAGGCAGTGGTCCTCAACATCGATAAGCAGAATGAGCGGTTCTCGCTGGGGATCAAACAGCTCATGACCGACCCCTGGGATCAGGCGCCCGTAAAGTACAGGCCCGGAACCCGGGTCACGGGAACGGTGACCAATGTGACCGATTTCGGCGTATTCGTTGAACTGGAGGAAGGCATAGAAGGTCTCATCCATGTATCGGAACTGTCCAAGGAGAAAGGCGGCAATCCTCTTAGCAGATTCAATGTCGATGACGTGATCCAGGCAAGGGTGATCAATGTCGCAAGAGGAGAGAAGAAGATTGGGCTTTCCATCAGGAAGTTGGAGGAGAGCGAAGAGAGGGAGATCTACAAGAGTTATACGGACAGCCGCAGTGGTGCGACATCGAACCTCGGCGAACTCCTGAGAAAGGGAATGATGGACCTGCAGCAGAGGTCCCAGTCCGACGAAGAAAAATCATCCGGAGATGAACCAGGGGAAGAAGGAGGAAAAGAGTAGAGAAACGCAGGGGTTCTCTGTTAAGGTCATCCCGCATGGCACGAAAAAAACATCCCATACTGCTTGTCATCGGCATCCTCTGTGCAGTCGTTCTTGTGCTTGTCATTGTGATGTCGGTGGTCCTCAGTCTCACAGGCCCTTCAAAGGGCCTTTCTTTTGGCAACCGGATCGGTGTAATCAGCATTGAAGGCATGATCGTCAACCCTGAACCCTTCCTGAAGCAGCTTGTCGAGTTCAAGAAAGACGGCAGGATCAAGGCTATCATCCTGAGGATAAACTCTCCCGGGGGAGCGGTCGGTCCTTCCCAGGAGATCTATCGGGAAGTCCGAAAAACCATCAAGACAAAGAAGGTCATTGCTTCCATGTCCACTCTGGCTGCATCGGGGGGGTACTACATCGCTGCAGCAGCGGACAAAATCGTCGCCAACCCGGGCACAATTTCCGGCAGTATCGGTGTTATTATGGAATTCGTTCAGGTGGAGGATCTCCTCGGAAAGTTGGGCATTGGTCTCGAGGTAGTGAAATCGGGCGAATTCAAAGATATTGGATCTCCACACCGGAAGATGTCATCGCGTGACAGGGAAATCGTGGAGGGTCTGACCCAGGAGGTCCGGAACCAATTTGTGGAAGCCGTGGCAACGGGCAGAAACTTGCCTGTGGAGGCGGTTCGGGAGATCGCAGACGGCCGCATTCTCACGGGCGCCCGCTGCAAAGAGCTGGGCCTGGTGGACAGCCTTGGCAACTTCATGGATGCCGTTGATCTTGCCAAGGAAATGGTCGGGATCGAAGGGGAAGTAACGCTTGTTCATGCGAAAAAGAAGGCCAAGAGCATGCTGTGGGAATTGTTTTTCGATGAGGGCGCCGAATCCCTGTATCAAGCGATCCGGAATTTTCTTCAGACCAAGGTGGAATACAGGTGGGATGGGGCGTTGAAATGATCCATTTCAATGTCCAATGCCCAATGGTGAATGTCCAATGTCCAAGGAAGAGACGGAGAGAACCGCGGAATAGCGAATATCGAATATTAGAGCCTATGAGTTCTCTGGGGCGGCAATTGAAATGACCGGTAATCGCGGCCATTCTCGAAGAGTACCCCCAGAGGCGGCGTGGACTCAAGAAAATGGGGGAAAAACCGATTCTACAGGAACCCGCTTATGTCGCCCTTGCCCTCGCGAATCACCTCAGGCACATCGTCGACAAGCGAAATCACGCTGGATGGTTCAGGAACGGTTGGCCCGCCGTCGATGACTATCTCCAGAAAGGGTGAGAACTTCTGCTGAATGGCGTCCGGATCGTCCAACCCTGCGCTTGTGCTGATAAGGGGTCTTCCGAGCTGCCCGACCAGATCCAGGCAGATCTGGTTGTCGGGAACACGTATCCCGATCGTTTTTCGTTTGGCCAGCATGATTTTGGGGACGAGTTGAGTCGCTTCCAGAATGAAGGTGTACGGACCGGGGAGAGCCTTTCTCATCGTCCTGTAAGCAAAGTTCGAGACCTTGGCGTAGCGGCTGATCTCCTTGAGGCCGTCGCAAATAATGGATAGAGGCTGTTTGACCTCCCGATTCTTCAGCTTGTGGATCTGCTGAATGCCTCTCTTGTTCAGGAGGTCGCAACCTATCCCATAGAAGGTGTCGGTGGGGTAGCCTATGAGGCCGCCCCCTTCGAGGATCTCACAGACCCGCCTGATCAGGCGCTTCTGAGGATTCTGCGGGTTGATGGAAATGATCATAATAAAGAGGTATAGATCTTCACCAAGGGGTTTGTCAACCCGGGCGGCAGTGCCGATGTCAAAACCAGATCAGGGATTCCTATACAGAAATCGATGAACCCCACTACCCTCCAGTTGCTGTTTTCTCTTGTCTTCGGCCTGATCCTCGGAAGTTTTCTCAACGTGTGCATCCATAGAATACCTCTCGGGAAGTCTATCGTGTACCCTCCGTCGAGCTGCCCGGGATGCCAATCTGCGATCAGGTTCTACGACAACATTCCCCTGGTGAGCTACATCCTCCTCCTGGGAAGATGCAGATCCTGCCGTTCCCGAATATCACTCCGTTATCCTGTAGTGGAACTCACCACAGGGCTTCTCAGCGCGGCCCTCTTTTTGAGGTACGGCCTCTCTCTCTACTACTTCCTCCTTCTCGTTTTCTGCGCATCCCTCCTGGTTATTGCTTTCATCGACATCGATTACAAAATCATCCCTGATGTCCTCTCGCTGCCCGGGATCCTGGTTGGATTCGGTGTATCCTTGCTGCCCATGACCCCGGTGTCGGTCCTGGAATCGGCAATCGGGATTCTCCTCGGAGGCGGGTCGCTCTACGTTGTCGGGATGCTCTACCAGTGGATAAGAAAACAGGAAGGCATGGGAGGAGGGGACGTCAAGCTGCTCGCCATGATCGGAGCGTGGATGGGATGGAAGTCGCTTCCCATGATCATACTCCTGTCCTCCTTCGCCGGCACGCTTATCGGCGGAGGGTGTTTGCTGCTGTCACGCCGGAGACTCAGCGAGGCCATACCGTTTGGGCCCTTCCTGGTGCTGGGAACATTCTTGTGGCTCTTTTTCCGAACTGAAATCCATCTTCTCTGGAACTCCTATCTCCACTTGCTCTGAAGAGGATCGACTTGCGGCTTCCCTTGTACAGTCTGAGGACCGGCATCATGGCGCAGCTGATGTTCCTGATCATTGCCGCCATGCTTCTCATCCATGTTGCGGAGCTGAAGTTCTCGGAAAACAATCTCGTGCAGGCCAGAATTCAGGCGTGCCGCATGCTGGTGCTTGCCTTGGAGGAGAACATCGGAGTCCTGCTCAGGACAAAGGGAATGGATCCCAGGAGCGTGTGCAGGGACCCTGTTTTCATGCGGAGCATGTCGGGGCTCCTCTCAAAGGGCGGTTTCTCCGACGGGGTCCTCGTCGATTTCACGGGGGATGTCTGCGAGCGCGGAGCGGAAAGACCGGACGAACAAGTCCTTGGCCTTGCAAAAGAAGCACTCAAGACATCGGCCTGGAATACCCGCTTTACGGGGACCACCTGGGGCGTGATCTGGCTGGGGCCCGAACATCTCGCCGTATCCAGCCCTCTTTTCTTTCAAGACAGGGCTGTCGGCGCTGTTGCGTTTCGATCCTCTCTCGCCCCCATATACGAGACCCTTCGCAAGGTCCAGAAGATCGTCATTGCGTATATCCTTCTCGATACCCTCGTCCTCACCCTGGTGGGCATCCTGCTCCTCTCCAGAATCGTGGTCAAGCCGATCCGGAAAATGTTGAAGATGGCATCCGAGTACAGGGACGGAAGGATGATTCCCATCGCGGTGGAAAGCTCCACAAACGAGATAGGGGAACTCTCCCGGTCACTGGCTGCCATGTTGAAGCGGCTCGATGAAAACAAGGGTGAGCTGCAGGCCCACATCAACTCACTGGAAAGGGCGAATGCGGATCTCCAGCAGGCCCAGAGCAGTCTGGTTCGATCTGAAAAGCTTGCATCCGTCGGCCGTCTCGCCGCAGGGGTCGCGCATGAGATCGGGAATCCAATCAGCATCAGCCTTGGTTATCTTGAACTGCTCAGGAAGGCGGATGTGACGGAAGAGGAGAGGCGAGACTTCCTGGAACGATTGGAAATTGAAGTCTCCCGAATCAGTCGAATCATTCGCCAGCTCCTGGATTTCTCGAGACCATCCAGTGCAAAGCCCGAAAAAACCCATGTGCATGATGTTCTTCAGAAGAGCATGACTATTCTGAAGCCGCAGCCCATGTTGGAGGGGATTGAAGTCCGGTATCATCCTGAGGCCGGGGACGACCTCCTGATCGCGGATCCGAACCGGCTGCAGCAGGTCTTCGTGAACATCGTCATGAACGCGGCGGATGCGCTCGCAGAGGGACGCCGGACGTGTTCGGGTGCGAAGGAGAATCTCCTTTTTATCAGGACAAGGAGTGACGACGCGAATTTCACCGTCGAGTTTTCCGATACCGGTCCAGGGATTCCGCAGGGGGAACTGACACATATATTCGATCCCTTTTATACCACCAAGGAGCCGGGGAAAGGGACGGGACTGGGGCTTTCGGTGTGCTATCGGATCGTGGAGAGCATGGGCGGTGTCATAAGGGCGGAGAGCCGGGAAGGGCAGGGGGCTAGTTTCATCGTGACATTGCCGTTAGCGAGTACTCACCAAGCAGAGCATAGGATTGTTGCTCAAGAGAAAGGCGTCTCTCGCCCGCTTCGCTAGAGAACGCAGAGCTCACAGAGAGCGCGCTATTTGTCCTGTTTTTTTGATCAAAAAACAGGACAAGCTTCAGCTTTTTCAGAGCGTGCTCAGGCAAGTGCCTATTGCGCAGAGTTACGCAAATCACCGAACTGCCCTGCGTCTCTGTGGGCTCTGTGAGAGAAAACTGCAACTGTTCTTTCCGTAACTAAATGCAGCAAGGGAGAAGCCATGTCCGGACAGTCGGTTCTGATCATCGATGACGAAGAAAACATGCGGCATATGCTGAAGGTCATGCTGATGAAGGCCGGATTTGCCGCGGAGTCGGCGGCAAACGGGTTCGATGGTCTCGAGGCCATGGAAAAGACCGGCTTCGACTACATTCTCTGCGACATCAAGATGCCCAGGATGGATGGAATGACCTTTCTGAAGAAGGCGCGAGAGAAGTTCCCGGAGAAGACCTACATCATGATGTCCGCTTATGGGACAATGGAGTCCGCTGTGGAGGCCATGAAACTCGGAGCCTATGATTACATTTCCAAGCCCTTCAAGCAGGATGAGGTCCTCCTCACCCTGAAAAAGGCGGAGGAAAGAGAGCGGCTCAAAGCGGAAAACCTGGAACTGAAGAACAAAATCGGGGAAATCGACCGGAAGTACTCTTTCAGCAATATCATCGCCCGAAGCGAGGCCATG
The DNA here is from genome assembly GCA_002840535.1 of Deltaproteobacteria bacterium HGW-Deltaproteobacteria-15. GTDB lineage: Bacteria > Desulfobacterota > DSM-4660 > Desulfatiglandales > HGW-15 > HGW-15. The sequence continues at coordinate 85,859 of PHBH01000015.1, read as the reverse complement.
GCAAATGTGTTCGATCTGGTCCGGAAGGTATCCGATCACAAGACGACCGTGCTCATCACGGGCGAGAGCGGAACAGGCAAGGAACTCATTGCAAGGGCCATCCATACGAGCAGCCCAAGGGCGTCAGGGCCGATGATTCCCATCAATTGTGGGGGGATCCCTGAGAATCTCCTGGAAAGCGAACTCTTCGGCTACAAAAAAGGGGCTTTTACGGATGCGGTAAGAGACAAGACGGGCTACTTCGAGGAGGCGGACCGGGGGACGTTGTTTCTTGACGAGATCGGCGACCTGCCTCTTCCGCTTCAGGTAAAGCTCCTGAGGGCGCTCCAGGAGGGAGAGATCACGTCCCTGGGAGGGGTGAGCTCAAAGAAAATCGATGTCAGGGTGATTGCCGCTACGTCGAAGGATATGAAAAAGGAGGTGGAGGCCGGAAGATTCAGGGAGGATCTCTTCTACAGAATCAATGTGATGGTCATTCACCTCCCCCCCCTGCGAGAGAGACGCGGGGACATTCCTCTCCTGTTCGGCTACTTCATAGACATGTTCAACAAGAAACTGAAAAAGAACGTGGAGGGTCTCTCCTCCAAAGCATTGCCCATGCTCATGGCTTACTCGTGGCCCGGGAATGTGAGAGAGCTTGAAAATGTGACCGAACGGGCCGTTCTGCTTGCCCAGGGTCGGTGGATCACGCCCGAGGATCTCCCCAGGAACATCTCCTCAGGTGAAGCGTATCCCTCTTCCGTCGAGCCGATAGATACCCTTTCCCTCAAGAAGGCAGGCAAAAATCTGGAGCGGGAGTTGATCGGCAGGGCTCTCGCCTTGACGGCCGGAAATCGCTCGCAGGCCGCGAGGATCCTGGAGGTCAGCCGTCCCATGCTCCTGTCCAAGATCAAGGAGTTTGGTCTGGAGAAGAAGTAGGTCGAACCACGATCAGCCCCTCCTCTTTTCGCGCCGTCAGCGCAAAATCGAAGACATCATGCTGGAGGCAGAACACCGGGTCCTCTCGGGGAAGGTAGGGCTTTTCACAGGTGAGGAACTTCTGCGCGGATGGGTGGAAGAGGGTCTCCTTGAGCGTCTGTATGGGATCGTATGGTTTGCCCGAGAGAAGGTGTTCCAGATAGTCCGCGCACCGCTCATCCTCCGGGGACCTGACCCTGCCCCTGCTTCCCATGGCAACGAGCGTCACCACCCGGGGATTTCGGTAGCGGATGTAGGCTGCGGCGGCTCCGGCTGTCGTGAAACCGCCGAGGAGCACCTCATCCGCATGTTCCAGGGCTGAAGAAGCGCCTGTAACGCCTGCGGTGGTCCGGTGGATCACGACTTTGTCCTCAAAGAAGCTTCTTCCTTTGAGTACGATCTGAGAGGGTGAATTTCCAAGGTCACCATCTTCGATCGGAACCTCGTCGATTTCCCCTGCAAGAATGTACTCGGGATGTTCCTTTTTCATCATCCTGGCCTTCATGGGATCGGCCTCCAGGATGGATCTCCTCACGCCGAAGTGGAAAAAGAGGGGTTCGCACGTAAAGGCCCTGAACACGTCTATGATCACGGCCAGCCCCACGGCCTCCTCGGCTCCTGTCGCGCAGCTCTTTCGTATGATTTTCATCGAGATCCCCTAAGTCATTCTGCAGTTCATTTACCGGCCCCACCGCCATTCAGGTGTCCCAAAGATGAGTGCTTACTGTAGGAGCAACCTCTTGGTTGCGATTCCTTCGCCTCGAAGATCCCGCGAGCAGGAACTCGCTCCTGCAAGTTTTCCTTCGACATTCGACATTCGATATTCTGCGGTTTCTTAAAGGCCTCCGGATCGTACAATCAGCTTAAGAGTGTATTCGCCAGGATCAAGGGTGCCATTTTCTGCCCGCACTCTTCAGCCAAGAGGAAATCGATTCACCTCGCCCGCGTCCAGACCCACGTGAAGCAGAGTGTTTCTAAGAAGAGTTCCTCTGCCGAGCAGTATCTTTAGTACCTCCATGGCCTGGAAGGTCGCAACCAGACAGGGCATGAGAGCGGGTACTCCCATTACGGCCTCGGGGCTCCGCTGATCTTTTCCACCCCTTTCTACCGGGCCGTAGACCGCAATGAGTCCCCGATCGTCCGGGAAAACGGTCATGAGCTGGCCGTCAAAGCCTGCGATGGCTCCGTGAACCAGCGGGATCTTCAGGTTTCGCGCACTCCTCTCCAGGACAAGGCGGTCCTGGATATTGTCGAGGCCGTCGACCACCACGTCAACCCCGGCCAGGATTCCGGGCAGGTTTGATTCTTCGATCCGGAGCTCGTGCGTGATTACCTCGACTCCGGGATTGATTGAGGCAAGAAGTTGCGCAGCAACCAGGGCCTTCGGCTTCCCAAGGGAGTCCGACGTGCAAAAGATCTGGCGGTTCAGATTGGTTTCATCGAAGACATCGCAATCCACCACTGTAAGTTGTCCAATGCCGATCCTTGCCAGAAGATGAATGACATGGCCTCCCAGCCCCCCCGCGCCGATAACCGCAACGCGGCTGCAGGCGAGCCTCAGCTGTTCATCGATTGAAATGGCTTCACGATTTCGAAGATAGCGATGGGGGCAAATACCCGACCCGAGGCTTTCCCTGTAGACTGTGCCCATCCCGCAGCCGAATCGCCTGGAGAGCTCCATGGCTTCCGCGTCCGCCAGGACGCGGACCTTTCTTCCCGCAGGGTCGGCAACTTCTCCGGCCTTCTCCTGGAGAGCCTCCTTCAGGTCTTGTTGATCGGACATCGCGCCCCCTCCTTCTTTGGGATCTCTCTTCTCTCAATCTACCAAAAGGTTCGCCAAAGGTGTACAATTCAGATGTTGCTCCGCCGTATGGGGATCGGTGATTTGAGGAAATATGAGAGTAGAGCTTAGATTATACGCATCTCTCGGCAGGTACATGCCCGAGCGGAAGTCCGGTCCGTCTGAATTCATGGAAGTGGTCGAGGGAAGCACGATTCGGGCTCTTCTGGAGGAGCTCAGAGTTCCGCTCGACTCGGTGAAAATCATCTTCTTGAACGGGCTTCATGCGAACGGGGACGAGGTGCTCAGGGATGGAGACAGGGTCGGCGTGTTTCCTCCCGTAGCAGGAGGGTGAGATTGGCAAAGGTCAGCTTTCAACCGTAACCCTCAGAGACACATCCTCCTCTTTCCAATCCATTCCGCTGAGACTCGTCGGATCGGCTTGCTTCCCGTTGAGCAGGGCGCCCACACATCCGGCCCAGAATTTCTCGTTCCTGTTTCTGAAAAAATATTGCAGATCCTCTCCCCGAATCCAGATGCCCTTCTCAAGCAGGACCCGGCCCAAATCTCCCAGCAGCAGATTGAAAATCTTGACGGTGACCCTTGCGGTCCCTTTGTCGTCAGCATTCCGTACTTCCCGATACGAGATCTCTTTTCTCATTGCCGCATAAAAGCTTCCCCTTCTCAAGGTGGCGCCGAGCAGGCCGGGCATGGCTGCCGAAAGGGCCATTATCGTGCCGTCTCTTATGAATGCGGAGCCCAGATCATCGACCGCTTTTCCATCCAGGAATACCGTCTGAACAACAGTATCAAGATATTCCTGGGTCAAGCCCAATTCGTGAGTGAGAAACTCCTTAGCGCTCATCCCGCTTCGCGCCTCCAGGGATACTCCTCCCTGAAGAAGGGGGTGAAAGGAGGATAACAGGGATGCTTGGACGATAAGATGGATATGAGGGGATTGTTCGTTGCCGTTCATGACACCTCCGGTGCTGGGTACAGGATACAAGATTCGGGTCGTAAACTTAAGGGTTATGGTATACCTACTTTCACATCCAGTAGAGATGGTTCCTGTTCGCTCGAACTTGCGCTCCTCTGTCTGAGTTGACTCCAACGAAAACGGGGAGTCCTGCCCGGACTCCCCTCCAAGATCTGTTCAAGTTCTGATCCTACCAGTCAAATACTTTATCGAGATCCTTGTCTTTTACCTGGAAGGTGATGTTATGAGGGGAAACGGGTTCCTTCGTGAAGAATTCGGGGAGACGGTCCTGTTCCGGGCCGAGTCCTGCGGCAAGGTTGAATTTTCTTTCCTTCTGGAGGACCGATTTGCCCAGAGCGGTAACGTCATCTCCTGTCAGCTTCAGCCCGTAAAAGGAGTTGATGCAGTCGATGAGCGCCTGAAAGGTTTCAGGCTGGTCCATGATCGCAAAGGCGATAAAGAGGCACATGCCCGTTGAATCAATGGCTGCAGTGGCGATCTGGAGATTTCGGGAAAGCTCGACCTGACCTTCCGGTTTCAACGGATCCAGCTTGCCGCCTACGCCCAGGATATTGGTCGCTACCGCATAGCCTGCGGTATGGTCCGCCCCCATGGTGCTTGTCGCATAGGTGACCCCCATACCCTGGACTGCACGAGGATCATAGGCGGGCAAGGCCTGATTCTTCACCACAGGAACCCTTTCCACCCCATAAACCTTGCCTGTAGTGCCTGCCCCGCTCCCCAGGATGCGGCCGAGGGGCGTTCCCTTGCCCACTTCCTTTACGAGGTTGATGGCTGCCTGTGCATCCCCGAATTTCGCCAGCCCCGCTTCCATGGCCACCCCGATGGTTGCACCCATCTCGATGGTATCGAGCCCGTAATCATCGTCCAGCCGATCCAGCATGGCGATGGAATCCAGATCGTCGATTCCGCAGTTTCCACCATGAGCCCATACTGTCTCATACTCGGGCTGCTTGGTGATATAGTGCCCGTCCTTGTCCATGTAGGTGCCCGAGCACTTGATGACGCATCCCCTGTGGCAGCCGTGGGTGGCGGAACCTCCGCGATCGATCTCGGTCTGTGCCTGGGTCTCGCCGCTGATCTTGGAACTGCCCACAAAACGGCCCCACATGAAATTGTGCGTGGGATACCCTCCGGCTTCGTTGATCACGTTGGTGAGCACGTTTGTTCCGTATGAAGGGAGTCCCTGGCCCGTTACGGGATGCTTCTTGAGGCCATCCACCCATCTCTTCGTGGCATCCTTGAACGCTTCAGGGTCTTTGGGCGATCTCATCTTCATCCCGGCATCGTCGATCACGATTGCTTTGACGCCTTTGCTCCCCATGACAGCGCCTACTCCGCCTCTTCCTGCATGTCTGGTCGGCCTCAACTCCATGTCCGTGCAGGCGATGGAAGCCGCGGTAAGCTTCATTTCCCCTGCCTGCCCTATGGAGATTACCGAGATCTTGTCCCCGAACTCCTTCTTCAGTTTTTCAACGAGGTCATAGTTGCCGAGCAGCCTGAGGCTGTTGTCCGGGACGATCTTCGCCCCGTCCTTGTTGATGAGGACCTTGTACAGGGTATCATCCTTTGGTTTTCCCTCAAGGACGACAGCCGCATAGCCCAGCCTGGCAAGCATCTGGGACGGCTGGCCTCCGGCATTGGCTTCCTTGATGCCGCCTGTGAGAGGGCTCTTGCATCCCACGGAAAGCCGGCCGGACATGGCTGCGGTGCTCCCGCTCAGCAGGCCCGGCGAAATCACCAGTTTGTTGTTCTCCCCAAGCGCATGGCAAAGGGGATCCACCTCCTTTGAGACAATGGACGATGTCATTGCCCTGCCGCCGAGACCGGCATATTCACCCACCGGGGTGACCGTGATCTTAGGACCTCCTTGTGCGCCCATGTTGATTCTTAGAATCTTGTCCATAAAACCCCTCCTTTCGCGTCTTGAGAAAGGTGAAGAGCAACCTGGTTTTCAACCAACGTATTCTCGCTTCGCCCTCCGACAAAGGGCCGTCTCCTGAGTACGAGTCTCGATCACAGGAATCATCCTACAGATGAATGTGGAGAAATGTCAATAAAGACGTAAATTGAAGGCCTTATGTCATTTTAGATCGAACTAGAAACTGAGGTTGCCGGGGGTCCTGGGGAAGGGGATGACGTCGCGGATATTGGCCATGCCGGTCACGAATTGAAGGAGCCTCTCAAACCCAAGCCCGAATCCCGCATGGGGCGCAGAGCCGAATTTACGAAGATCCAGATACCACCAGTAGGCCTCGAGGCTGAGATTGCTTTCCTCGATTCTTCGGCGGAGAGTCTCATAATCATCCTCCCGCTGGCTGCCTCCGATGATCTCTCCGATTCTGGGAACGAGGACGTCCATGGCCCTCACGGTCTTGCCGTCTTCGTTGCACTTCATATAGAAGGCTTTGATCTCCCGTGGAAAATCTGTGAGGACCACAGGCTTTCGAAATACCTTTTCACAAAGATACCTCTCATGCTCCGATTGGATGTCGGTTCCCCATTTGACGGGAAACTCGAAGCTTTCCCCGGAACGGGTGAGAATATCGACAGCCTCGGTGTACGTGATATGCTCGAAATCCTGTTCAACCAGGTCTTCCAGGGTCTTGATCGCCGTGGAATCGATGAATTTGTTGAAGAACTCCATATCTTCCCTGCAGTTCGAGAGAACATGGCGGAAGAGGAACTTCAGAAAGGATTTTGCAAGCTCGATATCTCCGTCCAGATCGCAAAAGGCCATTTCGGGCTCTACCATCCAGAATTCAGCCAGGTGTCTGGACGTGTTGGAGTTTTCCGCCCTGAAAGTGGGTCCGAAGGTGTAGACGTCCCCCATGCTCAGGGCATAGATCTCCGCCTCGAGCTGGCCGCTCACGGTCAGATTTGCCGGGGACCCGAAAAAGTCCTTGCCGTAATCCACCGATCCGTCGGTCCTGGGAACGTTCTGGAGATCGAACGTGGTCACCCGGAACATCTCTCCGGCGCCCTCGCAGTCGCTTCCGGTAATGATGGGGGTATGAAGGTAGAGGAAACCCCTTTCCTGGAAAAAGGTATGGATGGCATGGCTCAGGGAATTTCGTACGCGCGCCACTGCGCCGAAGGTGTTTGTCCTGGGCCGGAGATGTGCGATGGTTCTCAGGAACTCGAAAGAGTGTCTTTTTTTCTGAAGCGGGTATGTGTCGGGGTCGGCCCATCCATAGACATGGATCTCTTCCCCCTTCAGTTCCACCTTCTGCCCTTTGCCGGGAGAGGCAACCAGGGTGCCGGAGACCCGCACGGAGCACCCTGTTTGAAGTTTCATCACCTCGGATTCATAGTTGGGCAGACCCTTTTCCGCAATGACCTGAAGATTGCTCATGCAGGAGCCGTCGTTCACCTCGAGGAAGGAAAAGCCTCCCTTTGAGTCCCTCTTCGTGCGGACCCATCCCATGACGGCAATCTTGTCGCCGACCACGCCGGACTGCAACACCTGGGCAATTCTGGTTCTTGGGAGCATCAACCCGCCTTTGCCTCGAAATCCGACATGAACTGCACCAGGGATTTGATGGAGTCCATGGTGACTGCATTGTATATGGATGCCCGGCAGCCTCCAACCGAGCGATGACCTTTGAGACCCCCAAACCCGGCCTTTTGAGCCTCGGAAATGAACCTGGCCTCCATCTCCTCATTCTGAAGCCTGAAGGTGATATTCATCAGGGACCGGCTATCCTTTTCTGCAGTTCCCCGGTAGAACCCGGAGCGGTCAATGACATCGTATACGAGCTTTGCCTTCTCCCTGTTGATGGCTTCCATCGCCTTCAGCCCTCCGATGGTTTCCTCGAGCCACTTCAGGACAAGCCCGATGGCGTAGATGGTGAAGCAGGAGGGCGTGTTGTAGAGGGAATTGGAATCGGCAAAGGATTTGTAGCTCAGCATGCTCGGAATGGCGGACGGCACCCTCTCCAGCATATCGCGCCGGATGATGACAAGCGCAATGCCTGCAGGCCCGATATTCTTCTGTGCTCCGGCATAGATCAGACCGAAAGGTTTTGTATCAAAAGGCCTGCTCAGGAAATCGGAGGACATATCGCTCACCAGCGGGACATTTCCGGACCTGGGAAACTCAGCCCATTGGGTTCCCTTGATGGTGTTGTTGGAGGTGAAGTGAAGGTATGCCGCATCCTTGCTCACTTCGTATTTCCTGGGAATATAGGAGAAGTTCTTATCCTCGGAAGAGGCAATGACCCGCACTTCTTTCCCGAGGAGCTTTGCCTCCTTGATCGCCTTTGTGGACCATGTGCCGGTATTGATGTAGTCCACTCGTTTCCCGGTTCCGGCCAGGTTCATGGGCACCATCGTGAATTGAAGACTTGCGCCCCCCTGGATGAAGAGAACCTGGAATTCCTCGCCGAGACCAAGGATCCTTCTGGTCCTGTCCACGGCGCTGTTGACGATTTCTTCGAACGGCTTTGACCGATGGCTGATCTCTGTGATGGACATCCCGGTACCCTTGTAGTCCAGGAATTCTTCCTTGATCTGCTCCAATACCTGAAGGGGCAGGGCAGCGGGTCCTGCATTGAAATTATGGATTCTCTTGCTCATACTCACTCTCCTTCGAAGTATTTAGATGTTCTAGTCCGAGGACAGCTTCAGAATCATTTCCCTGGCAAGGGTCAGGCCGTCGGGAGTCGTTTCAAAGGGCGGGCGACCCTCGAGATCCGCTTCGATAATGCTGGGATTGAAAGGAATGAATCCGAGGAAATCGAAACCTGGCATATGAGAGAGGAGAAACTCCTTATCTTTGTCCGAACGGATCTTGTTGCCGACGAGGCTGAGCTTCTTGAGGCCTATGTCATCAGCCAGGATTCGGATCTGTTGCGCCGTCTCTATGCTTCGTCGCCCGGGTTCGACTACAACCACCAGCCTGTCCACGGCCATGGCGGTTCCACGGCCCAGGTGTTCCAGCCCTGCTTCCATGTCCAGGATGACGGCCTCGTTCCTGGCCAGCACGATATGCCTGACGATGTTCTTGAGAAGGGTGCTTTCCGGACAGATACAACCACCCCCTCCCTTTTTCACACCCCCGAGCACCATCAGTTTTATGCCGTCCACTTTCACGGAGAGGCTTTCAGGCAGGTCGTCCACCTTGGGATTTATTTTAAAAAAGGAGCCCATGCTTCCCACCTTGGCTTCGGTCCTCTCTTCTATGAGTGCCTTCATCTGGGAAATGGGGACAATGCCGGAAAGATCGGTTACCCCGAGGGCTTGTGCCAGGTTTGCATCGGGGTCCGCATCGATGGCCAGCACCTTTATCCCCTGATCGGCAAGGGCGCGGATCAGAAAGGAGGCGAAGGTGGTCTTTCCCACCCCGCCTTTTCCGCTGACGGCTATTTTCATGGGGGAATACTCCTGTGTGATGATTCTTTATAGATGATTTCTCGAATCTTCTTCAAGAGGAAAATCATTGGGGTATCGTGATCAAAAAGAATCGATCGATGCAATTCCTCCTCAAGTTACGTTCCGGTCCGGCCGATAATACAGTCAGTTTTGGAATACTTGCACTGTCTTGAGATTGGGTATCCGAGCCAAACGGCCAGTCAGGCGGACGGGGGGAAAGCAATGCGACTTCATTTGACTTTGGGGAAAAGAATTGCATCCGGGATAGCGTTGATGCTGCTGTTGATGATCGCCGTGGGAACGGCGGGATACGTCGGATTGAATCGGGTGATGACGGTCACCGGCTTCTATCACCATGTCAACCAGATCCAGGTTGTGCTCTCAGCTGCAAAAGGCCATATCGACCAGTATCTGCTGGCCTGCGCACTCGGTGATGTGGAAGGGGAGCAGAAGATCGTGAAGGACGTCCATCAAGAGCTTGACGAAGCCCTGGTCTCGATCCGCGAAGTAAAAGAGGGCAGCGCGGGTGCCGAAGCCAAGGAAAAGCTCACCAGTGCAGAATCCGAAGTGCATCAGTACAGGAGCGCACTGAACGAGTATGCCCGGCTTGAAAAGGAAAAACGTGTTGCCGAAGATTCGGTCCGCAACGGTTTGGATCCGCTCATCGAAAAGATGGAGAATGGGGTCCTCTTTTTCGAGAAAATGGCAACATCCGGAAAACTGCTGAAAGCGGCGGCCGTTGCATACATGGTGAGAAGTACGGATGAACCCTGGAAAGCCGTGGAGGCGGAGATTGACAAGACCAGCCAGGAGATCGGACAGTGGAGCGAACAGGTAAGCGGCAGCGACGAACTCAGGGCAAAGAGTGAAGAGATCAGTAAGCAGTATCAGGAAACAAAGGCCAAACTGGGTGAGCACCATGCGAAGGTGATCCAGCAGTCGACAACCAGAGCCCGCATGGATGGCCACAAGAAAAAGATCGACGAGATCTGCGGTGACCTCGGCCGTTCCAGTGTGGATGGGCTCAGCAGACAGACGAAAAACTCCGTGAACCTGATCTTCGGATTCATCCTTACCGCCCTGGTGCTGGGGATTGGATATGCCGTGGTCTCCATTCGGAGTATTGTTGGAAAGCTCAAGGGGGTTATTCAAGGCATAACAGAGGGCGCCTCGGAGGTTTCCAGTGCCGCCGCACAGGTGTCCGCGTCCTCGCAGTCTCTCGCCCAAGGCGCTTCCGAGCAGGCTGCCACAATTGAAGAGACCTCCTCATCTCTCGAGGAGATGTCTGCCATGACAAAGCAGAACGCGGATCATGCCAGCGAGGCCGATAGCCTCATGCAGGCCTCCAAGCAAATGGTGGTGTCTGCGAACGCATCTATGGGCGACCTCACGAAATCCATGGAACGCATTTCAGACGCAAGCGACGAAACCGGAAAAATCATCAAGGCTATCGATGAGATCGCCTTTCAGACGAACCTTCTCGCATTGAATGCGGCCGTTGAGGCGGCCAGGGCCGGCCAGGCGGGCGCCGGCTTTGCGGTGGTCGCCGATGAGGTGAGAAATCTGGCGTTGAGGGCTGCCGATGCGGCTAGAAACACGGCCGGGATGATCGAAGAGACGATCAAGAGGGTGAAGGATGGAAGAGGGTTGGTTGACAGTACCAACGAAACCTTCAAGAAGGTGGCGGAGAGTGCGACGACCGTTTCGAATCTGGTCGCTGAGATCGCAGCCGCGTCCAGGGAGCAGGCTCAGGGGATCGATCAGTTGAACAAGGCCGTGGCGGAGATGGATAAAGTGGTGCAGCAGACCGCGGCCGGGGCCGAGGAATCGGCCAGTGCTTCGGAGGAGATGAATGCGCAGGCCGATCACGTGAAAGGCTATATCCGGGAACTCAACATGCTGGTGAAGGGGGGAGACTTGACGAAAGAGCTTACCCCCTCATGATCCACTTTGGACAATGATAGAAATCGATTTCTCTTTGCGCAGTAGGATAGCGCCCGCAGTTGAAGTAACGCCAGTAAAAGGAATCGTAGCTCAGGCACTGCCCCTTGTCCTTGTCCCGGAAGGGGCAGCGTATGGCCCTGCAGCATATTCCGCAATCCCCGCATGATTCCCCGTGACTCCACTTGGGGTTGATCCTGACCAACGATAGATCGGGTCCGCTCATTGGAGGAGCGGTCCAGGAGAATGAAGGGACCGATCGTCCACGAAAGTAGAGATAGGCCAGATAGTACGAGTAGAGGATCATGGGTACGGCAAAATGAAGGTACTTCCAGAAGCGGAGATTGCCGAAGAACCAGTAGCAGAACAGGGGGGACAGGATGAAACATCCCACAACCGTGGTCACGGACAGACCGGAACAGAACACAAAAAACAATCGTGATGCGGCCCATCCCAGCTTTCTCAGATGAGGATAGACCGTGGCTCTGAACCGGACCCTATCTCTGACGAGAGATTCAATAGTGTTCATAGCATTTTCCTTTTGGTCTTGATCGGAAGGGAGACTGGAACTTGCCTCAGCCAGGGATTCCTGGTGCCTCTCTTAAGTCCGCAGGAAAAACCGAAATGTATCCCGCATTTTCGGGCAATCTGCGATAAGGTGACCCTTTTCAGCATCTTGCACTCAGCTACATATGCCCCAATTCAGAACCAATTTCAAGTCAAATTTCCAACTCTCACACCTGACGGATGGTCTCCATCAGAGATCTTACGCAGGCCTGCCGCATGCTCAGAAGAGTGGATCGGATCTGGAACAGACACGCGAAGTATGAAGGTGTGAGAAATGAATGGTTATGAGGATAAGGAATCGCCCCCCCGATCAAAAGGTTCATGTTGGCTCTCTATGGATGCTTCACTGAGCCAGGTGTTGCATGTTTGAAGATAGATAGGGCCGTGATCACGTTTGTCAAGGGAGGGTTCGGGACGGCCGCAAGATTGAGACCCTGGAGCGGACAACGCGCTCCAACCGGAAACCGCAGAGCAGTTCCTGTCCTGCCGCGGCATTGAACCTGTTCTGCGGTTCGCCTCTCAGGCGGGAGATGAGATCCGGGCAGAAGTAGTTGACGCAAAACGCATGTCGGGCAAGGAGCCTGCAACCGCGGGGGCCGACAAAAAGACAGGCTCCCGGAATCTCCCTGGTTACGGGAATATCGCTCCCAAGGAGAATGTTGATGGCCAGCAGGCTCCAGTCATACCACTCTTCAACCCCGGGGTAACAACAGCCTCCCCGGCTTGTCTCATCGCAAATCGCACACGCCCGCGCGATCCCTTCCTGTTCCATGGCGAGCTTTGTTCTTTGAATGGCGTTCGCGTATTCGCTAAGAAGAAGACCGATGTCCCGGTCTTCCCTCAGCATGGAGCCAAACGCGGACAGCGTCTTCATCGCCTGCACTATCTGGTTTTCGACCTGGTGCACTTCATCTCCTGAGCCGGTTCAACACTTTCACGATCAAACCTTTCTTGAATCCGATCCCGTTTTCAGGACAAATCTCCTGGCAGCAATAACACCGGATGCACCGGTCATAGTCAAAGCGGACCTTTTTTCCGGAAAGCTCTATCGCCCCCGCCGGGCATATCTTCATGCATTGGCCGCAACCGGTGCACCGGCTTTCGTGATGGAGGGGTCTGGAGATCAGGAATCGACCTGCAATGCCGGTCAACACGGCGGGCATAACGCCCATTGAATCCAGAGAAGGAATCTGAAAATCTGCCGTTGAAAACACCTTTGGATTTTCCCCCAGGTAACGGATCCGGGAGATGTCGGTCTCCCCGATTCCCCTCGCGCGAGCTTCCCTGTACAGGGGGAACGCCTGAAGCGATCCTCCCAGGAAATGGCAGATGCTGGTGTCCAGGGCAACCGAGTCGACAGCAGCCGCAATGATTCCAATGTGCCTGGGGCTCCCATTGGAAGGGCCGTGTCCTTCCATGGTCCAGATCCCGTCCAGAATGGTGAGCGCGGGTTTCACCGCACGATAAATCTCCAGGTGCAGAGAGGCGAAGACCTGCCTGTCGAGACCGGTCATGTAGTGCCATTCCGCCTTCCTCTGAGCCACAATGGTACCGAAAAGATTCTTTACTCCCAGGGTGAAGAGCATCTGGGTGTGGGTCTTCAGTTTCGGGAGGTTGATCACGACGTCGGCTTCAAGGGCATGGCGGGCTATCTCCAGCTTCTTGAACAAAGACCCTTCCTGCGTCGGCACAGGCACGGAATCCCCAAGTTCCAGAAGTTCTATCCCGAGATCCCGGGCAATGTCTGTCATCCCGGTCCTTGCCGCCACCCTTCCAAAGGGATCGATGCCCGGGCTGTCGCCGATGAAAGGTCTCCCCCCCGCCTCCAGGACAAGACGAGCGACTGCACTTACTACTGCCGGGTCAGTGGTGACCCGCCTGGACGGATCACGCGCACAAAGAAGATTGGGTTTGAGCAGCACACGTTGCCCGGGTTTCACGAAAAGCGATATGCCTCCGAGAAGGTCAACCGCGCTTTTCAGTGCGTGCTCAATTTCCGGTGAATTGTACGTTTTGCAGCAAACGAGGGATACTTCCGTCAACTCGGGGGCTCCTTGGAAAGTGGTTTGAAGATGATTTTCACTACAACTCCACTGCGCCAAGAGCTGACCTCTCTGTTCTGCAATCTCGGCGCGGCTTTCCATTATGAGCAGATACCCCGTCCCAGTCAAGGCGGGTGTAAAAGCACCCTCACGGTCGGGACTCTTTTCACTCCCTCAATCACCGGTCCCCCCCTTTCATTTGACCTCATAAACCACAGACGGGTATAGTGATCCTGTTCCCGGGAAGCAAGAAATCTGCTGCGTCTCTCTCTGGCGTGCCGCGAAAGTCTGCGCAGGATCCAGGGAACCGTTGAAGAAGCATTCCGGTTTCGCTCGAAGACGCGTAGGAAAGTCCTCAGACTCGGAGGAAGAAGATCATGGCGGACGATTCTCTGAATTTATGCGTGACGGATGATATTGCCTCCGAGATTATTCGAAGCATGTCCGATGGGCTCCTGGTGCTTGACAGAAGAGGGATGATCGTCTCCGTCAACCCTGCGGCGCTCGAGATGTTGGATCTGCATTGGAAGGATGTCCGGGAGAGACCATTTGGAGATCTCTTTCCGTTCGAATCCGCAAACGAAGAATTCCGGAAAACAGTCATGGACTGCATGCAGTCCCATACACCGATGCGGAACAAAGAGGTGAGTTTTCGGACATTGGATGGTGGGGTGAAGGATCTCTCTGTGAATGCTTCCCTTTTGAAACGGGATGAGCAGAGTGGGGCCGAAGAGGCTGTGGTCGTGGTATTGAGGGACATGACCGAAATGAAGTCCCTCGATCGGGCCAGGAAAAGGGTTCTCGATCATCTTTCTCATGAACTGAAGACTCCCCTGGCCGTCATCAAGGGCTCTCTCAATCATATCAAGACATCCGAGAGCCCGGCGATTGAGAGGATACATCGAAATCTGAAAAGACTCGAAGAGATACAATCGGAAGTTGATGACATTATCCGCCACAGGGAGATCGACGAATCGTATCCGTTCGGGAGATGGCTGGCCCAGATACTGGACCTGGCGGATCTGCTGTCGGAAGGGGTTCCTGCCTGCGGCGATTCTCTCCGAGACCTGAGGGCTGCCATCGAAGGGTTGTTCATTCAGGGGGAAACGGTCAGGGACACCCGCGCGGGCTTGGGAAGAGTCTCGCGAGAAACCCTGAGAAAGGCAAAAGAGCAGGCATCCCATCGAGATATTCACTATGTAGTTCATCTGGATGAGGACCCTGAGATCGCTGTCCCTCCCGAGATGCTTGAAAAGGCCTTGATGGCCCCACTCAAGAACGCCATCGAAAATACGCCGGACGGTGGAACTATCTCCATATCTCTCGAGACCTTCGGGAGAAAGGCCGTTCTGTCGATCACGGATACGGGGGTGGGCATCACAGAAGAAAGTCGGAAGCAGATCTTTTCAGGCTTCTACCATGCTCGTCAGACGGATTTTTACTCCACCAAAAGGCCCTTTGATTTCGGGGCGGGCGGAAAGGGTCTGGATCTCCTGAGGGTGAGAATATTGTCGGAGGCCTACGGCTTCGGGGTTGAATGCGTGAGCACGCGCTGCCGCCACCTCCCCGAGGAGAGCCAACTCTGCCCAGGCAATACGGCAAATTGCCGCCACATCCGCAGTCCGCAGGAATGCGGCAAATCAGGATCCACTCTCTTCAAGCTCACCTTTGATGTTGTCTCCTGAAAAGCGGGGATTGTACGGCAGCGACTCAGGCTCTTACCTGTTCTCCATTTCCTGAAGCCCATGTCTGAATACATCCCAGAGTGAGGAGTACTTCTCCATGAGATCGAAACGGAAGTTGTTAAGAGCCCAGACGGTTACGAGCCCCTGAATCATGCCGAAGAGCAACAGAGCCGCGTTTCCGAGATCGATATCCTTTCTCACTGCACCCGATACGTTGAAAAGCAAATCCTTGAGCCGAAGCAGATATCGATCAATGTTGCCTGCCAACTGTTTGTTCAGCTTCTTGTCTCCGAAGCTGATGATCTCGGCAAGGACGAGAAAGGTCATCCCCCTTCGCTGCTCGATCTGAGAGAAGTGGTTCTTAAGGGCTTTTTCAATCAGATCCAGAGAAGAATCGCTTTCTCCCTTGATCTTGTCCAGGTCCAGCATCATGGATTCGGTGATATGGTCTGCAAGAAAGGAGAGAATGTCTCTCTTGCTTTTGAAATGCCTGTAAACCGCAGCTTCAGAGATCCCTACCTCCTTGGCGAGACCCCTGATGGTCACATGCTCGCTCCCTTGTTTGAAGATCAATTTTCTGGCTGCGTCGACTATCTGCTTTTGCCGGACTTCCGTTTTCTGTCGCTTCTGAGGCATGATTTTGACCCCCGGATATCAGGAAGCGGTACCCCTGGTTTTCTGAGTCATTCTTTCGAACTCAATCTTCTGTGAATTGGAAAGACGATGGACATTTATATCAAAGAACAACGAAAAACAATCGGGAATATTTGGCGGGGTTGAAACGGAGAACAAATGGCCGGCCCAACATTGCTCCGTTGCCTTCGGAATGCCGAACCGAAACAGCGAGCGCATTCTCTTGCTACTTGCCCCACAGTCTGAGATAATGGACGACTTTGAGAACAAACAGCAGTGAAGTCAAATCAAAATTCAGAAGGAGTCTCGTACATGCTCAGAAAGCTCTCGATTGCGGTCATCGGCATCTTTTTACTGGCGTTTTTGCTGGACGGATTGGCCGAGGCCCGGCGCATTGGAGGCGGCAGGTCTTTTGGAAGCAGGCCGAGTTACCAGAATAAACCAGCAGCCCCGCAGAGACCGCCGAACCAGGTTCAACCCCAACAGGGGGTGGCAGGACGTCCCGGTGGTTTGTTCGGCGGATTCGGAGGCATGATGGGCGGGATGCTCATGGGAGGACTTCTCGGGTCCCTTCTTTTCGGTGGCGGAATGGGGGGTTTTGGAGGCCCGGGTCTCCTGGACATTTTGGTGATCGGAGGCGGGTTATTCCTCCTTTTCAGGTATCTGAAGTCAAGAAGGACTGCTGCCCAGAATGCAGGAGGAATGTCTTACCAGGCCGGAGGCTATCAGACCCACGACCGGGACAGGGGCGGGACCAGTTGGGGAGGGTTGGCTTCGGGGAGAGAGGACGCTGCCGTGACGGCGGCGCCGGCCATCCCCGCGGGCTTTGACGCTGATGAATTTTTGAAAGGGGCCAAAGCCGCCTACAATAGACTCCAGGATTCCTGGAACAAGAGGGATCTGGAGGACATCCGGCAGTTCACCTCACCTGAGGTCTGGGAGGAAGTCAGCCGCCAGGCCATGGAAGAGCCCGCCGGCAGCAAAACGGAGATTGTCCTGATCAATGCGAAGCTGCTCGAAGTGAAGTCGGAGACAGACGAGACGATCGCCTCGGTTTACTTTGATGTGCTGATGCGCGAATCCGCTGAAGAGCAACGGCCAAAACAGGTGAGAGAGGTATGGCATTTCAGCAAGAAAGAAGGGTCCGATTCTTTCTGGAGGCTTGAGGGAATCCAGCAGATGGAGGAGTGAACCAAGAGATACAGGATGCAAAACTCAAGATCCAAGGAGCCAGGATAGACATTAGATAACGACCAACCCTGTCACTTCGGGCGAGGCGAGAGACCTTGTGCTTCGGCATCTGATAAGGCGACTCCTTCGGTCGAAGTGACATTTTTTTTGGGCTGTTTTTATCCTGTATCCTGCATCCTGTATCCTGGATGCATCCTGCATCTTGCATCTATTCGTTCGCCACTTCCTTTCTCCTGGTCCATTCTGAAGCCATGGGGCAGGGCATTCCCCTGCGGGTGCCACGACCTCCTGACTGGATCGAGGTCAAGCGTGACTTGCTGAAGGTGAGGATATGGACATATCCCTCCGGCCCGCAATCGTAATGCCAGATCTCGTCACCCGAAGAGGCGAACTCGGATCTCTTGCCGGGTACGACGGTTACCTTCTTCGTCTTTCGCTTCTTCTTGCCTGAGACCTTCTCTTCCACGACGCTGAATTCCCTGCTGTCGGGTGCGCCGCACTGACTCATGACATGATAGGCCGTATCGCCGATGGTTACGAGGCTGTCACCGCACCTGAAATTGGAGTCCCCGTAAGCCGAGAGGGGGACTACAAGGATCATGGCCACGACTCCGATCATCCGGATGAACCAGGGATTCATTTGCCCCTCCTTCAACTCTGGTGTCACGCATCATGCCTTATCCACCGACATTATGGGAGGAGGTTGAGGAAGTCAAGTTGATGGATCCAGGTCTCCTGTCCAGAAAGGAAGCTTGCATGGCGCTAAAAAGACATTAGAATCCTTCTTATTTCCCGAAAGGATGGATGCGCATGAGGTGGGTTGTTTTCATTGCGGTCTTTTCAAGCATCTACATAGGATTTCATGTATACGCATTCTGGAAGGTGGGACAGGCCGTTCCTTTCGGCAGAGGGCTCTACGCGTTCTCCCTTGTCTTCATCCTTGGGATGGTCTCGATTCCATTCCTGGTGCGTTTCCTGGAAAGGGCGGGGCATGATGGTTTGGCCCGGGCCTTAGCCCTGGTAGGATTCACGTGGATGGGGTTTCTGTTCCTGTTCGTATGTGCCGCTTTTCTGGAGGACGGCTATCGTGTCCTGATAAAAGGGGCAAGCGTATTCTCAGGAAAAATGAATCCGCATTGGCTGCTGTCTCGACAGGCAGCATTATTTACCATCCTTGCAGTTTCTGGAGGGATCACGGTTTACGGCTTTGTGGATGCCATGAGAATCCGCACCGAGCATGTGATCATTCGGACGGCGAAAATGGACCCCGGGATGGATCGCTTCAGGATCGTCCAGATCTCGGATGTGCATCTCGGCCTCATCGTTCGGAAGGAACGCCTCGCCGGCATTGTTGAAAAGATCAGGGCCGCCGGTCCCGACCTCCTGGTTTCCACCGGCGATCTTGTGGACGGGTCAATGGATCACCGTGAGGGTCTGGCCGCTATGCTGAAGGAATTGCCCGTAAAGCACGGCAAATTCGCCGTGACGGGAAATCATGAATTCTATGCAGGGATCGGCCGCTCTCTGGATTTCATCGCAAAAGCGGGATTTACCCTTGTCCGTGGAGAGGCCACACCTTTTCTGCCGTGGTTGAGCATCGCAGGGGTGGATGATCCGGCTGGCGGGGGTTTTGGCAATCCGCTGGAGCGGACGGAAAAGGAAATATTGTCGCACATCCCGAAAGATCGTTTTTCTCTGCTCCTCAAACATCGGCCTCATCTGGATGAATCTGCACTCGGCCTTTTCGATCTGCAGCTTTCAGGGCACACTCACAAGGGACAGATTTTCCCTTTCACGCTGATCATCAAATCCCTCTATCCCATTGACGCCGGCAGATTGAATCTGGATAACGGATCCACCCTTTACGTCAGCAGAGGAACCGGAACCTGGGGGCCTCCGATCCGATTCCTTTCCCCGCCCGAGGTTACGGTGATCGATCTGGTGCCCGCGAAAAACTGAATATCGAATATTCTGCTTTAATTCCTCTTTTCCCGAAGCAGCACATGCTCCAGCAGAAGGACCAGCGAAATGCCCACGATGAGGCTATTCGCCAACAGCGCCTGGAGAGGACCGGGCAACTGTTCGGAAAGAGCCTGCGGAAGAAAGCCTACCGCCGTCCCGAGCAGGAGGGGTATGCCGACCACAAAGTAGTCCCGCGAGGTGGGGGTTCGGGCGGTTACCGTGGAGATGCCTACACCGATTTGAGCTCCCAAGGCTACACAAAGAGCGGCCCCCACAACCGGTTTCGGCACAATGGCGAGGAGAACGGCCAGCTTGGGCAGAAAAGCGGCCAGCACCAGAATCGCTCCGCAGTAGGTGACGGCGTAGCGGCTGGCCACCCTGAGAACAAGGACCACTCCCGGACTGGTGCTGTAGCTCACGGTTCCGACAACTCCCACCAACCCGCACGCAATGCCCGCCAACCCATTGATGAGAATACCCCTCCGGATGGAACTCTCCACACCCACCGCTTCGGTCACCTTCGCAATACCCTGGAGGCTTCCAAGACTGTTCACGATGACGGCAAGGTAAGCGGATGCAAAGGCAACCACCGAAGGCCAGAATATCCTCGGGCGGGAAGAGATCCAGGGGCTGATGAAGGAAACCCAGCCGGGATCTGCCAACTTTCCCACTTCAAGGCGACCCATGAATAGAAAGACGAGAGAGCCGGCGACCATTCCCAGAAGGAGGGATACGGATTTCCAGAAACCCCGGAGCCGGTAGGAGAGCGTTGCCATGAAGAGGATGAGGCCGAGACTGATCATGAAGATGCGGTAATCGCCGTGAGACCCGGACCCTTCCATCTCAGTGAGGAACGAAAGCAAGGGCGGGAGAAGTCCCAGGGCGATCAGCATGAGAACGACTCCTACCACATTGGGTGTGAAGAAGCGTGTCATCCTTTCGATTTGCCGGGAAGCCACAGCGAGTATGACCAGCAGGGCACCAATTATCATGCCTCCCTGAATGGCTTCCGGTCCGTAGGGTGCAAGAAGGAGGAAAGAGAGGACAAGCGCGGTGGAAGGGCCTTCCAGCAGTGGATAACGGTGACCCCACAGCGTTTGCACGGCAGTGAAAAATCCTGAAGTGAGAAGCGTGAGCTGAAGAAAACGGATCTCGGCGGCCCCTGTGAGGCCAAGCGCGTTCACACCGAGAGTGGAGGCGATGATCAGCGCCGGAAACATGATAAAGGCCCACTGCAGCCCATAGAGCAAGGCCAGATGCGGCGGGGGGGCCTGGTCCAGATCATACAGGTAAGGATCGCTTGTCTGCGGTTTGCTCTGATCGACCATTACTTCATCTGCCGTATGCGGACCTCGACGCTCTTTTCGTCCTTCATCAATGCCTGAAGCCTGGAAAGATCGGTCTCCCCGTAATGGTAGGGGTAGAGGATCCGGGGCTTGAAGGCTTTTGCCGCATCGGCCACCATCTCGGGGGTCATGGTGTAGGGCAGGTTCATTGGAAGGAAGGCCACATCGATGTTTCTGAGTCCCTTCATCTCCGGGGTGTTCTCCGTGTCGCCGGCCACGTAGACGCGCTTGTCTGCAAAGGAGATGACATAGCCGTTGCCGTTCCCTTTGGGATGGAACGGGGTTCCCGGGGTTCGCATGTGGACGAGGTTATAAGCGGGAACGGCTTCGACCCTGATCCCTCCAACACTTTTCACATCCCCGTTCTTCATAACGATTCCACCCTGGACTTTTCCCGCTCCGGCCTCCGTCAGCACGATCCGGGTCTTGTCCGTGCGGATCTTCTCAATCGCCTTGGGATCGAGATGGTCGCCGTGCTCGTGTGTGACAAGGATGAGGTCCGCCTTCGGCATGCCCGTATACTCCGCATACTGGCCGACCGGGTCGACATGGATGATTTTGCCTCCGAAATCGAAGAGGAGCGTCCCGTGGCCGATGAAGCCGATCTTGAGAGGCCCTCCCGACGTCTGGAGAATGTCTGTTTCAAAGGATGCCGCCTCCACAGGAAGGAATGCGGCTGTGACGGCAATAAACGCAAAGAAGAACTTACTCATGGCATGTCTCCTTTCCTGCTGTCTTGATGATTTAAGACAAAGGATAGGAGGAAACGAAAAAAGGGGCAAGGGGAAATGAGGAGCCTCCTTCACGGTAGCCATACAGTGAAAATAATCCTATGATTGTCGAAAAGACCATCCGAGGAGGCAAAATCGAATGGAAAGGACCATGTCCCCTGCACAGTTGAGGAGTACCATCAGAACTGCTGAATGGAAAGGACCGACCTCGGGTCTTGCGCCGGGATATGTCCAGGCCAACCTGGTGATGCTGCCGAGAGAGGAGGCCTTTCCCTTTCTGCTCTTCTGCGTTCGGAATCCGAGGCCGTGCCCGATACTGGACGTGCTGGAGCCTGGTCAGTACGAGCCCAGAATTGCGCCCGGCGCGGATCTTCGCAGGGATCTGCCGAAGTACAGGATTTATGAAAAGGGGATCCTCAAGTCGGAGGTAGACAGTGTGTCCGACATCTTCAATGAAGAGATGGTCAGTTTTCTTCTTGGGTGCAGCTTCTCTTTCGAGAATGCCTTGCTTGCAGCCGGGCTGCCTGTGCGAAATATCGAAGAGGGGAAAAATGTCTCCATGTACGTCACCAACAGGGTCTGCGCGCCCTCAGACCCTTTTTCCTCGCCCCTGGTGGTCAGCATGAGGCCGATGAAGCCGGACCAGGCCATCCGCGCCGCCCAGGTGACAACGCGCTTCTACCTGACCCACGGCGCGCCCATCCACTTTGGATCCCCGGACGAGATCGGAATCAGGAACCTGGCCGAACCCGAATTCGGTGATCCTGTCACCATCCATCCCGGGGAGATTCCCGTGTTCTGGGCCTGCGGCGTCACATCCCAGGCAGCCGTGCTCTCGGCTCGTGTTCCCCTGGCGATCACCCATTCGCCCGGACACATGTTCGTTTCAGATCTCAGGGATGAAGAGCTGACGATCCTCTGAAAGTTCAAAGACGAACGTTCAACATCGAACATCGAACGTCCAACGTCGAATGGAAAACAAAGATCCGAACCATTGTCAACTTCGATTTATCGTGTAGGAGCAACCTCCGTGTTGCGATTCCTTCGACTATCCGGCACCTAGCGGGTTGTGACTAGCATATGTAAATTGGATGTGGAGTGGTCGCGATTTTGTTTTGACCATCTTCGTGATCTTCCTCCCTTGGTGGTGAAAAAGACCTCAACCCGCAACGCACAACCCACTGCAATTCAACTAATGCTCAAAGGCTTGGGAATACCTTGACACTTTTGGTTATTTTAACCTAACATGACCCGGATTTCAGTGGCTGGTCGGCTCCGGTGAATGGCTGAAAGCGGAGTGCTTTGAGCCCCCGAGCAGTCGAGGGTGCAACATGCCGGAGATGGAGGAATCCCATTGAGGAAGGAGGAAGTGAGATGAGGGCACTAGGAAAGAGAGGACTGGTTCTTTTCACGTTGGTGGCTTTATTCGCAATACTCTTCTCTTCGGGGGTATGGGCTGCCGAGACAATCAAGATAGGGGCTCTTTACCCGTTGACGGGCGGATCGGCCGCAGAGGGGCGCGAGCTCCGTGCGGGTGCGGAATTGGCTGCGGAGATTGCCAATAAGGTTTTTGACAAAATCTCCATGAACATGGCCAGGAATGAAGGGATCAAGAGTCTGAAAGGGGCGAAGATCGAGCTTGTCTTCAAGGATCACGAGGGGAATCCCACCCTGGGTGCGGACCTTGCGAAGAAGCTCATCCTGGACGACAAGGTGGTCGGCATCGTGGGATGCTATCACAGCTCGGTTACAAAGTCCGTGAGCGCCGTATGCGAGCAGCACGGTATCCCCATGATCAACGATTCCTCCACGTCGCCGGGGCTTACCAAGCAGGGTTACAAGTGGTTCTGGAGAACCACGCCTCATGATGAGACCTTCACGAAAGATCTCTTTGAATTTCTAAAAGGGTTGACCGAAGGTAAAGCCAAAGGGGTGAAGGCGGTCCCCAAAGGCGAACTCAAGACCCTGGCCTCGGCCTGCGAAAAGACCGAGTGGGGTTCCAACGTGTCGATCCTGATTGAAAGCTTCGCAAAGAGCTACGGCTTTGAGGTGAAGAAATCCATCCTCTATGCAGCCAAATCAACGGATCTCTCCAGCGAGGTGGGTTCCCTGAAGGCGGTGAAACCGGACGCGATGCTTTTTGCCTCCTATGCCTCCGACGCCATTCTGATGTTGAAGACGTTGAAAGCCCAGAAGGCGCAGCCCAAACTCATCTGGGGACAGGATGCCGGATTCGAAGCGCCCGAGTTCAAGGACAATCTGCGTGAAGGCATCATCGGCGTTCTCACCCGAACCGTGTTCCTGCCCAAACTCGCCCAGGTGAAGAAGGTGGCCGGCGAGGTCAACGGTTTCTACAAGGAGAGAACGGGCCGCGATTTCAGCGGCGCATCCGCAAGATCCTTCACCGGAGTGCAGGCCTGGGTTGAAGTCCTGGAGAAGGCCGGCTCCACAGAGCCCGCCGCCATACAGAAGGCATGCAATGAAATCCAGATTGCGGGAGATCAGCTCATCGTGCCCTGGTCGGGGATCAAGTTTGCAACGAGCGGAGACGACATCGGGCAGAATATCCTTGGAACGGGCATGATCGGCCAGTATCAAAAGGACCAGGACGGCAACATCATTCTGGAGATTGCCTATCCCTTCGACGTGGCGTCTGCCAACCTGATCTATCCTTTGAAGGGGTTCTGATTCCCCCCAAGCAACAGGTCATCACATGATCCCCTCGATTCCCCGCAAGGGGTTCGAGGGGTGCGCCCGTGTTATTTCGGCATAGATGCAAGATACAGGATACAAGATGCAAGATCAAAGATGCAGGATCCTAATTGGTTTTATCCTGAATCCTGTATCATGCATCCTGGATCTGTTCTGAGGTCCACAGAATGGAAATCCTTTTCGGCGCCATTGTTTCCGGACTTCTCCTGGGAATGGTAATCGCACTTGTGGCCTTGGGCCTGACCATCATCTGGGGAATGATGGATATAGTGAACTTTGCCCATGGCGAGTTCCTGATGCTCGGCATGTATACGGGGCTCCTGACCGCCCAGGCAGTTGGAATGGACCCCCTCTTCACCCTCCCTGTCGCCGCTTTGGTCGGCTTTCTGTTGGGACTCCTCTGTTACGCCGGTTTCGTGAGGTATCTCCTGAGGGGTCCTCTGGTGGCCCAACTCCTGGGCACATTCGGCCTCATGCTTTTCCTCAGAAACCTGGCCCTTCTCGTTTTCGGCTCCGAGGATCGAGCGCTTCACAGCGGCATTCTGGTGGGGAAGAGTTTTGAGCTGGGACTGGGCATCATCATTCCCGCGACCAAGCTCGCAGCGGCCATTCTCTCGGTCCTCTCCTTCCTGGCGGTCTGGCTGCTCATGACCCGAACCAAGCTCGGAAAGGCACTGACCGCAACCGCACTGAACGGACAGGGCGCCCGCTACATGGGGATTCCCACCGAATGGATGAACTCCCTTGCCTGGGGGATCGGCGGTGCGACGGTGACCATAGCAGGCGCACTGATCGTCAACTTCTGGGCCGTGAACCCCTTTGTGGGGCTGCTCTTCACGATGATCGCGTTCGCCGTTGTAGCGCTGGGCGGCTTCGGGAGCGTATCCGGTGCATTCTTTGCCGGACTGGTGGTGGGGCTCATCATGGAGATCCCGGGAATCTGGGACTTCTTCACCTACATCACCGATTCGACATGGATGGCCCATGTGCCCATGACCTCCTTCAAGTACATGTGGATCTACGTGGCCTACTTCGTCATCATGGTGGTGCGGCCAAGGGGGCTTTTCGGATGGAAGCAATAAAGAACGCCGTTGACTTCTCGGATTTCCCCCGGCTCGACCTCATTATTGCAGGGACTCTCGCGGCCCTATTCCTGACTTTTCCTCTGTTCCCCCATTCCTCCTTTGCCATGTCCACCATGATCCAGTTCCTCATGTTCTCCATCTATGGGATGGGATGGAATACCATCGGCGGATATGGGGGGCAGGTGGATCTCGGAAAGGCGCAGTACGTGGGGATAGGCGCCTACACCACGGCGGTCATGCTGATCCGCTGGGATATTCCGTTCTGGGTTTCCATGCCCATAGGGGTGTGTTTTTCGGTTCTGTGGTCTTTCATCATCGGCTATCCTCTTTTCCGTCTGAAGGGACATTATTTCGCCATAGCCACCATTGCCACATCGCTCGTCCTCAAGGACATCTTCGAGGTATGGGACTTCGTCGGAGCCGCGCGCGGGCTCGGGATCTCGCCCATCAAGTACCAGCCGCCCGATTTTCTACGACTCATTTTCAAGGAAGACGTATACTACTACTATGTTATCCTGGGATTCTTCTTCCTCGGCATCCTCTACCTGAACTGGTTTCGCAAGTCCCGGCTCGGTTTTCAGCTCCGCTGTATCAAGGACAATGAAGACATCGCACGCTCACTGGGTATCAACGCCCATTGGGCCAAGATCAAGACCTATGCCATTGCCACCGGATTCGTGAGCGTCGTGGGCTCGTTTCATGCCTGTTATGTGAAGAACATCGAGCCTGAGGATACCATGAGCCTCGACATCTCCATCCTGATCGCGCTCATGGCCATGCTGGGAGGCGCAGGGTCCCTGTGGGGTCCCGTGATCGGAGCCGGAATCCTGATCCCCCTGAAAAGCTATCTGAAGGAATGGCTGGGCGCTGCAGCGGGGCTGGTGGGAATCGACCTGATCATCTATGGAATCATCATCATGGTCATCTCCGCCTTTGAGCCCAGGGGCATCTGGGGGATTGTCGAAAAGGTCCGGCGAAGGAGGAAACGGTGATGGCATTTCTCGAACTCAATGCCGTGACCAAAGACTTTGGCGGGCTGAGGGCCAACGATCACGTTTCCTTCTCCCTCGAAAAGGGCGAGCTGGTGGGGCTCATAGGCCCGAACGGCGCCGGCAAGACCACGCTCTTCAACTGCATTTCGGGTCTCCACCCCATCACCTCCGGCAGGATTTTTTTCGACGGCGAAGAGATCACGACCAAGAAGGCCTACGATGTGGCGAGAAGGGGAATGGCAAGGACCTTCCAGGTGTATGTGGCCTCGGGGGATCTCACGGTCGAGGAAAACGTCATGGTGGGCTGCTTCATGCACACCCGGTCGAGGACGAAGGCAAGGGAGAAGGCAAGGGACATTCTCAAGGAGCTCAAGCTCCACACCCTTTCGGAAAGCCGGGTCAAAGAACTGCCGGTGGCTGCCCAGAAAAGGGTAATCATGGCTACCGCCCTCGGGACAAAGCCCAAGCTCCTTCTGCTGGACGAGGTGGCTGCAGGGCTGAACCCGAGCGAGATCGAGGAGATCATGACAAGCATTCGGCATGTCCACGATAATCTGGGTGTGACGGTCATGCTGATCGAGCATGTCATGGAACTTGTGATGAAGGTGAGCGCCAGGGTGATCGTGCTCGATTACGGAAAGCTGATCGCGGACGGGTCCCCGGAACAGGTCTCCCGGGACCGCAGGGTGATCAAGGCGTATCTCGGGGAACGGTTTGCGGCGGAAATGGATCCGGAGACCCGGGAAAATGGGACGGATCAACACCGATGAACACGGATGGAAGAATGACAGGGGACACGGCCGTGCGTTCCTTCAGACTGATCGGTCCGATCAGACGGATCCGGCGGATCGGTCCGACGCACGGCCGCATTGAAGTTCAGATGACGATCGAGGGCAACTTGTGAATCAAGACAACCAAGCGGGAGTCCCGGTATTGGAGGTCCAGGATATTCGGGTCGGGTATTCCGGACTTCCGGTGCTTCAGGGAGTCTCTCTGAGCGTGCAAAAAGGGGAGACCGTCTCTGTCGTGGGCTCGAACGGCGCCGGCAAATCAACCCTCCTTCGGGCCATCATGGGATCTCAACCCGTGAGTGGGGGGCGTATTCTCTTCATGGGCCGGGAAATCCAGAGACTCAGGACCGAAAAGATCGTTCATCTCGGGATCGTTTACGTGCCGGAGGAAAAGATGCTTTTCAGGCCTCTTTCCGTTGAAGAGAATCTCCTGCTCGGCGCATACATCCTCAAGGACCAGCAGAGGATCGAAGAAAACCTTCAGTCCGTCTACACCCTTTTTCCCACCCTCAGCAAGCGCCGTCAACAGCCTGCATCCACTCTCTCCGGCGGCGAGCAGCAGATGGTCGCCATCGGCAGGGGCCTCATGTCCAACCCCCGCATTCTCATGCTCGACGAGCCATCGCTCGGCCTTGCACCCATTCTTGTGGATGAGGTGCTCGATACGGTAAGGAAGCTCAAGGAGAAGGGCATGACGATCCTCCTTATCGAGCAGAATGTCCGAGAGGCCCTGGACCTTGCCGACAGGGGCTACGTGCTTCAGACCGGGAGGGTGGTCGTGGAGGGAACCGGAAAAGAGCTTCTTGCCGACCAGCGATTTCGATCCGCGTTCCTGGGGATATAGGATCCTGGTGAGTGGGAGAACCCTCCTGGTATGAGCAACGTGAGAAATCCTGGAAGGCCGACTGGCAGCCATCGGACCGATCGGTCGGATCAGTCCGATCGGACGGATCGGTCCGAGGAGGCTGCCCATCGGGACAGGACCCTTCGTGCCAGTGGTGGTTACCGAAAGCTCCGCAGCTTTCAGGTTGCTACGGTCATTTACGATGCCACGGTGTCCTTCTGCGACCGCTTTGTGGACAAGCGGTCGCGTACGCATGATCAGATGGTGCAGGCGGCCCGGAGCGGAAGACAGAACATCGCAGAGGGCAGCCGCGCATCGGCTACCTCGAGCCAGACCGAGCTGCGTCTGGTCAATGTGGCCAGGGCAAGTCTTGACGAACTTCTACTCGATTATGAGGATTTCCTGCGACAAAGGGGGCTGACACAATGGGGGAAAGATGATCCCAGGGCACAGGCCGTTCGGGAAGTCGGGAAAAGGAGTGATCGGACCAATCGGTCGGATCAGACTGATCGGTCCGACTGGAAAGCCTATGCTCAATGGCTGAGCCAACCCAACCTGGAAGTGATCGCCAACGCAATCATCTGCCTGATTCACCAGGCCAACTACCTGCTTGATCGGCAGGTTGCCGGGCTGGAGCGCCAGTTTATTGACGAGGGGGGCTACAGCGAACGGCTCGCAGCGGCAAGAATCGAGAAGCGGCGAGAGCAACCTCCCATGGAGAGCCAAGGCCCTGTGTGTCCAGTATGCGGCAAGACCATGGCCTTGCGGATTGCCCGCAAGGGGAAGAATGCAGGATCGCGATTCTGGGGATGCTGCGGTTACCCTGAGTGCAGGGGCACTCGTCCGATGGAGACATCAGACTGATTAGTCGGATCCGCCGGATCGGACTGATCGGGCGATAAGGAGTCGCAGGAAATGTTTAGCGAAAAAAATAAACTGGAGAAAGAAATCAAAGATCTCGAAGCCCAACTGAAGGACCGGGAAGCTGCTCTCCCGGCCCATTCCGTTCGCCCGCATCAGCTCCAGATCATCGAAGACCTTGAAGAGAAGATCCTGGAGAAGAAGAGGGAGCTCGAGAAACTGGGAGACGCATAGCAACTGCAGAGCTTGCGGTAACCACCGGTGGGACGAAGGTTCTGTCTTTTAGTCGCGCTTCCTTTTCAGACCGATCGGTCCGATGGGTCTGATCCGACGGATCGGTCTGATGCACGCCTATCCGGTACTGCGAAATGCGTTTTGTTGCTCGTACCGCTCTTATCCACTGTCCCCAATGCTCCGCAGAATCTCTTCAGAGATTCTCAGCGCCTCGAGCGCCGCTTCCCTGGATACTTCCACAAACTTCACCCTGTCCCCTGGTTTCATCTGGCCCAGCAGGGGGAGATCGGCGGATATCATGGTCGCGATTTTCCTGTATCCGCCCGTGATGGTCTCCACAAGGATGATGATCGGCTGCCCGTCGCCCGGAACCTGGATCGCCCCGGGTACCACCCCTTCAGAGATGATGGATTCCGCAAGCCCCGTGCTCCGATGGAGAGGAGGACCCGACAGCCGTATGCCGGTGCGGTCGGATTGCTGGGTGACTGCGTATGAAGAGGACATGAACAACCCCATGGCCGTACCGGGAAAGTCTTCATGCTGGGGGCCCGGCAGAACCCTCAAGGACCACTCCTGCCCATAGTGGGGGATACGATCCTTGTCGAGGGAGACCCCTGCACGTCCGAGATGGAGATGGGGTGATTCTGAATAGAGCACATCGCCCTTCCGAAGCGCTCTTCCTTCGGGTCCTCCAAAACCCGAAGAGATGTTCGTGGATCTGCTCCCCAGGACGGGTTCCAGGCTGATCCCCCCTCCCAGGGAAAGATAGGCACGGCAGCCGCTTTTCGTCCCTTTGAAAGAGAGGATATCTCCAGGCTTCGCGGAATGACCCTCCCACATGGAAAGCGGATGGCCGTTCAATCGTGGCTGCAGGTCACCGCCCGTGACTGCGAGTGTCAGGTCGGTCAGAATCCTGGCCTTCAAACCCGTCAGGGTGATTTCAAGGCAGGCCTCTCCCCCTGCATTGCCTGCAATCAGGTTGGCCGCGCGCAGAGCAAAGAAGTCGATGGCACCGCTCGGCGGGACTCCATAGCACCCGAAACCATAGCGGCCCAGATCCTGAACGGTCGTCAGCGGACCGGGCAAAAGGATTTCGAGGGCCTTTACGACTTTCATCAGGGGAGCCTTCCTTCCAATCTGCAAGCACTCTCTCAAACAGCCGCGAATTTTACGAAGTCCCCCATCTGAAGCGGTGTTGGGGGCCATTGGTGAGCGTCGAAGAGGCAAAGGGAGGTCCGGCCAAGGATCTGCCATCCACCCGGACTCGACACGGGGTAGATGCCGGTCTGGTTCTGGGCAATGGCCACGGAGCCTTGAGCTACCTTCACTCTGGGCGTTTCCCTTCGGGGAGTGATGAGTCCATCGGGCAACTCCCCCATGTAGGGAAACCCCGGGGAAAAGCCGATCATGTAAATCCGGTACACCGCTCCGGTATGAAGCCGGATAACCTCTTCCGGTGTTATCCCGTGATACCGTGCCACCCATTCCAGATCAGGACCCTCTTCTCCGCCGTAGCGCACAGGCACCTCAATGGTCTGCGGTTGAGGCAGCTCGGAGGGGTCGGCGGACTCATGCAGGAGGAGCAGCTGCCGCTCAAGTGTGGCGAGGGAAATCCTGAGCGGATCAAACACGATCATCAGGGAGCGGTAAGCGGGAACCAGATCGAGCACCCCTTCGATAGGAACCTGCCTGAGGGCGGCAAAGAGCTCTCTGACTTTTCGATTTACCGAAGGGTCGACTCTGTCTCCGGTTTCCACGAGGAGGGCCCTGTCCCCCATCGGTCTGAAGATAGGTTCCGGATAGATCAAATAAAAGTCCTCATGGGTGCAACTGCAATGTCGGAATGAATGAGCGCTTCCCTGATGGTCCCGGTTAACAGGACTGCAGAGGGATTGTCCCCGTGAACGCAAATCGTATGAGCGGAAAGAGCGATTTCCGTGCCTTCCCTGCTGATGACCTTGCCTTCTCTTACCATTTTCAGCACCCTCTGTGCCGCAACCTGATGATCGTGGATGACTGCGCCGGATTCCCTTCTGGAGACCAGGGTCCCGTCCGAGTTGTAACCCCTGTCGGCAAAAAATTCAAAACCGATACGAATGCCGTAACAGTCGCCGATCTCCTCTATTTCTTTTCTATGAGGGCCCGCCAGGGTTACAAGAATGAGCTCCTTGTTCAGACGCGAAAGGACCTTTGCAACGGCTTCCACAATGCGCGTATCCTTCGCAGCCATGTTATAGAGGCCGCCGTGAGGTTTCACATGCTGGAGCGACATGGACTGTTCGGAGGCAAAGGCTGAGAGAGCGCCTATCTGATAGGTGGTATAGTCCTCGATCTCTTCCAGAGTGGCATCCATGTTCCTCCGTCCGAACCCCAGGAGATCGGGAAATCCCGGGTGGGCGCCCGGGGCGACCCCGTGCTGCTTCGCGAGAGCGATGGTACGCCTCATGACCCCAGGGTCGCCCGCGTGCCATCCGCAGGCAATGTTGGCGGATGTAATCAGAGGGATAACCTCTTCATCCAGTCCAAGCTTGTAGGTTCCAAAGCTCTCGCCCACATCCGAATTCAGGTCGATCTTTCGGCTCATTTCCATGCTCCGCAGTCAATAGAATAATAGTCTATTCATACCACGAAGCCCGGGAAGAAGAAAATACCGGATGATTCTCATGTTCTTGAGAGGACTATCCCTGGGACGGGGACAGAAGCCATGACATGGCTGTGTCGTATGGGATTAGAGGTCAGGTTGCCTGTGAACGGTCGGCGATCAGCAGGGGGGGGCTTCGTTTCCTTCCTCCAGGAGGGTCTTGGCCGTCAGAGCCGCCTGATCGTACCGCCTCAATCCTTCGTCCACAAATCCCTCAGGGCTGTCCTTGTTGATCTCCACGAACAAGGCCTTGAAGATGCTCACTCTCTGATCTATGGCATCCATCTTCGCATTTTCCCCACTTTCATCGTCAGCAGGAACACGGGGAAAACCGATGAGCATATAGCAAACCAGATCGTCCACCTCCGGCAAAACCCCGCCCCTTGTGATATCGATCTGTTCTCTGAAGTCATGATAGGCCTTGATGAACCTATCGGGATGATCCCGGTTTTTGGGGGTCGCGTTTTCGTCCATATGCAGCACTCTTTCTTGAAGAATCTGAGGAGACTATAGGAAGGGGCCGATGGCGTGTCAAGAGAGACAGCCGGGCTGGACCTGTGTCAGTACGTCCCGGATCTTCTGCGAGAGTTGCTCCATGTTGAAGGGTTTCTGAATAAAACCGTTGCACCCTCTCTTCAGAATCTCCGCAGCCTGTCCGTCTATACTGTACCCGCTGGAAAGAAGAACCTTTACGCCGGGGTTTATCGTTTTAAGACAGTCGAACGTCTCTCCCCCGCACATGTCCGGCATCACCATGTCGAGAAGGATGAGATCGATTTCTCCATTGTGTTCCCGATACCAGTCGATCGCCTCTTTTCCGCTCTTTGCCAGGGACACATGGTACCCCATGGCGTTGAGTATTTTTTGGCCGATGTCCAGGATCATCTCCTCGTCGTCCACGAGAAGCACCTTTTCGTTTCCCCTGGTGAGAACGGGAGCGGTCTCCTGATCCCTATGAATTCTCTCATTGGTGGCCGGCAGATATACGTGAAAGGTGGAGCCCCGACCCGCCTCGGATTCCACATCGACAAATCCGCCATGGGCTTTGACGATTCCATAGACGGAGGCCAGACCGAGCCCGGTTCCTTTGCCCACGGCCTTGGTCGTGAAGAAAGGCTCGAAGATCCGCTCCAGGGTCTTCCTGTCCATTCCTGTTCCGGTATCCTTCACGGCCAGGTGCACGTATCTTCCCGGCTTCAGGCCGAAAACCTTACGGGAAAATATCTCATGGGTGACATTTTCCGTCTTCAGCTCAAGGATGCCGCCGTTCGGCATGGCATCCGCAGCGTTGACATAGAAATTCATCAGGACCTGTTCGAGCTGCCCCCGGTCGGCAAGGACCGTCAGCAGATCTTCTGAAAGGCGTTGCTGGACCCGGATATCCTTTCTCGCCAAGGCAAAGGGTTCACTGATTTCCTTTATGAGTCTGTTCAGCAAAAGGGGTTTGATCTGAAATCTTCCCTCCCTTGCATACCCCAGGAGCTGGCTCGTGAGCCTGGAACCGCTCTGAACAAGTTTCTCGACATTCTTTGCCTTCTGATAATGGGGGTGATCCGGATTGGTATCCATGAGGATGAGTGCGGCATTCCCCTGGATACCCATGAGAAGGTTGTTGAAGTTGTGGGCAATGCCGCCTGCGAGCGTTCCAATCGCCTCCATTTTCTGGGCCTGCTGCAGCTGAGCCTCGAGAACTTTCCTTTCCGCATCGGCCTGAACCTTGGAGGTTATATCCTTGGCAACGATCACCGTCCCGACCCTCTCCGATCTTTGCATCAGGGGGGTCATACTGACCTCGAAGGTGTAGGTTGCCCCATCTCTATTCAATTCCAGAAGGAATGCCTGTTCAGGGGAGTACATTTCCCCCTCAAAAAGACAATAATCCGTAATTCTGGCATGATCGAGGAGATCGGCGAGTCTTCTCCCGACTACGCCCGTGTGCTGATCGTTCAGGATGGTCCTGGCGGAACCGTTGAGACGTATTACTCTCGTTTCCGCATCCACGATGAGGATGGCATCGGATACGGAGTTAAACGTGCGCTCCCAATCGCTGACGGAAAGCTTCAGGGATCCCATGGTCCTGTCGAGTTGTCCGGATATCGAAACGAATGCTCTGGTCAAATCCCCTATTTCCCCCTCTCTGGCAATCCCCTCCAGTTCCTGAAGGTACTTCTTCTTTATGCCCGCCTCTCTTTCCTCTCCTGCATTGCCAAGCAGCATTACCGCCTTCCGGAGTTTCAAAAGAGGCATCGTGATCCGCGAAATGGTGGCATAGGCCAGGATCGCAGCGATGAATACAGCGAAGAGAATACTGGCAAGAGTACGGTTTCGGGCTTCGCGGATAGGGGCAAAGGCTTCTTGGGTGGGTTGCTGAGCGCCAAGTATCCAATCCGTGCCCTGAATCTGCTTGAGGGAGATGAGCATGGAGATCCCTATGGAATTCACCGTCTCCCCCACTCCCTCAAATCCCTCAATGGCGGCATCGAAGAGCTTGTTCGAGCCGGCCGGCACGTCTTTCTTCAGAACTCTCTGACGGTTCGGATGGAGGATCATGAGCCTGTCGCGGTTATATACGTAGATGTATCCTGTTTCCCCGATTCGGGCGAGGCGGATCCCTTCCAGCGCACTGAGGGAGGTGAGCTGCACGGAACAACCCAGGATGCCGATCAACCGTCCTGAGGATGCCCGAAGAGGGGCAGTGAAAGTGAGGACCGGCATACCCGATCTCGCCGACCGATACGGAGTGCCGATGATCCCCCGATTTTCCTCCATGGTTTTCTTGTAGTATTCACGAAACGCAAAGGATTTCCCCCGCACCTCGGGATGGGCGGGGTAATCCGCCCAAAGAACGCCTTTTTCATCGAGGAGGAACATTCCATTTTCGAACTTGGGAAGTTTTTCCGAGTAGAGCTTGAGCCGTTCTTCTATTTTGAGAATGTCCCTTTTCTCGATGAATTCTTCGGGCAAAGAGACGGCGATGGTCTCCGCCTCCTTCAGCGTATCCGCCAGAAAGCGGGAGATCAATTGAGAGGTCGCACCGCTCACGTCTTCAAGCCCATGGAGAACGGAATTCCGCAGGGAATCTTCGAAATACTTGAGATGAAACACGCCCGTGACTCCCAGCGTAACGGCGATAATCACGGAGAACAGGATCGATGTCTTAGCCCTCATGCTCATGAAGCCTTCGGCCGTCCCTTATCTCAAGTCCCGCCCTTCCGGGGCGGTTCTTTACATTAGCTGGAGTCGTGTCCATGAAAGACACAGAATGCAATCTTTTCGACACCGGCGAAAGCGGAGGAGAAATCTCATACCTATGAGGATTTCAGAATCTCTCGCTTCGGTCGGGATGACCAACTTGTTTGAGGGAAACTGTGCTCACCCGTCGCTGATTGCGAATGCAGCAAAGAGTATGCCATATGCAACAACAAGGGCAAAAAGTGCCGGCCCGCTGACCCCAAAGATGCTCCTTTCGTGTAAGAAATTGAATTGAAAGGGATATTTTTTTCGAAAGAAGAACCGTCCTCGGGGCGCTCTTATCGTCTTTTTCTTCTCTGATTCTCCCATCATTTGATTGGTCTGGAGTCAAAAACTTGACAGCAGGGCACCGTCGCTCGACGGGTTTGACATGTGAACGATGAACCGCTAACTTGTGCCGGTTACGATCCCGGATCTTGGGATCAAAGGAGGCAGGGAGGAAGGAGTATCAAAATCAGGCGCTGTTGAATCCGGCGGGTGAGTGGTTATGAAAACATTGAATCCTGATTATGTGAGAGCGGTGAAAAGGCTGGTAAACCGATGTCCTTATTTCGAGTTGATCTCAATGGAGATCCGCTCTCTGGCGCTCGGGCGGTCACGTCTTGAGGTCATGGTTCAGAAAAAGCATCTTCAGCCCTTCGGCATTGTTCACGGCGGTGTGTACTCATCAGTCATGGATGCTGCGGCTTTCTGGGCCGTATACCCTCTTCTCGAAGAGGGGTTAGGGTTGACCACCGTGGAGATAAAACTCAACTTTCTCTCTCCTGCCGCAGAGGGATACCTGGTCGCAAAAGGGAGGAATATCAAAATAGGCAAAACGCTATGCCTCGCCGAAGCCTCTATTTTCAACCAAGAGGGCGTGTTCCTCGCACACGGAGTGGCGACAATGATGATCCTGAGAGACTTGAAGTTGGAAGGCGAACAGAGCCTTCCATCCAAGTTTCTGGCAGTCGGAAGACAGAAGTCAGAAGACAGATGACGGAAGACAGAAGTCAGAAGACAGGAGACAGAAGACAGGAGTCAGAAGAAGAAGTCAGGAATTAAGAGAGAATGAGCATCGAACATTGATGATCTGGTAAGAAGTCGAAAATACCCTCTTTCCGTCATCCCGGTGAAGACCGGGATCCAGCATTTTCAAGACCTTGCAGAACACCTGGAATCCGGTTCCCGGCCTTCGCCGGGACAGGTTTCATAAAATCTCCTGACTTCTGTCTTCTGACTCCTTATCCTCATTTAAGAAAGGCGAGAAATATGGCCGAACTCAAACCTTTGCATTACAGGCTCCATCTGGAGCCGGATCTTAAACGCTTTCGGTTCGAAGGGAAAGCCGAGATCGAAATCGAAACATCCGGGCCTGTGCAGACGATTCCCATGAACGGGCTGGAGCTCGCGATCTGGAACTGCCGGGTGGCGAACGGCAAGGATGAGATGAAGTGTGCGTTCTCCATGGATCCCCTGAAAGAGAGTCTTACCGTCCACCTGCCTTCGGAGCTGAATGGGAGGTTCGTTCTCAAGATCGATTATGCCGGTGAAATCAACAACAGGATGGCCGGCTTCTATAGAACCAGGTATGTCCGTGAAGGAGTTGAGAAGATTGCGGCCGTGACGCAGTTTGAAGAAAACGATGCGAGAAGGGCATTCCCCTGTTTTGACCATCCAGCCAGAAAAGCCTCCTTTGCTGTGGAGATCGTCGTGGAGAACGGCTTGACGGCGATTTCGAACAATCCGGTGGAGGAAGAAGTCGCTCTGGAAAACGGGAGAAAGCTCGTAAGGTTTCAGACAACCCCCATCATGTCTACGTATCTTCTCTTTTTTGCGGTAGGTGAATTCGATTTCATAGAAGACCCGGGCGAGGTGCTGATCCGGCTGGCCGCGTCCCCGGGCATGGCGAGATACGGGGACTTTGCACTGGGCTTCTCGAGAAAGGCCCTCACCTTCTCCGAAGGGTATTACGGCATCCGATATCCCTTACCAAAACTCGACCTCATCGCCGTCTCGGATTTTTCGGCAGGTGCCATGGAAAACTGGGGGGCGATCACCTTCAGGGAAAACCTGCTCCTGAGGGATCCTGAGAAGACCTCCAAGGCAGGTGAGGAAAGAATATGCGAAGTCATCGCTCACGAGATCGCACACATGTGGTTCGGAAATCTCGTGACGCCGAAGGAATGGGAGTACCTTTGGCTCAACGAGAGCTTTGCAACGTACTTCGGCTTCGGCGTGGTGGACCACTACTACCCCGAGTGGGAGATGTGGGGGCGTTTTTTGAACAACACCACGAATGTCGCGTTCGAAAGGGATGGATTGATCCAGACCATCCCTATCGAGATCCCGGGCGGGGGGCATGTGCTCATCAATGTGAGTACCGCGCCCATTATCTACAGCAAGGGCGGCAGCATTCTCAGACAGATCGAGGGTTATGTGGGAAGTGAGAGCTTCAAGGAAGGTCTCCGACATTATCTCGGGAAGCATGCGTACGGGACAGCCACAAGCCATGATCTGTGGGATGCGTTTGAAAAGGCATCTGCAAAGCCGGTCAGTACCATGATCAGGAGCTGGGTCGGGCAGCCGGGCTACCCCATCCTGGAGATCGGCCGAGATGGCGACGTCTTGAATATCCATCAGGAGCGGTTCACGTTCATCCCCGGCACATCCAAAGGCGAATGGATGATTCCGCTTACGCTGAAGCTCTTTTTAAAGGGAGGGACCGGGGAAACCGTGCACGCACTCATGGAAAAAAGCGATATCTCCATCCCCATCAGTGAGGATGTTGTCGCTTATCTGGTCAACGCAGGACAGACCGGTTTTTACCGCGTCAGGTACAAAGAGCAGGAGAACCTGCGAGAACTCGGAAGACAGGCTGCGTCAAAGGCTCTTTCCCCCGAGGAGAGATGGGGGCTTCAGAATGATCTTTACGCCTTGCTCAAGAGAGGCGACACGGATCCATCCTTTTACCTTTCCTTTCTGGAATACTACCGTGAGGAGGATGCATTCCTGCCTCTCGTGAGTATCAGCGATCATCTGTTCCACCTGTTCATGGTCTCGGGCGAAGAGGACCGGAAGAGAGCGGCATCCGCAGGGAAGGAGCTTTTTGAAAGGGTTCTTGCCAGGATCGGGTATGAGCCGGATCCCGCGGAACCGCACGCGATTTCCATAGTGAGAGAACAGTTGCTGTGGCATGCTGCACTGTACGGCTCGACAGAAGCCCTTTCATTCGGCGGGCGCAGCTTCGGCAAGCTCTGCGAAGGCAAGCCGGTTCACCCGGACATCATGAGAAGTACAATGCAGATCGGCGCCCTGACCGGAGGAAACTCAGCCCTGGAGTGGTTTGAGAGAGCATTCGCGGCTTCCGGAAACGAGCACGAGAGGATCAACATCCTCATGGCCATGGGATGCTTTAAAGACGATGCCATAATCCGGAAGGTCCTGCAGTTCCTGTTGGAAAAGGTCCCGGACCGTAACAAGTTCATTGTGATCGGAGCCATGGTAGCCAACCCCAGTGCAGTGGGCCTGTTGTGGGACTGGTATCTCTCCTCCCGCGGCAGACTCGAGGAACTGCACCCGGTCCACTATGAAAGATTCATTGCCGCGATCATACCCTGGGGAGGGCTCGGCAGGGAGGAAGAGGTCAAGGTCTTCTTCGAAGATTACATGAAGAGTCACGAAAAATTTCGGGATGCCATCGGGCTCTCCCTCGAGAGGCTCGAAATCCATTCCAGAATGAGAAACCGGAAAGCCGGGAGTCAGTAGCCGGGAGTCAGAGGCCAGAAGTCAGAGGTCAGAGGTCAGAAGTCAGGAAAAAACTGCTCACTGCTTACTCCTTACTGCTCACTTCTTCATTGGTAAAACATCCTGAGGAAGAGAAAGACACCGGCCGAGACCAGGGCGGAGATCAACACCCTCCCATGGGCTTGAGCTTGGTGATCTTGCTTACCCATGATTGTATCCTTATCCCGCGGCATCGCTTGACACCCTATGGGTTGCCTCATATATTGAAGTGCCGGAGTGAATACATCCTTCAGGCATTGGAACTCATCGCAGGAGGACACCCCATGAAAAATAAGCTGGTCAAGGACATCATGGTTCCCCTGGCTGAATACGCCACCGTGTCCAAGGAAGCGACCCTTTTTGAAGCTGTCGTTGCCTTGGAGCAGGCTCAGAAAAGTTTTCGGCAGGATCGTTACAAACACCGGGCGATCCTTGTCTATGACGAACACGAGAAGATCGTCGGAAAACTGAGCCAGATGGACGTGATTCGCAGCCTGGAGAGCGGCTATGTCAAGATGGGAGATGTGGGCGCCATTTCGCACAGCGGCTTCAGCCAGGAACTGCTCAAGTCCATGATGGAAAAATACGATCTCTGGCAGATGCCTCTGGAGGATATCTGCAGGAAGGCATACCAGATCAAGGTCAAGACGATCATGTACACTCCTACCAAGGGAGAATACGTAAACGAGGATGCCACGCTGGATGAGGCCATCCATCAACTCATCATGGGCCGCCACCAATCGCTGCTGGTCACAAGCGGCAAGAATATCGTCGGTATTCTTCGGCTTACGGATGTATTCACTCAGGTCACGGACGCAATGAAGTCATGCAAGGTGTAGGAATGAAGACAGGAGAGGCCATTTTGGCCCTGGTGCAGAGTGAAAAGATCAAGAGCGCGGTCATCGTCATCACACAGGCCTTGGAGGTGGTTTCCGGCCTGCGCCCCGAAGAGAGGACAGGGGGTGAAAAGGTGATCAGGATCCTTCTGGGGATCGCGTCGCAGGAGGTCCTTCTCGCCAGGACGATTGCGACTCACAAGGACTGGGACTGGGATGGAATCGAAAGTCTTCTTGAGCGGTCGGCCGTCCTGGCGGATTCGGGTGTGGCCCAGGAGGCGACCATTCATCTTGCCAGGGCCATAAGCCTGATCACGACCATCGGCCAGAGGGCAATGACATTTCTGGAGCAGGAACATCTTCTTCAGTAAAACCGAATTGCTTACAATTCGATACCCCTTCGATACCTCAGAACCAGGCCTCACCATGAACGGCGTATCCAATATTTTCTGCAAATCCATGTGGCGGGCGATCTCCGCCTCAGAATAGGAGACGGTTTTGGACCCTGAGCTTTTGAAAAAACTGCTGGAGGATGTAAGAACAGGGGATGTCCGGGTGGAGGATGCAATGCGGAAACTGAGGACGCTCCCTTTTGAAGATATCGGCCTGGCATGCGTAGATCACCATAGATCCATCCGCCGGGGCGCACCGGAGATCATATTCGGGGAAGGGAAGGATCTTTCCCAGATTTTGGCGATCATGGGAAGCATGCACGCCCAGAAGGAAAATATTATGATCACCCGCCTTTCACCGGAGAAGTCCGAAGGAATCAGGGAGAAATACCCCCAGTCCGTGATTCATGAGAAGGCGAGGATTCTTACGGTAATGAACCACCCGGTCCCGAAAAACGGCAGGGGGACCATTCTCGTCATCAGCGCGGGCACTTCGGACATCCCGGTTGCCGAGGAAGCCGCCGTGACCGGACGATTTCTCGGAAACGAGGTGGAGACCGTGTATGACCTGGGGGTTTGCGGGCTTCACCGTGTGCTGAGACACATGGATCAGCTCACGAGGGCGACGGTCATCATTGTTGTGGCCGGAATGGAGGGCGCCCTTCCGAGCGTTGTCGGAGGTCTCGTGGACAAGCCGGTCGTTGCGGTTCCCACCAGCATCGGGTATGGGGCGAGCTTTCAAGGTGTGGCCGCGCTCCTGGGGATGCTCAACTCCTGCGCCTCCGGCGTGACAGTGGTCAACATCGATAACGGATTCGGAGCCGCATACGCAGCGAGCCTGATTAACCGGTGCTGACACAAGGACCATTCTTCAAACCAGTGGCTCGGCTGCTTTCTCCTGAACTCTGAACACTGAACCCCCGGGCGGTCGCGTCACTTTCCCGAAACCTCCTGCAATGCTGTCGGCCACGGTCGAGACCCATGGTCGTTTCGGCGACTCCGGGGCCGAATCTCACTGTTTACCAACGATTCAGTCAGCGTCTGATTCTTCGAACCAACTCCCTCAGTTCAGGCACTTCGGCCTTCCGAAGTTCGTCCCAGCATGGGAGAAGGGTGTTGTTGTGATAAAGAGGCTCTGAAGCCAGGTCATATTCGGAAGCGGCTATTGCTTCTTCCCATAGAGCCGTGTGCGGCATGGGCGAGTATTCGGCAAGGTAGGGCATGGCCCCGACCCTATCGGAAAAGAGAACGGTTTCCCTCACCGACTCCACCGTCTGGCCCGGCATGCCCATGAGAATGTATGCCCCGATGTCTTTCTTGCGGAAACCCGCAGACCTCAGGTTTTCCACCGCCCTTTCAAACTCCCCTTCTGAAACCTTGTCCCCCATCCTGTGGTGCAGGAGGATGTCGGATGTCTCCAGCCCGAGGCGGATGGTTCGGAACCCGGCGCGAAAGAGAAGTCCTGCAATCTCCGGCCGGATCTCCCGCACGTGGAGCGCATTGGGGGTATGAAACCGGATGTCCAGGTTTCTTCGCGCAATCTCCTCAAGGAAAACAGCGGCGTGAGAATCCGCCCCTGTGAGCAGTGCGTCGTCATAGAACGCAAAGTCGCTGATGCCGTATTCCCGATTCCAGAAAAGGATTTCCTGCAGAACATCCAGGGGATCCCGCCTCTCCGTGCGGGGGTAAAGAAAGCGGCTTGCGCAATAGGCGCACCTGTACGGGCATCCGGTGGATGTGAGTATGGGGATGTATTCCATCCCCGGCAGAAGGTCGAACGCGGGGTAAGGCCTCACTTCCGAAATCTCCGACCGCGGTTCGGCCTCAATACCACGCTCCAGGAGAATTTCGATAACGTTCCTCACCGCCTCCATTCCATCGTTCAATACGACATGATCCGCCCCTGCGTTTCGAAGCGCGTGGTCAGGGCAGAGCCGAGCGTAGGTGCCGCCCAGGATCACCGGCACACCGGGATGGATTTCTTTGAAAATCCGGATGACCTCCTGCACTCCCGGGTACCAGTAGGTCATCATGCAGGTAACCAGAAGTGCAGCCGGCTCACGGACTTTTCTAATCTCCTCCACATACGATTGAAGAGAAATTCCGTATCGGCTATAAGCTCTTGGGATATGCTTGAGAGGCAGAGGCCTCGATGTTTTATGCCTCGGGAATTTCCCGGTCCCATAAAGGCGCCTGATCGGCCTTCGGCCGGAGTCCTGATCTGCCGTGCCAGCATCACGGATACCAAGGCAATCGATCAGATGGATCTTGAACCCGGCCTGCCGCAGATGACTTGCAAGATAGAGCAGGCCCAGGGGTTTGGACCAGAGATCAAAAGCGGCAAAATCATGGATCCAGGGATTGACGAGAATCAGTTGGGGCATAATCTCCAATGTACCATCTGAAATCAATCGACTTCAATATTCATTCATTCGTTCCGTTCGTTATTCATCGTCCATAGGGGTCTTGCATGAGAGCAGTGGTGCAGAGGGTGAAGGAGGCCAGGGTCGAAATCAGCGGGGCCACAGTCGGAGAGATAGGCGGAGGTCTTCTGGTTTTTTTGGGCGTGGGGGAGGGAGACGTGCAACAAGACTCCGAGTATCTTGCT
The DNA here is from genome assembly GCA_002840535.1 of Deltaproteobacteria bacterium HGW-Deltaproteobacteria-15. Taxonomy (GTDB): domain Bacteria; phylum Desulfobacterota; class DSM-4660; order Desulfatiglandales; family HGW-15; genus HGW-15. The sequence goes on along the minus strand of PHBH01000015.1, from coordinate 43,641 downwards.
CGTAAGATCGCCCACCTCCGCATATTCTCGGATGAAAAGGATCTCATGAACCGCTCCGTTTCCGATACAGGGGGTGCGGTCCTGGTGGTATCTCAGTTCACGCTGTGGGGAGACTGCATCAAGGGCCGGAGGCCATCATTTACACGAGCCGCCCGTCCTGAAAAAGCCAGAGAGCTGTATGAACATTTTGTCGGAGCCCTGCGGGCGGAAGGTCTTTCCGTGTCTACCGGCAGATTCCAGGAGATGATGGAGGTGCATCTGGTGAATGACGGGCCTGTGACCCTTCTCCTGGACAGCGACAAGAGTTTCTGAGATGCAAGACTCCAGCTCTCAGAAGATGGGGGAGGGCCTCATCGTCAATTAAGCCCCAGTTCTTTCTCCAGGATTTCGATGCGCTCCTTCACCTCACTGAGTTCGACAGGGTCGGAGATGCCCTTCTCCAGTTTTACACGCAGGGCCAACAGCTCCATGGTCTTGCCGTGATCATTGCAGTTTACTTTCATGTTGACCTGAGTTTACTCTTTACGTAACACTTTAGCTCCTGGAAAATGGAGCAGGGGTCTGCCACCGGGGCAACCCTTTTTCAGGGACGAGATGTACCGGAAAAGCTCATGCATTTTCATCAACGCTACGGTTCCCACAGCTGAAATCTTACAGGAAGAATCTTTTGCAAAGCAAGTCAGAGATGGTGTCTTTTCGGAGGATCCATGATGAACAAAAAGAGCGAGGCCATCGAATTATCAAAAGAGGGAAGAAGACTGATGCGGGAGCGGCGGTATGGCGAATCCGAGAAGAAATACCAAGCAGCCCTTCAGATCGAACCTCGGGATGTCTACAGTCTTGTCGGCCTCGGAGATGTCAGCCTGAAGACCAGACGATTCGGCGAGGCGCTTGCCTATTACGAGCGGGCCATCCAGTATGACAGGAAGAACAAGTTCGCCCTGGTAGGGGCGGGCGATGCCTGCCGAGGGCTCAAAAACCTGAAAAGGGCCTTGGATCTATGGCTGCGGTATCTGTCCTTTTATCCTGATGATTACCAGGTTATGACAAGGGTTGCCGATGGGCTGAGAAGAAAAAGGGAGTTCGAAGGGGCCAGGAGATACTATCGCAAGGCCATGGAAAAGAATCCCCGGGATCCGTATGCGTTGATGGGGTTGGGCGAGGTCTTTGAAGCCGAAGGGGATTACGATGAGGCGCTGGCATACTATGAAAAGGCGATAGGCGGGTCTGCGGATCCATGCAGGCCCTTGTCCTCTGCCGCGAAAGTGCTTCGCAGGAAAAAGGAGTACAGGACTGCACTGGAGTACTACGAGAGGATCCTGGAGAGGAATCCCGATGATCCTTTTGCATGGCACGGCAGGGCCGATTGCCTGAGAGGACTGGGAGAGCACCACGCGGGCCTTCAATCGTGGGAAAAGGCGATTCTCTGCGGAATGGAGCCTCGAATCGCCTTGACCAGAATGGGAGACGCCTGCCTGAGCCTCGGCGATTTAACGGCCGCGGAGCAACATTACAGACGGGCCATTGATCTCGGGTTCGACCGCTACGCATACCTGGGAATGGCCAAGGTCCTGGCCGGGAAAAACGAAGTGGACGAGGCGATCAGGATGCTCGCCTTTGCATCTCAAAAGGAACCCGGAGAACCCAGGATAGCCGCCGAATTGAAGAAAATGCGAGAGATCGCAAAAGAGATGGCGCAAGGGGCCGGACCGAGAGAGCCGAGTGAGGAGGGAGGACCGCTTCACAAGGACGACGAAGGATAAATACAAAGCATCTCTAACCGGAAAAGTCTAACCGAAGGGACAAGAAGACATGTGGGAAAAGTTCCTGAATAAAGACGTCACCCTTCCTGATACCGGAATGCCCGAACCGGAGAAGAGAAGCCCCAGAGGTCGATTCCTGAAGCCGGTTCTTTTGGGGGTGATTCTGGCTTACATCCTTGTCGCCGCCTTCCATGTCCAGATCCTCACCGCTATTGGAAAATTTCTGGTGATAGAACACGATGTCTCAAAATCGGACCTTCTCGTTTGCCTTGCCGGAGCAAACATCGAAAGAGGGCTGGCAACGGCAGATATCTACCACAAAGGACTTGCACCCCGGATATTCGTTGCCCCGGAAGAACCGCCCGACGGTCTCCATCTGTTGGAAGCCAAGGGAATAGAGTATCCCCGCGCAATTGACCTCATGGTGACGCTTCTTCAGGAATTGGGTGTGCCCGGATCCGCCATTCTGATCGGCGAACATCCAAGCGGCAGCACCAAGGGTGAAGCGGATATGGTTCGGGATCTGATTGAGAAAGAGAAATACCGCTCCATCATCCTGATTACATCTCCTACCCACACACGGCGGACCCATCTTACATTCACCAAAGTAATGGAAGAGAGAGACATCCGTATTCAAGTGGTTCCCACCCGTTATTCGAACTTCAGCGCCGAAGAGTGGTGGAAGCACAGGAAGTACATTCGGGAGGTCATCCTGGAGTACGAAAAGCTGGTGTACTACTATCTGAAGGAGCTGAGATAGGCAGAAAGAATGGAATGGTGGAATAATGGGGTGATGGAATGATGGGTCAAAGCAGAGAACTCAACCATTATTCCAATATTCCAGTATTCCATTATTCCATTCTTATTTGGTCTTCATGACAAAGACGCCGTCCCAGTCGGATCCGGGCGGGTTTGCCTTGAGTTTTACACAACGTTCCATGTAAATGTTGCCCGCAGAAAGATCCCGATCGATTTCCGTTGCAGCACGGAACGCTTCCAAGGCCTCATCCCATCTTTGCTGTAAATAGAGAGACAACCCTTTGTTGAAGCGTTCGATGGCTTCCCTGCGGTTTCGCGGGACATCCTCTCCCATGAGCTGAAAGATTTTAACAGGCTTCAACTTCCCCTTCACGCGGACACTGTCCAGTTCCATACAGACAAAGGAGTTTTTTACCCGTTCATAGGTGGATTCGCTGATCAGAATGTTAGTCTGGTAATTCTTGTTGGCCCCCTCCAGCCGCGATCCGAGGTTGACCGCATCCCCCATGACGGTGTAGTCGAATCTTTGATCCGAGCCCATGTTCCCCACCATCATCATTCCGGTATTGATCCCAATGCCGATGTCGAGGGGCGGTTTGCCTTCGCGAATCCACTTCTCGTTCAGCTTCCTGAGCTCCTCCATCATGTCCAGTGCGGAACGGCAGGCCCTGAATGGATGATCGGCCTGATCCAGCGGAGCGCCATAGAAGGCCATTACGGCATCTCCCATGTATTTATCCAGGGTTCCGTCGTATTTGAAAACCACGTTCGTCATTGCGGTAAGATATTCATTGAGGAGGTGAACGAGCTCCTCGGGTGTCAACCCTTCGGAAATGGTGGTGAATCCCCGGATATCGGAGAAAAGCACGGAAAGATCCTTCTTATCCCCTCCCAGCTTCAGCTTGTCCGGATTCTTGAGCATCTCGCTCACCACCGAGCTGGAAACATAATAGCTGAAAGCGCCTCGGATCTTCTTGCGTTCTCTTTCCTCGGTGACATACCGGTAAATCGTCAGGCAGGTGTAAACCAGCACCCCTGCCACCAGCGGATAGACCATGCTGACCCAGATCCTGTAATGCGTGAAGAGCCACTGGCTTAGAAGAACGTGGGCAGTGAAGAGGATCAGGGCGAAGAGCAGCCCCTTCACCGCATCGACCCGCGTCACTACGGCACCGATGAAGAAGCCGAGAATGAGGATGGTCAGGCAATCATAAATCCTGGTCCATTTGGGCTTGTGGATGAACTGTTCGTTCAAGATGTTGTCGATGACCGTGGCATGGATTTCAACACCCGGAAAAACAGGGGAGAAGGGGGTGTTTCTCAGGTCATAGATACCGACGGCCGTGGCGCCGACCAGGACGATTTTGTCCTTGAAGCTGCCGGGAGGGGTTTTCCTGGAGAGGATGTCCGTGATGGAGTAGTGAGGGAAACTCTTTCCCGGCCCCAGGTAGTTGATGAGCATCTGCCCGTTCTCATCCGTGGGCAGGAACAGGTTCCCCATCCGGATGCCCTCCACCCCGTATGCGGCGACCCTGACCATGAGCTGAGGTCTATCCAGAAAATTCCAGAGGGTCTGAACCGAAAGGGGCGCGAATATCTCCTCACCGCATCTGATGATCAGAGGCATCCACCGGACAATGCCATCCGGATCGGGCAGCATGTTGAAATATCCGGAGGCCGGCGCGGCATCACTCAGGATTTCAAGGTTCCCCTCCGGTGCATAGGCGGGAATAAACGGTTCGGCCAACAAAGTCTTGTCCTTGTAGATCACAAGGGGATATTTGGATTTGGCCACTCGTCTCAGTTGTGATTGGATCTGCTTCTCTTCTATCCTGTAATTCAGGCTGGCCTCTGACATATGGAAGAAATAGCCCAGGACGACCCCTGATCTGGAATTCCTTATGGCATTGGAAAGAATCAGGTCGTTGTCTGCGTTTCGTCTGCTTTCGGTCACGAAAGATCTTACCTGATCGTCGACGATCTTCAGAGTCCGGATCTTCTGGTCGAAGTGGTCAAGAAATTTCAGGTTTGTGTTCTCATCGGGTTCGGAAAACGTGATATCCATGCTGATGACCTTGGCGCCCTCTTCCGAGAGGACATCGATGAGCTTGGCCACCTTTGATCTCGGCCATGGCCAGCGTCCTTCCATGTCCAGACTTTTTTCGTCGATGACGGCAATCACCACGTCCGGCGAAGGCTTCACTACTCCCCTGGAAAGAAAACGGAGATCATAGGTTTTGAGCTCGACCATATCCAGGATGGGGACACCTATGAGGAACAGGACGAGCACAAGCAGGGTGAGGGTTATGGTGATCGAGGCGGAGCGAATGGAAAAAAAACTCTTCAACCGTCGTCCAATGAATGCCATCTGAGAAGGTGCCTCCGTTCATGGGCGGACTTCAATGAAAGCCGTGACCGCGAAAGACGGGATCGCGCTGCTCTCCTCCGGCCCCCGGACAATAGATCATGCCGGCGCCTGGACCGGTTCGGACAAGCATATATGGGAAAGAGATTTGGAAGTCAAGGAGACAACACTCCTTAGTGTCAAAGGGCCAGGGTTACAAAGCTCTTTATTATTGACAGGGTAAGCCTCCGTTGCTAGCTTGCAGGGGTGTTCTCTACTTATTGAAGTCACAGGGGAATTTGGCAAGCCATGAAGTATGTCCTGATCATTGCAGGATCCGATTCCTCCGGTGGGGCGGGCATTCAGGCAGATATCAGAACGGTTGCTTCCCTGGGTGCTCACCCCCTTACGGCAATCGCGGCACTGACAGCCCAGAACTCGCTGGGGATAGCGGCGATTCACAAGGTACCGGCAGCTTTCCTCGCAACCCAGGTGGAGAGCATCCTGGAAGATCTCTCACCCGATGCCGTCAAGTTGGGGATGCTTTATAGCGCGGCAAACGTCCGAAAGGTGGCCGAGATGGTGGAGAGGCATCGATTGCCGAATGTGGTGATGGATCCGGTTCTCAAGGCCACCACCGGAAGACCGCTGATCGAAGCCGATGCAGTGGTGCTCCTGAGAAACCTGCTGATGCCCATGGTCACTGTGGTAACGCCGAATTTGGAAGAAGCCTCTCTTCTTTCCGGGCGAAAAGTGGAGAGCACGCCGGATATGGAAGAGGCTGCAAGGACCATCGGGAAAACGGGGCCGAATGTCCTCGTGACCGGAGGGCATTTGAAATCGGAATGTGTTGATGTGCTCTTCGACGGCAACGAGACTTTCCATTTCCGCAGCGAAAGAATCGAGTCCGAGCACACCCATGGAAGCGGGTGCGTCTTTTCAACGGCGCTGGCCACCTATCTGGCGATCACCGGTGACCTCAGAACCGCAGCGGGGCTGGCACATGAATTTGCTCATATGGCCATCCACAAAGGATATTCCTGCGGTCGTGGCGCCGGGCCCGTTGGCCCGTGATTTTTCCGCTTTGGTGTCTCAAAACCCACCCGGAAATGCCGACCGGATGGAAACGCCGCTTGCAGGGAAACCTCGTAAGTTATATGATGTCAGTAGTGATTAAATGATCGGTAACGCTTTAGCTCTATGAAATGAAAGTGTAACATGCCGGCTTATCATGGTTTCAAAGAGTGAAAGCGTTACGATGATCGGGAGTTCAGGGACACGGGACCTTTCTCAAACGACCGCTTGCCGCCTGCGAACGATTCTTCAGTACCCTGAAAACTGAACACTAAAAAATAACGGATAAGGAAGACAAGGGCTATGACACAGATTTCGGATGCCAGGGCCGGAAAAATCACTCCGGAGATGAACGCGGTTGCTCAAAAGGAACAGGTGGATCCCGCTTGGCTGAGGGACAAGATCGCGGAAGGAAGGATCGTGATCCCGGCCAACAGGAATCACAAAGGGCTGGTTCCCTGCGGCGTTGGAGAGCGTTTGCTGATCAAGGTGAACGCCAACATAGGCACCTCGTCGGACAAGGTCGATCTGGAAGAGGAGCTCGCAAAGCTGGAGGTATCCATCTCGGCAGGCGCTGACACAGTCATGGATCTTTCCACAGGAGGGGATATCAATCTCTGCCGCGGAAGAATCATTCGAAAATCCTCTGTGCCTGTGGGCACGGTGCCCATCTATCAGGCTGTGGTCGAGACCATCAATCAGAAGGGCGGGCTCATTGAACTCACCGTCGATAAGATTTTCGAGGTCATCGAAAATCAGGCGGCGGATGGGGTGGATTTCATTACGGTGCATTGCGGCCTCACCAGGGCCGCCCTTGAGACCCTCAAGCATCAGGGAAGAATCACGGACATCGTGAGCAGAGGAGGCGCCTTTCTGACCACCTGGATGCTCCACCACGACAGGGAAAACCCGCTTTATGAGAATTATGACAGGCTCCTGGAGATCGCCGGAAAATACGACGTCACCCTGAGCCTGGGGGACGGGCTGAGACCGGGATGCATCGCGGATGCAACCGATCGCGCTCAGATTCACGAGTTGATGACGCTCGGGCAGCTCACGAAATATGCCTGGGAAAAGGATGTTCAGGTCATGATCGAGGGCCCGGGGCATGTGCCTTTGAATCAAATCCGCGCCAATGTCCTCCTGCAGAAGCAACTCTGCCATCATGCCCCTTTCTATGTGCTGGGGCCGCTCGTGACCGATATCGCCGCCGGTTATGATCATGTGGCGTGTGCGATCGGCGGGGCGGTGGCAGGAGAAGCGGGCGCCGATTTCCTCTGCTACGTCACGCCCACGGAGCATCTTTGCCTGCCGTCCGTTCAGGATGTCAGGGAAGGGGTGATCGTCACCAGGATCGCGGCCCATGCCGGCGATATTGCAAGGGGGCACAAACTGGCCATTGAGAGGGACAGAAACATGTCCGTTGCCAGAAAGAACCTGGACTGGGCGGCTCAGATGAAGTTTGCCATTGACCCGGAAAAGGCGAGAAGATTGCGAGAGGAGAATCCGCCTGCCGAGGACGATGTCTGCACCATGTGCGGGAAGTTCTGCGCCATCAAGCAGGTGAAGGAGTACTTTGCAAAGAAGTAAGAAGATCGCCACCAAGACACGAAGACACAAAGAATTGTAATGTTTTCTTCGTGCCTTTGTGTCTTTGTGGCGGTCCCTTCATTTTCCGATACAGAACTCGCTGAAAATCCTGTCCAGCACGTCTTCGGGCGAGCCTTTGCCGACGATCCGCCCCAGACCGTCCACCCCAGCATGAAGATCCGCAGCAACAATCTCCAACGGCAATTCTTCCTTCAGATTCCGCGCAGCATTTCGAAAAGATTCCTCAGCCTCGAGCAGTTCATCCCTCTGTCTGATGTTGGGGGCCACATGGAGAAGATCTTCACCCTCGCCATCCAGCACGACCATCTCCACAATGGCCCGCCGGAGATCTTCGAGGCCCGAGCCTGTCAGAGCGGACGTCTTCACCACACGACGCTCCTTCCGCATCTTCGCTTCGGCATTCCTGCCGATCCGGGAGGGCAGGTCGGATTTGTTCAAGATGGTCAGGCTCTTTTCTCCCGTGCGCGCCAGGAGTTCACGGTCAACCCCGGAAAGAGGGCGGCTCTGATCGATCACCACCAGCGCAAGATCCGCCTCGGAGAGCCTCTGTTCGGTCTTCCGGATGCCCAGATGCTCGATGCGGCCGCGGCCTTTTCTGAACCCCGCCGTATCCATGAGCCGCAGGGGAATCCCCTCGATATGGATTGTCGATTCAACGACATCCCTGGTCGTTCCGGGAATAGGTGTCACAAGGGCGCGTTCTTCATTCAGGAGCCGATTGAGAAGGCTGGATTTCCCGGCATTGACCCGCCCTACGATCACGGTTGCAATCCCGTCCATCCAGATTTTTCGCTGCTTGTGCGCGGTGACGAGTCGTTCGATTGCCGGCAGGAGATTCTCTTCCAGTGATCGGCTCTCCTCCACTCCGACAATGGAGTCCGCCTCTTCAGGGAAATCGATGGCCGCCTCGATTCGGGCAAGGAGATCCAGGCCTCTCTGGCGCAATCCCTCTATCTGCTCCGCAAATCCTCCGGACAGTTGTCTTGCTGCAAGGCTCAACCCTTTTTCCGACCTGGAGCGGATGAGGTCCACAACGGCCTCTGCTTGCGTGAGATCGATGCGGCCGTTCATGAAAGCCCTGAAGGTGAACTCTCCCGGCCGGGCAAGACGTGCGCCTGTTTGCAGGACCACCTGTAAGACTTTGGAAAGGAGAAGCGGGCCGCTGTGCGAATTGATCTCAACCACATCTTCGCGCGTATAGGAAAGAGGAGCCGCCATCAGCGAAAGCAGAACTTCATCCAGAACAGCGCCGGTGGAAGGATCTATCAGGTTTCCGAGAACAAGACTGCGGTCCTCCAGCGTCTTACCTGGTTTCTTCGGAATGAAAATCCGTCCTGCGATCTCCTTTGCCCGAGGACCGCTCAGCCGGATGATGCCGATTCCTCCCTGGCCCAGAGGTGTGGCAATAGCGGCTATGGTGTCGTCCATGATGAGAATTATAGGTCCTATACGACGTATAGGACCTATTTTACCTTTTTGGGATGATGACAACCCTTTTCATCAGACCGTCCCCGCGGCTCTTGGTGTCCAGACGATCATCCTCCTTGAGGGCGAGGTGGATGATTCTTCTCTCGTGGGGATTGAGGGGGGATGTGGTGACCGGTTTCTTGATTCTCTTCGCCTTATCTCCCATCCTCAGCGCCATTTGGGTCAGAACCTCCTCCCTTCGCTTCCGGTAATTCTCCGAGTCGATGACGACGCTGATCTTTCGGTCCAGTGCCTTGTTCACGATCTTGTTCACGATGAACTGCAAGGCATCCAGAGTCTTTCCTTTTCGTCCGATCAGAAGCCCCGAGCGGTCTCCTTCTATGAGAAGGATGATCTTTCCGTTGCCATGCTCCGCGCTGACGGTGGCTTCCAGCGGGATGAGCTCCAGGATGCGGCTGAGGGTTTTCTGGGCAAATGCAACGTCATCCGGCGCGATTGCTTCGACTGCAGCTTCGGTCTCTTCATAGTCGACGGCTTCTTCGGTTTCGGATCTTTCTTCCGTTTCGGCCTCTTTCATGTGGACCTTGATTCTTGCCTTCTTGCCGCCGACCAGTCCGAATATACCGGCAGATCCCGGCTCTATGATGTCGATATCCAGATCTTCTTCAGGGATGTTCAGCTCGCGGGAAGCATTCTTTATCGCTTCTTCAGTGGTTTTTCCTTCGAACTCACGGTCTTCCATCTTTACTCCTCCGTTGAAATTAAGCAGGCTTCTTGAGGATCCGATACTGCTGGCCTATGGAGAGGATATTGTTGACGAGCCAATAAAGCACCAGACCCGATGGGAAGTTGATGAACATGACTGTAAAGATAATCGGCATGAGCATCATGATCTTGGCCTGCGTCGCATCCCCGGGCGTCGGGGTCATTTTCTGCTGGATAAACATGGATGCCCCCATGAACAGGGTGAGAACGGGTATCCCATAGGGGGGGGTCATGAACGGAATCTCGAACGGGAAACTGAAAAGGCGATCAGGCGCGGAAAGGTCATTGATCCACCATAAAAAAGGCGCATGTCGCAGTTCAATGGCGCTGCCGAGAATCCGGAAGAGGGCGAAGAAAACGGGAATCTGTATGACCATCGGCAGGCAACCCCCCATGGGATTGACCTTATAGGTCCTGTAAAGGGCCATCATCTCTTTGTTCATCTGCTCACGGTTGCCTTTGTATTTTTCCCGCATTTTTGCCATGAGGGGCTGGATCTTCTGCATTTCCTTCATGGACTTGTAACTCTTGTGCGTCAACGGCCAGAAGAGGATCTTGATGATCACAGTGAGGAGAATGATGGCGATCCCGTAATTGCCCACATACTGCTGGAAGAAGCGGAGCGCATAGAGAAGGGGTTTGGCAATCACGTCGGTCCAGCCGAAATCGATTGCCGCTTCCAGGTTTACATTCAATTCCTTCAGGATGGATAATTCACGCGGGCCAAAATAGAAGGTATAGCCGGCCGCTGCCTGGTCCCCTGGCTCCAGGGGAAGAGCCGGGCCTGTCAGATCGGCGGCAAGCGCCCCTGAGGCCGCTTTTCGGCCATGGAAGGAAGCCTCGGTAACATCCTTCGGGATGAAGGCGGTCATGAAATAATCTGTCTCGTAAGCTACCCACTGGATGCGTCCGGCAATGGATTGGCCCTCTTTCAGGTCGTCGGGATCCAATTCCTGAAGATCCTTGTTCTTGAACAGGGCGACCCCATTGAAGGCATAATAGCTCTGTTTGTCCGCAGGCGGGGTATTTCGCACCGACGCCCTGAAATGTCCATTGATCCTGGAGCCTGATTCGTTCTTGGCCGTGATGGTGAGATCGATGGGATAGCGGTCCGGGTGGAATCGATAGGTCTTCGTCACATTGACCCCATCAGGACTCCTGCCGTGAAAGGTGAGTTCCTTCGGCGAGCCCCCTGTTTCCACCTCTATTCTCTCTTCAGATACCCGGTAGAAAATGTCTCTTTGTTCTCTGATGGGGGCGGTTTCGAAGGAGGCCGTCATGGCGTCCCGTTCACCGCCGGCATGAGAGAGCAGAAGCTCCACGGGCGGGCTTCCGGGGTCAGGGGTCACCCTGTAGTTCTTCAGTTTGAAGCTGGTTATTGTCCCGCCTTCATTCGAGAGAACCGCCTGGTAGAGGGGGGTCTCCACGAAGACCTCCTTCGGTCCGAACGGGGCGGCGACGCTCTCCTTTGCCGGAGGCTCTACAGTGCGCGGCGCGGTCGGTTCAGGGGATTTGACTGCCGGTTTCGGCGCACTCTCCTCCTTCTGAGTCACAGCCGGTTCCTGTTTCTGTGGCTGCTCCTCCTTCGGGCTGAAAAAGAATGACCAGGCAAGCAGGACCGCAAATGAGAGGACAAAGGCGAAAATCGTTCTTTTTTCCATCGAATATTACCTTATCGCTGATGGGGCGATTCTCCTGCCCCGGTTTTTGTTCTTAGCCCGGCGCGAACATGCGTCGTAACCTCAGTCCAGAGGGTCGAATCCACCCGGATGGAAGGGGTGGCATTTTGAAATTCTCCATATGGATAGAAGGCCCCCTTTCAGGATGCCGTACTTCATGAATGCGCGGATGGCGTATGTCGAGCACGAGGGGTAAAACCGGCAGGAAGGAGGAAGAAAGGGGGATATGACTTTCTGGTATATCCCTATCAGTGCGACAGGGATATATCTAATTGGACGAACAACAATTCTTTTCCAGTAAAACGTCACTAAGCTCTCTTGTCAATTTCCGGAAATCCAAGTCGCCGGCAGCTTTTCTTGCAGCGATGACAATGTCAAAACCCTTGGGGAAAACGGTCTTGTTCAAGCGGAAAAACTCCCTGATGAGCCGTTTGATCCGGTTCCTTTCGACCGCATTCCCGATTCGCTTGCTTACGGCAATCCCCAGTCTCGTGACCCCCCGACCATTCTGCATCAGAGAGATTGTGAAGTGTTCGGTGCGAAGTTTTCTGCCGGATCGATTTAGATTGACAAACTCCTTCCGGTCCAATAACCTCTCTGATTTCAAGAAGGTGTAAGAATCCATGAAAGTATTGAATATTCAGCAGATGGCAGGGAGACGACTACACGCTCAGCCGTTTTCGTCCCTTGGCTCTTCTCCGTTTCAACACTTTGATGCCCCCTGCGGAGCTCATTCTCACCCTGAAACCATGGGTCCGCGCCCTTTTTAGATTGCTTGGCTGGTATGTTCTCTTCATGATTTGATGATACTCGCTGTCGGATTGGATTAAAAGCAAAAACTCTTACTAATCAAAATTCGAGACTCTTGTCAAGGGATTTAGACCGCCGAGGGTTTTGTTCAAGTGGCGAGATTTTTGCAGGTCCACGAGTAAACTGATGGTGAAAGGAGAGACCGGGCATGTTACTGGATGCCATCTGGGGCATGTTTTCGTATGATATGGCGATTGATCTGGGAACGGCGAACACCCTGGTGTATGTAAAAGGGAAGGGGATCGTCTTGTCCGAGCCATCGGTAGTGGCCGTCAAAAAAGACTCCAAAGGCGAGAACAAGGTGCTGGCGGTGGGCAAAGAGGCCAAGATGATGCTGGGCCGCACACCAGGGAACATCGCCGCCATACGTCCGATGAAAGACGGCGTGATCGCGGATTTCGAGATCACAGAAGCGATGCTGCGTCATTTCATAAGAAAGGTGCATAACCGGGGCGCTCTCGTGAGGCCCAGAATCATCATTTGCGTCCCCACCGGGATCACAGAGGTGGAGAAGAGGGCGGTCAGGGAATCTGCGGAATCTGCCGGAGCGAGGGAGGTCTACCTTATTGAGGAGCCTATGGCTGCGGCCATTGGGGCCGACCTCCCCATCACGGAACCCCGGGCGAACATGGTGGTCGATATAGGGGGCGGGACAACCGAGGTGGCCGTCATATCCCTGACGGGCATCGTATACAGTAAGTCCGTGAGGGTGGGTGGGGACAAAATGGATGAAGCCATCCTTCAGTACATCAAGAGAAAATACAATCTCCTCATAGGGCTTTCCACTGCCGAAGTAATCAAGACAACAATAGGAAACGCTTACCCTTCCGACCATCTTGAGACCATTGAAGTGAAAGGACGAGACCTTGTCACCGGCATTCCGAAGATCCTGAACATCGATTCCGATGAAGTGAGGAAGTCCATTTCCGAGCAGGTCGAAACCATCGTCGAAACCGTTCGCATCGCACTCGAGCAGACTCCCCCTGAGCTCGCTTCCGACATCGTGGACACGGGTATTGTGCTGACGGGCGGCGGCTCACTGCTCAAGAACCTGGACATCCTGTTGAGGGAGCAGACAAAGCTTCCGATTATAGTTGCCAAAGATCCCCTGTCCGCAGTCGTTCTGGGCTCCGGAAGGGCCCTGGACGAAATCTCTATCCTTCGGGAAGTCATCATTGGATGAACTTCTCCGAAGGCGTGATTGAAGAATAATTCAGATTTGAGACGAATCAGAACCATCTGGCTTTATATCGTGTTCACCTTCCTGGCCCTGTTTATTTTTTCCTCCAATCTGGGCAGAAGGGGTTCCTGGAGTCCTGTTGAGCAGGTCGCCGTCGAAATGACCGCCCCTGCCCAGAACCTCCTTGCAAAGATCATCGGGTATGTGGAAGGGTGGTGGCTTCACTACTTGTACCTGGTTGATCTCAGAAAAGAAAATACCCGAATGAAGGCGGAAATCGATGTCCTCCGGATGGACAACCATCGATATCTCGAGCTGTTGGCAACGCAGACGCGTTTGCGGGAGCTTCTTCAATTCAAGAATGCGACGGACTGGCCTGTTGTTGCCGCCCAGGTCATTGGACGCGATCCGACCGGATGGTTCGAATCCGTCATTATCGATAAGGGGAAAAGCTCGGGTCTGAAGGTCAATATGCCCGTGGTCAATGCGGGCGGCGTGGTCGGGCAAGTGATTTCGGTTTCCCCGAGCTATTCAAAGGTTCTCCTTGTCGTCGACCAGAACAGCGCCGTCGATTGCCTGATCCAAAGGTCTCGCGAGAAAGGAATCGTGAAAGGACAGTCCCCCAGCCTCTGCAAACTGGACTATGTGCTCAAAACCGGAGACGTGGCGGCAGGCGACATCGCAGTGACTTCCGGGATCGGAGGGGTGTATCCCAAGGGGTTGCTCGTTGGTGAAGTGCTGGAGGTGAAGGACAACCCCTGGGAACTCTTCAAGTATGTCAAGCTGAAGCCCGCGGTCGATTTCTCAAAGCTGGAGGAGGTGCTCGTCATTCTGAGGGAGGATCCGTTATCAGACAATCCGAAAGAAATGGCAGAATAATCCTGGAGGTGGCAGCGTGGTCCGGATCCACGCTGTTTATCCTCTTCAAGGGAAGTCTCATGAACCGGATCGGATTTGACTCCCTGGATATCGATCTGGTATCCATCCTCATCGGATGCCTGCTGGCTACGAATGGAAATATCGGGGCGGCGGTGTTTGCAATGGGCCAGGGGGCGCTCACCGACATCTTCTCCGCCGGGTGGCCGGGCATCTCGTCACTTCTCTATATGACCGTATTCTTTTCTATAAGACTTGGTTCCAGGTTCTTCGATCTTCACTCTTCAAGAGGGTTGCTGATCCTGGTTTTCCTGGCCGTCTGCATAAAAGGGCTCCTGTTCGCGGCTCTTCTCTATACCCTTTCTCCGCGTTTGACTTTTCTGCAATATCCTTTTCCGGCTTTGGGCGTATCCGCACTTGCCACGGCACTGCTGGCGCCCCCCCTCTTCTACGGCCTCACTACTCTGACCGGGCCGTTCGGAAGGGAAGCTGATTCCGCAGAATAGAAAGGTGATGCAGATCGGATGAAGCCGATTCCATGGAAAGGAAGATCGCAGCTCAGAGGATCCGGTCTGGATTCCGTTTCGGCGGAAGGTTTTGCAAACAGTCTGAAGGCTGCAACCCTCATCGCAATTGTAATCTTCGGGGTCCTGGTCATGCGGCTGTGGTTTCTGCAGATCGTGAACGGTCCGGTCTACCGCACGCAGTCGGAGAACAATCGCATCCATTTGCAGGATATTCCGCCTTTTCGGGGGATGATCTTTGATCGCCATGGTGAACTCCTCGTCGACAACCGCCCGTCCTTCGACCTCTATCTGATTCCCGAAAATGCTCATGACCGGCCTAGACTTCTCAGGAATCTGGAGAAGTTGATCGGCCTGCCCGTGGAAGTCACACAGAAGAAGATCACCAGGGAAGCCTTGAAATACCCGTTCAGGCCCATCCTCATCAAGAGAAACATGTCCCGTGACGAGCTGGCTACAGTGGAAACCAATCTCTTCAACCTGCCGGGTATCTCGATCCAGATCAAACCCCAGCGCCATTACCTGTACAGGGAATTCGCTTCCCACCTGATCGGGTACCTCGGCGAAATCAGCGAAAGCCAGTTGAACGCCGGAAAATACCCCGAGAACAAACAGGGAGATCTCGTGGGCAAGTACGGTGTGGAAGGGAAATGGCAGAAACTCCTCAGCGGCCTCCGCGGGGGCGAGCAGGTTGAGGTGGATGCAGCGGGAAGAAGGCTGAGGACCCTCTCTCGACAACCTCCGGTGCCGGGCTCCAATGTCTGCCTTACCATCGACAAGGATCTCCAAATGGTGGCGGAGCAGGCGCTGAAAGACAAAAAAGGGGCCATAGTGGCCATGGATCCGAACAACGGCGAGATCCTTGCCATGGCGAGCGGACCCGCCTTCGATCCCAATGTGTTCATCACCGGGATGGAAAGATCAGAATGGGTGCGGATCGCTTCAGGAAAAGACCACCCCCTTCAGAACAGGGCCATCACCGGGCAGTATCCCCCGGGATCGACTTTCAAGATCGTGATGGCGATAGCAGGTTTGGAGGAAGGGATTATCACTCCCCAGGAAGAGACTTTTTGCGGGGGATCGTACACGGTGGGCGCCTATACGCATCGATGCTGGAAAAAGGGCGGACATGGCAGCGTCAACCTGCACCGAGCCTTGGTGGAGTCCTGCGATGTCTATTTTTACAAGCTCGGCCGAAGACTCGGCGTGGATCGCATTGCCCATTATGCCAACATGTTCGGGCTGGGCATCAAGACCGATTTCGACCTGGGGTCGGAGAAGGAAGGATTGATCCCCACGAGCAAATGGAAGCTCAAGAGGTTCGGGGAACCCTGGCAGGCCGGCGAGACCATATCGGTCGCTATCGGCCAGAGCTTTGTCCTGGCCACCCCTCTGCAGATGGCGCGTCTTATCGCTGCGGTGTTCAACGGCGGTTATCTCTATCAGCCGAAGGCCATAAAATGGGTGGGAAAAGACGACCGGCGGTTCTACGAGTTTGCGCCGACGGTCATGGGGCGGCTCAAAGTGAAACCCGAACACCTGGAAATCGTCAAGCGGGGTCTCATAGGGGTCGTGCATGAGCCCCGGGGCACGGGATCGAAATCCCGGGTTGACGGGGTCATCGGCGCAGGCAAGACCGGCACTTCGCAGGTAGTCACCCTTGGGAAAGAAAAGGCCCTTACTGCCGCCGGCCATGAATCCGAAGACCATGCGTGGTTTGTCTCCCTTGCCCCGGCGGACAACCCCGCGATCGCTCTCGGCGTGGTGGTCGAGCATGGAGGGCACGGGGGCAGCGCAGCAGCGCCTCTGGCCCGGGAGGTGCTTGCCGCGTATTTTGCAAAGAAGAAAACTCCCTGAGCAATGGAAAACCCGGTCCTCTGGATCAGGTCATAGACAATTGGCTCGAGGCCTTGGTGCCCTGATTCTTTACTGAACGAGGCAAAAGATGTTCGACAGACGGCTGGTTCAAAATTTTGATTGGATTTTGGTGCTGATCCTCTTGCTCCTAACCCTGATCAGCGTCATCAATCTCTACAGCGCAACCTACCCCATGAGGAATGCGGGCGGAATGCAGATCTTCATGAAACAGACCTATTGGTTTTTGATCGGGTTTGTCGTGATGCTGCTTGCGACCACCTTTGATTACCACCTCCTCCAGCGGCTTGCATTGCCGGGCTATTTTGTTGTGCTCGGTCTTCTCGTGCTGGTCTCCCTTGTCGGGGGCAGGATATCCGGTTCACAAAGATGGTTGAGTATTGGAGGGTTCACGATTCAGCCTTCAGAGTTCATGAAGATGGCCATCGTAATCCTGCTTGCCAAATTCTTCGACGAGCATCTTCAACCCGGCGGCTATCGCTTGCGGGATCTATGGCAGCCTTTTCTATACATGGCGATCCCCTGCGCCCTGATCGTCAAACAACCGGACCTCGGCACATCACTCATGATTCTTATTATCGCATTCTCGTTAATCCTGTTCGCGAGGATGAGATGGAAATCGTTTATGATTCTGGTTGTCGCCGGAATGGGTTCGGCGCCGCTCTTATGGTTCAAGCTCAAGGATTATCAACAGAGGCGGATCCTCACGTTTATCGACCCCGAACTTGACCCCCTGGGCGCCGGGTATCACATCCAGCAGTCCAAGATTGCCATAGGTTCTGGAATGTTCTGGGGGAAAGGGTTCCTGCACGGAACCCAGACGAGTCTTCATTTCCTCCCCGAGCAGCATACGGATTTTGCCTTTTCGGTGCTTGCGGAGGAGTGGGGATTTCTGGGGTCGTTGATCCTGCTGGTCATCTACTTTACCTTGATTCTCTGGGGGTTGAGTATTGCAGCGAATTCAAGGGACCGTTTTGGAGCCCTGATCGCCTTTGGGGTCGTCACCATCCTGTTCTGGCAGTTGGTGATCAATGTCTGCATGACCACAGGTCTCCTCCCGGTGGTGGGCATCCCCCTGGTTCTGATAAGCTATGGAGGTTCATCCGTGTTGTCGGTCATGGCCGGCCTTGGGCTGCTTCTCAATATCAGCATGAGGCGTTTCATGTTCCAATAAGGGAAAATCCTTGCAGGAAGACCCCCTTTGTGGTAAAGGATCAACTTGCAGAACAGGTGAAATCCAATGAAAAAAAGAGATGAGATCAACGCGTTCCTGGGAAGCAACACCGAATTCGAGGGCAAACTTTCGTTCGCAGGAACCGTCAGGATCGACGGCCGCTTCAAAGGAGAGATCTACACGGAAGGGACCCTCATCGTTGGGGAGACAGCCCTCATCGAGTCCAACGTCTATGTGAACCATATTGTCATCAGCGGAGAAATACGCGGGAACATCGTTGCAGGCAAACGCATCGAAATCCATGCGCCCGGAAAGGTCTTCGGCAACATAGAAGCCCCTGCGGTGGTCATCGACGAAGGGGTGATCTTCGAAGGGAATTGCAGGATGACAAAGCCGAATCAATCCGAGGAACAGAAACTCGCCGTCGTGCGATAAGGCCGCAATCCTCCGGATCCCCCCTCGTGTACGGTTTCTTTTCGATACAGGCAGAAAATCTTTGACAAGGGCCGTTTTTTTTTCTACAAGTCCATCACTTAACTGACCAGCATCATCGTTTCATCCACAATTTTTGTTGATTACAAAGAGCTATCCTTCCGGTAGTCTCCTGCCAGACGGATGCGGAGAGGGATCATTCCCGAAAACGCTTCCATAAGGATTGCAGGTTGGTTTCCCGCCGGAAGGACGATCCTCGTTTGTAGAAAAGGCCGACGAGGCGGGAAGGAAGCCATGCTGAGCATAGATTCTTCTGTATTCATCCAGATTGTCAATTTCCTGATCCTTCTTTTTCTCCTCAATATCATCCTTTATCGACCCATCCGAAAGGTCCTCAGCCAGAGAAACCGGGAAATGAACGTTCTAGCGCATGGGGCGGCCGATCTCGAGGCAAAGGGACTGGAGTACTCCAGGTCCCTGGAAGAGAATCTGGCGAGCGCAAGAAAGCTGGGGTTCCGTGAAAGGGAAGGTTTGAGGGGCGAAGGGTTGGAAATGGAAAAGAAGATGTATCAGGAGGCCACCGCTTCGGCAGGAAGCAAGATGGAAGAAGCCCGCAAGAGGATGGAGATGCGGGCGGGAGAAATACGCACCACCCTGGAAAAAGAGATCGGAATATTCTCACAAGAGCTCGCTGAAAAGATCCTTGGCAGGAGATTGCAATGATCGGAAATGTCGGCAGCAGAAGAAGGATGGTACTGGCCGGGGTTGTTCTCTTGATCGGCAGCCTCATTCTCTGCAGCCTCTCTTTTGCGGCGGAAACCGGACATGGCGCAGACCGGACAGGAGATCTCCTGGACCTCCTTTACCGGTTCATCAACTTCGCCCTGATGGTGATCATCCTCTACGTGGTCCTGAAGAAGGTGAATATCAAAGCTCTCCTGGCATCCAGGAGCGAAGAGCTCAAGACCCGCCTGGCCGAACTCCGCACGGGCAAGGAAGAGGCTGAGCGCAAGTACAAGGATTTGGAGAAACGGCTCAGGGAATTCGAGCAGAGCAGGGAGGGGATCATCGAGCAGTTCAGGGCCGAAGGGTTGGCGGAAAAAAACAGGTTGATTGCCGAGGCCGAGGAAAGGGTGAAGCAGATCTTCGATCAGGCCGAAACCGCGGTCCAGAGGGAGATCGAATCGGCAAAGGACCGTCTGCGCCGGGAAATGATCGGGCTTGCCGCGGAAAACGCCGAGAAAATTCTCGCCAATGCGGTAACGGATCGCGACCAGAATCGGCTGGTGGACGAATTCATAGAAAGGCTGGGTAAGGGACATTGACTGGATCCAAGGTAGCCAAGAGGTACGCCAAGGCCCTGTTCAGCATTGGACAGGAAGACCGCAAGGTCGAGGAATACGCGAAAGCTCTGACCGCTTTTACGGAATTGTATCGGAAAAATCCCGATTTCGCCGGCGCGATTTCGACCCGGATCTTTGCCATGGAGGATCGGAAGCGTGTTCTCAATGCGGTCCTGGACAAGAGCGGCCTCTCGGGTCCGGTCAGGAATTTTCTTTCCCTGCTGTTGGACAAAGACAGGATCAGCGCGGTGGAGGGGATCACCAGGTACTACGGGAGGCTCGTGGATGAAGCCTCCAACATTGCCCGTGCCGAGGTGTTCGTGCCGAGGCCGTTGAAAACGGATGCACTCAGCAGGCTGGAAAAAAGCCTGGGACAAATGATTTCCAAACAGGTCAAGCTCGAAGTCCGTGAGGACCCGTCCCTCATCGGGGGAATCATGGTGAAGGTGGGCGACCTGGTTTTGGATGGCAGCATGAAGGCCCAATTGAGAGGCTTGAGAGAATCTCTATAAAAGGGGTGAATGCAAGTGGACATCAGAGCCGAAGAGATCAGTCAGATCATAAGAAGCCAGATCAGGGATTACGAGAAGAAGATCGAGATGAGCGAGACGGGGGTCGTCCTCTCCGTGGGCGACGGCGTTGCCCGCGTGTATGGGGTTGAAAACGCCATGGCCATGGAAATGCTGGAGTTGCCCGGCGGCATTTTCGGTCTCTGCCTGAATCTGGAGGAAGACAACGTGGGCGTCGCGATCATGGGCGACGACTCGAAGATCAAGGAAGGGGACATTGTCAAACGGACCGGCAGGATCGCGGAAATTCCAGTGGGTGACGCAGTGCTGGGGAGAGTCATCGACGCCGTGGGGACACCAATCGACGGCAAGGGACCCATCAATGCGACAGAATACCGGAGGGTCGAAATGGTGGCCCCCGGGGTCATCGCACGCCAGCCTGTGCGGGAGCCCATGTACACCGGGATCAAGGCGATCGACGCCATGACTCCCATCGGCAGAGGACAGCGGGAGCTCATAATCGGCGACCGGCAGATCGGAAAGACCGCCATAGGCGTCGACGCCATCATCAACCAGAAGAACACCGATGTATTCTGCATCTATGTGGCGATCGGGCAGAAGAAATCCACGGTCGCCCAGGTGGTCGACATACTGCGACGGAATGGGGCAATGGAGTACACCACCGTCGTATCCGCCTGCGCCAGCGACCCGGCCACCCAGCAGTACATCGCTCCCTATTCAGGAACCGCTATAGGCGAATATTACAGAGACTCGGGAAAGCATGCCCTGATCATCTACGACGACCTTTCCAAGCAGGCGGCGGCCTATCGTCAGGTCTCACTGCTGCTGCGCAGGCCGCCCGGACGCGAGGCGTTTCCAGGCGACATCTTCTACAATCATTCGAGACTTCTCGAGAGATCGGCCAAGTTGAACGACAAGCTTGGAGGAGGTTCTCTTACCGCTTTGCCCATCATCGAGACCCAGGCAGGCGACGTCTCGGCCTATATTCCGACAAACGTCATTTCCATCACCGACGGGCAGGTTTATCTGGAGCCGGGGCTCTTCTTCTCCGGCGTTCGGCCGGCGATCAATGTCGGGCTTTCGGTTTCGAGGGTCGGCGGCGCGGCTCAGACCAAGGCCATGAAAAAGGTGGCAGGAAGTCTTCGGTTGGATATGGCCCAGTTCCGCGAGTTGGAGGCCTTTGCCCAGTTCGGGAGCGATCTGGACAAGCAGACGCAGCGCCAGCTCAACAGGGGACGAAGACTGGTGGAGGTCCTCAAACAGCCCCAGTATCAGCCAATGCCCGCGGAGCGGGAGGTCATGATCCTCTTTGCCGGCGCGAACGGATACCTGGACGAGTGGCCGGCGGAGGCGGTGAGCCTTTACGAGAAGCAGATGCTGGATTTCATGGGTTCAAAACATCAGGATCTCCTGAATGAAATCAAGGAGAAGAACACCATCACTCCTGAGATGGAAGGCAAGCTGCAGAAAGCCCTGGATGAGTTCAAGACCGTGTTCCAGCCCAAGTAAAAGAAAGTATCGCCACAAAGACACAAAGGCACCAAGAAGGGCATTGAAAATAGTTTAATCTTTGTGGCTTGGTGTCTTCGTGGCAGAACGCATCAGCGATTGAGAAAAGAGAGCAACTAGATGGCCACCTTACGGGATATCAAACGCAAGATCGGAGCGGTGAAGAAGACCAAGCAGATCACCAGGGCCATGAACATGGTCGCTGCATCCAGGCTTCGCTCCACCCAGGGCAAAATGGAAAATTTTGCACCCTACGCCCGGAAATTCTCCGAGGTCCTCCGCGGTCTCTCGAGCGGTGTGGATAGGGAGATCCACCCGCTCCTCGTGGCCAGGGAGAAGGTGGGCACGGTTGCACTGCTCCACTTCACTTCGGACAGGGGGCTCTGCGGGAGCTTCAACGTGAATTCCATCGTGAAGGCGGAAAAGTGGATCAAGGCGCAGCAGGCTCAAGGCGTGAGTGTCCGTCTGACCACTATCGGAAAGAAGGGCCGGGATTATTTCAAGAAAAGAAACTACGACGTCGTTTCCACCTATACGAATATATATGGCTCCATAGACTTCGCGTTCGTCAACAAGATGGCAGCGGGATTGATTGAAGAATATATGTCCCGGCAAGTGGACGAAGTCTATCTGATCTACTCTCAGTTTATGGGCATGGGGAAACAGGTGCCGATCGTGGTCAAGCTGATCCCGATCGAGCCTCCGGAGGCAACAGAGGCCGCAGGACCGGCGACCGAGTACCTGATCGAACCCGGTGGTGAAGAGTTGCTGGTGCAGCTTCTTCCCAAGCACATCAGCGTACAGATTTACAATGCCTTCCTGCAGCAGGAAACGAGCGAGCATGCGGCCCGGATGGCGGCCATGGACAATGCCACCAAGAATTGTACCGAGCTGGTGGAAACCCTTACTCTGGTGTACAACAAGGCGCGTCAGGCGGCGATCACCAAGGAACTGATGGACATCGTCGGCGGGGCGGAAGCGTTGAGATAGTTCTTCATTTCACATTGATCATTGATCATTTCAAGAACGGACATCTAAAAGGAGGTCAACCTCCTGAACAATGCCTGCGTTCAATGACAAATGACAAATGATAAATGATGAATGACAAATGATAGATGACAAATGATAAGGAGCGAAATATGAACGAAGGCAAGGTAATCCAGGTGACGGGACCTGTTGTCGATGCGGAGTTCTCGGATAGCAGTCTTCCTCCGATTTTCACCGCCCTGTATATCACGAACCCTGCCATTGACAACACTCCGGATAATCTCGTGATCGAGGTCGCCCAGCACCTGGGGGACAATGTTGTCCGATGCATCGCCATGGATACCACGGACGGTCTTGTTCGCGGTATGAAGGTGAAGAATACGGGAAAGCCCATCATGATGCCGGCGGGAGATCCTATTCTCGGCCGGGTAGTCAACGTAGTCGGAAGGCCGGTGGACGGCCTCGGCCCCATCAATGCTACGGAATTCCTGCCCATTCACCGACATGCCCCTGAGTTCATTGAACAGGATACCTCTGTGAATGTTCTGGAGACCGGGGTCAAGGTTATCGATCTCCTCGTTCCATTCCCCAGGGGCGGCAAGATGGGAATGTTCGGCGGCGCCGGGGTCGGGAAAACGGTCGTCATGATGGAGATGATCCACAACATCGCCCTCCAGCACGGCGGCATCAGCGTTTTCGCCGGGGTGGGCGAGAGAACCAGGGAAGGAAACGACCTTTATCTGGAAATGAAGGAGTCCGGGGTCATCAACAAGGCGGCGTTGATCTATGGACAGATGACCGAACCCCCCGGGGCAAGGGCCCGCGTGGCTTTGTCCGCGCTGACCGCAGCCGAGTATTACCGGGATGAGAAGGGGCAGGACGTGCTTCTTTTCATTGACAACATCTTTCGATTCACCCAGGCGGGATCCGAGGTCTCTGCCCTCCTCGGCCGCATCCCCTCCGCGGTCGGGTATCAGCCCACCCTCGGAACCGATCTAGGCGAGCTCCAGGAAAGGATCACCTCCACGACCAAGGGGTCGATTACCTCGGTTCAGTGCGTCTACGTGCCTGCCGACGACCTGACCGACCCTGCGCCTGCGACGACGTTCGCCCATCTGGACGGCACCGTGGTTCTGTCGAGGCCGATCGCCGAGTTGGGCATCTATCCGGCCGTCGATCCGCTCGATTCCACATCTCGAATCCTGGACCCCAATGTCCTGGGGGAAGAGCACTACCGTGTTGCCCGCCAGACTCAGCAGATTTTGCAGAAGTACAAAGATCTCCAGGACATTATCGCCATCCTGGGAATGGATGAGCTCTCGGATGAGGACAAGGTCACTGTGGCCAGGGCAAGGAGAATCCAGAGATTCCTCTCACAGCCCTTCAATGTGGCCGAAACTTTTACAGGGACAAAGGGCAGATATGTCCCGGTGGCGGATACGATCAAGGGGTTCAGGGAGATCATCGACGGAAAACATGACGACTTGCCCGAAGGGGCCTTTTACATGGTCGGCACAATAGAAGAGGCTATGGAAAAAGCGGAGAAAATGGCTTCTGCGGGCTGATGGAGCTTCACAGGGGTTCCTGGTGGCAGCGGCGGATTGAAGGAAGCGGCTATGGGTAAATTGCATCTGGAAGTGGTCACACCGTCCGGGGTTCTGGTAAGCGCGGAAGTGGACATGGTGGTTGCACCGGGAACGGAAGGAGAATTCGGGGTCCTGCCCGGTCACGTCTCCTTTCTGTCCGGCATTGTTCCCGGAGAACTGAGATATACCTCCGGGTCGGAGAAGGTATCCTTCGTTGTGACGAACGGGTTTGCGGAAGTCTCCAAGGATCGGATGTCGGTCCTGGTCGATGCTGCGGAGAAAAGTTCCGAAATCGATGTGGAGAGGGCGCGAAAGGCCATGGAACGGGCGAAAGAGCGACTCGCCAAAGACAGAAAATCCGCTGATATCGACTTCAGCAGGGCTGAAGCCGCTCTATGTCGTGCCATAACCAGGATCAGGATAGCAGAAAAAACCATATAAGAACGAAATTACCTATTCTTATACAAAAAAGACAAGCCGGCAGCTTGTCTTTTTTATTGACCATTGTTTCCGGCGCAGATACAATGACTCTGTGTTCTAAGTTGCAGTTCTTTCAGAAAAAGGCCGACAAACCCGGCGGGGGAACGGCCAAAGGGGTAACAGGGTTCCCGTATTGGGAGCGGCAGCAGAATTCAGGTCTGGTCCAAGGAGGCTGAAGAATACGGAATATGTTTCAACAAGGGGATGAAGTCGATCAATTCGAATTGCTCGAGGAAAAAATTGAATCGCTGATCCGGTATGTGGGCTCTGTCCGGAAAGAAAAAGAAGAGCTGGCGCAGAAAATCCATAGTCAGGAGGAGAAGATCACTGCTCTTACCAGTGAAGTGGAACGCTTGAGGCTGAGCAAGGAAAAGGCCAAACAGAGGATCGTCACATTGCTGGAAAAGATGGCGCCTCTGGGCGTCTGATCTGTCGCTGTGGGGAAGAATTTAGGGCAAGTCATCCAGACAGGGAGTCTCAGAAAACGTATGGAAGTAAAACTGAGGATTCGGGATCAGGAGTATCTGGTCAAGAGTGATGGAAGTGAAGAAGAGATCCTCAGAATAGCTCAATATGTGAACTCCAAGATCGAGGAGGCTTCGGTCGAAGGACTTTCGGAAAAGAAAACGGCCGTGCTCGCCGCCCTCCACATAGCCAGCGACTATTTCCAGGCATTGAAGGAAAGAGACGAAGCCTTTGCCAGGAAGCGAAAAAAGGCAGAGGCGCTGATCGAGCATATCGATTCGATCATGGCCCAGCAGCTTCAAGCGAATCCGGTCCGGAGGATTGAAACATCGGATAGTGTCGAATAGTGAATGAAAGGATGAGAGGAACGATTGTGGGGTGGGGAGTAGACCACGATAGCTACTACAGCAGAGGCGTTGGAGAATGCGTGTGTATGATCCGTATTCCACGTGAAGTGCATATCGGGAAATGTACAAGTCAACCAATCGATAGAAAAGGCTTAAAGCTTTCTGTTCAATCAACTTTTGAGAGGATTCGGCGCCTCGCGAACGATCCCGGTCGAAAAAGTTTCAAGCCTTCCACACCTCCCGCCAGCTTTCACCTCCATCCCTTCCAATCGGGAGAGGCCGCGCACTAACAAGGATGAGGTCTCCTCGCCTTCGTCTTCGGCATGCCGGGGATGCATTTCTGTGCACGGCGCCCTTGAACAAATATAGAAGTCGCACAAAGGATATCCACCATGTCAGTGATACAGATGATCGTGTTTGTGATCGGTGGCGTTCTGTTGGGCCTTTTGATCGGATTCTGGATGCGCAAGAGAATCGTCGAGAAACAATACGATTCCATCCGTGAATATTCTCGAAAGATCATCAATGAAGCCCATAAGAAAGCAAAGGCCATCAAGAGGGAAGCCGCCCTGCGGGCAAAAGACACCTTCTACCAGATGAAGGTGGATTTCGAAAAGGAATCCAAAGAGAAACGAGAGCAGCTCCAGGCTCACGAAAAAAGGCTCCTCCATAAGGAGGAGGCCATGGACAAAAAGATCGAGCTCTACGAGCAGAAAGAAAAAAGGGTCGCGAAGAGGGAAAAGGATATCGATCTGGTCCACGAGGATCTCGCAGCAAAAAAGGCCGAGGCTGAAGGCCTTCTGGTTCAACAGCGGCAGGAACTGGAGAGGGTTGCGGGCATCACGTGTGAAGAGGCAAAGCAGAGCCTCATCAGCTCCATGGAAGAGGAGGCCAGGCATGAATCCGCGAAAGTCATACGCAGGATCGAGACGGAAACCAGGGAGGCTGCCGCCCGCAAGGCCCAGGAAATTATCGCTCTTGCGGTGAAGAGATATTCGGGCGACTTCGTGGCTGAGAAGACCGTATCGGTGGTCAACCTTCCGAACGAAGAAATGAAGGGACGGATCATCGGCAGGGAAGGCCGGAATATCAGGGCCATCGAAGCCGCCACAGGCATTGACATCATCATCGACGACACGCCTGAGGCAGTGATCCTCTCCGGCTTCAACCCGGTGAGAAGGGAAGTCGCCAAAATCGCCCTTGAAAGACTGATTGAAGACGGCCGAATCCATCCCGCCCGCATCGAAGAAATGGTGGAGAAGGTGAACAAGGAGATCGAAGTCAGCATCAGAGAGGCGGGGGAGCAGGCCGCCTTTGATGTGGGGGTGCATGGGATCGATCCTGAATTGGTGAAGCTGATCGGAAGGTTGAAATACAGGACCAGTTATGCCCAGAATGTGCTCCAGCATTCCAGGGAAGTGAGCTTTATCTGTGGAATTATGGCGGCGGAGTTGGGGCTCCACGTGAAAGAGGCCAAGAGAGCCGGGCTGCTCCACGATATCGGAAAAGCGGTAGATCATGAAATCGAAGGACCCCATGCCCTGATCGGGGCCGACCTGGCCAAGAAGTACGGAGAGTCGAATGGGGTGGTGCATGCAATCGCGGCGCACCACGAGGAGATCGCTCCGGAGACTCCCATCGGCATTCTGGTCCAGGCAGCGGATACCCTTTCGGGTGCAAGACCCGGCGCACGACGGGAGATGCTGGAATCCTATGTGAAAAGGCTTGAAGACCTCGAGAAGGTTGCGCTCTCTTTCAATGGGGTCACGAAATCCTATGCGATCCAGGCAGGCAGGGAAATCAGGATCATTGTGGAGGGGAAGGTCGTGGATGACGATCATTCCTTCCTGCTCTGCAAGGATATCGCGAAGAAAATTGAGAAAGACCTCACCTATCCCGGGCAGATCAAGGTCACTGTGATCCGGGAGACAAGGGCAGTGGAGTATGCCCGCTAGCAGGATGCTGAAAAACATCCATCTGCTGCGTTGCCCTTGTCCCGTGTCGTTGCGACGTACTGGTCTGTACGTCTCACTCCCCGCGACTGCGGGCGCCTTGCATCTGGACGTTTTTGAGCATCCTGCGGGCCTGAGACTTTAGTGAGAGAGGAATGGAAAGGACCTTATACGACAAGAACGGCGAAGCGGTTGCCTACATAGCCGAGGACTTTAAGTCGACCATATACCTGTGGGAGGGTTTGCCGGCAGCCTATCTTTACGAGGACGAACAT
This sequence comes from Deltaproteobacteria bacterium HGW-Deltaproteobacteria-15, assembly GCA_002840535.1. Classification (GTDB taxonomy): domain Bacteria; phylum Desulfobacterota; class DSM-4660; order Desulfatiglandales; family HGW-15; genus HGW-15. Next base: position 15,873 of record PHBH01000015.1, on the reverse strand, counting down.
GTGTATGGCTACAACGGACGCCACCTCGGCTGGTTCAAGGGAGAGGTCCTTTTCAACCACAAGGGAGAGAGAATAGGGTTCCTCTATACGACCTGCCCGGTATCCGTCATCAAGCCGCCCGTCAAGTGGAAGAAGTCAGCGCCGGACGAAATCAGGCCCAGGTGGAGTCCTCAGCGTTCTGCCAAGCTGGGCCATCAACTGGCTCAGGAAAGTCTGGCGGATTTCTTGAAACAGGGGATCATCGACCGATCGCCACTACCCAGCTCCTCTGATGAGTCTCCCGATTGAGGTCGGATGCATGACCCGTGGGCAAAAGACCATTTACCTGGTAGACGGCAGCTCCTACATTTACCGGGCGTTTCACGCGATCCGCAATCTTTCCAATTCCAAGGGATTGCCCACCAACGCGGTCTACGGCTTTGCCCGAATGATCCTCAAGCTCATGGAGGATAAAAGCCCCGTATTCGCCGCCATTGTCTTCGATGCAGAAGGCCCCACCTTTCGGCATGAGATGTTCAAGGAATACAAGGCCACCCGGTCGGGCATGCCCGAGGATCTGGTTGTGCAGATCCCTTTCATACACCGTCTGGTGCAGGGCCTTAGCCTTCCGATGGTGGAGAGGCAGGGATACGAAGCCGACGATGTCATCGGGACGCTCTCCAGGGTGGCTGAGGAAAAAGGGTATGATGTGTTCATCGTCACCGGTGACAAGGACTTCAGGCAGCTCCTCTCACCCCGCACCACTCTCTGGGACCCCATGAAGGATCGGTTGACCTCGTATGAAGGTTTTGTGAAGGAGTGCGGGTTCGAACCGGACCGGATCATCGATATCATGGGCCTCTCCGGTGACAGCATCGACAATATTCCCGGGGTCCCCGGCGTGGGCGAGAAGACGGCTACTGAATTGGTTAAACGGTTCGGAACCCTGGAGAACGTGTTCGAACACCTGGAAGAGATTCAGAAGAAGAAGCTGAAGGAGAATCTCGAGAAATCGAGAGCCGCGGCCCTTCTGAGCAAGGAACTGGTGACGATCGATCGATTTGTTGACCTGGACTGCGATCTGGAGGAGCTGAAGATTGGAACGGTCAGACACAGCGAGCTCTCCGATCTGTTCAGGGAACTGGAATTCAAGGGGCTGTGGGACCAGTTCACGATCCGAGAGGAAGAGGGTCTGGAGGAGTACATCCCTTGCCTGTCCGAAGAGGAACTCCTGAACCATGTACATAAAATGCGGGAGAAGGGCACGGTCGCGCTGAATACGCAAACATCCGGCGATGATCCTTTCCGCTCGGACCTCGTGGGCATCTCCTTTTCCTCGGAAAAGAAGAAGGGCGCATATCTCCCGCTTGCCCACACCTGTCCTGACATGCCTGACCACGTGGGGCAGGAGCGGGCCCTCGAAATGCTGAAGCCGGTTCTCGAGGATGAGGCTATAGCGAAGATCGGCCAGAATCTCAAGTTCCAGGCCATCGCGCTTAAGAACCATGGAATCGATCTGGCGGGTCTCCGTTTCGACACCATGATCGCCTCCTATGTGATCAATCCGGGGCTGAAGCAGCACGATTTGAATTTTCTCGCTCAGCACTACCTCAATCTTCGAAAGACGACCTATGAGGAAGTGGCCGGCAAGGGCAAGGGCCGGAAGTGCTTCTCGGATGTGGACCTGCAGCAGGCCTCGAAATACTCCTGTGAAGACGCGGACGTCGCCCTTCGCCTGATGGAAGTCCTGGAAAAGCGGCTCAAGGAGGACGGAAACGAGGACCTCTTCTACAATGTCGAGATGGCGCTGATCCCGGTTCTGCTGGACATGGAAGCCACGGGGATCAAGATCGACAAGGGCTTCTTCAGGGAGATGTCCGAGACCTTCTCGCGCGAGCTCGATCAGATCGAAAAGGAGATCTATCTCGAAGCCGGAACGGAATTCAACATCAATTCGCCGCAACAGCTGGGCTCCGTCCTTTTCGACAAACTGCAGCTTCCCATCCTCAAGAGGACTTCGAAAACAAAGGCCCATTCGACCGACGTGAAGGTCCTCACAAAGCTTGCGGCGCTCGAGCTCCCCTTCAAGATCCCCAGGCTCCTCCTGCGCTACAGGACGCTTTCCAAATTGAAAGCCACCTATCTTGACAGTCTGGTCAACCTGGCGGATCCGGTCACAGAGAGGATCCACACTTCCTTCAACCAGACGGTTGCCGCCACCGGACGCTTGAGCAGCAGCAATCCAAATCTGCAGAATATCCCGGTTCGTGGGGAAGAGGGACGGGAGATCCGGAAGGGGTTCGTGGCGGAGGATGGATGGTCTCTTCTCTCGGCGGATTACAGCCAGGTGGAGCTGCGGATATTTGCCCACTATTCCGGCGACGATGCCTTCATAGAGGCCTTTCGGGCGCAAGAGGATATCCATACCCGAACGGCCGCGGAGATCATGGGGCTGAGCAGGGATGAGGTGACTCCGGATCGGAGAAGGATTGCGAAAGCGATCAATTTCGGGATCATCTACGGCATGGGTCCCCACAAGCTCAGCGAGGAATTGGGGATCGATCACGAGACGGCGAAGAACTATATCTCCGCTTATTACGACAGGTACCAGGGAGTGGCGAGATACAGGGAAGAGGTCATCGGTGCTGCAAGGGAAAAGGGATACGTAACTACCCTTTTCAACCGCAGGAGATACCTGCCGGACATCAACCACAAGAATCATGTCATCCGGAGCGAAGCCGAGAGGATGGCCATCAACACCCCGATACAGGGGACTGCGGCGGACCTGATCAAGATGGCCATGATCAGGATCCACAACCGATTGAAGAGGGACGGGTTCCGAAGCCGCATGCTTCTCCAGGTCCATGACGAACTGGTCTTTGAGGTGCCTGAGAACGAGCTGGACACTGTTCCCCGGGCGATCAGGAGTGAAATGGAAGGGGGCTTTCAACTGCGGGCGCCCCTCAAGGTGGATATCAAGGTGGGCAGGAACTGGGATGAAGCGCACTGAAGGTAGGAAGTAAGCAGTAAGCAGTGAGCAGTAAGCAGAAAGGGCGGGAAAGAAGGTCAGAGGGCAAAGGGGGCCAGGTGGTAGGATGGGTAGAGCGAAGCGAAACCCATCAATCCGGTTCAAGAAGGAATGAACATCGAACATTGAACGTCGAACATCGAACGTTGAATGGGAAAAGAAAGAGACGGCACAGTTGCAATACTTGAAGGTTGGGCAATTGTTTTTCGGCTTTTCATTCGACGTTGGACGTTCGATGTTCGATGTTGGACGTTCATCTTTCAAAAAAAATGAACTGCAATTATCCGCGGTGTAGCAGAACAAAACGCTAGAAATGAGACTAGACAACCAATCCAAAACCCGCATCTTCGGCCCTGTGCCTTCAAGGCGGCTTGGGCTTTCTCTTGGGGTCGATCTGATCCCGGTCAAGACCTGCACCTATGATTGCCTCTACTGCCAGGTGGGGAAGACGACACGGCGACAGACGCGAAGGTCCGGTTTCGTTCCGGTCGAGCAGGTGCTGGCGGAGCTGGAGAAACGGCTGGAAACCGTGACCCCGGACTTCATCACCCTTTCAGGCTCAGGGGAACCTACGCTTTACTCCAGGATGGGGGAGCTGGTCGCCGGAATAAGAAAGAGGTCAGAGGGCAGGATCGCCCTGATCACCAACGGATCCCTTCTCTGGAGAGATCAGGTCCGAAAAGGAATAGCCGGGGTGGATCTTATTCTGCCGACCTTGTGCACGGTTTTTGAACAGACGTTTCAGGTCATTCACAGGCCGGCCTCGAATCTCCGGCTGGAGCGTGTCATCGAAGGAATCAAGCGCTTGCGCAGGGAGTTCAAGCGCGACCTGTTTCTGGAAGTGATGCTGCTTCGCGGCCTCAATGATTCAGAAAGAGAGCTTGAGGGCCTCAAACGGGTCATCGCCGAGATCTCTCCGGACAGGATACAGCTCAACACCGTGGTACGGCCCCCGAACGATCCTGCCGCCCTGCCTCTTGACAGCTCGAGGATGAAAGAGATAAAGAGTTTTCTCGGGCCTTCGGCAGAGGTGATAGCGTCTGTAGAATCCGGTGGAGTGGAACGCTCCGATGAGCCGTTCGAGACCACCGTTTTGGAGATGGCGAGAAGAAGGCCGGTGCGCGTCGTCGATGTCGCCAAAGTGTTGAGCAGGTCGCGGGCCGAGATGAAGGATCTCCTGGAGGGGCTCGTGCGCCAGGGCGCGCTTCGGCGCGGCTCGCATGCGGGTGAAATATTTTACTATCACAAAACAGAATCCAAGCAATGAAATGTCCATGAGCGATAACGAAAGCGAATCACAGGATCGGAAACTCTTCATCGGAATCGACGCCGGATCAGTAAGTCTCAATTGCGTTGTTATTGATCAGGAGAAGAACATCCTTTACGAGTCCCCGTACCTGCGTCACATGGGAAGGGTCGAGGAGGAAGTGCTCGGCCTGATGGGAGATCTTCATCGAAAATTTACCCCCGAACAGATCACAGCGATTGCCTTTACCGGCAATCACGGCAAGAAGATCAGCGAGAAACTGGGGGGCTTCTATGAGTTCGAAACCATCACCCAGGTGCTCGGCGCCCTGCGCCTCAGGCCCGACGTGAAAACCATAATCAGCATGGGCGGGCAGGACACGGCCCTGTTTCAGATCCGCCAGGGAAACGGAAAAGGGTCGGCGCCTTGGGAGCTGGAGTACTTCAACACCAATGGTCCCTGCGCGTCCGGAACAGGCTCCTTCATCGACCAGCAGGCCCAGAGGCTGGCCACCGCCATTTATTCCGCCCGGAAGGATGTGGCGCAGATCGACACAATTCTCAAGGACTTCATCGCGCTCGGTATGAAGAGCCGGAAGCCCGCGCATGTCGCGTGCCGCTGCACGGTGTTCACCAAATCCGACATGATCCATCTCCAGAACAAAGGGGAGAGGCTCGAGGATATCATCTACGGCCTGCATACCGGCAACGCCAGAAACTACATGAGCACCATCGTTTCCAATCGGACATTGGAAAACCCGATCCTTTTTGTGGGCGGCCTGTCGTTGAACGAGCTTCAGGTTCGGGCCTTTCGGGCATATTTCCCCGATCTGATCGTTCCCGAACACAGCACCTCCGCAGGGGCGCTCGGTGTGGCGATCCACGCACTCGAAACGGGTGTGGCCAATCGTCTCGATCCGGAGAAGCTCAGGATGGAAGAAGACGCGACCCTGGATCTGCCTTCCGCTTCGCGGCTGCAGATGAAAAAAACCCTCTTCCCGGATGACAATACGGTCGGGCGTGCGCCTGCGGGGAAGCGAACGGCCGTCTACCTGGGGATCGATATAGGGTCGACCACGACCAAATACGCCTTGATGACCGAGAACCGCGAAATCATCCACAAAAGCTATGTGCATACCCAGGGCAAACCGATAGAAGTGACCCAGAAGCTCCTCAATACCATTGTGGAAGCGCTCGGGAACAAGATCGAGATCAAGGGGGTGGCTACAACCGGTTCCGGAAGGAACGTGGTCGGGGATTTTCTCAACGCGGATCTGATCATCGACGAGATCACCGCCCATGCGCGGGGTGCCGTGGAGATCGACCCGGACATCGACACCATTTTCGAGATCGGCGGCCAGGACTCCAAGTACGTTTCGATTGCGCACACCCACCCGCTCGATTTTGACATGAACAAAGTCTGCGCAGCGGGAACCGGGAGCTTTCTCCATGAGCTCTCGAACAAGTACGGGATCAACATCGTAGGGGAATTCCAGGAGGTCGCCCTCTCTTCGGAGCGTCCGGTGAAGCTGGCCGAGCGGTGCACCGTGTTCATGGAGTCGGATCTGGTGTCGTATCATCAGAAGGGAGTGCCCAAGAAAGACCTCATTGCCGGGCTCTGCTATGCCATTGTCTACAACTATCTCAACCGGGTGGTGGGCAAGAGAAAGATCGGCCAGAGGGTCATGTTCCTTGGAGGCCCTTCGCTGAACAAGGCGGTGGTGGCTGCCTTCGAGGATGTCCTTGGCCGCGGCCTGCTTGTACCGAAGCACAGGGAGGTGTTGGGAGCCTTCGGCGCTGCAATCAGCCTGCAGGAGAAAATGGCTGCAGAGAACAAGACCGGGAGCGTCTTCAGGGGGTTGGAGAGTGCGATCCAGGACCGCATGGATTTTAGCGAGAAGATCTGCCAGGCCGATCCCGCCTGCCATAACCAGTGCAAGCTGAAGATCTACGACTTCGACGGCAGGAAGAGCGTTTGGGGAGGGGAGTGCGGCAGGTATGAAGTATTCCGGGCGAGCGGGCGAAAGGGTCAGAATCTCTTTGAAATGAGAGAGGAGATCTGGTCGGCTTACATGCTGGGGGTCTCCGAGGAGTTGAAGGATGAACCCCTGCTCGAGGTGGAAGGGCGCCCCACAGTGGGCATGCAGAGGTCCCTCTACACAATCCAGACAGGCGTCTTGTGGGCCCATTTCTTCGATCGGCTGGGCTACCGGGTCGTTTTGACCCCGCCCACCAGCAACCGGATATCCGCTTCCGGCATCGAGGTGATGATCGCCGAAACCTGCTATCCCATAAAGGTGTCGCACGGCCATGTGAAGGAACTGGCAGGGAAGACAAAATACCTTTTTCTCCCGGCCATCGTGAACATGCCTACTCCCGAAGAGGCTGACATGGGGTTCTACTGTCCCCTGGTGCAGGGCAATACGTATATGGTTCGAATGGCGCTCGGACTGGAAAAGAATAATCTCATCAGTCCGGTCATCCACCTCAAGCACGATCTCCCGACCCTCTCGGTGGAACTGGAGGAGCAGATCGGAAAGAAGCTGGGGCTGACGAGAGCGCAGATACGAGACGCTCTCGAGCACGCGACCGAGAGGCAGGCCCAGTTCAACGAAGAACTGCACCGGAGGGGCCGAGAGATCCTGGACAGCCATGACCCGGAGCGGCCTCTGGTGATCGTCACGGGCCGGCCCTATAATCTCTATGATGAGAGACTCAACCTTCGTCTCGGGCGGAACCTTGCGAAGATCGGCATGACCGCTCTGCCCATGGATTTCATCGATCTCTCGTCCGTGGATCTTTCGGACTTCCCGAACATGTATTGGGGGCTGGGGGCACAGATCCTGAGAGCGGCCAGGTTCACCCGGTCTCATCCCTATACCTTTGGGCTCCATCTGACCAACTTCAGCTGCGGGGCGGACTCCTTCCTGGAGCACTTTTACAAATTCATCATGGAAGACAAACCCTATCTCATCCTGGAACTGGACGAGCACAGTGCGGTGGCTGGAATGATGACGCGCCTGGAGGCCTTTCGAAACGTGATCGAGAACGCGATGCAGAAGGGCAGGGCTATGCAAATTCCGAGAAGAGAGATTTCGAATTGACCAGCATGGAAGCGGTAAACAACGACAAGTTCCGGTCCCTCACGGAGAACGTAGGAGCATTCAGGGTAAAGGAAAAAACGCTTCTTTGTCCGGAGATGAACCGGCTGGGCTCCCACCTCATTGCAGCGACCTTCAGGGGCTTCGGGGTCAAAGCCGTGGTGATGGAGACTTACGCGGGTCTGGACCTGGGCAAAGAGTTCACCTCCGGGAAGGAATGCTTCCCCTGCCAGGTGACTGCGGGGGACATCCTTCTCTACCTGAAGAAGGAAAAGGAAAGACTGGGGAAGGATTTTGATCCTGAAAACTACGTCTACTTCCTGCCGGAGGCGGATGGGCCGTGCCGATTCGGCATGTACAACAAGTACCAGCGAATCGTGCTGGATTCCTTCCCCGAGTTTCGAAAACTGAAGATCGGCGCCATCACGTCCAAGAACTCCTACTCCCTCCTGGGATTGATCGACGAGAAACAGACCCCGAGCTTTCGAAAGGCAGCCTATTTTTCCGTTGTGGTGGGCGATATCCTGGACCGCCTGCTGTGGCGGATCCGGCCTTATGAGAAGCAGCCCGGCATGGCGGATGAATTCATCGAACGCTCATTGAAGGCCATGATGACCGCCTTCGAAGAGTATGGTCCGCGTCTGGATTTCGACCGTATCCTCGACCGGCTGGGAAGCCTGGTGGAGGAGGGACGGAACATTATCGACCCTGCAATTCCTCCCAAGCCGCTTATCGGCATCGTGGGCGAGATCTACCTGAGAACCCATGTGCAATCCAATCAGGATGTCATCCGCATGCTGGAGAAATATGGGGCCGAGGTGGTCAATGCCTCTCTTGCCGAATGGGTCAACTACACGAGCTATGACAGGATGAGGGAAGACAGAATCGGCCTTCACCTCAGCCTGAAGCAGTTCCGGCTGGGCAAGATGATGCGCCACCTGAAGAACGTCCTCGTGTACGGCCTTGAGCTCTATTACCAGCATATGCGGCAGGACCAGGTCTACAAGAAAATCCAGCAGCTGATCCCTGTCCACGGCGATCACCGTGTGGGCCATCTGGAAAAGATCCTTCTTGAAGACGATCTCTTCTCTTTCGATGTGGGGACGGAGGCATGTCTCAGCATCGCCGGCATCATCGAGTATGTGAGAAATGGATTCAACGGCGTCCTGAATGTCTATCCCTTCACCTGCATGCCCAGCACCGTCACCTCTGCGGTGATACGGCCGATCATGAGCCGCATGGAAGTTCCCTACCTGGATACTCCCTACGACGGAACCTACCAGCCCGGCAGGGAGGCCGCGGTCAGAACCTTCATGTACCAGGCCCAGCAGCATTTCCGCAGAAATGGACGAAAGGATTTGGATCCGTCATGAACACGATCATGCTCATCAATGCGGCCCATCCGGAGGAGTACCGAATCGCGTTTATCAAAGGCGGGATGCTGGATGGGTTCCAGGTCGAGACTTCCACGGCCGAACAGAAGGTGGGAAATATCTACAAGGGGATGGTCGAGAAGGTCGAACCGAGACTCCAGGCCTGTTTTGTCAACTACGGAGTGGACAAGAACGGGTTTCTCTCAATCACCGACGTGCATCCCGAATACTACAAGGTCGACATCCCTCCCTCCGGTTCGCACCGGCCTCCGCCTATTGAAAAGGTCCTGCACAAAGGGCAGGAGGTCCTGATCCAGGTCACGAGAGAGATGCCCGGGCGAAAGGGCGCACAGCTTACCACCTTCATCTCCCTGGCGGGCCGTTTTGTCGTGATCACACCGGGAAGGGTCATCAACGGGGTCTCACGGAAGATCGAGAGCGAGGCGGAGCGACATCGCCTCAAAGAGGTCATGGGCCAGATAAAGCTTCCGGAGGAGATCGGTTATATCGTGAGAACGGTTGCCGCCGGCCAGAGCAAGAAGGATCTCTCCAAGGACATCACCCATCTGGTCAGGATGTGGAAGAGTATCCGGGCGCGGGTAAAAGAGGCCCCCTCTCTTTCCCTGATCCACAAGGAGCAGGATGTCGGCCTCCGCACCCTGAGGGACTCCTACACGGGCGATGTCAGCGAGATCCTGGTGGACGAGAAAGAGACCTTTGCCAAGATCGTCGAATACATGAAGATCATTTCCCCCAAGGATCAGGAGAAGGTGAAGCTCTACCGGGGAAGGAAACCCATTTTCGATCAATATGAGATCGAGGATCAGATTGAAAGCATTTACCGGAACAAGGTTTTTCTGCGATCCGGCGGATCCATCGTGATCAATCAGACCGAGGCGCTGATTGCGATCGATGTCAATTCCGGTCGGGGAAAGGCAGGAGATGAGCCCGAGACCATGATTCTCAAGACGAATCTGGATGCGTCGCGGGAGATCGCAAGACAGCTCAGGCTGCGGGACATGGGGGGGTTGATCGTCATCGACTTCATCGACATGTGGGACCGCAACCACATCCGCCAGGTGGAAAAGGTTTTTCGGGACGAGCTGAAAACGGACCGGGCCAAAATCGACACGGCTCACATTTCAAAATTCGGTCTCATGGAGCTTTCCAGGGAAAGGCTCCGGCCGTCCATCGAATCCAAGAGCTACATGCTCTGTCACTACTGCAGTGGCCGCGGTATGATCATGTCCGTGGAGTCCGCAGCCATCTCTTACCTGCGGAGGATATGGATGGGGCTTTCCAAGGGGGATGTGGTTCAGGTGACGGGAACGCTTTCCCCTGAGGTGGCATCCTATCTTCTGAACCGGAAGAGAAGAGAACTTTCCGAGATGGAGAAGAGGTACGGTGTCGCGATTTCCCTGACCGGAGATCGGGACGTCCCTCCCGGCGAGGGGAGGTTGGATTTCCTGCGCGATGAGGGGTCCAAGAAAGAGCCGCAGGGGGATACCCCTGAGTGAGAGGTCGAGAGGTTCAGTGTTCAGGGTTCAAGAGTACAAAGCACCCGAATCAAATCTTACCGCTCCCATTTATGACCAAAGCACCTGATCCAGTGTCCACAGAAAACCTGTGACCATCATTTCAAACGTAGGTTCTTCGGGCCAGGTCAGAGACAATTGGCTTTGCCTACAGTATGGAGGCACCAAATCCGAAGCACGAAATCCGAAATTCGAAAAATTCCCCAATGACCAAAAGGCACTTGGTTTTTGTTTTTGTCATTGGAACATTTGGTTTTGAGTTTGTTTCGGATTTCGATATTCGGATTTCGAATTTGGCCAACGGCAATTTAGTGATTAATGACATTTGTGCCTAGGTCAAGTGTAAAAGCCGGGTACTCTGTGCCCGGATTCTTTGCTCAAACTCCAGAGGCACGAGTCTCTGAACCCGGATCAGAATAATGTTCAACAACGTTCTCTATTTCATCGTCGTTCTCCTCGTCTTCAACATCAGCAGCCAGGAGAGCAAGCCCGAGGGTTCGCTGGGCTATACCCTTTTCTTGATCCTCGTCACATGGTTGGCCCTCGCTGCGTATGCGCAGTGGGGGTTTCGCCGCCTGCTGGAGAGCTGGAGAAAGGCCGGAGACGGGGACGGCCGGTTTGCGGGCGCATATCACGGTCTTTTGCTGAGGTTGTCGATCTCTGCGGTCCTGATCTTCGCCCTGGACGTCCATCTGTTCAGTTTGCGCTACTGGCTGCAGGCGATCCCCGGATTCAAGACCTTCTCGGTTCTTCAGGGATCGGCCGCACTGGGACTTTTCCTGGCATATCTTTCAACGGTCTGGTATTTCGCATGGCCGGCTTATCGAGAGATCTTCAGTGCGGATTTCAAAAGATGGGCATACGTGACCTCCAATGTGAAATTCAACATCCCGATCCTCTTCCCCTGGATCTTTCTGACCCTTCTCGTGGATCTCGCATCCCTGGTGCCGTCGAAATCCGTGTCGCACCTCTTGAACACCCCGCAGGGGCAGATCGTTTTTTTCGCGGTGTTTCTGAGTCTGCTGACCGTCTTCATGCCTCCCCTTATCCAGACCTGGTGGGGATGCAGGCCCTTCCCGCAATCGGGCAAGGTTTTGGAGCTCGAAGCCTTCCTCAGGGAGAAGTCCTTCCGCTACAGGGGGCTCCTTCAATGGCCTTTGCTCGAAGGCAGGGTTCTGACCGCCGGCATCATGGGTGTTGTCCCTCGATTCCGGTACATCCTGGTGACCGACGGTCTTATGGAAGCGCTGTCGGTCGAGGAGCTGAAGGCGGTGCTTGCCCACGAGATGGGTCACGCAAAGCACAGGCACCTGCTCTTCTATGTTCTATTCCTGCTCGGTTACATGGTCATCTCCTTCGGCATATTCGAGATCTCCTTTTCGCTCCTGGCTGTGCAGCCCTTCTTCATGAAGGTCCTGGAGAGCGGGGAGGCCCAGGGGTCGAATCTGTTCTACATTGCCCTTTCCCTGCCTATCCTGGCCACGATGGTCCTCTACTTCAGATATGTGATGGGTTTTTTCATGAGGAACTTCGAGCGGCAGGCGGATCTCTTTTCGGCGGCCACAATGGGAACTCCGAGGGACACGATCGGCTCTCTGGAGAAGATCGCCTTCCTGGGGGGAAAGATCAGGGATCTCCCCTCCTGGCATCACTTCAGCATACGGCAGAGGGTGGAATACCTCATCCGGATGGTATCCGACCCGATCCTTGTCCGAAAGCATTCCCGTTTCCTCCGCTTCTCCATCGGGGTGTACCTGGTCTGCATGATCGGCTTCGCCTACCTTCTCTATTTCAGCCCTGCCAGGGAGACCTTCACCCTGAGACTCGTGGGCAAGGTTCTCCAACAGCAGCTTGCCGAGAATCCCGGCAATGTCGATCTGTACCAGAACCTGGCCATGGTCCACCATCGGATGGGGAGATTGAAGGATGCCGTTGAGGTGTACGAAAAGATTCTTTCCCTGGATCCCAGGAACGCGACGGCTATGAACAACCTGGCCTGGGTGCTCGTGACCGAGGAATCCATGAAGGACAGGGAGCGGGGCCTGAGACTGGCAAAGCGGGCAGTGGCCCTGAACCCCTCGCCCGTGTTCCTCGATACCCTTGCCGAGGCATACTACGTGAACGGCTACACCGAGGAGGCTGTCGCGACCATTCAGGAGGCCATGTCCATTGCTACCGAGAATGAAGCCTACTACCGGGGCCAGCTGAAAAAGTTCAAGAGCAGCCCGAGGGGCCGGACGTGATGGGGATAGTAAGCAGTAAACAGTCCCGCGAAAGATGCGGGATCTCCGCTGCGCTTCGATAAGCAGTAAGCAAACAGTGTAATGCGTCCAACGCTTCTTGATGATCTTTTTACGTCATTCCTGCGCAGGAGATGTGTCGCAATCATAGTCGAGCGTGTTTTCTGTCATTTCGACCCGGCGAAGGCCGGGGGAGAAATCTTAAATCGGCGATACTTACAGCGCCGGAGAACGGAACGGTAGAAAAGCTCAATTGCCCCTGGTAGTATTGTCACGATAAGGAGAACAAATCCCTTTGGACGAATCGAGCGATATTCACCGCCTGCAGATTGACGGCAAAGAGGTGATCCTTGTGGGCACGGCCCACGTCTCCACAGCGAGCGTGGATCTTGTGGAGAAGGTCATTCAGGACGAAAGGCCGGATACCGTCTGCGTCGAGCTCTGCAAGGCCCGTTTCGAATCCCTCACCCAGAAGCAGAAGTGGCAGGACACGGATCTGTACAGGGTGGTGAAGGACAAGAAAGTCATGGTGCTCCTGTCCAATCTGCTTCTCGCCTACTTCCAGAAAAAGATCGGATCGAAATTGGGAATACGGCCGGGGGCGGAGATCATACGCGCAATCGAATGCGCAGGGGCCGTCGGCGCCGGAATACTGCTGGCCGACAGGGATATCCGCACCACGCTCTCGAGGGTGTGGCGGCTCATGGGCTTCGTGACCCGTTTCAGGCTTCTTTTTCATTTCATCGGATCCGTGGCCGACTCGGAAGCCATCACCGAGGCCGAGATCGAGGAGATGAAAAAGACGGATGTGCTGGAATCCCTGCTCACTGAGGTGGGGAAGACATTCCCGCAGGTGAGGATGGTGCTGATCGATGAGAGGGATCAGTATCTCACAGAGATGATACGCACCGCACCCGGCGAGAAGATCCTGGCCGTGGTAGGCGCAGGCCATGTGCCCGGCATCAAGAATAACTGGCACAAAGAAGTCGACATGGAAGCGCTCAGATCTCTGCCGCCCAAGGGGCGTTTCTCCTCCGTCATGAAGTGGGCCATCCCGGGCCTGATCATAGCCATCTTTGTTTTCGGATTCCTCTTCCCGGGACGGGAAGCTGCCGCGAACATGATCACGTCCTGGGTCCTGGCAACCGGGATCATGGCGGGGCTGGGCGCAGTGGCGGCCTTTGCCCACCCCCTCACCATTCTCTCAGCAATCCTCTCAGCGCCGCTCACCACCCTCCATCCCCTCATCGCAGCAGGATGGGTGGCGGGCCTGGTCGAGGCGGTGGTCGTCAAACCCAAGGTGAAGGATTTCGAAAGACTGATCGACGACATCTCAAGCCTGAAGGGTTTCTGGAGAAACAAGATCACCCGGATCCTGCTCGTTGTGGTATTCACGAACCTCGGCGCCACCATCGGCACCCTGGTCGCCATTCCCCTGCTTCTGAGATTCTTGAAGTGATGCTATCCACAGATTACACAGATTTCACAGATTAGTGGTCTTATCTTCTTTTTCCATCTTCACCTCGTCCCTCGTCCCAGCGAAGCGGTCGTCCTTCGTCCTATCGGTCGTACTCTCGCCAGATCCAGAAGTTTTTTGCTTGACCATCTTAGCTGCGCGGGCGAGCCGTTTCTTTTTCAAACCTTGGATGTAACGTATCGCGTGTAGGTTGAAACCCCCGACGTCTACATGGGAGGAGCTATTGAGAGCGCTCCTTTTTGTCTGCGGTCGTCTCCCCGCAGACAAAAAAGAAGAACTCACTCTGCGTGCTCTGCGCCTCTGCGGTGAAACCAGCCTTTTCTGATGCCGTATCTCTCCAGATCCAGAAGTTTTTGCTTGACCGTCTTAGCCTCCTTAATCTAGAGTGACCGAAAATTGGTGTTCACAAAGCAGAATGAGTCGAAAACCTCACAGCCGAACCGAGAGAGCCCCCTCCAAACCTACTTCACCATAACTGAAAAAAAGTCGTGTAACGCACCGGCACAGTTTACAGTATTACTTGCACCATCAATACAGCAGCGTCAAATGGATTATATTTCACAGCCGCAATATAAGCCCATTGTGGGGTGGATTATACGGCAGAGACAGCGGTCATTATGGGATTAGATTGCAAAACTGCCATATAACCGGATATCAATTGAGACGTCTAATCCAAAGTTAGTCCATTCCACCTGATCAGGAGTCACGATTATGCCTCTGACCGACAAAGAATTCATGAAGATGGCTATAGAGGAAGCAAAGAAATGCGAGGGCGAAGACAAGAGACCGCATCCGATGGTAGGCGCAGTTGTGGTTCAGAACGGGAAAGTCCTCGCTAAAGGCTATCGTGGCGAGTTGTCCCCCGGCGAGCATGCTGAGTTTACTGTTCTGGAAAGGAAACTCAAGGACGAGATCTTAACTGGCGCAACGGTATATACCACACTCGAGCCATGTACCACTAGAAATCATCCGAAAATACCGTGTGCAGAGAGATTGATAGAACGAAAAATCGCAAAAGTTGTTATAGGCATGCTTGATCCAGACGCAAGGATTACTGGCAAGGGTCAGCGTAGGCTAAGAGAAGCAAATATTTCGACCGGCTTTTTCGATCCAGACCTTATGTCTATAGTTGAAGAAATGAACCGGTCTTTTACTCGAGAGAATAAGAGGGCAATCAAGCCTGAAGAGGCTTCAGGCCAAATAAAACGGGAAAGAGACATAAAGACAATTGGAAAACTATTTTCAAACATTCATACGGAAACGATGGACTATTTCCTAGATAGAGGTAAAGATTTGAGAATAATAGGCCCTATTTTCCATTTTTGGGAGGGTTTCAGAGCCTATTATGTCTCAAGTGGGTTTTACGTATACGATGCAGAGCTTAGAAAGAGAATTGACTCTTTTTATAGGGCTTGGAGTAGTTCGTTGTCGTTTGGGGAATGGTTTACTGATGCCCCAGGGTTTAGAGAATATATCTTTATGCAACGGCATGCGACTTCTAAAGCTCGCTGGGAAGAGTCACGAGATGAATTTCTAAAGGCCATTTATGAGACTGAAGCCACCTTCCGTGAATTATTGAATTACGTACGTAAGGAGTTTGAGGAGATCGACATCAGCTTTCTGAGCGAGAATGCAAAAAGGGAGTATGTTGAATACAATAGAAGAATGGCAGAGGACTGACAATGCCTAACCAATAAGGATTGAGAGGAGATGGAGAGACGAGGAGAGGGGTGAATGAGAAGACCGAGGTGCAGTCGTCTCTCCATCTCCTCTCAATCCGGTGTTCAAGAAGCCCGGAGCGGCAGGGGCGATGATCTATAGGGTATTGGTCCCGGCAGGCAAGAAGAAAAGCTGTGAACTGATCGGTGCTGATGACTCAGGGTCATAGGGAAAAG
>PHBH01000014.1 GCA_002840535.1 Deltaproteobacteria bacterium HGW-Deltaproteobacteria-15 | reverse complement strand
CTTTGATCTATGGGCGGATGGTGATGCGCCCCTCCACTTTGGGGCTAAGACCCATTAACCTGATGTACTCGATAAGCACCGGTTGCTGGAGAGCGGACGTATCGAACCTCTCTCTCGCACCCAGGAATACCTTGTAACCATCCCCTCCTTCTGCAAGATAGGAGTTGGTCGCGATCCTGTAGCTCCTGTTCGCGTCGATCGGCTCCCCTTTTATGAGCACTCTGACGACCTTACGGGCGGTTCGATCCAGAACGACGTTCACTTCCCTTGAGAACTGTGGAAATGCGCCGCTCCCCGCTGGTATGGCTGCCATGAAATCGAACACGCGCAGCACCTCAGAGCCTTTGAGCGTAATGAGAAAAATGCTGTTTTCAAAAGGAAGCATATCATAGATGGATTTCAGGGAAACCGGACCGGCAGGGAGATCGTGGCGGATGGACCCTCCATTGATAACCGCGAAATCGCATCCCCATCTGGCCGCAAACCACTGCATGGAGTCGGCCACCAGATTCCCTGCTGCCGCCTCTTTTTCCCTCGCAGCATTGCTCGAAAGGGGAGTGCCGAGTGCGCCAATGACCGAAGAGAGCCTGGCCTCCGCCTCATCCGCATAGGGCTGAAGGAGTTTCAGAAGAGCCGGATCCTCCGGAATCTCACTCTTTTCATCTTTCTGCACATTGTCGAGATTGATGGGAATGGCCTGGAAACGGTAATCCTTTACCTTCCCTCCCCGTATCCATAAATCGAGTCTCCCAAGCACAAGCCCCCATTTCCATGCCTGAACGATAATGCTCTCGCCACCGGTGGGATCTTTGACGATGATTGGGGATTCGAGCCTGGTGTGGGTATGTCCATCCACGATCACGTCAATTCCGCTCACCTGAGAAGCGAGGTGCCTGGAGCCGTGACGGGGGGAGTCGAAGATCCCGAGGTGGGTGAGACCGATCACGAGATCGGCTTCCTGTTTCAATCTGGGGACAAGCGCTTTTGCGGTATCGATCTCATCCTCAAAAACCAGATCCTGCACATTTCCCGGGGTCGCAAGAATAGAGGCTTCCTTGAGGGTAAGTCCGAAGATTGCCACTTTGAAACCGGGATACGACTTCAGGATATAGGGTTGCGCAAAGGGCGCCCCATCCTTGGTTCGCAGGTTTGAAGATAGAAGGGGAAAGCGAGCATAATCCATCTGGTGCCTCAGGACAGATAGAGGATTGTCGAACTCGTGGTTTCCCAGGGCCATGGCGTCATAGGCCAGGTAATTGTACCCATCGAGATCAGGCATGGCTTTGAAGAGGTTCGATTCCGAGCGGCCTGTGTTGAGGTCGCCGGCATCCAGAAGAAGCACATTGGGATTCTGTTTTCGGATCTCCTGGATGAGGGATGCCCTTGCCGGAAGGCCCCCCGCATTCTGGACACGACCATGGGGAAATTTCAGGGGGTGACCATGATGATCATTGGTATGAAGTACCACCAGGTGGTGAAGGGGTTCCTCAAGGGAAATGGAACCGGGAACGGTAGTGCATGCTGGAGCAAAAAGAAGAAGGGCGAGGAAAAAAATGACCGCTTTCCAACGGCCGTTTATACGAGAACCGTTCATCTGTCCTCTCCAGCGACTTTCTAATATTGTCAGTTTACCGGCATCGGTCATGTGCCGGGGAAGCCGCAGATCAGTATACCAGCTTGCACAACGGCACCAGAGTGCAAACAGATTCGGAGTCAGGATAACAGGATTTTGGGATGAGGTACATCCCTTAACCCTGTCTATCCTGCTGATCCAATCTGAGTTTTACCATCAGGCCCATGCGGCGCTGGAGGGGAAAGGCAAATCAGGTAAACATGTTGATCTTGCAGTTCCTGGCCTTCCTCATATAGTCCTCTGCAGTAAGGATCTCGACGCCGTCTATAAAATCCTCTTGTTTGAGACCCATCATATCCACGGTCATTTTGCAGCCGTAGAATTTCACGCCTTCGGCCATGGCCATATCCATCATGTCCTCCACATCCGGAATCCCCGCCTTTTCGATCATCTTCTTCATCATTCCGGTTGCCATCGAAGACATGCCCGGAACAGCGCCCATGAATCCCGGTGGATGGAACTTCACCTTCTTTGCCTTGCCTTTGCGGATGACATTGATACCCATGAAGGTAAAGAAAACGGCGGCTTCCATACCCATTCTTTTTGCATTCGTGGCCAGAACTAGCGATGGGTACACTCCCTCCAGGGTATCCCTGGAGCAGATAAAGGTTGCCGATTCCGTTTGTGGATTGGCGGCGGCCTGGGTGTTGTCGGTATCAAACGAACTTTGTTTTCTTGCAGCCTGGTTCTGAGCCATGTTTTCCTCCATGACGGTTAAAGGGTTTAGCACTTCCTGACGCACGCCAGAATATGGAGTACCTCAGGCATATCTACTGAATAATACATGAGTTTCCCCACACGATGGGACTTGAGGATCCCTCTCGACTTCATCAGAGAGAGTTGCTGGGATGTGAGGGACTGTGAAACCCCAAGAGCGTTCTGGATCTCCCCGACGGTCATATCCTGCTTTTCGAGAAGATCTACAACCTGAAGCCGAAGGGGGTGAGCGATCGTCTTCAAAATCTGCGCCGCCTTTTCCGCCTTTTCCCAATCTGCCGGTCCGTTCTTTCGCTGTGTCATCGTAGGTCGCCCCCGTTCGAATTATAATATTCACATATTAAAATATGTCAATGTTTCTTTTCAAATGCATTTACATTTTTTTGTCGCCCGATATAATTCCCTCATGTCAACTGACCTCGAGGAGAAAAGGAAGGAGCGGCTATGAATGGGCTCAGCCACACGGAGATCCCCCTGATTCGGAGGGAGGATTCCCTGCTCGTGATGATCGATTTCCAGGAGAGGCTCGTTCCGGCAATGGCGGAAAAGGAAAAGCTGGCGGATAATGCGGTCCGGCTTTGCCGTTTCTCCAGGATCATCGGTTTGCCTGTGATCGTGACGGAACAGCAGAAACTTGGAAGCACCCTCCCGGAAATCCGTGACTCCCTGGGGAATCCGGAACCGATTTCCAAGGTGGACTTCAATTGTTTCGGCGCCGATATGTTTTCAGAAAGGATGCGAAGCGACCGGCCGAATACATTGATTATTGCAGGAATAGAGGCGCATATCTGCGTCCTTCAGACGGCGCTTCAAGGACTCGCCGAATATCGGGTCCATGTCGTCGGCGATGCGGTTTCCTCCCGCACACTCCAGAACAGGGATATTGCACTGCGCAGAATGGAGAAGGAGGGGGTGACGGTTACCTCCACGGAGATGCTCATATACGAGCTCCTGCAAAGAGCCGGAACGGATGAATTCCGAGAGGCTCTCAAGCTCGTCAAGTGATCGGTGATT
The DNA here is from genome assembly GCA_002840535.1 of Deltaproteobacteria bacterium HGW-Deltaproteobacteria-15. Classification (GTDB taxonomy): domain Bacteria; phylum Desulfobacterota; class DSM-4660; order Desulfatiglandales; family HGW-15; genus HGW-15. Next base: position 105,887 of record PHBH01000014.1, on the reverse strand, counting down.
TAGATATGAATACGGCAGGATGGATACGAAAATGGGCGCTTCTGTCTCCGGAACGGGTGGCGCTCAAGGATGATAACCATAAGCTCACGTACCGTGAATTAAACCGGAGGATCAATCGCCTTGCCCACTTTCTCCTCGCAAAGGGAGTGCGAAAAGGCGACAGGGTGGCCGCCCTGCTTCAAAATTCCACCCCCTTTCTGGAGATCTTCTTCGCTGTTTCCAAAATCGGCGCAATCTTTGTTCCGCTGAATTTCAGGCTCAGTCCGCCCGAAATAACGTTTGTGATCAACGATTGCACTGCAGGGACCTTTTTTTTCGATGAAACGTTCGGCCCGATGCTGCAGGACATCCGGAAAGATCTCCCCATTGCAGAAGAAAGATACATCTGCGTGGACGGATCTGCGCCGGCCTTTGGCCGAGCCTATGAGCCTCTCCTGAGTGCCGCTTCGGATCGGGAACCCTCGATACCGCCGGAACCGGATCCTGAATCTCCCCACATCATCATGTACACCTCCGGGACAACGGGGCTCCCTAAAGGCGCCGTTCTTTCGCAGCGGAAAACCTTTTTCAATGTCCTGAATGCAAACCTCTATTACCAGGTGTCGCCGGAAGACAGGGTTGTGGTCTCGAGGCCGCTTTTTCATTCAGGGGGTCTGCTGGTCGACTCGCTCCCCTTTCTGTACAAGGGGGGCACTGTTTTCATGAAAAGAAGATTCGATCCTGAAGAACTGCTGAGAACTGTCGAGCAGTACAGGGTAACGGTAATGGAGACCTCTGCGACCATGTACCGCTTTATCCTGGAATCATGCGATCCCGCCCGCTTCGATCTGGCCAGTGTGCGTTGTTTCTTCACAGGAGGGGAACAGGTCCCTATTTCACTGCTTCGGGCTTATGCGGAAAAGGGTATTCTCATTTCCCAGATCTTCGGCCAGACCGAGACCTCCACCGTCACCTGGCTTCCTGTTGAGCATGCCTTGAGGAAGATGGGGTCTGTGGGCGTGCCGGTTTTCCATGGCGAGGTCCGTGTTGTGGACGAAAAGGGGCAGGAAGCACCTCCCGGTGCGAGCGGGGAAATCGTTGTCTCAGGACCCATTCTGATGTCAGGCTATTGGGGAAAACCCGAGCTTACCAGGGATACCATCAAGGCGGGGTGGCTCCATACCGGGGATCTGGGCATCAGGGACGAGGAAGGGTTTTATTACATTCTGGATAGAGTGAAGAACGTGTTCATATCCGGGGGAGAGAACGTGTATCCTGCCGAGGTGGAGCGTGTTCTCCTGGAGAATCCGATGGTGGCGGCTGCAGCGGTTATCGGAGTGGTTGACGAGAAATGGGGGCAGGCGGGCAAAGCCTTTGTGGTCTTAGCGGGGGAGAACACCATCACGGAGGCCGGACTCCGGAAATGGTGTGTTGAGAGACTGGCGCGGTACAAGGTCCCGGCATGTTTTCAGTTCGTCGATGAGATCCCCGAAAATGCAGGCGGGAAGATCATGAGGCATAAGCTGAGGGAATAATCGCATAGCGCCATCCCGGGGGAGCGCTATGAGAGCGAAGAAAGGAAACGACAAAGGAGAAGGTAATGGCGGAATGCATCTTCTGCAAAATTGTGAGAGGCGAGATGCCATGCTTCAAGATGTACGAGAACGAATATGTCCTGGCCTTCGCCGACATCAATCCCATCTCAAAAGGGCACACTCTCATCGTTCCAAAGAAGCATTTTGAGAGCCTGTGGGAAATTCAGGACGAGGACCTCTCCGCTATCCATCTTGCTTCCAGGAAGCTGGCGCATGCGATCAGGGAAAGTCTGAAACCCCTGGGCCTTGCGGCTCTTCAACTGAACGGGAAAGGGGCGAACCAGGTGGTCATGCATTACCACCTCCATCTGATTCCACGGCTCGGCGGGAGCCCGTCACTGCCGATGACGGAGTGGGAATTCAAGCCGGGCAACAGAGATGCAATCCGGGAAACGGCTCAGAAGATTGCTGCGGCGGTGAAGTGAGGCGGGGTCTACTCGACAATCTCCACGTTCCAATAGAGATAGTCTCTCCAGGATTCAGGTATCCTTTGGAACCCAATGGTAATCCTGATGGCCGGAACCCAGTCCGGTCTTCGCGGTTCCCGGATGAGCTTCATCGAGGCCTCGACGGGTGTACGGCCTCCTTTTTTCCGGTTGCACTCCACGCAACAGGTCACGATGTTCTCCCATCGGGTCTTGCCGCCTCGCGATTTGGGGATCACATGATCATAAGTGAGTTCTTCGGTCGGCAGACGACCCCCACAGTACTGGCACTGGTAACGATCGCGACCGTAAATATTTTGTCTGGAGAAGCGAACGCCGCCCTTAGGCCTTTTCACCAAGCGGAGCAGGCGCACCACGGAGGGAAGACGGATGGTGAAACTCACCGAGCGAACAGTCTCGTTGTACTCCTCGATCACCTCCACCTTTCCCAGAAAAAGGAGAGTGACCGCCTTTTTCCAGTTGATGATTTTCAAAGGCTCGTAGGTGATATTCAACAGCAGAACCTGTTCCATACGAGAGCACCTGCGAAGAGGTAGGTATACGTCCGGGGAAAATCCCTATCTCACTCAGCGCACTGAAATTATACGAATTTTTGCAGGAAGACAAGAAAAAAGTTGACTTTTCACCACCCGAGTATGTGTAAAATTGCGCCATGTCTTCAATCTTGAAAGACCCGGGCGGAAAAGGAGATAAAAAACCGATCAGGACTCTGGCTGCCGGATGGCTGATAGACGGCAAAGGAAGCCCTGCGCTGCGCAACAGTATCATGGAGATCGCCGGCGGGGATATCCTGGCGATCCATCGAGACTGCGGTCCTGCGGAACTGGCCAGGGCGGATGTCGATCTTTCCTCCTGCACTCTTCTGCCAGGGCTTTGCGACGGCCATGTCCATCTGAGCTTGTCGGGAACCGAGGATGGAGGCTCCAGGAAAAGGCAGCTTTCCGCTACCTTTCAAGAGGCCAGGGAAACGATCGAAAACCATCTGAAAGACCATCTTGCGCATGGAATCGTAGCGGTTCGCGATGGCGGCGATCGTGAAGGCCACGCCCTGCAATTCAAGCGGAACTGTCTTGGCCCGGATTCCCCTGTCCAGGTATTCGCTGCCGGGCATGCCTGGCATATGCCCGGCCGTTACGGGGCCATGATCGGCCGAACGCCCCTGAAGGAAGAAGGACTGGCGGATTCTATCCGGTATAACGAAAGGGGCGATCTGATCAAGGTAATCAACTCAGGGCCAAACAGCCTCTCTGAATTCGGCAAAGAGACTCCCCCACAATTCAATCTCGAAGATCTCCGAAAGGCTGCCGTGTGCGGACATTCCATGGGGTTGAAGCTTATGGTCCACGCAAACGGACGGCTTCCCGTGAAGTGGGCACTTGAGGCCGGGTGCGACTCCATAGAACACGGGTACTTCATGGGGAAGGAGAACCTCGAGCGAATGGCTGAAAAAAGGATCCCCTGGGTACCCACGGTCTTCGCCATGAACTCCCTCTGCACTGTTCTGAGGGGGGCTCCGGAAGCGGAAACCGCTGCGAGGAATGTTGAGCACCAGCTCGAGCAAATCCGATTTGCAGCGCAATGCGGAGTGGTCGTGGCCCTGGGAACGGATTCAGGCAGCGTGGGGGTGCACCACGGAAAGGGAGTGATTGAGGAGCTGAAATTGTTGATGGCTGCGGGGATGCGTCTGGAAGAAGCCGTGCAATGCGCCACCTCGAGAGTTGCGGGTTTGCTCGGTCTTGGAAACCTGGGCAGTCTCGATGCAGGAAATCGCGCCGTCTTTATTGTCGCGCAAGGGGATCCGGGGCAGCTGCCGGGTTCGCTGAACTCCCCGCAAGCGGTATTCGTGGACGGCGTCCCGGTCATTTATCATCGAACATCTAACATTTCCAAGAGTCGGGCTCAATGAAACCACAAACTCCCGGCCATTTTCATGGGACTCAAGTGTTGCCCTTTTTCTCAATGATCAATGAAAAATGGTCAATGATAAATGATAAATGAGCAATGATCATCTTGACACCCTGAATGGTAGCTTTGTACCATGAAGCAGGCGACGATAAAAAAGGGGTTAATCATGAAAGTACTGGGAATCTATGGCAGCCCGCGAAAGGGTGGAAACAGCGACGCCCTGCTGGATAAGGCGCTCGAAGGCGCGAGCTCGGCAGGGGCGGCCGTCTCCCGAGTGTATGCCCGTGACCTGAAGATGTCGGGCTGTATAGAATGCGGGGGGTGTGATCGCACCGGGAAATGCGTGGTGGAGGATGACATGCAGACGGTCTATCCTCTGCTGGACGAAGCGCAGGTCATCTTTATCTCCAGCCCCATTTTCTTTTACGGAGTCACCGCACAGGTCAAAGCGGTGATTGACCGGGGACAGGCATTGTGGGCCCGAAAGATGCTGCCGGGATCCTCAGCTGATGCAGGGGACACCAGAGATCGAAAAGGCTATCTCATCGCCGTTGGGGCTACGAGAGGGCAGAACCTGTTCGAAGGTTCTCAGCTCACGGCCCGATATTTCTTCGATGCCCTCAGCATGAGCTATCATGGCGGGATATTCTTCAGACGGTTGGAAAAGAAGACGGCCGCCCTGGAAAACCCCGAATCGTTACAGGAAGCTTTTAACCTGGGGAGAAAAGCGGTCTCTTAGCGGTTGCTGAAAAACGCCCATCTGCGTCGTTGCACTCTTCCTTCGTCGTTGCGGCGTACTAACCCTCGCTCCTCAGGATTTGTCCGTCAGGGGACACGGACACCCCACCCTTGCCGGGTGGGACCCCATTTTCGGGCGCCCCCGCGAATAGCGGGATCTTCGACTTGCATCCGGGCATTTTTGAGCAACCTGCGAATCCTTTACCGCTCTTATTGCCTGGAGATTTCTCTTCAATCTGCCGAGTCCGGGCCTTGCAAGGGCTGTCCTGCCGAATATTTCCGAGAATGTCCGATCATCCATATTCAGGATCTCTTCTGTGGAAGGGAGGGAGAAGATTGTTTCTTCGCCCGGTGAGTTGAATGGGCAAACCTCCTGGCACCGATCGCAACCCGCAAAGCATCTTCCCATTTTTGCGCCGATACCCTTTTTCAGATCCCCTCTGAATTCGACCGTAAGGTAAGCGAGGCATTCCGGGATATTGAGATGAAAGGGTCTTTCCAGCGCGCCGGTCGGACAAGCATCGATGCATCGGCTGCAATCACCGCACCGGTTCTCCACGCACTCGGGGGAAGCGAAATCAAAGGGTGCCGTGGTCAGGATCTCGGCAAGATTGATGTAGGAGCCGTGCTCCGGGATGATAAGCGTGTTGTTCTTGCCGATAAAGCCGAGCCCTGCTCCACAGGCCAGGCTTTTCTCCAGAAGAGGGCCCGAGTCTACGAAGATCCTCGACCTGCTTTGCGGGAACCATTCACGTATCAAATCCGCAATGTCGCTGCACAGGCTCTTCAATCTCAAATGATAGTCAATGGGTGAGGAGGCGTACCTGGCGATTGTGAACCCGTCTGCCGTCTTCGCCTGCTTCGACGGGTAAGGCAAGGCAAGAGAGACAATCGTGCGGCAGCCCTTCAGGAGTTTCTGTGGGTCCCTCCTTACATCCGTGTTTCTCTTGAACCAGGTAAGCTGGCCGTACTGGTCCGCTGCGAGCCACTCCATGAAACGATCGAAATGGGGAGGAGTCTGGGGCTCGAGAAAGCCGACAGCGGCAAATCCGAGTTCTTCGGCTCTTTTCCTGAGGAGAGATGAAACGTTCACGGTTCAAAGGTCAAAGGGGGTGAGACTTTCAAGGCCCTCTTCCGTGATCAAAACGGTCTGTTCGAACTGCGCTGAGAGGGAGTGGTCATCCGTCACGGCGGTCCAGTTGTCGGCCAGGATGTGCAGATCCTTTTTCCCCAGATTGATCATGGGTTCGATCGTAAAGACCATGCCCGGCACCAGGACAACGCCCTTGCCTTTTTGTCCGTAGTGAGGCACTTGCGGAGGCTCGTGAAAGTCGAACCCCACACCGTGACCTACAAATTCCCGCACCACAGAACACCCCTGGGACTCGGCATATGTCTGAATGGCCCAACCGATATCGCCGATCCTGTTTCCGGGGCGCGCCATCGTCATACCCCTTTTCAGGCATTCCCTTGCAACCGTGACGATCTTTAGCGCGTCGGGTCCTGGTTCGCCTGCAAAAAAAGTCTTGCTTGCATCGGCATAGTAGCCGTTCAGGATCGGGGTGACATCCACGTTGACGATGTCTCCTTCGTGAATAACCCGGTTTCCGGGGATCCCGTGGCAGATCTCCTCATTGATCGACACGCAAACGCTCTTTGGAAAGCCGCGATAATTGAGGGGCGCAGGAATAGCGCCGTTCTTCACGGTGAATTCGTGGATGAGGGTATTGATTTCGTCCGTGATGACGCCCGGCCTGATATGTTTCTCCACAAGAAGCAGCAGTTCGACGGCAAGGTTTCCGGCTTTTCTGATTCCTTCCACGTCACCCTTGCCCTTCAGGCGGATTCGATGCTCTTTGAGATATCTTTCCTCGATGCTCTTCCCTTGCCCGGAGTCGGCGCTCATGCAGCATTTCTTGTACTTCAGACCGCTCCCGCAGGGACACGGATCATTTCGTCTAACTCTTCTTCCATCTCGCTTGAGAAGCACTTCCTTTCTCCTCTCCTCTCCGGTCACCGCGTCTCCACCCATGAATCCGTTCTTAGTCTTTGCTGCATCAGAAAGACAAAACCCCCGCTCTGGCTCCAGAAAGAGGTCTGCTCCAGTTTCCCGGAGCTAAAGTGTTACAGTAACAAAAGGTCCTCTTCAGTTCAATCTGCAAAAAATCTGTTGAATAGTATACGCTGAGCCGATATCTAGGTACATCTTATTCTTATGATAAGCAGCCTGCCTCAGCCAATTCCATGAACCGGATGTCCGGCAGAGCTGAAGTATACCAAGAGGGAAATCTCGAATGCAGAAAAAGAGCAAGCAGTGTTTTTGTGGCGGAGAACTGGTGCTGACGAAGCGCTGAAGGGGTATCGTGTGGGTCTGCAGGTCTTGCGGACGGACAAAACCTCTCGAAGCCAGGGACATCGACGAAGAAATCGAAAACATGATCGCCGGCATACGGTGTGACCGCATCTGATATGGAAGCACAAACAAGAGAAGGCTGCCCCGACCCGACCGGTTTGCAGAAAGGAAAACTATCCACACTGCAAGTCCCGCATGTGTGGACCTTCACAACCTATTTTGCGGAAGGTTTTCCATACACCCTGATCAGGACCGTTTCTTCGGTCTTCTTCAGAGACATGAGGGTCAGTCTGGAAGCGATCGGCCTTACGAGCCTGTTCGGGCTTCCCTGGGTCCTGAAGTTTCTCTGGGGCCCTCAGATCGATCAATTCGGCACAAAGCGGATCTGGATGCTTTCCACACAGGCCATCCTGGTCGTGTTTATCCTGGCTGTCGCCTTCTTGTCCCCAATGGCATGGGCGCTGAAAACCATAGCAGTGATCCTCTTCATCGGGGCGTTCGTAGCCGCCACCCACGACATGGCCATAGATGGATATTACCTCGAGGCCCTGGACGGGAAACAACAGGCGCAATTCGTCGGGTACAGGGTCATGGCATACCGCATCGCCATGATGACGGGAACCGGTGTGGTCGTAACGCTTGGCGCTCTCCTTGGCTGGCTTCCGGCCTTCCTGGCCGGGGGAGCGGTGATGGCCATGCTTTTCGTTTATCACCTGTTTCTCCTCCCCAGGGTGGAGCGAGAAAAAATCCCTTTATCAGCGCTTCTTCATGCCCTGTTCACAGGGAGAGCAGTTCTCATCATTTTTTTGCTGGGCGCCGTGTCGGCGCTATTGGCCTGGACGTCCTCCTTGGGATGGTATTCCGGGTTGTTTTCCAGATACTTTTGGCTTCAGAGGATATCGATTTCAGGGTGGATCGGGATAGGGCTTCTCTTCGGGTTGATAATCCTGGGGCTTCTCAGGAATAGACTGAAGCGGATGCTTACCCGCGACAAAGAGTCCTTCTACGCAAGGGCTTTCATGACCTACATGGACCGGAAAAGCATGGGGATTACCCTCGCATTCATTATCCTGATGCGTGCCGGCGATGCCATGCTGTCGACTATGGTCTCCCCCTTCCTGGTAGACCTTGGGATCAAGATTCATTACGGGTGGATCTCCGCCGGAGTGGGGCTCCCCTCGTCAATAGCCGGAGCAATGATCGGCGGATGGCTGATCTCCAAGTACAGCCTAAAAAGGACCATGTGGCCGTTCCTGCTTGCCCAGAATCTCACCAATGTCGTCTACATGGTGCTGGCGGTCCACCTTGCGCCTTTCGTCGACCTGAACACGGGAGTGGAAATCCCCTCATCTATCGGGCAGGTCAATCTCCTCCTGGTAGCATCGGTTCACGGGTTCGATCAGTTTGCAGGCGGCCTCGGGACCGCAGTTCTGGTGACCTTCATCATGCGAACCTGCCTCGCTGAGTTCAAGGCGGCGCACTTCGCGATAGGCACAGGGTTGATGAACGTCAGCGGTGTGCTCTCCGGGGTGATGAGCGGCTTTCTGGCCGAATGGGCGGGCTACGGGTACTTTTTCGGGATCAGCTTTCTCGTCTCCCTGCCCGGAATGGTGCTGGCGTTCTTTGCGCCCATGGGAGAAGAACCTCAGGCGGCCGACTCATCCGGCGTGTCTCAGAAGTAGCTCTGCTCCTTGCGCTTTGCGTTCCTTCAGGCCAGCACGAGAAACGTGTTCGGATCCAGCGAAACGCTGGCATCGGGCTTCACCGGATTGTCGTGATCCTTCAAGAGCCTCAGGAGAGTTGCAGAAGGAGTCGGGTTGAGCTGAACGATCATGCTCAGAAACTGGTCCACGTGAGCGCAGGGATGCGGGATTCCCCTCTCGTTGACCTCCGCTCGCGCGGGATCGGACAGAGCGGAGAGCCAGATCTCCACCTGGAATTCATGGGCGATCTCCTTGAATCCCCGCAGGGTGTCGGGACCGGCGTTTGCGAAATCGAGCCCGTCCACGATGAGCGTCTCGGGGATGAAATCGATCTTTTCGACTAGGTTGGCGATGTTTTGCTTCAGACGAGGAATCCTGAAGCTCTGATTGAGATAAGCCAGGATCATCCTGTTACGGTCCATGATCATCTTGATCTCCTCTTCGCCCCGCCAACCAAGGGCCTTCACGAGATCGTAGAAGATCACGTTGTAATACGATGTGACTTTCTCGGGAACATCCACGAGAGATACATGGATCAACTTTTCCTTCCGGAAGAGTTTATCCAGCGCAATATGAATCAGGCAGGCGGTCTTCCCCACCCCCGCCCGTGCCATGAGGACACCGAGGTTCCCGCGGCCGAGACTGCCCTGATCCGATTTCTCCAGGATTCTTAAAGGGCTGACCTTCTGGAAGTCCTTCATTTACTTTCCTCCCTTCTTCTTTTCCGCAGCCATCTTCTTCAAATCCTCCAGCTTGGATTCGGGTACCTTTGCATACCTGGAGAACTCCATGGTGAATTCGGCTTTACCCTGGGTTAAGGATCGAAGGGCGGTGGCATACCCGAACATCTCAGCCAAAGGCACCTCCGCTTCGATGGTCGTAAACACTCCATCCTCGGTGGCGCTCATGATCAGTCCACGTCGCTGGTTGATGGTTCCCATGACGTTTCCCTGGAAATCGGAAGGACATTCCACAGCCAGCTTCATGATCGGCTCCAGGACCTGAGGTCTTGCCTTTGAGTAAGCCTGCTTGAAGGCGCCCACGGCAGCCTGTCTGAATGCGATTTCAGAGGAATCCACAGGGTGAGAGTTGCCGTCGTTCACGGTCACCTTGACCCCCAGGATCGGAAACCCCAGGAAGTGCCCTTTTTCCATACAGGACTTGAACCCCTTATCCACCGCAGGAATGAAATGGGTAGGAATTGCCCCTCCCTTTACTTCATTGGCGAACTCGTACGCTTCGTCTTCGGCCGGTTCAATGAAACCCGCTACGCGGCCGTACTGGCCGGCGCCGCCGGTCTGCTTCTTGTGGGTGTAGTCAAAATCGGCCCGACCCGAGATCGTCTCTCTGTAGGCAACCTGAGGCATGCCGGTTTCCACTTCGGCGCCGTACTCCCGCTTCATTCTCTCGACATAAATCTCAAGATGAAGCTCTCCCATCCCGGAGATGATATTCTCTCCCGATTCCGAATCCACGTGGGAACGGAAAGTGGGATCTTCCCGTATGAAGCGGTTGAGCGCCTTGGCCATCTGTCCCGACGATTTGGTGTCCTTCGGCGTCAAAGAGAGGGAAATAACCGGCTCGGGTACAAACATGCTCGACATGGCGTAGTTGACGCGGCCGTCCGTGAAGGTGTCTCCCGAGAAGCACTCCACCCCGAAAAGAGCGATGATATCGCCTGCACGCGCCTCCGTGATATCTTCCATTTCATCCGCATGCATCCTGACGAGTCTTCCTACCCTGATCTTCTTTCTGTTCCTGGCGTTGAAGATCTCGTCTCCCCTTGCGATCTTCCCCTGATAAATTCTGAAGTAGGTAAGCTGGCCATACGGAGTGACCTCCAGCTTGAAGGCAAGCCCTACCAGCGGGTCGGCCGGCTCCGAAGTGAGGACCACTTCCTTATCGCCGTCATCGAGATCGATTGCCTTGTTCTCTACATCGAGAGGGGACGGGAGATAGTTATCCACTGCGTCGAGCAGGCTCTGAACGCCGACATTCTTGTAGGCGGAGCCGAGGAACACCGGGGTCATTTTCCGGCTGAGGGTGCCTTTTCGCACAGCCTGCCTGATGAGATCCTCGGTGACTGAGCCTTCAAAAATAGCCTCCATCAGTTCATCGCTGAACATGGAGGCGGCGTCGAGCAATTCCTCCCTTTTCGCCTTGGCCTCTTCCAGGTACTCCGCTGGAATCTCACGGGACTGAACTTCCTTGCCGAACTGTCCCTCGAAGGTGAAGGCCTTCATGGAGACGAGATCGATAAGTCCCGAAAGATCCCCTTCAAGACCCATAGGGATTTGCATGAGCACCGCATTGTGGTTCAATCTCTGGCGCAGCTGGTCCGCGACCCGGTATGGAGATGCGCCTGAACGGTCGCACTTGTTGATGAAGGCGATTCGAGGAACCTGGTATCTATTCATCTGCCGGTCCACAGTGATGGACTGGGACTGCACCCCTCCAACGGCACAGAGAACGAGGATGGACCCGTCGAGCACTCTCAGGGAACGCTCCACTTCAATGGTGAAATCCACGTGACCGGGGGTATCGATGATGTTGATTCGAAGACCTTTCCATGTGCAGTGGGTGGCGGCGGAGGAGATGGTGATGCCCCGTTCCTTCTCCAACTCCATGGAATCCATTTTAGCGCCAACCCCGTCTTTGCCTTTGACCTCGTGAACGGCAAAGATCCTTTTGGTGTAATAAAGAATCCTCTCGGTCAGGGTGGTTTTGCCGGAATCAATATGCGCACTGATCCCGATGTTTCTCAGTTTTTCAATTTGCTCAGACATCTCTGCTCCAACGAGTCCTGTAGTGATAAAAAGAGGGTTCTTTTCAGAACCCTCGAAGAACAATAACTTATTTTTTCCGGAAAGAAAAGAGGTTATGCTCGAAGCATCAGAGTTTCGTCAGATGATAGCGGGCTACCGGGATCACGCTTTCGGCGATCTCTCTTCTCAGCGCTATCGTGTTGATCGGCGTATGCCGGGCCAGCCTCTTAAGCCCCATGAGCTGCGTCCGGAGCTCTTCCCCTTCGGCAATCGCCGCAAAAATTGTTTTCGCCTTGATCTCGATCTGGGGAAACGTTTCGTTAATGTAGACCCTTGTCGCGGCGATGTGGATCCTGCTGGTCTCCTCACCCTCCTTCTGCACCTTCTTGAGGGTTCTCAGGAGTGCGGATTCCATTGCGAATACCTCGATGATCATATCCGCGATAGTGGCTACGATCTCCTGCTCGTTGGCAAGTTTCTGCATGTATTTTTGCGTTGCCGCCCCTGCAGAGAGCATGCCGATCTTCTTGGCCATGGACACCATCTTCTTTTCCTTGTCGAGTACGCCTTCCTCCTCGCCGCCGCCCATATCCGGTCTCATGTTCAGAATCTCACCCATGACCTGCCGTATCGCATCCAGGAGCGGGAGCTCCCCTTTGAGCGCCGCCCGCATGAGCATATCCACGATAAGGAGACGGTTGATCTCGTTGGTGCCTTCCCATATCCGGTTGATCCGTGAATCCCTGTAGGCTCCTTCGGCCGGATACTCCTGAATATACCCATATCCACCGAATATCTGAACACATTCATCCACGACAAAATCCAGTGCTTCCGTTCCGAAGACCTTGTTGATGGAGCACTCCAGGGCGTATTTTCGAAGAGCCTCTCCTGTCTTCTGCCCCGCTTCTGCGCTCGTCGGATCGATGCCTTCAAGGGCTAGATCCAGGAGTGCGGCGGTCCGGTAAGCCATGCTCTCCAGCAGGTAGATGCGGATCAGCATATCGGAAATCTTCTGTCTGATAAGGCCGTACTCCGAGATGGGTTTTCCGAACTGCACCCGGCCCTTGGCATACTTGATGGTTTCCGCAAAGATGGTCTTGGCCGAACCCACGACCATGGGGGCAATCTTGAACCTGCCGACGTTGAGGGTATTGAGAGCAACGATGTGGCCCCTTCCCACCTCCCCCAGCACGTTCTCGACAGGGACCTTCACGTTCTGAAAGATGACGGCCCTGGTGGAACTTCCGTGCATCCCCATCTTCTTCTCTTCCTCATCCACCGAGACCCCATCCCACTTTCTTTCGACGATGAAGCTCGTGAATTTGGTTTCGTCCACCTGGGCGTACGTGACGAAGAGGTCCGCAAAGCCGGCGTTTGTTATGAACTGCTTCTGGCCGTTCAGGACATAATGCTTCCCATCGCCTGAGAGTTCGGCTCTCGTTTCCGCTCCCAGCGCGTCGGAGCCATGTCCCGGTTCTGTCAATGCATAGGCGGCGACGATTTCGGCGCTGGCGATCTTCGGCAGATATCTCTTTTTCTGCTCCGGGGTGCCGAAAAGAACGATGGGCAGGCTGCCGATCCCGGTTTGCACCCCATAGGCGGCCATGAAGCCCGAAACACCGGAGCAGAGTTTCTCGGCAATGAGCATGGAACTCACCTTGTCGAGCTCTGATCCTCCAAAGACCTCGGGCATGTCCGCGCCCAGGAATCCCAGATCTCCGGCCTTTCTGAGCATTTCCTTCACAAGCGGAACGTTCAGGTTCTGGAGTTCCTCCCTCTTGGCCAGCAACTCCTTCACCCCGAACTCTTCCGCAGATTTGCCGACCAGCTTATGATCCTTTGTAAAATCCTCGGGGGTGAATACCTCCTCGGGCAAGGCATCCGTGATCAGGAATTCACCGCCTTTAAAAAGCTTCTCCTTTGCCATGGCACCTCTCCTTTCAAGAGACAGTTGCGTGAAGAAAGTTGGAAGTCGGAATTCGGAAGTCGGAAGTAAGTGTTATTCTCCCGTCGTTTCTTCCGCCTTCCGCCTTCCCACTTCCCATTTCTCTTTCAGTAATCCTCTCTTTCGAAAATCGCCGCCGCACCCATGCCGAACCCGATGCACATGGAAACCAGTCCCCATCGTTGCTTTCTTTCGATCATTTCATAGATGAGCTGGGTGGTAAGTTTTGCCCCTGTGCATCCCAGGGGGTGGCCCAGGGCAATTGCCCCGCCGTTCACATTGACGATGTTCTCCTTGATGCCCAGTTCCCTTATGCAGTAAATGGCCTGCGCGGCAAAGGCCTCGTTCAGCTCGACGATCTGGATCTGATCCAGGCCCATGCGGGCAATCTTCAGGACCTTGGGAATGGCCACTGCAGGTCCCACGCCCATCAACTCCGACGGGCACCCTTCCACGGCATGGACCCTGAAGGTGGCCATGGGTTTGAGGCCGAGCTCTTTCGCCTTCTCCTTTGACATGAGCACAACACCGGCTGCAGCGTCGCTCGTCTGGGAGGAATTCCCTGCGGTAACGCTTCCGTTCACTTTGAACGCCGGCCGGAGCTTGGAAAGAACCTCTTTCGTGGTTCCGGGCCGCACGCCTTCATCCGTATCGAAAATGAGTTCATCGAACCCGAAACGACCGTTGGGCAATTTCTTCTGCACTTTGACCTTGAGGGGAACGATCTGGCTCTTGAACCTGCCTTCCTTGAGCGCCGCTTCAGCCTTCTGCTGGCTTTTGGCGCCGAATTCGTCCTGCTCGTCCCGGGTGATTCCGTACTTCTCCGCGACGTTCTCGGCTGTCAGCCCCATACCGGTAAAGGCCCCTGGATGGGTGTCCACCAGCGCGGGATTGGGATAGAGCATGCTCCCGCCCATGGGGATCTGGCTCATGCTTTCAACGCCCCCGGCAATCACGATGTCCGAGAAACCGCACATGATCTTCTCCGCTGCGATCGCAATGGCCTGGAGGCCCGATGAGCAGAATCGATTGACGGTCATTCCCGGTATCCTGTCCGGCCACCCCATGGACATCACCAGGACCCTTCCGAGATTGAGCCCCTGAGTGGCCTCAGGGAATGTACAACCTATAATGACGTCATCAATCAGGGCAGGATCCAGGTTGCCCGCCCTCTTGAGCAGTTCGCCCAACACCGCGGTGCCCATGTATTCCGGTCGGGTATCCTTGAGCATGCCCCTTGGAGCCCTTCCTACCGCTGTTCTGCAGGCGGCAACGACGACGGCTTCTTTCATCTTCCTACCTCCACAAAAAGTCCTTGGAATAATGGAATAGTGGAATACTGGAATGATGGGTCAGGCGGATTGACTTTGTCTCTGTTAATTCCATTATTCCACCATTCCATCATTCCGTTTGTCCAATCAGTTGCGCAAAGGTTTGCCCGTGGTAAGCATGTGCTGAATTCTGGCCTGTGTCTTGGGATGGCCGCAAAGACTGAGAAAGGCCTCTCGCTCCAGGTCCAGCAGATACTGCTCGCTCACTCGGGTATCAGCCTGCACCCTGCCCCCGCAAAGCACATATGCCACCTTCTCAGAAACAACCGTATCGTGCTCCAGGGCATATCCTTGCTCATGAAGGGTCCAGATAGCCATCTTGATCAGGGCATACGTATTCTCTCCCGGTACGCGGATCTCTTCAAGGGGACGTGGAGGGGTATATCCTTCCATGTCCAATGCAAGAACGGTTTTTTTCGCATCCTCTATTTGATAATCCCGATTTACGGTCATCTTGTCCGTGGGCCGGAGAAATCCCATCTTCACCGCCTCCGGACCCGATGTGGCAACCTTGGCGAGCGCGATTGTTTCAAATGCCCTGGCAATGAACGGCACCATCTCGATCTGCTTCGGGTAGACGCCTCCGGGCTGGACCTCAAAAAGATGCTCCGTGTTGCGGATGAGCATCTCCTTGGAGCCTCCTCCGGCCGGAATGAGACCCACCCCCACCTCTACGAGACCCATGTAAGTCTCGGCCGCATAGCGGACCCTGTCGGAAGCAAGGCAGATTTCGCATCCCCCTCCCAGAGCCATTCCTGCCGGCGCAGCCACTACGGGTTTGTCAAGGTACTTGAGTCTCATGAAGGAGTCCTGGAATGTCTTGATCATCCAGTTCAGATCGTCCCACTCCTCTTCCTGCGCCGTAAAAAGAACCAGGGGCAAATTGGCGCCCGCTGAGAAGTTCTCACCATGATTCGCGATGACCAGCCCCAGAAAATCGCGGCTCACAATGTCTGCGGACTTGAAGATCATGTTGATGATGTCGTCGCCCATGGCATTCATCTTTGTATGAAACTCCAGGCAGGCCACCCCGTCCCCGATGTCCACCAGAGAAGCGCCCTTGTTTCCGGCAACCTTCTTCTCTCTCTCTTTGAGGGAAGGGAGCAGGATGATGCCGGGTTTCACCGGAACCTGTTTGTAATCTCTGGAGGGGATATCATAATAGGAAACCAGCCCCTTCTCTTTCCTGTAGAAGGATTCCTTTCCGCTATCCAGCATTTCCTGAACCCACGCAGGGATCCGGTAGCCGGCCGCTTTCATCTTCTCTGCAGACTTTTTTAACCCTATTGCATCCCAGGTTTCGAAGGGACCCATCTTCCAGGCAAAGCCCCATTTCATTGCATTGTCTACGTTGAGAATGTCGTCCGCGATCTCCGGGATCTTTTCTGCCGAGTAGAGCAGCGTCTCGGTCATGGTGCGGAAGGTGAAACGCCCGGCGAGGTCGCCGGCATAGAAGAGAGATTTGATCTTCGCCCCTGTCCCTGAAATGTTCTTGGCGGCCTCGAGTGAAGCGAGTTTGACCTCCTGCAGCGGCTTGTATTCGAGTGTCTTGTAATCGATGGAAAGAAGAGCCTTCTTTTTGTCCTGGCCTTTGTTCTTCTTGTAGAACCCCTGTTTGGTCTTTTGTCCCAGCAACCCCTTTTCAACCATCTTCTTTATGAATTCCGGCGGTACGAACGTCTCCCGCTTCTCATCGCCGGCTGCCCCGTCATAGACGTTCTGGGCTACATGGAGGATGACATCCAAACCGACCAGGTCGGAAGTTCTGAAAGAGGCGCTCTTCGGGTGCCCGATGACAGGTCCGGTCATGGCGTCCACCGCCTCTATGCTCATCCCGAGATCCATCATGGTGCGGATTCCGTGGAACATGCTGAAAATCCCTATCCGGTTCGCAATAAAATTGGGCGTGTCCTTTGCGTAGACAATGCCCTTTCCCACGACCTTCTCGCACGTCTCCGCCAGAGTACTGACCACCTCGGGCAGAGTATCCGGTCCCGGAACAATCTCCAGAAGCTTCATGTATCTTGGAGGATTGAAAAAATGGGTAATGGCAAAGTGCTTTCTGAAATTCTCCGATCGACCCTCGCACATCGCGCGGGCCGATATGCCGGAGGTGTTGGAAGCGATTATCGTCCCCGGGGTAATGACCTTCTCGAGTTTCTCGAACACCGCCTTCTTGATATCGAGTCTTTCCAGAACCACCTCGATGATCCAGTCCACCTGCTTCAATTTGTCGAGATCGTCTTCCATGTTCCCGATGGTGATGAGACGTCCGTTCTCAGGCACATAAAAGGAGGCAGGCTTCGACTTCAGTGCTGTATCCACACCGTTTCTGGAGAGCTTGTTTCTGAAGGCCTTGCTCTCCTGGGTAACGCCCTTCCTGATCTCCTCTTCACTCAACCGGCCGGGAACGATGTCGAGAAGAATCGTTTCAATGCCGACGTTGGCAAGCTGGGCAGCTATGGTGGCGCCCATTACGCCGGCGCCTATCACACCTGCCTTTTTAATCCTTTTATTCATTGGCAGACCTCCTTGGTTGACTGGGAACAGCGCAGACTGTCATGACAAGAATATATCTGAAATTGTTGTATTTTTAACTTATAAATGAATGAATTATCATTCATTTTGTCCAGATGTAACACACAAAATGGGGCAAGTCAAAGAAAATCAGAGGTCAGAGATCGGAGGTCGGAGATCAGAGATCAGAGGTCAGAGGTCAGAGATCAGAGGGCGGAGATCGGAGGTCGGAGATCAGAGAGCAGAGGTCAGCGCGGCCGCTTGCCGCTGAGGCGGCAAGTTCGATCGAACGGGAAACCTTGCGCGGGCTTGGGAGGCTCTTTTCGAAAAGGGTGCTGAGGGGAGACCGGACAGGAAGTCTCGGGTAAGGCCCCGCCGAACCAAACTCCTCCTCAAGCGAAGTTTCCTAAGGCATCGCTTCTGGCCGGGGACCAGTTTAATCAAAGGCGACAACGACGATCCTTATTGAACGTTCAGTTGTCGGGTTTCTCTCTTTTTATTCGAAGTTGGACGTTCATCTCTAGCAAATCTTCATACCAGATGCCGGTTCATCCATTTTCCGTCTTTTATCTGGCCTCCCTCCTCTGACCTCTGCCCTCCGGCTCATGCCAGGGAGCCGCCGTCGATATTGATGATTTCTCCTGTGATGAAATCCGACAGGCTCGATGCGAGGAATAGAACAGCCCCAACAACATCGGAGGTCTCCGCAATCCGTCCCATGGGAATCGTCTTGAGGATCTCGTTGAGGATAGATTCATTGCTCCAGAAAGGCTGGCTGAATTTCGTCTTGACAACTGAGGGCGCCACTGCGTTCACATTGATGCGATCAGGGGCCAACTCCTGCGCCAGCACCTTGGTAAGCATCTCCAGGCCTGCCTTTGCAACGCAATAGATCCCCATGCCCCTTGCCGCCTTGCGGGCTGCGATCGAACTGATATTGATAATCTTTCCGCCCCCACGTTTTTTCATGCGTTTTACGGCCTGAGCGCTTGCCAGGAATGCGCTTTTCAGATTCGTCTCCATGAGTTTGTCGAAAAGACCTTCATCCGCTTCGGCCACCGAAGGGGTGAGAATATTCGTCCCCACGTTGTTGACGAGGATGTCGACTCCACCCAGTTCTCGATCCAGGACACTGAAGAGAGAATCAACCTGACCCGCCTGCCCGGCGTTTGCCGACACGGCCAGGACCTGCAGGTGTCGCTCCTTGAAATCGGCTGCCGCACGGTCGAGGTTCTCCTGCTTTCTCCCGCTGATGGCAACCCTCGCGCCCTTTTCCGCCATGGACATTGCAATGGCCATTCCTATGCCTCGACTGCCTCCCGTCACCAGCGCCACCTTTCCGGAAAGATCGATTTCCATCCCGCTCATTTTGGCACCTCGCATTTTGGGTTTATAGGGGTAAGCTTAAGTATTTTTCAGAACCCGGCAGGGGGAAATCCCGATTCCCCTGCGGGCATATCACATCTCTTCCCTGGGTCTCGATATGCAAGCAACAACAGGTTCTACGCCACTCGATTTACTCAAAACCATTGGGATTGGCAAGCAAAACAGTTGCCTTTCGGGCACTGTTTCCGGACAATGGGATATATGAAGAAGGTTTTCAGCAAATAATCTTTCCCCGGCTCCTGACCTCCTGCTTACCATTCTCCGGGGGGCGAAGCCTGAGTGCTACGGAGGACATCATGCGATTTCTTATCATAGGCGGGGATGCAGCGGGAATGAGTGCGGCCAGCAGGGCAAAGAGGGGTATGCCGGACCTTCAGGTCACGGTGCTCGAGCAGACCCGCGATGTCTCCTACAGCGCATGCGGAATGCCTTACAACATCGCAGATCCTGTCAGGGACATGGACGACCTGATTGTGAGGAAGGCCGAGGTCTTCAGGGACAAACAGCACATTGACCTGAGGACCGGTCATCGGGCGGATTCCATCCAGGTGAAGGAGAGGAAGGTCACGGGGAAAACGAGAAAAGGAGAGGATTTCGAAGTATCCTACGACAAGCTGCTCATTGCCACGGGTGCCTCTCCAAGCATTCCCCGCCGGCCTGGTTTTGATCTGCCCGGGGTATTGGCACTGAAGAATCTTGAAGACGGACGCAGGATCAAGCGTTTCATGGGAGAGCGGAATGTCTCGCGGGTGGTCATCGTCGGAATGGGATACATCGGCCTGGAGATGTGCGAGTCCCTGAGGGCAAGGGGAATTGAAGTGGATATGATCAAGCCGGGACCCGTGTTCCTGCAATGGATGAACCCTGAACTTGCGGCGATCGTTCGAAAGGAGCTTGATGCCAACCGCATAGGGGTTCATCTTGGTCACGAGATAGTGGGAATTGAAAAAAGCGACGAGGGTCTCAGGCTGTTGTCCAAGGGACCCGTATTGGACTGCCAGATGGTTCTGACGGCGGTCGGCGTCCTGCCCAACAGTCAACTGGCTGACGAGGCCGGGCTTGAATTGGGGCCAAGAAAGTCCATTGCGGTGGATAGCGCCCTCCTTACTTCAGATGAGAACATTTATGCGGCCGGCGATTGTGCAGATGCATTTCATGTGGTCACCGGCGAAAGGGCGTGGATACCTCTTGCCCTCAGGGCAAACAGGGCAGGCTGGGCGGTTGCGGATAACGTGACCGGTAAGAGGGCTGAACTCCAGGGGGTGGCCGGAACGGCCGTGTTCCGGGTTTTTGATCTCGAGGTTGCACGGACCGGATTGAGTATGAGTGAGGCTGAAAAGGCGGGATTCGAGCCTGCTGAGACCGTGATTCACAGCCGAAGCCGGGCCCATGCCCATCCAGGCTCCACCACCATTTCGGTGCAGATGGTTGGAGACCGAAAATCGGGGCGGCTGCTGGGAGTGCAAATGGTGGGCAGAGAGGGTGTCGCCCATCGGGTGAATGCGCCTGCGGTTGCCCTCCATGCAGGCATGACGGTCGAGCAGTTCGGCCAATCCGATCTGGCCTATGCTCCTCCGTTCAGCCCGGTCTGGGACCCGATGCTGACGGCCGCGAACCAGCTGTTGAAGGAGATGTGAGTGTATGGTTGACAAGAAGGGCCCCCGTTTCAGGGTGAGCCCTTTGCTTCAAAGCAGGCTGAGCACCTTGCGGTCCGCCTTACCAAATGGCAGGGATCGAAGTGCGCGGGGCCCTGCCCAGCGCAACCGTACGCAGCCCAACGCACGAGGCAAGCCCTCCGTGATCATGCATTCAAACACATGAAGGCGCATGCGAAAGTGGGTGAAGGCGTGCCGGATGACCCCAAGCTCGGATACTGCCCTGGCGCGAACCCCCGCTTCTTCGCAAACCGCCCTTTCAACCGCCTCGGCAACGGTTTCTGCCCCCGTCCTTTCTCCACCGGGAAATCTCCATAAGCCTCCCAAAAGACCGTTTGCAGGTCTCTGGGCCACGAGGAACCTGCCCCTTTGGTCGCGAATGAGTGCGGCGGTCATGTCCCTGTGGGGGAGCGGAGGCCGGCTTCTTTTTACAGGCAGACTGTACTGGATGCTCCGTTGAAACGCAAGACAGTCATCCCGCAGGAAACATGCCGTGCATCGGGGTTTTCGCGGCGTGCAGATCGAGGATCCGAAATCCATCAGACCCTGGTTGAAGGAGGAAGAATCCTTCAGAGGCAGGAGATCCTTCCCGAGTCTTTCGATCGTTTCCAGGGTCGGTCTGTCCTCCAGGGGTTGCTTCACGGCAAAAAGCCTGCAGAGGACCCGCTTTACATTTGCGTCCATGGCAAGAACGCTCTGCCCGAAGGCAAAGCTCAGAATTGCAGAGGCGGTATACGCTCCGATGCCGGGAAGCCGGAGCAACTCCTCCCGGTTTTCCGGGAGACTGCCTCCCATGCAAGTCACGATAGTCCGCGCTGCCTCGTGAAGATTGCGGGCACGAGAGTAGTAGCCCATGTTTTCCCAGCTTTTTATAACGTTCCGGAGAGGGGCCTTTGCGAGTGCTTCCACTGTGGGAAACCGGGAAAGAAAACGTTCATAGTAGGGGATCGCCGTGTCTACCCGGGTCTGTTGAAGCATCACCTCGGAAATCCAGACGGCATAAGGATCCCTGGTCTGCCGCCAGGGAAGGGACCGCCCGTGGTGCGCATACCATAGAAGAATCCTGCGGGTGATTCCGGGCCGTGCCATGAAGAGGGAGTATAGCGGACAAAAGGACGAACGTCCAACATCGAACGTCCAACGTCCAATGAAGAACAAAGCAAACGTCCAACATCGAACGCCCAACGTCCAACGTCCAATGAAGAACAAAGCAA
This sequence comes from Deltaproteobacteria bacterium HGW-Deltaproteobacteria-15, assembly GCA_002840535.1. Lineage (GTDB taxonomy): Bacteria > Desulfobacterota > DSM-4660 > Desulfatiglandales > HGW-15 > HGW-15. The sequence goes on along the minus strand of PHBH01000014.1, from coordinate 84,355 downwards.
AGGACTAACGACAAAGGACAGAATGACGAACGTCCAACATCGAACGTCCAACGTCCAACGTCCAATGAAGAACAAAGCAAAGGACTAACGACAAAGGACAAAATGACGAACGTCCAACATCGAACGCCCAACGTCCAACGTCCAATGAAGAACAAAGCAAAGGACTAATGACAAAGGACAAAATGACGAACGTCCAACATCGAACGTCCAACGTCCAACGTTCAATGAAGAACAAAGCAAAGGACTAATGACAAAGGACGGAATGATGAACGTCAAATACTGGATTTCGGATTTTTGTCTCGCTTCAACTTTTTCTATCGATGAACTTTGCGGGTTTTGCAAATTTGATCCCATAGCCCTTCACCGCCATCCGGCCCTTTCTCATCTCCCGGATCTCCGAGGTCAGGGATTCTTTCTTCCGGATCAACGTTTGTCTTATTCCTTCATCTATTTCCTGGATCAGACGGATGACCTCCACCATCTCCATGGCGTCCTTCCGGTCGGGAGAATCGACGTTTTTTCTTTCCGTGGCGAGGGAGCCGGCCGTTTTCTCATTCAATGTGATCTGGGATCGAAGCTGGTCTCTCTGCCTGGAGAGTTGAAAGTAGGTGTCCAGCCTGTCCTCTTCGAGGCAGGAGCGCTGCTGCGATGCGAGCTCCTTCATCTTTTTGAAGAGACGTATGTTCTTTTCCAGCAGTTCCATCCCTCACTCCTTTGGGCCGCGCCGAGGGGTTTCTCCGGGGACCAGGAGGCCCGCCGGGGATACCCATCCCACCGGTGTCTCTGCAAACAGAATGCCATCCAAGTCTCCTCTTCCTGTCCTTTGCGATGAGAATTAGTCGTCCGATCCATACAAAATTTAACCGCCAAGATGCCAAGTGCGCCAGGGAAGGCATTTGTTTCTTCACCTGCCGGGGGAGCTTCCGGCAGGTGAAGAAACAAACCTTTGGCGTTCTACTTTGCGTCCTTCGCGCCTTCGCGGTTCAACCCATTCAGTTTTCTGGTGCCTCTGCGTGCCCTGCGAAGGAATTTTCTGCGTCAAAGGACTCCACGTCAAAAACATGACGAGCGGCCGGGGCATAGCCTCCTCCTCATGGCCGGTGAAAAGCCCGAATCTCAATTGGGAATTTAAATCAAATCGTTAGGAAAATTTTTCAGGGGAGGATGCAAATATTTCCTGGTGGCATGAGATGTGCTTCAGAGAAACGGAAGAAGCGCCGGGACCTGAGTTGGTTCGCCCGGACCGGCGATAACCGGTTCACTATGCGAGGAAAATCATGAAGCGGTTGGGAAAAAGTGGGCTTTTCTTGATGGCAGGCTGCCTCCTGGGCTGTGTCCTGGGCCAGGTATTCACGAGCTTCGGTCAGGATTCGGGTTCCCGCCTCCCCGTGCCGGAAGGGGTTTATGTGGAAATGACCAGAGACTTTTACAGGGCGCTCAAGGAAGAGGGGGGTGTAAACACCAGGACCTACAGCGATGATATGTCTCTGGCACACCTGAGAGAAATCGCAATCTCCACCCGTTTTATGGTGGAGACCAATCTTCAGGTATTGAAAAACCAGGAAAGAATCATTCGATTGCTGGAGTCCGGAAGAAAATGAAAGGGATCCGGCGAGGTCCGATTGTGCTGTGGCTATGCTCTATTCTCCTCATGGGGAGTTGCCTGTCCAGAGGAGCGCTGGCCGCAAACCGGGCTCTCGACATGAAGATGACCGTGCCTGCAGAGGGCCGAACCAGGATTGCGCTTCTTCTACAGCAAAAACCCCTGTTCCGTCTCTCCTGTGGCGGAGAGAACCATGTGGCTCTCGCTCTCTACGAGACTACCGGCGGGGCCGACTTCTCGAAGACGATTGCGATGGACGGCAAGTCGATGAGATTTGAAGAGGACACTGCGGCACGCTCTCTGAAAATAACGATCCCCCTGAAAGGTTCCCTTAGAGAGGTGGAGTGCTCCTGGATAGCAAAGGAAAAGGTGTTTCTGATCGATATGGCACAGGCAAAACCTGAAAAGGCAAATCCGAAGAAGACCGCCCCTGCAACGCTCAAGCGCCTTCGGTTTGGAACCGGGGAAGGGTTTACCCGCATGGTGGCCGACCTTGGCGTGAAGCCCGCCTGGTCCATGACCTCCCGGGACGACCGCTCCCTTCTGTTCGGGTTGTCCGGCGCGACAACAGCCGCGCAGCGATCGGGCTATGGACCCATGAAAATTCTGAAACGCGTGAGCCTGAACAAACAGAAAGAGGGTCTTGAGATAAATGCGGAACCGGAAACCCCGGTCGAACGGGTCAAGGTGTTCTGGATGCAGGAAGGCGGGAAGTGGGTCGTGGATTTCTTTGAACGTGCACCGGAGACAGCAGGTCCTTCGATTCTCTTTGATCGCAGACCCGATCCTGCCCCGGATAGTGTTCAGCCTCCACGTGTTGCGGAACTCCGGAGGGAAACCGATTCCCCGGTGAAAACCGAAACGGCGGAGGTGGGAAGCGGGGCGCCGAGCGGAAGCATCAGAATGAAGATCGATAAACCGCCGGCTGTTGAACCGGAGGCGGGCGGTAGTGCAGCACCCCCATTGAAATTCAAGGTGGAGCCAGAGGTGCGGCATGATAACCCGATACTCCTGCCGCAGGGTCCCAGGGTTTCGAACCTGAGACCGGCCGAGGCCTTTCTTTACGGAAGAATCCGGGAGGCCCTGGAAGCGAAGGATTACGAGAAGGGCGCGGGGCTGATCGATGAGTTCCTGGCCGGTTTTCCGGATTCGCCGCTGACAGAGGATATGTTTTTTCTCTCAGGCGACTGCCGGTTTGCCTTGCTGGAAAGAGGAGAAAAGGGGTTATACCCCAAGGTCGTCGATAGCTATCATGAGGCTGTTTCGAGATACCCTAAATCCGAAAAGACCCCGACGGCATTGATCAAGACGGGCAGGGCGCACGACCTTGCCGGCAACGACAATGAGGCCATAGGGTTCCTGTCCATTGCAATCACCCAGTATGGAACCGGCGATCACGTACCGGCCGCACTGGTTTCCAGGGGCCGGATTTACCTGCGAATGAACAAGCCCCAAAGGGCGATCGAGGACTTCAAAGCCGTCATCGATCGTTTCCCGACCTCTCCCCTGGTTCAGGAGGCCCGATACGGAATAGCCGGGTATTTCCACGGTGTCGGGATGTACGACGATGCCGAGAGCAAGCTCAAGGAGATTGCCGGGTCGCGCCCCGATTTCTACCTGGATCATCCCGAGTTTCTTTTTCTCAGGGCTCGAAATCATTTCTACAGAAAAAATTACGATCTGGCGCGTGAGCAGTACTTCAGGGCTCTTAATCTCGGTCATCAGCCTGAGACGGGCGACCTGCTTCTTTCCCACATTGGAGATACCTACCTTCATCAGACCAGGGAAAAGGAAGCGGAAATGCTTTACCGCATGGCGGTGGAGTATTTTCCGGAAAGCGAGGGGGCCGGGATAGCCAAACTCCGCATCGCCGATCAATCCTCCGGAGTGACAGCCTACGAGGAGGTCTACAAGGAGAACCTCAACAAACCCATCGGCGATCTCGCCCTTTTGGAGATGGCAGGAAAGTTCTACAAGAAAGGCCAGTATGCGCTGGCAGTGGAAACCATCAAAAAGCTGACGGGAAAGCCCGTCCAATCCGATGTGCAGAGGGAGGCGAGGCAGCTGTATTTCCGATGCGCTGAAAAGGAGATCAAGGGCTATTACGACGGTGGCAAATACAATAAGGTGACCGAGTATTTCCAGAAGGCCGACCCGGGACTCAGCGGGAACATCGAGCCGGAAATCCTGCTCCTGATCGGAGATTCTTTTTACCGCGGGAAGCAATTCGCCGATGCCGTCCAGGTCTTCTCCCAGATCACCCTCCGCGAGCTGACTCCGCCATCGAGAGGAAAATTCCTGCTCGATTTTGCCAGGTCCCACCTTTCACTGGGCGATGAGGAGAAGGCCGGAACCCTGCTTGAGAATGCGTCAGGAGAAAACCTTCCAGCAGCCGATCGGCAAAGGGGTGTGCTGCTTCTGGCCGAAATCTACCGCAAGAAGGGAGAGCTGAAGCGTGCTTCCGATCTCCTGCACTCCCTTCTCGGTGAAAAGAGACTCCTTTCCGACAGGGAAATGGCAGCGGTTTATGAGAGCATCGGAGAGATCAGCAACAAGCAAAGCCTGTACGAAAGGGCGAGAGATGCCCTGAACCGATCCATCGCTCTTGCGGAAAAGGATCGCGAGAGCAAGGAACTGCTGCGCTCGGCCTATGCGGAGATGGGAAACAGTTATCACTTTGAAGGAAGACACAAGGAAGCCATCAGGCACTATGGACAATCCCTGGATCTGGACTATTCGCCGGAGATGAAGGGCTATTGGGATGTCAAGTACCGACTTGCCCTTTCCTATCTGGGCGCCGGCGAGAGCGGATTGGCCTCGCGACTCATGAACGAAATTCTGGAAGAGGGAGATCCTGCTCTCCAGCAGAAGGTGCAGATTAAAATGGGATCCATCCCGCTCGAGAAAGAACTGAAGAGACTGTCCCTTGAAAAGGCGGACTAGTCGACTCTTTGATCCCTGACGAAGGAAATCACTATGTCACAAGGCAACGAAAAGAAGATCCTCTGGACCGCGACGGAAGCTTCCCTGCCGAAAAACATCTGGTCCAGGCTGGAGGAACTGGGTTACCGCGTCCTTATCGGCCGGAGGGACGAAAAGTTTGCCGGTCGAATTCAACAGATCTCTCCCCGGCTTTGGGTGGAAGAGGTGAACGGCGATTCGGAGGAAACCTTTGCCGCGGTACGTACCGTCAGAAGCACGTGCCCGGATCTGCCTATTATTCTCCTCAGCCAGGCGCCGAATGTGGAGGATGCGGTGAAGGCCGTTAAAATCGGGGTGGTGGATTACTTCCCCCTCACGGTCCAGCAGGAGAGTCTCTGGGCAGGGCTTGTCGGCGCCCTTCAGTACGAAGCCCCGGGTTCAGCTCACCATTCGGCTCAGGAAGAAGCCGCAGAACCCGAGAGCCCCATTGCAGTTGACCCGTCGATGCGAAGAGTGATTGAACTGGCCGAGAGAGTAGGCCGGAGCCGCTCCACGGTTCTCATCCAGGGCGAAAGCGGCACCGGAAAAGAGGTCATCGCGAGGCATGTTCACAAAATGAGCGGGAAAAGCGGCCCTTTCGTTGCGGTCAATTGCGCCGCCCTCCCCGAGAACCTGCTGGAGAGCGAGCTCTTCGGGCACGAGAGAGGGGCGTTCACAGGGGCGGTAGCCAGGAAGAAGGGAAAATTCGAACTGGCGGGCGGAGGGACCCTGCTCCTCGATGAAATCAGCGAGATGCCGCTTTCCGTCCAGGCCAAGCTGCTCAGAGTGCTTCAGGAAAGGGAGATCGACAGGGTAGGGGGGGAGTTCCCGGTCCCGGTGGATACACGGGTAATTGCAACCACGAACAGAGATCTCGATGCGGAAACAAAGAAAGGGAATTTCCGGCTGGATCTCTTTTACCGTCTCAATGTGGTCCCTTTGTTTGTGCCGCCTCTGGGCAAGAGGGTGGAGGACATTTTGCCCCTCGCCGATCTTTTCCTGAGGAGGCATTCCCGGCTCAACCATTTGCCGCGAAAAAAACTCGCCCGCGACGGAGAGGAGTACCTCAAGAGAAGGTCCTGGCCTGGAAACGTCAGAGAACTCGAGAACCTGATGGAGAGGGCCCTGCTTCTGGTGCAGTCCGATACCATAGGACAAACGGATCTGGATGCATTGTCCACGCCATCCGGGAACTCTGAAAACGGCGAACCGGAAGCGTCGTTGAAGATGATGCCCCTCCGGGAGATGGAAAAGAAGATGATTACGCAGGCTCTTCAGGAGCATCGTGGAAACAGGACGCACGCTGCCGAGGTCCTCGGGATCAGCGTGCGTACGCTGAGGAATAAGCTCCATGAGTACAAGGAATTAGATGGGAAAGAGGAAAGCCGTTCGCCGGATGCCTGATTTTGGTATCCCTTTTGCAGAAAATGAGTGAAGCGGAGGTGATCGATTATGGAGATCAGGAGTTACCTGAACAGCCGGCTGATGGGGAAGACCGTTGCCCTCCTCTCCCATGCCCTGGATTATCGCAGCGCGAAACACAGCACAATCTCAGGCAATCTGGCCAACATCGATACGCCGGGCTATCGGCCCAGGGAATTGGTCTTTGACCAGGAACTCCGGCGCGCCGTGGACAAGGAGGGGATCGCCATGAGGAAGACCGACGAGCAGCATTTTCCGCGATCAGGGGACATCTTCACCGGTAAAGGCTCTCATGCGCTGGAGACGCAGGAAGCGGAATTTGACGAAGCCGATCATCTCAATATCGACAAAGAAATGGCCAAGATGGTGCAGAACAACCTCCTTTACGAAACAGCGGTGAAATTGTTGTCCAAGAAATTCGACGGCCTGAGGGCTGCAATTGAAGGGAGGAGATAGAGATGGATCTGATCAAAACCATTGACCTGGCCGCGGGAGGCATGACTGCGCAAAGGACGAGGCTCAACGTCATTTCCATGAATCTGGCCAATGCGAATACGACCAAGACGGATGACGGGACCGCTTACCGGAGAAAGACCGTGATCTTCGAAACCAACCCTGTGGAACCCACCTTTTCCGGACAGCTCGGGCAGAGCCTCGACGATCAGATTCACGGCGTCAGGGTCACGGAGATCGTGCCTGTTCAAGGGGAGTTCAAGAGGATCTTCGATCCTTCCCATCCCGATGCGGATCAGGATGGCTATGTCTTCCTCCCGAATGTGGATGTCGTTCAGGAGATGGTCCACATGCTCAACGCGAATCGTTCCTATGAAGCCAATGCCGCAGTGGTGAGGACCGCCAAGGAGATGGCGCTCAAGGCCCTGGAGATCATGGGCAGGTAATAAGTGTTCAGGGGTTCAGTGTTCAGCGTTCAGCAAAGAAGCTGATGGATTGTTGCCGTCCTCCCTGAACTCCGAACACTGAACACTGAAAACTTTTTGGAGATGACCAATGATCAATGAGACCAAACAGGTGTTCGGGTTTTCGCCGCCAGGAGCAGGCGGGGTGCGGGCAGTAGAAAGCCCCGGCAAAACCACCTTTGTGGACGCCCTCAAAAGCTTTACAGGGCAGGTGGACCAGCAGATGCAGGAGGCAAATCGGAAGGCGGAGGAATTTGCCGTTGGAAAGACCTTTGATCTTCACGAGATCACGATCGCCACGGAAAAAGCGGACATCTCATTTCGTCTCCTCGTACAGATCAGGAACAAGCTCCTGGAGGCTTATCAGGAGATCATGAGAATGCAGTTCTAATGGAAGGCCTCTTTGGCAGAGGCCGCATGAAGGTGTTTGATGGCTGAGATAGGAAAAGACACAATCCGGCAATTTCTCCATATCCTCCGGTCCATACCCACGGGCAGAAAGATCTCCCTTGCGCTGAGCACCGCGGTGGTGGTGGCGGGTTTTGTGGCTCTCCTCCTGTGGGTGAACAGGCCCGACTACCAGGTTCTTTTCGCCAATCTCGAGACAGCGGACGCTTCCAGGATCACCCAGAAGCTGGCCGAGAAGAAAACCCCTTACCAGCTCAAGGAGGGAGGCAGCGCAATCCTGGTGCCGAGCGAGATGGTCTACCAGCTCAGGCTGGAGATGGCGGGAGACGGGTTGCCTCGGGGCCAGAATGTAGGATTCGAGATTTTCAATGACATGCCCTTCGGGACTACCGAATTCGTGCAGAGGCTGAAGTACAAACAGGCTCTCCAGGGAGAGCTCGCCCGAACCATCATGGGGTTTGATTCCATCGCTCAGGCAAGGGTCCATATCGTTCCTGCCGGAGATTCGCTCTTCGCGGAGGATGAGAGACCCGCCACTGCCTCGGTGGTCTTGCGGCTGCATGGAGGAAGATCCCTGGACAGCCGGCAGATCCAGGGAATCATAAACCTGGTGGCGAGGGCCGTTGAAGGATTGAAACCGGACAACGTAACAGTGGTGGAGATGTCCGGAGGGCTCCTTTCCAAGGGATTCGAAGAGGACCATGCGACGGCCATGAGCAAGACCCAGTTCGATTACCAGCAGAAACTTGAAAGGAGTCTTCAGAACAGGATCCAGACAATGCTGGAACCGGTTGTGGGGACAAACAAGGTGGTGGCAAGGGTATCGGCCGAGGTCGATTTTGAGCGTGTCAATCTCGTCGAGGAGAAATTCGATCCGGACAATGTGGTTGTCAGGAGCGAACAGCGTCAGAAGGAAAGCTCCGGGCCAGGCAGGGGGACCGCTGCCGGATCACCGGATCTCCAGACCCAGATCTATCCAACCCAGACCGCAGCGGGATCATCAGCAGCCAGGGGTTTTGAAAGGGAGAATGCGACGGTCAATTACGAGATAAACAAGGTGAGCAGGCAGGTCACCAATTCGGTAGGAGATGTAAAACGACTTTCTGCAGCGGTCATCATCGACGGTCCCTATGTGCAGGATAAGGGATCGGACGGCAAAATGGTTTCGAAATTCATTGCACGCAATAAGAAAGACATGAAGGTCTTCGAGGATATCGTCAAAAAAGCCATCGGTTTCACCGAGACAAGGGGAGACCAGGTCTCGGTCTCCAATATCCCGTTTGTTTTGCAGGAAGAGGAAAGGATGGGCTCCGAATCTCTGCCATGGTGGATGGACTATGGGAAAAAGGCAACCAAGCCTGTGTTCAATCTGCTTCTGGTCTGTCTTTTTCTCCTTCTGACGGTCAAACCCTTCAGGAGATGGATTCACCAGACCGGGCAACTCCTTAACCAGCCGGCAGCTCTCCCCAAAGGCCAGACCGCGGGTAGTCTGGCGGCCCCGACAGGGGAACCGCAACCGGAGGAGAAATCCGCCACTTCCAATCTGCTGGAGATCAGCAAGGGCAATCCCGAGGCGGTTGCACACATCATTCGACAATGGATCAGCGAGGGAAGGTAGTTGGACATTGACGGACTCATAGGCCCGCGAAAGGCTGCGCTCTTCCTGATGATCATGGGGGAGGAGTTCGCCTCCAAGGTCTTCCAGAACCTCGATGAAAATGAGGTGAAGGTCATTGGGGAGCACATGGCGCAGATCAAAAAGGTGGACCCCAAGATGGTCTCCTCCATTCTCCAGGAATTTTCCCACATCTTTCAGAACCAGAAGATCACCGGGATGAACGGGAAGGAATTTCTCGAGAAGTCCGTTACCATGGCGTTCGATGCGAGAAAGGCCGACGATCTTCTGGAAGATCTGTTCTCCAACCGCGGGACAGGGGCTTTTGAGAAGCTGGCCTCCCTGAGTCCGCAGGTCCTGGCAAGCATCCTGGCCAGCGAGCATCCCCAGACTATTGCACTCCTTCTGGTCCACATGAAGTATCAGAATGCCGCAGAAGTGATCCAGGCTCTGCCCGAGCATGTCCAGGGCGAAGTGATCATGAGGATCGCGGATCTCGACGCCGTGCCCCATGAAATCGTGACGGAGATCCAGGAAGTGCTCGAGGAGCAGCTCTCCAGCATCAGCAAGGCTGCGGATGAGAGTCTCGGCGGAATTCAGACGGCAGCGGAAATCCTGAATCACCTGGACCATAAGACCGAGTCCGCAATCCTTGAGCGGATCGAAGGCGAAAGGGGAGAAATGGCTGAAGAGATCCGCCAGTCGATGTTCGTATTCGAGGACCTCTGCCAGTTGGACGATCGTTCCGTCAGAGGGTTGCTGAAAGAGATCAGCAACGACGAACTGATCCTCTCCCTGAGGACGGCATCAGAGGAGCTGAAGGAAAAGATCTTCAAGAATGTGAGCCAGCGTGCGGCCCAGATGATCAAGGAGGATATGGAGGTGATGGGTCCGGTGAAGTTGCGGGATGTGGAGCAGGCCCAACTCAACGTGATCAAGACCGCACGAAGGCTTGCGGATGAGGGCAAAATCGTGCTCGGCGGAAAAGGCGGTGAAGATGTCCTCGTTTGATTTCGGGGCGGATGAGGTGCCTGCCTTCACGCTGGAATCGTTCGGTCCTGAAAGCCCGGAAGACTCCACGGAAATGATGGCCCTGGATGAGAACGGATGCATCCTGCTTCCATCGAAGAAACGCGCGTCGTGCGTTCCCCCGAAAGGAGAGCCGAAGGAGGACCCTCCGGAGCCCCCGAAGGAAGAGGACATTGAAGAGAGGATCGCCCAGCTGGAGCGGGAGGCATATGAAAAGGGTTTTGCACAGGGGCAGAAGGACGGTCTTGCCCTCGAAGAGAGACAATTGAAGGAAAAAGCCGGCCATCTGGACACGCTCCTGGATTCACTGGGTGGCTTGAAGGAAGAGATCTACCGGGATACGGAAGAGGAAATCGTCCGTTTGAGCATGGCGATTGCCAGGAAAATTATCCGGAGCGAGTTGAAGGCTGGAAGCTATGACATTGGGGAGACCATCCGGGCAGCCATGAAGTTCCTGGTCGATGCGAGTCGTGTTCAAATCAGAATCAGTCCCGAGGATATGGAGGAAGTCTCCAACCTGGTCCCAACGCTCGGCTCGGACACAAAGGCGGGCCGGATACAGATTCTGGAGGACCATGCAATCCAGAGAGGCGGATGCGTTCTCCACACCGGATTCGGGAGCGTGAACGCCACTGTGGAGGATCAATTGGCCCTGGTGGAAAACGAGATAGAGCGGGTGTTGAGCTCCTCCCGGGAGGGAAAAGTTTCGTGAAGTGCTGCCTCGATCGATACGAACAGGCCGTGGAGACGGTTTCGCCCATAAGGGCGGAAGGACAGGTGATTAAAAGCGTCGGCACCATCATCGAAGGAAGGGGGCCGGCGGTTCCCGTGGGGGGAATCTGCCGGATCGTCTCCCCAAATCTCGGCCGCCCCATCGAGGCTGAGGCGGTCGGGTTCAAGGAAGGCAGGATTTTGCTGATGCCCCTCTGCAAGTGCGAGGGGATTCAACCGGGGAGCACCATCATCGCGGACCGGTACGGCGCCAGGGTTGGAGTGGGAAGCGAAATGCTCGGAAGAATCCTGGACGGCCTCGGGGATCCGATCGATCACGGTCCTTTTATTTCCTCTGCCCGGCTCCGCCAAATGGACCTTTATGCGGTCCCAGTGAATCCTATGGAACGAAGCCGAATCCGGGAGCCCCTGGACGTCGGGGTGCGCTCCATCAACTGTCTGGTCACGCTGGCAAAGGGTCAGAGGGCGGCAATCATGGCGGGATCCGGCGTCGGCAAAAGCGTGCTTCTCGGAATGATGGCCAGGTACACCAAGGCTGACGTAAACGTTATAGCGCTCATCGGGGAACGGGGAAGGGAAGTGCGGGAGTTCATTGAAAGGGATCTGGGGCAGGAGGGCTTGAAACGTTCGGTGGTGATTGTCGCCACCTCGGATACCTCTCCCCTGATCCGGATGAGGGGCGCCTATGCAGCGGCCGCGGTGGCCGAGTTCTTCAGGGATGAGGGGAAGGATGTCCTGCTCCTGATGGATTCCATCACGAGGTTTGCCATGGCTGCGAGGGAGGTCGGCCTGGCAGCCGGCGAGCCCCCGACCAACAAGGCCTATCCGCCAAGCACATTCGCCCATCTTCCGAATCTCGTGGAAAGGGCGGGCACCAATGCCAAGGGAGGGTCCATCACCGGAATCTACACGGTGCTCGTAGAAGGGGATGACATGAATGAGCCCATCGCGGACGCGGTGCGCTCCCTTGTGGACGGACACATTGTGCTCGACCGGAGGCTGGCCTCGCAGGGCCACTATCCTGCCGTGGATATTCTGAGCAGCGTGAGCAGGTTGATGAACGAGGTCATGGAGAAGAACCGGATGACGCGCGCCTATGAATTCAGAAGGCTCCTTGCGGATTACTCGAAGATAGAGGACCTCGTGAATCTCGGCGCCTATGAAAAGGGACAGAACAAAAAGACCGACAGGGCGCTGGATATGATCGAGGATCTGCATGGTTTCCTCCGGCAATCGGTGGAAACCGCTTCCAGCATGGATGAGGCGTGGAAGGAGATGGAGCAGGTGTTGAGGAAGAAGAAGTGATCAAGATGCAGGATCCAGGATCCAAGATGCAGGATACAGGCAGGTAGGATGGGTAGAGCGAAGCGAAACCCATCAAGTGGCTGAACACGAAGAGTGAGCCGAGCTTTACCATGGGATTCAAGTTCAGATATCAGAGCCTGCTCTCGTACAGGGAGCATCTCAAGGAAAAGGCCGAAATCGAATTCGGGAGCGCGCAGAGAAAGCTCCAGAAGGCGCGCCAGGACCTCGATATTTACGAAAACCGCCATCACAAGGCCAGGATCTCCCTGGAGCAGGGCTTGATGAGCAGAATGACCTCGGAAGAGATGGGCGCGTATTCGGATTATCTGAACGGCATGAAGAGGAAGATCGCTTCGCAGAAGCAGGAGGTGGCAAGAAGAGAGAAGATTGCCGCAGACAAGAGGAAGAATCTCCTGGAGAGAACAAAGCAGTACCGGATCATCGAAAAAGTGATGGAGAAGGATCATCAGACATGGGCGCATCAGCTTTCGCTTGCGGAACAGAAAAGGGTGGACGAAATATCCGTTACCCGTCATGGAAGAAGCTATCACTGATATGGCATTCCCGTCTCGCATGGGTTGGGCCGGCATTGATAGTCTTGCTTGCCGCAAAGATCTTTCTGAGCGGCCTTTTCCTGAAAGCGGAGAGTTCCCCGGCGATAAGCCTCGCTCTTGCCGAAGACGCCAGGAAGACCCGGGTCTCACAAGGCGAAGGGGTTGCTCCCGAGAGACCTTCTCTTCAATCTCTGAAGGAAAGGGAACTGGCACTTCACACAAGAGAGGAGGAGATCAGGAAGAAGGAAGAGGAACTCGTCCCTCTCAAGAAGGACATCGAGGAAAAACTCGGGGAACTGAACGAGCTTCAAATGAGGCTCACGAGCTATGCGAAAGCCCTTGCGGAAAGAGAAGAGGCCATGAAGGATACGAAAATGGCCCATCTCGTCGAGCTCTATACGGCCATGGAACCCGGCAAAGCCGCGGCCATTATGGAAAAGCTGAAAATGGAAACGGTCGTGCTCATCCTCAGGCATATGAAAGGAAAATCGGCAGGCGCGATCATCTCTCTCATGAAACCCGAGATGGGCGCTCAGGTGGTGGAGAAACTCAGCCAGATGAAGTGATGGGGGTCAGAAGACAGAAGACAGAGGTCAGAAGACAGGAGTCAGAAGACAGAAGACAGGAGACAGAGGTCAGGGGTCAGAAGTCGGAGGTCAGAGATCGGAGATCAGAGGTCGGAGATCAGAGATCGGAGGTCAGCCCAGCCGCTTGCTGTTAGGCGGCGTGATCGATCGAATAGCAAGCTTCTGCGATCCTCTCGGCGCCGACACACACCTCGCCTGAAACATTTCCCTCTCAACCTAAGCAGCATCACTCCGTAGGATGGGTAGACCCCGGCAGGTCTTAAGCCGGGGGAAACCCATCACACCATCATCTATAAGGTCAACACTCATCTATACAGAGCGGTTCAGATAGAGGGTGATCTGCTCAACCTTACTGCAAAGGTCCCTCAATCTTCCTCACCTCTGAAGCGGCGCTCTTTCCTCATCCCCACACCGTTGGCGAGCTTGCGGACATTCATCCCGTTCAATTCAACGAGCCGACGCAGAACAGGCAGGGAGAGAGATTTTCTTGCCAGGATCGTGAGAAGGCGATCCAGACAAAATCCTCAGCCGCTACCGGGGCTAGGTTACAGAAGCCGCACTGCTGGCCTGTCCCGTAAATATTTGCGGGGAGGTGAGCTGTTTTTCATTGAGGCGTCCTTGCCCCGCCATAGCTTCAGCGACGGTGGGCGTCTCTGTGGTGAGACGACCCCTATTGTAATCCACTGTTGACTTGCCGTGAATTTGGCGCGATTATCCCCGATGACAACGCCATTAAACCGCAACCCTTAAAGCCGAGGGTGCCATGGAACGAAGACAAGACCCCGTTTCTTTGTAATAAGAGGAATGGGGTTTTCTGTTTAACGTGGCATCCATTTCCATGGCCAACGTCCTTCTCCTCCCTTTTGAAAAGGGATGGCGGGAGGGATTTGGGCAGCACTTGAGTTTAAAAGTGTTCTGTCAGACTCCCAACATGGTGCTGATCCCCCTTATCTACCCCCCTTCTCACTGCGCCTGAGGACTGAACCAAAGTGTGAGAAAAGGAGTTTTGAAGGATGCCAGGAGATGCGATGGAAATGTCTGTGGAGCGGATAGTGCGTTCGATTTTCCGGATTCGAGGTCAGAATGTCATGTTGGACAGAGATTTGGCAGAACTCTATGAGGTGGAAGTGCGGGTCCTAAAACAGGCTGTTCGGAGAAATCATAAGCGGTTCCCTGCTGACTTCATGTTCGAGCTGACAAAGGAAGAGGAAAAATCTCTAAGATCACAAATTGTGATCTTAGAAAGAGGTAGGTATTCCAAGTACATTCCCCAAGCTTTCACAGGCGCAGTCGGACAAGGGAAATATTGATCGATTCCCGGAAGATTTTATGTTCCAACTCTCGGCGGGAGAGTTCGAAAACTTGAAGTCACAATTTGTGACTTCAAGTTGGGGAGGTATGCGGAAGGACATTCACCCCGTTCCCTTCAACAAGGGCCTTGCGGATCGCAGGCTCGGGAAATCCCGCATGCCTGCACAATGTAAGAAAAAGCCGATTTCACTTACCATGTAGCATCTGACGATGTAAGAACTCACGGTCCGCTTGAACTTTTTTCGAGCCTGTGATAAGGCTCCGAACGAGTTTTCTGAAAATGTCCATATAGGGAACCAGGTTGCACAGGTGTATGTCTCTTAAAACCTGGCATCCCGATCCTGTGCAAGAAACCCATCAACACAAACCCTGAACTTACCAAATACAGTCATCGGAATCCCCACACAGGGGAGATAGATGAAATCAGCGCTTAGCGAAAAAGGAAAATAGAACGGCAACCAGCCGCCGCAGAGGGCGTCCTCTGCGAGCGTGGGAAATGCGGCACCTCTTTATAGGACAGGTCTCAAGGAGTGGATCCGGTTCAACCATGGCCTGCTGGCCGCCGTGCTGGTGCTTTCATTATTGTGGGGCGTGGCCAGGGCCTGGAGCCGTGATCGGCGGAAGCTCTCATTGCAGGCAAAACCCCTTACTCCCGAGGAGGTTGGGCTGCTCAACGTGATCCGATTGAGCGCGAACAGGTTCTAGGAGATCCGGAAGAGGAAGGTTGTGAGGTTGGAGGAGTGGAGGCGGGACCATGAATGATTTGGGGGGCGAGGAAGATGGATGAAGAGCATGAAAGATATCGGAAGTTCTGTAGCCGAGCAAACCTTGACAAGACAATAAACAGCCTTTTGGGCATTATCCATGGCATAACCGCGGATTCGCGGATCTTGGATTCTGAATTGGTTTTTCTCCAGGAGTGGCTTGCAGAACAGGCCGAATTCGTCTCCTATCACCCATACACAGAACTCCTGCCGGTTGTAGAAGCTGCATTGTCAGACCACGTTTTATCGGGCGACGAACAAGCCGACATCCTGTGGCTTTGTAACAAAATCCTTTCTTCGAACTACTACGATCGCGTGACGGCATCCATGCAGCATCTCCAGGGGCTGATGGGGGGAATCATTTCTGATGGCAATGTTAACGAAGAAGAACTCGCAGGGCTGGACGCTTGGCTGATAAAGCATGATGAGCTTAGAACGTGCTGGCCCTATGACGAGGTGGCCGCCCTGATCACCGGCGTGATGAAAGACAAGAAAATCGACGAGAACGAACAGCGGGAACTGAAGGCATTTTTTGGCCAGTTTACGGCAATCGCTGATTCGCGTGTGGTGATTGATCCGCCAGGGTTGGGCAGTGTGCGCGGCATATGCGCAGTCTGCCCGGAAGTCCTTTTTCCGAAAAGGATGTTTTGCTTCACGGGGTCCTCCTACAAATACACCAGAAAACAATTTACGGAACTTGTGGTCAAGCTTGGTGGGAAAGTGACCAACACCGTCTCTCAAAAGTTATCCTATTTGATCATCGGCGCTGATGGAAACCCTTGCTGGGCTTACGCCTGCTATGGGCGAAAGGTGGAAGCGGCGGTTGAACTGAGAAAAAGGGGGTACCCGGTGATGCTCGTTCATGAAAATGACTTTCATGATGCCGTGGCCGATTTTAGTGGGGTATGAAGACACTGGTCCCGGTTCACCGAGGGTGAGGGAGGAAGAAGGATGGGGGTCCCTTGTTGTAAGAATAACCCTCCTGCGAACTGCGTTTCGTTCGCACTTCGCATGTTAGTCGCTGGGCGGACTTAAACACTTACATTTCACCAAAGAAAGGCACAATAAGGTGCGCGAGGCAATATTT
Source organism: Deltaproteobacteria bacterium HGW-Deltaproteobacteria-15 (assembly GCA_002840535.1). Classification (GTDB taxonomy): domain Bacteria; phylum Desulfobacterota; class DSM-4660; order Desulfatiglandales; family HGW-15; genus HGW-15. The sequence goes on along the minus strand of PHBH01000014.1, from coordinate 68,060 downwards.
TTAGGGTTCTCTATCGTCCTATTAGGTGCCCTTCTATACATGAGCTACAAATCAGATCGGAAACGGTTTCCGACTATGTTTTGTATCGCCCTACTCACTCTACTTGCCTTTTACCTCTTCCAGTATGGAAACCTCGCATCATTCAGTTTAAAGGCACTCTCTGCAGAGGCGAATTTTATAAGGCAGACAAAGGAAGAGGTGAAGCAAGATGCTTCTGAAATCTCAGCTATAAAGACAAAGTTGGAGAGACTATTGTCCTCTTCTGAAGCTAGTCATAGAGACATTGAAGAGGCTAAGGTACGAATTCTTACTCTTGAAAAGGGGCTGGCCGAAACAGCCAAATTGGCGAGTCCGCCTCTTCTATCTCTCGTCCCGCCAATCATCAAAGCTATAGATAGTGGCTATTCGGCAGAACTTAAGTTCAAACCATCAAAAAACGAACCCTTGGGGATAATTGTTTTTGTTGCGAATGTAATCGAAGAATCAGGAACCAGAATAGAGGATTTTTGGCCTTCGACAAAAACAGGAGGATTTTCCACCAGCAAGGACTCCATACGCATATCAGAGGATGGACGACAAGCTCGTCTGGAATATGGCCTTCTTTCTGCCGGGGGACCGATAGTTAATCTTAAGGTTTCGGACAAGTGCAGAGTCAGGATCTCAGGAAATTACATAGCTGATCCTTTCGAAGTAGCTATGGAGTAGGTGTCAAGCATGCAGTCGAAGATGGATTGTCAAAAAAGAAGATGGATCGGCAAATCCGTGAGGCCCACTTAACCGCAGCGTTGAGGCTGTCGAAAAACCCCCGGCGCAATTTGTGCGGGGTCAGTCGGAAAAAAGATGGCCTCTGACAAGGCCCAGAATTGACGATCTCCGTTGCCCGAAGGGTAAAGTGACCCCAGAAAGTTCACATACACATACTGGAACTCAACATAGTTTTCGACAGGTTCGTTGGATGTGGAGTTGAACACACCAGATACTAATCAAAAGCGGTGACGAGGAGAATAGGTCCAATGGAGAAGACGCCAACTGACAGACCTGCTGCCCACGACTCTGTAGAGTATGCGGGTATTAACCCACCGCCACCACCAGCCGAGGGGTCTAGGGGGAGAGGCGAAGCCGAATCGGAGGTTCCCGGAGAAGCAGCAGTAGTGGTTCTTCGTTTTTTTGCCTGGCTGGAGCTAGTTGGCAGCATTGTAGGCGGATACCTTTTCGGTAGTCAGTTCGAATCCGTGTACTTGGGTGCGGCCATCGTTCTTCAAGGCATGTTCTTCTGTGCCTTCTTTCTTGTTGTTGCGGCTATCGCTGATAGCGCCATCGAGATCCGCAAGAAGATATGCGGCATACCCGAAGCCAAATCGTAGGTGAGAGGAAAGCTGCCGGTTTGTTCGGATAGGGGACATACAGAAAGCGCCGACGAAGACCGGCATGGAGTAGGAGGTGCGGTTGTTTCATGAACCAAGTCCTCCACAGGGAAGGAGTAGTGATCCACCTTGGCCCCGAGTTATGCGTGACGACCAGTAATGGCGTGGCGAAGCGTGGACAAGAATTCATGCCGGGGAGGGGGTTCGTTATGAGCCTGATTCAATGCGCGGAGTGCGGGAAAGAGATCAGCGACAAGGCGGCTTCTTGTCCGCACTGCGGGGCTCCCACGAAGCATGGGAAGTGGCGGATAAGAAGGCCCGCCGTGCAAGACGCGGGAACATCCAGGGCGCAGGGTGTCTGTTGGTGATAATTGCGCTTGTCCTCGGCTTCACGGTGGTTGGCGCACCCTTGCGATCCTGCTCGGTGCTGCTGGCGTGATCATCCTGATTGTGGGTCTTATTTCGTGACGATCATGAGAGGTAACGCGCAACCCTGCGGGGGTGGGGGCATAGATTCTCTGAATAGGGGTTCGGTACGTTCTCTGATCTGACTTTCCGTCTATCACGTGAAAGCGGGAGATAAGCAGAACTGGAGAATTATTTGTTCGACAAAAGAAGATGAAGATACTCAAGACATCTCTAAGTATCCGTAAAGCGATAACGCGCCTAATGAAACCTAGCAAAGCACGCCGCGTGGCTATCGTTGCCTTTGTTGGCGACGGTGCCCGCGCCTTTATCCCACAGGCAAAAAGCGTTGAGATCATCTGCTGGCCGAAAGCAGGGGGAACAAACCCTCTCGAACTCCGGAGACTGAAGAAGAGTGGTGCACGTATCCGGTTTTCGGATGGTTTGCACATGAAACTCTACTGGGCGGCTGAGAGAGGAACGATCATAACCTCTGCAAACCTGTCAACAAACGCCCTCGGTGCTGGCAGTTTAAAGGAAGTCGGCGTCCTCCTCCCTCCGGACGCAGTTGACATTGACGAACTCATCGCGTCCCTCAAATCACGCGGCTTCAGCAACGCGGAAATGCGGGAACTTGAGGAGTCACACCGAAAGATCAAGGTGCGAGCGCCTCGCCGAATGAGCAAGGGAGATAGAGTAGAATACTTGGAATGGTACTCTTTACCGGCACGCTCGGAATGGAAACTCGGGTGGTGGAACGGTTATGGAAACTTCGCCAAAGAAGCAAGAGAAATCGTGAGGAACGATTTTAACAAGAGAGAACCTGAAGATTTCATCGCCTGCAGGAAGCAAGACTTTCGACAGGCCGACTGGCTGCTTTCGTTCCGTTTGACCAAAGGGGGCGCTTCAGCGGCCAAATGGATGTTTGTTGATTTTGTGGTGGAAATTGAGCGGAAGGATAAGGAAGCTTACTATGTAGGTTATCCCTATCAGGCTATTCAAGTCTGGACGCGAAGGCACTATCCATTGCCGCCGTTTGTCGTCACAACCCCATTTCGAGCAGCACTTCGCTCGGCCTGTCTGAAGTATGGAATCGAGAGAATCAAGAAACTAGGATCAACGCGACCTCCGTTGAGACTGCTCCAGATGATTGCAAATGAGATGAAGAAATGAGGTCGAACAAATCGCTGCAGTGGATGCTTCGCACCGCTGAGTTCGGCGTTGAAGCTGTCGAAAAACCCCGGACGCAGTTTGTGCCGGGTCAGTCAAAAAAAAGATGGTCTCTGACAAGGCCGAGAATCGACGATCTCCATGTGCCGAAGGGTTAGGTGACCCCAGAAAGTTTACACTCTGGAACGGTTAACACTTTTTCGACAGTCTCGTTAGGCTTATAGGTATATGGGACGAAAGCGGCCAAAGACATTTAAAACGAATGTAGCGGAACATGCAAGATACCGCCGTCGCTGGCGATCATGGTTGCCAAAGATTTCCAGCGACTTAACTGGCCTATTTCGTAAGCGAGAGATATTCTGGGATCTTCAAGAGATCGCGAAGGAAAACCCAAAGGTTTTATCTCCCGGAGCCTTTTTCGATTGGATGTGCAAGAACTACATCACCGCCGTAACGGTAAGTATCCGTGCACTCATGGACCAAAGCTCCGACGTCCATTCGCTCTGGCGTATGCTGTACGAGATACTTGAACACCCAGGAATTATTAGCCGAAGGTCCCATGTCTCTCTATATCGTACGGCGCCCAAAGAATTGGATCTGGGCAACAAGACTTTTGACACGGTTGTGGGCCGGTCCAAACAGTACCTACCCAATGGGATGATAAGGGCGGATCTAAGAAAGCTAGAAGATGCCAGCGCGCGCGTGAGGCGCTTTGTGAACAAGAGGGTCGTTCACCGGACGAGCCCGGGAGAAATCAGAAAGATCCCCAAATTTGCCGAATTGGATGAAGTTATTGATGTTCTTGATCGCATTTTCTGCAAATACGACCTCCTTCTTACGGCAGCCGGAACCATGTCGACGCGAGTCGAGCGTAATAATGACTGGAGAAGAGTTCTACACACCCCATGGATTGAAATTGGTAGCAAGTTCAGGCCGAAGGCCTAGCCGCACGGCTGCACGAGGACCACTCGTTACACTCGCGGCCTGTGAGCCGCGCGGTTATCGTTAAAGGATCATCTATGGAAGAGTTTGCCAAGTGGCTTGGACAACTACTCGGACAGAGTGAATTCGAGGTCCAGCGTCTGTTATCCGATGAAACTGCAGTCCACTTTTTCCTTGCGTGGTCCCTTTTCGAATCAAAGTGTTTCAGCAATGACTTAAAGGCGTCCAAGTTGAAAGCTTTCGCGGAGGAGTTTGCAAACAGCAAGGGCACTATGATCGCGTCGCTCAATGTCCCTGCAAAGCATTTCCACGATCGTTACCAAGATCCCAAGCACTTTAGGCACTTGATGCCAAAGCGCTGGACTTGGCCCTGGATGATTGAGGAGTTCCAGAGACTCCTTGCCATTCCGTATGGTCGGCTTACTGAACAGCAGATAGTCCAGCTGGTCACTTTTGTCGTGTATCGCTTCAGGAACAACATGTTTCATGGTGTGAAAAAGGTGCAGGCATGGCTCCAATATCGCGAAGAGATTCGGCTTTGCGTGTATGCTCTCCAATTCTTCGTGACTTATGCAGAAACGAATTTCCCAACAATGCCAGCAATACGCTAACCCGGGCATTCAGTGGATCGCAAAAGACGCGTCCGCTGATGCCCACCGTTCCACAGGCAAGTCTGAGCCATTCCGTCTTCGCGGGTCAGTGCCGCGGTCTTGTTTACGAACCCAATGGTGCCGAGGGCGATCTTTGTACATGATGGAGGAGGATGAGGAGGGCGACGAAAAGTTACAATTTGGTGAATGGGAACCCGGATCTGCGCAAGGAGTGGCATCCCACCAGGAACGGGAGTGTGAAGCCTGAAGAGGTGGCGCCTTTCTCCAGCAGCAAGTTCTGGTGGATATGCGAAAAGGGGCACGAGTGGGAAGCAAGAGCCTATAACAGAACCCGAGGGCAGGGATGTCCCTTTTGCGCCGGGAAGAGGAGCAGCGATCTGCCTCTTCGCGAGTGGTCTCCAAGAATGGAAAGATCGGGTTCGGCAAGACATTCCGGAAAATCGGGGATACTCCTTAGGGCAATGTCCTGGTCGAGATGCCTAACGAGGCATGGATTAACCTCTCCGTCCTGACTTTGGCCCCTGAATATCTGTTCTCTTATTCTGAATAAAGGAGAAGGAAGGGGCTGAGTCAAAAGCAGCTGGCTGAGATTGTGGGGCACTCTCGGAATTACATTGGGCTCCTTGAGCGAGGCAAATCCGACAGGGTCTCGTTTGGCGGGTCCAGGATACAAGCCAATGGCGTTTACGGAACAAGGAGTAGCCATGCTCACAAGCGTCCTGAGAGGCAAACGTGCTGTTCAACTGGATGAAATATTCATGCCGTGTCCGTCCTGATCTGCTTATTCTGATTGAGGAATGAACGGATTCCTTACGGTCAGATCGCCGACACGGAGTCCGTCTTGGAGATCTTCCGTCAGCAGGAGAGAGCATTTTGCTGCGGCTGCAGCCTGGACGATGAGCGCGTCCCATAAGGAGAGCTTGTGCTTTTTGAGAAGGTAGACGGCATTGACAAGCATGGTGAAATCATGGTGGACCGTTTCGAGTACCGCCATGTAATGAAGGTATTCCAGAGCATCCTCCATTGAAAGCGGCACTTTAATCTTTTGAGTCGAGACCTGGTAAAATTCCTGGAGGACCTGAATGCTGATCACGCCGGTGCCGCCCCTGATATGTTGCTTGATTAATTCCTGTGCGATAGCCGCTTTGGCTTTCTGGTCAGGGGAAGCGTCAACGGAGTAAATCAAGATGTTGGTATCAAGAAAGACCTTATCTCTCATGGAGTTCGTCTCTCGTCCAGGTCCTTGCGCCGACCCTGGCCCTGCTTCGTCGGAAGAAGGACTCCAAGCCCTGTGCCGCCGCTTCGCGGTTGAGATCTCCGGATACGAATTCTTCGAGACCTCTTTTCACTACGGCATTGATGGAAGTCTTCCTTTTGAGAGCCAATCGACGGGCTTTCTTCAGGAGTTCCTCATTGACTTTGAGCGTGATGTTGGCCATTAGAATCCTCCGATTAACCGAAATATAGCACAGCAACTGTGCCGGTTCAAGATCGTGGAGTGCAGGATTTCATGTCAGAGTTTTTTGTGAGATGGATTGCTTGCATCCACTGCCGCTCTGTCTCCAAGCCCCGGCGAGAGGCGCCCTGAAAGGAACAAGTCGTCAGGCAATTTTTGCCCCGCCTTCCCTCCTCCGCAGGCAGAATTTACCTTTTCCTCTGTTTGGCCTAAACGGTCCGCTTCTAAACAACCTGTTGAAAAATCAATGAATCCATGGCCCGGGTGTTTCTGGCACAGAGGTTGCTCCTACCGCAAGCCACAAAGCAAATCAGGAGCGAGCATGGAACAGGTAGCGATGAATTTAATGGCTGATTTGTTCAGCGACAAAATTGCTTCAACGGGCAGCACGCCCGGTGATCCGTCCAACCAGCTGTTCAGGAGTCTTCTGGAGAAAAGCGCGAACTCGGGAAAGGCGTCATCACTGAATCGCGGCGACAGGGCTGCGGAGGAAACCGGTACATCCACGATGGAATCCAGTCTCCGCCGGCTTGGCGTGCCTCTGGGTCAACTCAGGCTGCCGAAATCGGCTATCCCCGAGCTTACCGCCCTGCTCGAGGGACAGGGCTTCAACAAGGAAGAGATCGAGCGCCTCATCGCCTCCTTGAGTGAGAAGGACGGATCCATTCGCATCGACAGGCTGTTTGCCAGGCTGCAGAAGAGTGAAAAGTCCGGTAAGGACAACGAAAGTTTCGTGATCGATGCAAAAGATATCCCGCAGATCGGAGAGGCCCTTGCGGCGATGGGTCTTGGCGCGGGAAAGATCAAGGAGATCATCGAGAGCGCTTTCACGAGAAAGGGCGAGCTTTCCCTTGAAAAGCTCTCCGGCTCCCTGTCGGCAATCCTCCCGGGTGTGGATTCGAAATCGCTCCTCTCCTCCATACTGGAGCGCTCCCAGGTTCAGGGCTCAGCCAAGGACCTATCGAAGATCGCTGCGGATCCTGATGTGAAGAAACTCGTGAGCGATCTGGCCCAGGCCGGTCAAGAGGGACAGAAGCAGATCAGGGAAGAAATAGGCACGCTGCTCCGGGAAAAAGGCATGCAGCCTCAGGAAATCAAATCCTTCCTGGAGACCCTTACGGCAAGTCATGCAAGAACCATTTCGAAAAACGCGGGGGTGGATCCTGAGGGGGCAAGGAAAGCGGAAGCGGATGCCAAGGCGCTGATGGAAAAGGTCGTGATCAGTTCGGACCGCAAACCTGTCACCGATGAAACGCGTGAAAGGATCCTTCAGATTCTGCAAAAAGAAAAGGTGCTCGGGAAAGAGGGGCTGAAGAAGGAATGGTTGCAGGAGGAAGGGATCTCCAAGACGTCTGGAGAGCAGAGGGCGAAGTCTGTGACGGTGGATCCCATGCGGGTCTCGGAAGAGAAAAAGACAACCCTGGAAAATGGAGAGGCCGTCGGATCAAGAAAACCGGTCCAGATCGATTCCAAAGCCGGTCAAACGGTGGAAGGCATGACGGGCGATCTGTCCGCGGTCAGGCTTCAGAAAAGCAATTCTGAAGCCGTGGCGGCAACCTCAGCCAGGGAAGCGGTGTCCCTCCCAGACCCTCTGCCGAAGGTTATCGAGAGGATGCTATGGATGATCCAGGGAGGAGAGCAAAAGGGAAGGATCCACATTTCTCCTCCTGAACTGGGCCGCCTGGATATTGACCTCGTGATCAAGCAAGGCCACCTGCAGGCTCAGTTGAGAGCGGAAAACCCCCAGGTCAAGGAGTTGCTGGATGCGAACCTCGGACAGCTCAAACAACAGCTGGCCGACAGTGGACTCGTCATTGATCGATTCGACGTCATGATCGGACTGGAGCAGAATCCGTTCTCAAAGGAGCAGACATGGACGGCAGGTCACCAGAAAGGACACTCTTCGAGGAAAGAGGATGAAGAGGAGAGTTCGTCGAAAACGGAAACAGGGAAGCCGCTTACCCGGAGGCTTTCGCTGTCGCAGATAGACATGATCGTGTGAGCGTATATCAAAGGGAGGATTTCATGGACGGAGTACAGGGATTAGGACAGACCGGATGGACCGAAACCGCGGCAGCGACCAAATCCAGGGATCTTGGTAAGGACGATTTCCTCACCATGTTTGTTGCCCAATTGAAAAACCAGGACCCCCTGAACCCCATGCAGGGTCAGGAATTCGCTGCACAACTCGCGCAATTCAGCAGCCTGGAGCAGCTCTTTAATGTCAACGAGACGCTTGAACTGCTGAAGACGAGCCAGGATGATGCCTCCCGTCTTCAGGGCATCGAGTTCATCGGGAAGGAGATTGTTGCCAGGGGAGATTCCCTCCAACTGGAGCAGGGAAAGGTTGTTTCCGGCCTTTTCGCGCTGGAGGAGAAGGGCGAGTGCACAGCGGCCATCATGAATCAGGATGGGTATCTCGTGAGAACCATACCCCTTGGAACAGTGGAGGAAGGTCCGAATTCCTTCCAATGGGACGGGCGAGACGGAAGCGGCAATCTCCTGTCTCCCGGGACCTACCGCTTCAGCGTCGTCGCCAGGACCGCGACCGGAGAGATGGTAAATGGGGATCCCCGGGTTTCCGGAACAGTGACCGGCGTGAATCTGGAGGGTGGAACGGCAAGCCTCTACATCGGGCATGTCCCCGTATCCCTCTCCGATGTCATGGAGGTCATAAATCCGGTTGTACAAGAGCCTGAATCATTTTGAAAAGCAACTCGATTCCAAATACAGCACGAACCAGAGGACATTCGTCTACAGGAGGATAGGATATGGCACTGTCAAGCGCACTCTTCTCGGGGATCAGCGGGTTGAGCACCCTAGGAAACGCCATGCAGATCATCGGCGACAACATCGCCAATGTGAACACGGTCGGATTCAAGAACAGCACTTTCACCTTCCAGGACCTGCTCAGCCAGTCCACTTCCACAATGTCTGGAACATCCCAGGTGGGAAGGGGAACGGCTCTCGGGGACATCTACAGCTCTTTTGAGCAAGGCTCATTCGAATCCACCGGCAACACGACCGACCTGGCAGTAGGAGGAGAGGGATTCTTCGTCATAAGGGAGTCGGCAAGCGACAATCTCTACTATACGAGGGCGGGCAACTTCCGGTTCGACAAAGATGGCTACCTGATCAACCCCGAAGGTTATGTGGTCCAGGGGTGGGAACTGGATGAAGACGGTGAAGACATCGGCTCAATCGAAGATATTCTGCTCAGCTCGTTCACATCGCCTCCTTCTGAGACGGACACGGTCAAGGTAATCGTGAACCTGGATTCCGATGGGGATAACAACACCGCCGGCGTTTCGGCTCTATCGGGGGAGTGGGACGGAACAGCTGAAACACCCCTCGGTGAGTCGACCTATGAGTACCAGACCACCATGAAGGTGTATGACTCCCTGGGCAGCACCCATGACGTCACCATCTATTTCGACAAGGCGGATACCGCCTCGGCCTATGAGTACATCGTGACCTGCAATCCCGACGAGGACCTGAGCAACACCGGCGTGAATGCAGGGATGCTGGCCAGGGGCACTGTCCAGTTCAGCACCGGATCAGGCGTCATCACCGACGTCACAATGAGCACCATGAGCGGCGATGCCTGGAGCGCAGGGACCATGACCGACGGCTACTTCACCTTTGGGCCGGAGTTTATCAGCGGGACCCCGATGGACGTTGCTCTCGATTTCGGGTCCCGGTTCGATGGATCGGCCTGGGTCAACGGCTCCCTTTCCACCACCCAGTTTGCGAGGGCATCCACAACCACCTTTCAGTCAGCCAATGGCTACGGCGCAGGAGACCTTCAGGGTGTTAACGTGGACGTGGACGGGATCATCACCGGGACCTACTCCAACGGCCAGCTCCTCCCTCTCTACAGGGTAGCCCTCGCCAAATTCACCAATGAGCAGGGCCTTTACAAAGAAGGCGGGAACCTGTTCAAGTCTACAAGGGAGAGCGGGGATGCCATCACGAACAGGCCCGGCACAAACGGGTTGGGAAGCATCGCGCCCAACTCCCTCGAGCAGTCAAACGTGGATATGGCCACTGAATTTGTGAAGATGATTTCGACCCAGCGGGGATTTCAGGCAAACTCCAAAATCATCACCGTGGTCGATTCCATGCTTCAGGAACTGATCAATCTGAAGAGATAGCACCGTTTCGCGGCTCCAAGCTTGAGGAGCGTTCGCTCCGGACTACTCCAGGTTGGAGGCAAGAGCGTTTGCCTCCAACCTTACGACCTGAAAGGGCCATCAGCATGAGACCCTATCCTTTCCTGCAATCGAACCTGGCTGCGCTGGAGAAGAAGAATCCCCTCGTCCACCGGTGGCTTCAGGACCAACTCGCCTCCCTTGGTCCTTCCGACAGGCTCATGCGGAACAGCAAAGGACTCCTGGACTGGATGCTGCCCGAGGGCAAGTCCCTTCTCCGATCCCTGTCCCCCTTGGCGGTGTACAAGCAATGGCGTATTCCGGAGAACGCGGAAAAGGGCACGACGGTCATTGTCGGGTGCAACCTGGGGTATGGCCTCAACTATCTTCTACCCAAAACACCATGCGGTCATCAGGTGCTGGTCCTCGAACCCCGCGCGGATCTGCTCCTTGCGTGTCTCGGTCACACGGATTTCAGCCCTTTTCTGGAAATCGGGAAACTCCTCTTTCTGCCCCCTGATTCCGGCTCGGTCCGAAATATTTTGTCGAGCCTCGTCCTCCCCTGTTTGTTTGGAAAAATACTCTTGAGGGCAGATCTTCCAAGTCTCCAACTGGGACCCGAATATGCGATCTGGACGGATCGCTGCAGGGAGATCCTGGAAGATCTCAGAATCAATGCCAGCACATTTCGCTCGCAACAGGATCAGATGATCGTGAACGAGATGCAGAATCTCGGCAGGGCATCAAGAGCATCGAGTCCGGCCGCCCTCAAGGGGAAAGCCAAAGGGATCACCGGAGTGGTTCTGGGTGCAGGACCGTCTCTTGAGCGGTTCGCCCCTGCACTCAGGGGGCACAACGGGAAAGCCCTGTTCTGCACATCCCTGCAGGCCTTGCCTTCCTTGCACCGGCTGGAATTGAAACCGCACTTCGCCATGGTCATCGACCCCGCTCCCGCCCTGCTCAAGGTCTACGAAGAGCTCGATGCGAAATGGGCAGCCGATATTCCGCTCATCTATTCAACGTCCGTTTGTCCGGAAGTGGTAAAAAATTATCCGGGACCGGCTTTCCCCATCTGGACAATTACAGGGCTTGCCTCTCATTTCCGCAGCGGAAAGGAACCGGTACTGGATGCAGGAGGAAATTCCGGAGTGGCGCTCGTCCGATTCCTGAGATGGTGCGGCACCGACAGGATCCTCCTGGTGGGTCAGGACTTCTCCTGGACGAGCACCAAGACCCATGCAGGAGGCCATCTTGCATCCGGGCAGGAATTTCAGTTCGACCCGCGAAGACATATCAGGATGAAAAACCGTTGGGGGCAAACCGTTTTCACTGTGCAGCCGTATCTGACACCCCTTCGAGAACTGGAGAGAGACCTGGAATCGGAACCTGGTGCGGTGTTCGACCTCTACGGAGGCGGGCTGCCGATTCGCGGGAGCGAATCCATCGGCCTCAACGATCTTCCCGACAGGGTCTTCATCGGAGATGAACCGGCCGGGGTAGCCGGGTTTTTGCGGATCATGAACCAGGACCTTTCCCCTGCAAAGCCTTTTTGGCACGGAAGGAGTCCCGGCTGGCGGGCCTCCTTCGTGTCTGCAAACCGTTTTCTGAAAGCGCTGTTGCAGAACCCTTCACCTGAGCGACAGCAGGTCGTTACATTCTTCGATGAGGCTCTGCACCATCTCCAGTCTGACCCTTTGCGAAAGCCCTGGCTCATGAACGAAGTGATCGATCTGGCGGGGGTGACTTACAGGAGCAGGAACTTCGGTTATAAAGAACTGAAGCAGTGCGAGGAGATCTTCGACAGGGTGGAGATGAAAATAGAGGAAATGGACCGGTATCTGCGAGAAGCGGGATACCAGCAGCTGTCATCGCATGCCGATGTCGGACAAGCCGAAATGGCGGCGGCTTAGATCAGCATTCAGCAATGCCGCCGACTGCAAAGAGGTGGCCGGGGTGCTGAGTCTAGGATTCGGGTTCCCGATTTCCATTCGATGTTGGACGTTCGATGTTCAATGTTCGACGTTCATCTTCCCCGGAGAATCCCCTACCGTCAAACCATTGACTCGTCCATGAACAGAGGAGTCTTTCAAACCCGACGCAAGCCCTTCCCAGGCGCTTCACACACCTCCGGAAACCAATGAAATTCCGCGAGTAATCTTGTACCCTCCCTCTCCCTCGATTATGGCATAGAGGTTGCTTCATTCAAGGGCACAGATCCATTAACAGGAGAATGTCCATCAATGGATATTGCAACCGTCGTTGGAATTGTGTGCGCGTTCGCCCTTGTTTTGACCGCGATCGTGATCGGCGGCGACATCGTGCTCTTTTTTGACGTCCCCTCGATGATGATTGTCCTGGGGGGCACGTTCGGGGCAACGTTGATCAATTACCCGCTGCCGGAGGTGTTGAGGGTTCTGAAGGTTGTGAAAAACGCCTTTTTTCATCAGGGGTATACCGTGCACGGATTGATCTCCAGCTTCGTATCCCTGGCGGGCGTTGCCCGCAGAGAGGGGATTCTGGCCCTGGAAAACAGCATTGGCGACATGAGAGACGACTTCATGAAAAAAGGGCTCCAACTCTCCGTCGACGGCCTGGAGCCCAATTCCATCAGAGAAATTCTGGGAACCGAGATCATCTCCATACAGGAAAGACACAAGCTCGGATCCGAGATCTTCACAACCCTGGGCACCTTCGCTCCGGCGCTCGGAATGATCGGAACACTCATCGGCCTCGTCCAGATGCTGAAAACGATGGATGATCCCAGCAGCATCGGTCCGGCCATGGCCGTGGCTCTTCTGACTACTTTCTACGGCGCCATCCTGGCAAATCTTTTCTGCCTGCCCGTTGCAGGGAAACTCAAGACAAGGAGCAATCAGGAAGTCATGATGAAGGAACTGATGACCGAGGGAATCATCGCCATTGCTAAGGGAGACAACCCGCGAATCATCGAACAGAAGCTCAATGCCTACCTCCCGCTGGAATTGAGGGAGTCATCTTTCAGATGAGAGAACCATCGGACGCGAAACAGGGTTCTGCGATTTAGCCGCAACGGCCTAGAAGGAGACCTGAAATGGTGAAGGAAGACACTGCCGAAGAAGAAAAAACCAGAGGAGGAGAAAGTGAAAAGCCGCAGAAGGGCAAATTCCCCAAGAAGCTCATCATCATCGTGGTAGCCGCCATGGTGCTGGCAGGGGGAGGGTTTTACGCCTGGAACTCCGGTTTGATCAAGGGGATGACAAAGGACAAGAAGAAGGCCCATGCGGCGGCCGCTGCAGAGAAGAAGGTGGAAATAGGGCCGATCCGGTCCCTGGATACATTCATCGTGAACCTGGCCGACCCCCTTGGCAAAAGATATCTGAAGGTGAAGATGGATCTTGAACTTACGGATGACAAGGTGCTTCCGGAAATTGAGAAGAGACTCCCTCAATTGAAGGACACCATTCTGACTACCCTGAGCAGCAAGAATTACGATGACATCAGCAGCCTGGACGGAAAGATGCAGCTTCGTGTGGAGATGATGGCCATGCTGAACCAGTATCTGAAGACAGGCAGAATTACGAACATCTATTTTACGGAATTCATTGTGCAGTAGCCGGACGCTGTCCGAGAGAAAACACCGGAAAGGCAGTCCCCTTGAGCAAGTTACTCTCCCAAGATGAAGTAGATGCCCTACTCAAAGGGCTCGACACGGGCGATATCGAAAGCGAGCAGAAACCCGACGAGATAGAGTCCTCCCTTGAAAGCCTGGACTGGACGAGCCTCGGAAGAAACGTGAGGGGAAGCATGCCCCTCCTGGAGGTTGTCAATTCCCGCTTTTGCCAGAGAATAAGGGCGAGCCTTTCGAGTATCCTCCGCAAATTTCTGGACATCAGTGCCGAGCCGGTGGAAACCATCAAGTTCATGGAGTTCCAGAAGTCCCTTCCTGTCCCCACGAGCATGCACCTTTTCAAGATCGATCCTCTCAGGGGACTCGGTATGCTCGTGATGGAGAGCCGGCTTGTTTTCAGCCTGGTGGAGGCCTTTTTCGGCGGGTCGGGAACAGGGTCCACCAAGATAGAGGGAAGGGATTTTACGCCCATCGAGAAAAGGGTGGTCGAAAAGGTGGTCCAAATGGCACTGGTCAATCTGACGGAGGCGTGGGAAGAGGTTTATCCGCTCAAGACCGAATTCATCCGCTCAGAGAGCAATCCCCTGGCTGTGAACGTCATCCCGCCGGAGGAACTGCTTGTCTCTGCGAAATTCGAGGTGGAGTTGAACAAACCGCTGGGGAAAATCCTCGTATGCATTCCCGTATCCTCATATCAGCCAATCCGGCAAAAACTCGCAGGGGCCTATCTGAGTGAGGAGACTGCTGCGGATCAGAAATGGCAGAACGCGATCGAGGAGAGGATTTATCCTGTCGAGGTGGAGATGAGCGTCCAACTCGGTCGGACCTTTCTCTCTGTGAAGCAGCTCCAGAATTTGAGAAATGGGGATATCCTGGTTCTGGAAAACAATTTCAGGGACCCGGTGACCGCGGAAGTGGAAGGGATCCCGAAGTACGAGGGGTATGTGGGCCGGCACAACGACAGGAAGGTCTTCAAGGTGGAGCAGCCTGTTGTGAACAGGCAATAGGGAAGCCGTTCAAAGATCATGTAACGAGGGGCGGAAGGGTGGAAGAGACCCGCTCGCAGAAGAGGTTATCAATATGACTCAGGAAGCCAAAAAAGAAGATGGAGCCCAGGCCGGCGCAAAGGAGGTTACCCTCGCCGACATTCAACCGGGATTGGAGGAAAACGGTTCGCAGCAGAACCTGGAGTTCCTGCTGGACATCCCCCTGGAAATCTCGGTCGAGCTCGGCAAGACCAAGATTTCGATTGGAGACCTGCTGAAGTTGAGCCAGGGTTCGGTGGTCGAGCTGAACAAGTCTACCGAGCAGCCCCTGGATATCTTTGTGAACAAGAAACTCATGGCCCACGGCGAGGTGGTGGTGGTCAACGACAAATTCGGGATCCGGCTCACAAATGTCATCAGCCCCGGTGAACGAGTGAAGACGCTCACCTAACGAGCGAAGAGGTTGAAAACTTGACTCCGGAATTTGGCGGCATGTCTTTGAGAATGTTCGGATCGCTCCTGGTGGTTCTTGGGCTGATCCTTCTGCTCTTTTATCTGGCCAGGAGGTTGAGGCTCAGAGGAGAGCCCCGTTCCGCACATGTTCCGCAAATGCGGCTGCTCGGGACACTGAGCATTGCACCAAAGAGGGCGCTCGCGCTCGTTGAGTTCTCGGACAAGTGGCTGATCGTGGGAATAGGCGCGGAAAACGTGAACCTGATCACGGCACTGGATCGGCCGCCCCTTATGGAACCGGATCAGGAGGTCTTGAGGAAGGGAACCGGTTTTCAGGACTTCCTTTCAGGGACCGGGATACTGCATTCATTGAAAAAAAGCCGGGAGACATCGACCACAGATGACGCTTCGCAATAAAAAGATCCTGGGATGCACCCTTTTGGGCGCGTTCCTTCTTGTGGCGGCATTCGCGTCCCCTCTCCTGGCGCAGAATGCGGTATCTCTTCCTTCTCTGAAGATCGCGTTGGAACAGGCGGATAAACCCCAGCAGGTCTCCGTCCTGCTGCAGATTCTTTTTCTTCTCACGGTGCTTTCTCTCGCACCCGCCATACTGGTGATGACGACCTCTTTCACGAGACTCGCGGTTGTCTTTTCCATGGTGCGCCAAGCGATGGGGACTCAAAATATGCCGCCCAACCAGATCATGATCGGGCTGGCCCTTCTGTTGACCTTTTTCCTCATGACTCCCGTGTATCAGCGGATCCACACCGATGCATTGAGACCCTATCTGGACGAGGAGATATCCCAGGAGGAGGCCTTGAAAAAGGCCCTCGATCCCATGAGGGAGTTCATGTTCAAGCAGACGCGCAAGAAGGATCTCTCGCTGTTTATCAATATCTCCAAAACGAAAAAACCGGATACCCTCGAGGAGATTCCAACCACTGTTCTGATCTCCTCCTTCGTCATCAGTGAGCTCAAGACGGCCTTTGAAATCGGCTTCCTGATTTATATCCCGTTCCTGGTGATCGACATGGTCGTGGCAAGCGTGCTTCTGTCCATGGGGATGATGATGCTCCCTCCCTTCATGGTATCGCTCCCCTTCAAGTTGATGCTCTTCGTGCTGGTGGACGGTTGGCACCTCCTTGTGGGTTCCATGATCAAGAGTTTCGCATAAAGGAGAATCCATGACGCCGGAGTATATCATCGGTATTGGCGCGGAGGCGATCAAACTGACACTGCTTTTGTCGGCCCCGCTGCTGGGGGTTGGACTGGCGGTGGGTTTGATTATTGCCGTGCTCCAGGCGACCACGCAGATCCAGGAGATGACCCTTTCCTTTGTCCCCAAGATCGTAGCGGTTCTTCTCGCTCTTCTGTTGTCGGCTCCATGGATGATTGAGAAGCTCACCAGTTTCATGAACAGCGTCATTACAAGCCTGCCGATGGCGGTGAGGTAAGGCGGTTGACAGCGGGTTTTCTAGTCTGTTTGGTTTGTTTTGTTCCTCAGGTTTTAAACCAAAAAAACCAAAAAAACCAAAAAAACCAAACAAACCAGATAAACATGACGAACTCGGCAAACAGGTAACACCATGCTTTTCCCGATGGAAACACTGGAACAGATGCAGGGCTTCTTCTGGGTTTTCATTCGGGTGAGCATCCTGTTTTTTTTCCTCCCTCTCTTCGGAGGAAGCGGGATGCCCTTCGTCTGGAAGATCTGCCTTTCCGCTTTGATTGGACTCATAGTGACTCCCGTCGTTCCCGCTCCGCAATTTTTTCCTCAAACCGTTCCGGAGGTGGTCGCGGGTGTCCTGTCGGAAGCGATGCTGGGTCTCTGCCTGGGATTCGGAGTAAGGATTTTCTTTTCCGCGGTCCAGCTCGCAGGGCAGTTCATGGGTTTCCAGATGGGCTTTTCCATGGCAAGAGCCATCGATCCTCAGGACGGAGCGCAGTCCACTTCTCTGTCGCAGTTCCTGTACATATTCATGATCCTGCTCTTCTTCGCCATGGACGGACACCATCTCTTCATCGCGGCCATTGTGAAATCTTTCCACCTGGTGCCCCCGTGCACGTTCGTTCCAAAGGAGCCTCTTGCGAACCTGCTAATCGATCTCGGGGGGCAGATGTTCCTGATCGCGCTTAAGATCGCCGCCCCTATTCTCATAGCGCTCTTCCTGACCAACCTGTGTCTCGGAATCGTGGCAAGAACGGTGCCCCAAACGAACATCCTCATGATCGGGTTTCCTTTGAACATCAGCGTGGGGCTCATTCTTTTCGGCCTCACTCTGAGCAACCTGGGTCCCTACTTCGGCGATATGACCAGGGGGATAGGCCAGCTGCTGCTCCGGATGCTGAAGTTGATGAGTTAGCAAAAATGGAAGTTGGGAATTCCAAGTGTTCAGTGTCCAGGGGTTCGGAGTCCAGCGGAGTCACCGGCGCACCACTTAACCCTCAACACTGAACCCCTGAACGCAAAGAAGAGAAACGATGGCGGAAGACCGTTTTCAGGATAAGACCGAACCGGCTAGTCCCAAACGGAGGGAGGAGGCCAGAAAAAAGGGAGAGGTCGCCAAGAGCAAGGAGTTGGGGGCCGTAGCCGTACTGTGCGCGTGCACCGTGTACCTCTTCTTTGCGGCGAAGGGAATGTCATCGGAGTTGGGGATGCTGATGGAGAGGACCTTTTCTCGAATTCCCTCCATATCCGCATCGGACATGAATATTGTGGAATTTTCCATGCAAACGCTCAGGGAGTTTCTGCTGCTTATCCTCCCCATCATGATCCTGGCGTTCGTTGTGGCCCTTGGAGTCAATTACCTTCAAGTCGGGTTCCTCTGGAGTGTCGAAGCGCTGGCGCCAAAGGCGTCAAAAATCGACCCTGTTCAGGGTCTTCAGAGAATGTTTTCCGTTCGCTCTCTGTCCGAGCTGGCCAAGTCCCTTGCAAAACTCACGATTGTGGGGTGGGTCGCCTTCTCCACACTGAAAGAGGCGTTTCCGAATTTCGTTCCTCTCATTTACCAGGACCGGTGGGCCATTCTGTCCTGGTTAGGGTTGACTTCCTGGAAACTGACCATCCGGTGCTGCATGGTCATCGCGGTCCTCGCAATCCTGGATTACTTCTACCAGAGATGGGAATTCGAGCGCAAACTTCGGATGAGTAAACAGGAACTCAAGGATGAGTACAAACAGACGGAAGGCGACCCCATGGTGAAGTCCCGGATTCGATCCATCCAGCGGGAGATGGCAAGGCGAAGGATGATGGAGGAAGTCCCGAAGGCGGACGTGGTAATCACCAACCCGACGCACCTTGCGATAGCCCTTCGTTACGATTCCGCAAAGATGAAAGCTCCCAAGATTGTTGCGAAGGGGGCCGATCATATTGCCTTGAGAATCAGGGGGGTTGCAGAACAGAGCAGGGTGCCTGTCGTGGAGAATCGACCCCTGGCACAGAACTTGTATAAATTGGAGCTTGGCGAGGAAATCCCGAGTCGCCTTTATCAGGCAGTAGCGGAAATCCTGGCTTATGTGTACCGGCTGAAAAAGAAAGGGTCGACGAGGGCATAAGAGATGGACGTCTTAAAGCTACAGGCGGCAAAACCTTTCCTGGGGGCAAACGTAGATATCGGGGTCTCCATTGGAGTGGTGGGCATCCTGATGGTCATGATCATCCCCTTGCCCACAGCGATCCTCGATATCCTCCTTGCCTTCAACATCACCCTGAGCATCCTGATTCTCCTTCTGACACTCTATGCCGCCAGGCCGCTTGATTTCTCCGTCTTCCCGTCCCTGCTGCTGGTTACCACGCTTTTCCGGCTTTCGCTCAACATCGCCTCCACCCGTCTCATCCTTCTGGAGGGACACGGCGGCACCATGGCTGCCGGAAAGATCATCAAGAGCTTCGGATCTTTTGTTGTGGGCGGGAATCCGACGGTAGGACTGGTAGTCTTCGTTATCCTCGTGGTCATCAACTTCGTGGTGATCACCAAAGGGTCCGGGAGAATCGCCGAGGTGGCTGCGCGATTCACCCTGGACGCCATGCCGGGAAAGCAGATGGCCATCGATGCGGATCTGAATGCAGGCCTCATAGATGAGAAAGAGGCGAGAACGCGCCGGTCCCAGATCTCGAAAGAGGCGGAGTTCTACGGGGCCATGGACGGTGCCAGCAAGTTCGTTCGCGGAGATGCCATCGCAGGGATCCTGATCACCATGATCAACATCGTCGGCGGGTTCGTGATCGGCATCCTGCAGATGGGACTGGATATGTCCACGGCGCTTCAGAACTATACCCTCCTCACCATAGGAGACGGACTGGTTTCCCAGATTCCGGCGCTGGTCATATCCACCGCGGCAGGCATTCTGGTCACCAGGGCGGCTTCCGAGGGCAATATGGGATCCGAACTGATGACCCAGTTCGGTCTCCAGCCCCGGGCTCTCAAGATTGCCTCGGGAATCATCTTTCTGTTCAGTCTTTTTCCGGGCATGCCCGCCCTTCCTTTCATGCTCCTCGCCGGAGCCGTGTATGCGATGGCCAGGACCCAGACGGCCAGTAAACCGGAGGAGGACGGAGCGGTAAAGGAGGCGAAGCAGGGACCGGAAGATCTCGGACCCGAACAGGTGGAAAGACTTCTTCCTCTGGACATGCTGGAGATGGAGATCGGCTACGGCCTCATTCCTCTGGTTGACAACAAGAAGCAGGGGAATCTCCTCGACAGGATTCGTGCGCTCAGAAAACAGATCGCCATGGAACTGGGCATCATCATGCCTTCTCTCCATATCCGGGACAACCTGGAGTTGAAGCCCAATGAGTATGCCTTTTCCATCAAGGGCAATACGGTGGCCAAATCGGAGGTCATGGCTGATCATTACCTCGCCATTGATCCCGGTGACGTGAAATCCAAAATAAACGGCATTGCGACCAAAGACCCCGCCTTCGGTCTTCCTGCGCTCTGGATCTCTGAAGAGAAGAAATCGGATGCGCAATTCGCCGGATACACGGTGGTGGATTTGCCCAGTGTCATCACAACCCATCTTGCGGAGGTTGCCCGCCAGCACGGTCACGAGTTCCTGGGAAGACAGGAGGTTCAGCGGCTCCTGGAGAACAGCACCAAGACGCACCCGAAGGTGGTCGAGGAGCTGACTCCGGCGCTTCTGAGCCTGGGTTCCATCCAGAAGGTTCTGCAGAATCTTGTTCGCGAACAGGTTTCGATCAGGGATTTCCTGACCATTCTGGAAACCCTGGCGGATTATGCGGTCATGACAAAGGACACGGATCTCCTGACAGAGTATGTCCGGCAGAGACTGGCCCGCTCCCTGACCAAACCTTTTGTGCACAACCGGTCATTGAAGGCGCTGACAGTGGGAGCGGATGTGGAGGAGATGATATCCCGGGGCATCAACCCCACCGAATACGGCTCCTACCTGGCACTGGAGCCGCAGCAGGCAAAAGGCGTCATCCAGGCGATTCAGAAATCGCTGGACAAGGCATCCGTCAAGATCGAGCAACCCGTGATCCTGTGTTCTACGACAATCAGGAGGCACTTGAAAAAGCTCTGCGAAAGGTTCCAGATAACTGCCACCGTTTTCTCGCACAGCGAGATACCGGGCGGGTTGGAGGTACAATCCGTCGGCGACATTACCCTGAGACAGGCGTGAGGCGGGGCATTGGCAGTCAAGTGTGTACGACATAGGAAACTTGAAAAGTGTAACTCTTCGGGTGAGCCATGAATATCAAGAGGTACATTGCAGGCACAGTCCAGGAAGCGCTTCAGATGGTCAAGAGAGAAATGGGACCCGAAGCGGTTATCCTAGAAACCAAGACGATCCAGTCCACTCGGGGAGCGGCGCGGGCGGGGAAGCGGGTCGAGGTCACCGCCGCAATGGATTATGATCCCAGGCCGATCGGGGCAACGGCTGCGGAAGGCCCGGATCTGCAGGAGGTGCTGGAAAGGTATCGATATCTCGAAGAGGAACTGAAGGAGATCAAAAATGCCCTCCTCCTGGCAGAGGCGGGAAATCTGATGAACCCGGAGATTCGATATAACCGCGGTCTGAAGACCCGTTATCTGAATTTCAGGCGGTTCGGTCTGATGCCGGAGATGATCGATCATTTGCTGGAAGAAGGGGGGACGGCGCCGGGCAAAGGCAACGAGTCGGCCGCGGATATCCTCCAGGACTCTCTCCAACAGGTTCTCGGACGCATTTCGATCAGTCCCCAGGCGGGGGGTGCGAGAGATCGAAAGATCGTCGCGTTCATCGGGCCTACGGGGGTAGGGAAGACCACAACGCTCGCCAAGCTCGCGGCATTGAGCGCGATCAAACAGGGCAGGAAGGCGGCACTGATTACCACCGACACCTTCAGAGTGGCCGCCGCTTCCCAGTTGGAAACCTACGCGAGGATCATGGGCATACCGGTCGAAACGGCCGCTGGAAGGGGGGAGTTTCTCAAGGCCCTGCAGAAACACAAAGATACCGATTTCATCCTCATCGATACGGCCGGAAGCAGCCCAAACCGCAAAGACACCATCAGGGAGCTGAAAAAGACCCTGGAAGTTCCGGAGCCGATCCATGGTTATCTGGTACTGAGCGCATCGACGCGCTACCAGGACCTCCTGCACATTGACCGACAGTTCGGGACCCTTTCCTCGAAGAGCTACATCTTCACAAAACTGGATGAGACGGAAGATCCATCCTCGATGATCAACTTCCTTGTCTCAAGAAAAGAGCCGGTTTCATACTTCTGTACGGGCCAGCAGGTGCCCGACGATATCGAACCCGCATCCAAGAAAAAGGTGGCTTCGCTCCTCCTGGCGAAAATGCGAAGGGGAGCGGAGAAAACGAAGAATGAGGTGAGTATCTATGGATCAGGCGAGTCGACTGAGAGGCGCAGTACGAGACCTCAAAGCCGAAGCTTCCAATCCGGCACTGCGGAATAGAGGGATGATGCGGCGAAATCAGTCTCCAAAAACCATCCGGGTGATTTCCGTCACGAGCGGCAAGGGAGGCGTCGGAAAGACCAGCGTGGTGGCCAATCTCGCGCTCGCCCTGTGCAGGATGAACAAGAGGGTTCTCATCCTGGATGCGGATCTGGGACTGGCCAATATGGATGTGATGCTCGGGCTGAACCCCCGCTATACCATTCAGAACGTCCTGAAGAGAGAAAAGAGAATAGAAGAGGTGATCGTCACTGCGCCGGGTGGCTTCAAGCTCCTCCCCGCCGCATCCGGGATACAGGAACTGACCGAACTGGACAACGGGGAAAGACTCTTCCTGCTGAATGAGCTGGATTCGATACAGGACCGGTTCGACGTGCTTCTGATCGATACGGCTGCAGGGATCTCTTCCAACGTCATGTATTTCAATTTTGCCGCCATGGAAAAGGTGGTCGTTGTAACGAACGAGCCTACTTCACTGACGGATGCCTATGCGCTGATCAAGGTTCTCAATAACAAGTATCACCAGAAGAGATTCAAGGTCCTTGTGAATTCTGCAAGAAGTGCTTCAGAGGCCGACAGGATCTATCGAAACCTCGGCCTGGTCGCAGACCAGTTCCTCGGTTCCCCGTCGCTGGACTATCTCGGATGGATTCCATACGACAAGATGGTTCCTGCGTCCATCAGACAGCAGCAGATGGTGCTTCAGCGATATCCGGACACCCCGGCCAGCAAGAGCTTTGTGAGTTTGGCCGAGAAGCTGATGGGAAAAGAGGAGGAGCAAGCCTTTGCAGGCGATATTCGATTCTTCTGGCGAAGGCTGCTGAAAGTATAAGAGAGGAGGGACAGGTCAGGTGGCTTCTTTTGCTGTCAAACAGCTGCGAAAGTATATACAGACGGTCCCCGGAGGAGAGGCCGGTGTAGCGGCGGCTGAAAGGGAACGCCTTATCTGTGAATATGCGCCCCTTGTCAAGACCATTGCAGGCAGGCTTGGGGCCAGACTGCCGTTTCATGTAAACCAGGATGACCTCCACAGTGCGGGCATTATGGGGCTCCTGGATGCCATTGAGAAGTTCGACACGGAAAAGGGGGTCGAATTCAAATCGTATGCGGAATTCAGGATCCGGGGCGCAATGCTGGACGAGCTCAGATCCATGGACTGGGTCCCGCGATCCGTGAGGAGAAATGCGAAACGGCTTCAGGAGGCTTACGTTCGGGTCGAAAAGGAGAAGATGCGACCCGCTGAGGACGAAGAAGTCGCCACGGAACTGGGCATCGACATGGAGGAGTTCTATCATCTCATCGATGAATCCAAGGGGATGACCCTTCTCAGCAAGGAAGAATTGGGCGATCTCATCGGAATGCATGATCTGGCCGAGAAATCCAGCATGGCACGGAGCATCTGGGCAATGGATCCCATGGATTCTCTGGATCTGCGGGAGGTACAGGAGGTGACGGCAAAGGCAATTGAGAGATTGCCCAAGAACGAGCGCACAGTGGTGGCGCTTTATTATTACGAGGAACTCACGATGAAAGAGATCGGCAGGATCATGGGATACACCGAGTCGAGGGTCTCTCAGTTGCATACAAAGGCAGTGATCAGGCTTCGCAATAGCTTGAAATCCTACTTTGATCAGTAAGAATGGCAACGACACAGGACATAGATCTGAGCGATCTCGATCCCGCCGGGGAAGAGGATCTTCCTCCGGTGACGGAGAACGCCGGAGAAAAAAGTGAAGGAGAAAGAGAACCCTTCCGGCTTTTGAAATCTCCGATCGTGCTCTATAGATTTCTCGCTGGAAAGCCCATGTTGCTGGCAGCCGCAGCCCTCCTGATCGGCGCAGCCGCTGCATGGGGGTTTCTGGAAAGCCCGTCATGGAAAAGAGGAAATGATCCCAGGAGCCGTCCTCTCGGGGGTTCGCTCTCCCCGGAGGACAGTCTCCGTCAGGAGGATCTGACCCGCTTCTACATCCCCCTGCCCAAGGATTCCGAAAACCTGGTCATGGTGGTCGATCTTTCCGTGGTTTGGGATGCGCTTGCGGCCGTGCGATTCAAGAAAGCGGAGGTGGGGATAAGGGACCGTGTCTATGATTCTCTAAGCATCCTTGCGGCAAAAGGCGAGGGAGTGAAAGAGAATACCCTGGTGATCGAGGAAGCGATATCCAATGTCTTAAGAGAGACCCTCCGGGCCGAATCGCTGTCGGTCAAGGTCAAGGAGGTGAAAGTCTTTTAGATATTTGTCATCTCACATTTATCATTTATCATCTGTCATTTGTCATTGAACGGGTACCTCAATGGATGCTCGGTCCTTCAAAATGAAAAATGACCAATGATCAATGTTCAATGAAAAACCCCGGGAGGTCGCCATGGAAGAATCTAATCTCAAGGGGGGAGTGGCTGCTTCATCCGTTTCCGAAAGAGTTTGGGGTGTGTCGAAGAAGAGGAAGACGACGGATAGAAGGCCGGATGGTGGCAAGTACGACAAAGATTCATCCGCTATGGCAAAGAGAGAAGGTGCTGTTGAGGAGATTGAGCCGGATGCGGAGCCTGAACCGGAAGAGCTCGGCTATGGTTCGGATGGAATCAGAAGGAAAAGGAATCGGCAGGTGGATGTGATTATCTAGTTCTCGGTTGGAGCGACTAATGGCACCTCATTTCTGGATCGGAGCGCAGATTTTTCTCGACCTCCTCATGGTGGCCCTTCTCGTCTGGTTTCTGCGGAGTTTCTCCAGGCAGCAGGCATCCCGGGATGAGCACGAATCAGCCATCCGAAAGGCGGAGTCAATTCTGGGAGAGATGAGAGAGGTCAGCAAAGTGCTCGATGCAAATCTACAGGAGAAGAAGGATCTGAGCAATCGTATCCTGACGCAAATGGATCAGGTGCTGAAAAAGGCGGAGGAAAGCTATGCCCGGATCTCTTCCATCCTTCCGAAAATGGGCAGGGCCGACTCTCCCCAGCCCGATCCAAGGGACCCGGAAAAAACCAGATCTTCAGTTTATGCTCTGCTCCAAAAGGGGCTGGGCAAAGAGGAGATAGCGCGCCATCTGGGGATCGGGACCGGCGAAATTGAATTGATGATGAAGTTGTGGCCCCCTGAAGAAGAATCATGATTACTCGGATCCACTCACAGGAAAACCCCCTGTCTCGAGAATCTTCGAAAAAGCCGGCAAAAGTCCTGTCGGAATACAAACAGGGAGACGTGTTTCGCGGTGAGATAGCCCGGAAGTTCGGAAAGGGTGAAGTGTTGGTGCGCTCCGGAGGAAAAGCGTTCCGTGCTGTTACGGATCTGACCGTGAAACAAGGGGAGCAGTACGACTTCCGGGTAAGCGTTGCGGCCGGCAAACACGGCCCTGTTGTGCTGGAAACCCTTCCGAAAGCCACGCCCGTGCTCCAGCCCGGCAAGGGGATGGAAAGAATCGCGGCTCTTGTCTCCGAGTTGCCGGCAGCCCTTTCCCGGCAAAATCTCAGCGAGAAAACATCGGCCGTATTGAAGAGCCTCTCCAATGCAATCCCCGAGTTTGTTTATCGCGGACCTTCGGGAGATCCGGTTTCCTGGCTTTCCCGCTTTGTCGCAGATGGAGGTTTGTTCTGGGAAGGCAAGACCGCCCGGTTCCTGAAGAAGGGAATCATGGGCAATTGGCGACTGAGGCTCGGAGGCGACCTCAAGGGAATGCTTCTGGAGCTGAGAAAATCATTGAAGTTCGAGAAACAGGATTCACCGGAAATCGATTCGGCCTGTAAAAAGGTGGATGAGGCCCTTGATCTCATCCAAAAGATCCAGCTGGAAAACAGGGATCTCTTGCGCACGGAGGGATGTTGGTTCATCTTCCTGCCCGGAAGACCCGAGGAGGGGTTTCAAGGGGCCGAACTCTACGCCAGGAGGAGCATGAAAGAGAAGGAGATCCGATTCTCCATGCTTCTGGATTTCACATTTTTCGGCTCCGTGGAGGTGACCGCTTCCATTCTTGACTCGGCAATCTCAGTGCGAATCGAGGTTTCGGATGAGGAGAAGGCTGAATTTATCCGGACGAACCTGAGTTTTCTGGAGCAGGCCTTGAAGGAGAAAGGGCTCAATCCCGGGAGGATCATCTGTGAGGTCCATGAATCCGCTCCGGAAGACGGCGAGAACCAGGCCAAGCCGCTTGAGCCTGAAGAGGATTCGGTCGACTTGGTGATCTGAGAGGAGAAACCCGGGGATGAAGGGCAGAGGTGATGAGCGGCTCAAGAGGGCGGTAGCGCTGAAATACGATCCGGGCAGCGATCGAGCCCCCAAGGTGACCGCAAAGGGGGCAAGGGCCGTTGCGGAGCGCATCATCGAACTTGCCCGAGAGCAGGGCATTCCGCTCCATGAGGATCCCGACCTTGTGGGCGCCCTCATGGAATTGGACTTCCACGAAGAAATCCCGCCGCAATTGTACAAGGCCGTTGCGGAAATTCTGGCCTTTGTCTACCGCCTCAACCGCCAGCGAAAAGCGCAAAGCGCAAAAGCAACCCCGCATAGGGCATAGCGCATAGAGCAAAGCGCAAAGCCCAAATCAAATAGAGCGTAAAACAGGCAAAATTTTCCACGCCCGCCGGAAAACCGTTCAGTCCGAACGGCCGTTCTCTGACACTGCCCGTTCTGCAAAAATAAGTATGTCGTGATTTCAAGCACCTGCAATGTTCACATTCCCGATTCGCGTGGTATGGCTTTTGCTAACTCAAGGGACGCAAGATATCGCCAACGAGAATGGAGACAGAAATGACAGGCGGAATTCTAGATGCAGTGAGGGGCTGTCTTAAGGAAGAGATGAGGATGGATATCGTATCCGGCAATCTCGCAAATGCCTCTATGGTGGGTTTCAAGAAGGACAGAATCTCTTTCCAGGAAATCCTTGGGAAGACCCAGAGCAGTGGAGAAGGATTGCGCGACCGGTCAGATCCGGTCGATGCGGCCTTGATCAGGATAGAGGTGGACCATGCTCAAGGCGATTCGCGCCTCACCGGCAACAGCCTCGATTTCGCTATCCATGGAAAGGGTTTCTTCAAGATCGAAACGCCGGAAGGAATCCGCTATGCCCGCAAAGGGAATTTCGCCCTGGATGGCGATGGCACCCTGATCACACAGGAGGGCTACAAAGTGCTCGGTCCCGGAGGCCCTATCACCATCACGGGTTCAAGCATCAGCGTGGACGGGCAAGGGGTGGTGAGCGTGGACGGCATTCAGTCCGGACAGATCGAGTTGGCCGATTTCGAGAGTTATGATGAACTCGTGAAGACAGGCAATGGGCTTTTTCGACAATCCTCCCGGACCGCTGCAGAAATCCCGGTTCCTGCGGAAACGAAGATAGGCCAGGGATATCTGGAGCTCTCGAACGTCAGCATCGTGAGTGAGATGGTGACAATGATCCATTCTCTCCGGGCATTTGAGAGCTATCAGAAAATGATCCAGACTATCGACGGGCTGAACCAGCGGGCAGTCAACGAGGTGAGCAGGCTGAGATGAGCCCTCGATTTTTGTCGGATGAACGACTCACAAAGGAAGAGGAGTATCAGAATCAAAGGAGGAAGGCATGATAAGGAGTCTCTGGACATCCGCTTCCGGTATGGAAGCGCAGAAACTGAACATGGATGTGATTGCCAATAATCTGGCCAATGTGAACACAGGGGGTTTCAAGAAGAGCCGTCCTGATTTCGTCGATCTCCTTTACCAGACAATGAGGGCGCCGGGGGCGGCAACCACTTCGGGCGGCCAGATTCCTACGGGCATACAGGTCGGCATGGGGACGAAACCCGTGTCGGTACAGAAGATCTTTTCCCAGGGCGACTACGTTCAGACGAAAAACTCGCTGGACATTGCGATCGAGGGAAAGGGATTCTTCAAGATCCTGAGCAACGGTGAGGAGTTGTACATGAGGGCAGGGGCCTTCAAGATGGACAACGAAGGCTACATCGTGACCTCTGAAGGGGATCGCCTCCAGCCGGAGTTCTCCATTCCCGCCGAAACCGTGACCTTTACCATTGATTCGGGAGGACTCATGGAAGCCATGGGCGCCGATGCAACTACCCCGCTTGCCACAGGGCAACTCACCATCTACAGCTTTGTGAACGAAGCGGGCCTTCATAGTGTGGGGGGGAACAAGTTTCGGCCGACCACGTCCTCGGGCTCAGCCGTTGAATCAAACCCGGGGGTAGACGGCATGGGTTCCGTGGTTCAGGGTTACCTGGAGATGTCCAATGTGGATGTGGTTGAAGAGATGGTGAACATGATCGCCGGGCAACGCGCTTATGAGGTCTCCTCCAAGTCCATCAGGGCGGCTGATGAGATGCTGCAGATGGCCAACAACATTAAAAGGTAGGTGAACGATGAGATCGCGCAGGAGAGGTTCTGACATCCTCCTTGGATCCATGCTGCTGCTGATACTCCTTCTCACAGGTGCTTCTCCTGCTGAAGCCCTTG
Source organism: Deltaproteobacteria bacterium HGW-Deltaproteobacteria-15 (assembly GCA_002840535.1). GTDB lineage: Bacteria > Desulfobacterota > DSM-4660 > Desulfatiglandales > HGW-15 > HGW-15. The sequence goes on along the minus strand of PHBH01000014.1, from coordinate 39,555 downwards.
AGATCAAGATTCGGGATGATGTCACGGTGAAAGGGGGAACAGTGACCCTGCAGGACATTGCGACCTTCGCCCCCCATTCTGATTCGCGCGTAGAGAGCCTTGCCCGTATCGAGGTGTCGTCGGCACCGGCCCCTGGAAACACGGTGAACCTCAGCCGAAATTTTCTGAACTACAAAATCGTGCCGGCAGTCGCAGCGAAAGGGGATGACATCAGGTTGGACATCCCGGACACCCTCAAAATCCAGCGCACCGCAAACATTATCAAAGCAGAGCAGCTGGAGAGGATTTTCAAAGACCATGTCCTCACCCATGCCGCATGGGACCCTGAAAAGATCATATTCGAGAAGGTGGATGTCCCTGAGTCCGTCGCTCTCCCCGAAGGCAAGGTACGCTGGGAGACTCTGGAAAAGGGCAACGATCGGTATGTGGGGTATGTGGCGCTCACCGTCAACTTCTTTGTAGACGGAAGGCAGGTTCGAAATGTCCCGCTCAGCGGCAAGGTGACGGTGAAGCAGGAGGTGGTCAAGGCCGCAAGAAAAATCAGGCCGGGCCAGATCCTTTCTAACGAGGATGTCCAGCTTGCGCATGAGCAGAGCAGCCAGATGCAGAGGGATACCCTGACCGATCCGGAAGAGGCAGTCGGGAAAAAGGCGGTCCGCAGCATTCAGGCGGGGCGACCCATCACGGCTCAGATGCTGGAGAATCCCCCGGCGGTCAAGAAGGGAACCCGGGTCCTTATCATTGCCGGGAATCAGATGATACGGGTAAGTGCCAGTGGCAAGGCTGTGGAAGACGGCCAGCTGGGGGAAGAGGTCAGGGTGATGAACCTGAGCAGCGGCAAGGAAATACATGCAACGGTAAAGGGACCAGGAGTAGTGGAAGTGGCTTTCTGAAAAACTGGAAGACGTTGATTCGCGGAGAATGGGATGAGACGGAGAGAGAGAATGAGGCGAGTGGTATCGAAGGCGAGGAAGTGGCTGGGGCTCATGATCGTGCTTTCGGCCGTCAGCGGGTGCGGAACCATTCCGTCGCTGACATCGGACAGGAACGTGAGAAACATGCCTGAGATACCCCGGGAGGTCAGCATTCCTGTCAAGGAAATCCCTTCCGACGGGAGCCTCTGGAGGGGGAATGGACAGAAGAGTCTCTTCCGGGACCTGCGGGCCCGCGAAGTAGGGGATCTCGTGACCGTGAACATCGCAGAATCCTCCAAGGCGAGCAAGAAGGCCAATACCAAGACATCGAGGGAATCCTCGATCGAGGCAGGGATCAACAATGTTCTCGGCTGGGAAGGCAAGATCAAGGAGATTGCCTCTCTGGGAAACAAGAATGTCCGGGCGGCCGTCGATGCCAACAACCTTTTCAAGGCATCTCTCGAGAATGAGCATGAGGGCAAGGGAGAGACCAACCGCGACGAGAGCATGACCGCTTCCATAACCGCCAGGGTGACGTCGGTCACCCCGGACGGCAATCTTTACATCACGGGCACACGCGAAGTCAGGGTGAACAATGAAACGCAGTACATCACCCTCACCGGTCTGATCCGGCCGGAAGATATCTCGCCGGACAACACGGTGCTCTCGAGCTATATCGCCGATGCCAAGATCGCCTACTCCGGAAGCGGCCCGGTAAGCGATAAACAGAGACCGGGATGGCTGACGAGGCTGGTCGATTTTGCCTGGCCTTTTTGAGGAGAAGTCATGAAGAACGCATTCGCAGCCGTAATGGCGTTTCTGATCTCACTGACCCTGGTTCTGGGCGCAGGACGCACGGATGTGCTCGGCGCAAGGATCAAGGACATTGCCTCCCTCAAAGGCGCGAGAGCCAATGAGTTGATCGGGTACGGTCTGGTGGTGGGGCTCAACGGGACAGGGGACGGCACCGGCACCAAGTTCACGGTTCAGACCCTGGTCAACATGCTGGAGCGGCTGGGCATTCATGCTCTGCCGTCGCAGGTGAAAGTCGCGAATGTCGCTGCGGTCATGGTCACCGCCCACCTGCAGCCCTTTGCCAGGATCGGGAACAAGCTGGATGTTCTGATCTCATCCCTCGGCGATGCCAAGAGTCTCCAGGGCGGCACCCTGCTCCTGACCATGCTCAAGGGCGTGGACAACCAGGTCTATGCACTTGCCCAGGGCCCGATTCTAGTCGGCGGCTTTTCCGCGTCCGGAGAAGCGGGGGGAGGGGTCAAGAAGAATCATCCCACCGTGGGCAGAATCCCGGGCGGAGCAATGGTAGAAAAAGAGATACCCTTTGACTTCAACTCCATGGAAGATCTTGTCATTGCCCTGCACCAGCCCGATTTCACCACCGCACAACGCATTTCCCAGGCTGTGAACAAATCCATGGCCGGGATATCGGCCGTTGCTTCCGATGCCGGGACAGTCCGGGTCAACATGCGGGACGGCAAGAGAGGCAACCTCGTCAACCTTGTGTCCGCACTGGAGCAGATCGATGTTCAGACGGATTCAAGAGCCAGGATCATTCTGGACGAGCGCACCGGAACGGTCGTTCTCGGGGAAAACGTGCGAATCTCCTCCGTCGCTATCGCCCACGGCAACCTGAGTGTCCAGATCAAGGAGAGAAAAGATGTCAGCCAGCCCCTGCCCTTCTCCGAGGGCGGGCAGACGGTAGTGACCAATGACAGCCAGGTCAATGTTACAGAAGATCAGAACAAGCTCCTCCATCTGCCGGAGACGGCGAGTCTGGGGGACGTGGTCAAGGCCTTGAACGCGATCGGCGTCTCTCCAAGGGACTTGATTGCGGTTTTCCAGGCCATCAAGGCAAGTGGCGCTCTCCATGCGGAGCTTGAAATCATTTAAAGGGCTCCCCGCGCATGCAGGGAGAACCGGTCTGGCAGGGACGGCTCGCCGATCGTTAGATTCCGCAGGATGTTTTCGCGGAAGCCGTCCGGAGACGAGGGCCGGGGAGGAACGGATGCGTGAGGTAAACTTCAATACCGGGGAAGGGGTTCGCAACCTGAAGGGTACTCCCGATCGCGATGAACAGCTCAAAAAGGCCTGCAAGGAATTCGAAGCGGTATTCACGAACGAACTGCTCAAGAGCATGAGACGGACCATCGAAAAATGCGACCTGTTCCATGGCGGGCAGGGAGAAGAGATCTATGAGTCCCTTCTTGACCAGGAGCTCTCAAAGAAAATGGCGGGTCTCGGACCCGGCAGTCTTGCAAACGTTTTGTACCAGCAGTTCAAACGGGATACCACGGATGCGTCCACGGAGGATTTGAGCCTTCGGCCATTGAGCGACCGTGCGGATGCACCCCTGCTGAATCCCTTGAAACAAGGCCGGCTCTCCTCACCGTTCGGCTGGAGAAAGGATCCTATAAACGGTGGAGACCAGTTTCACCATGGCGTCGATCTGGCCGCTCCGGAAGGCAGCCCGGTCCGCGCCGCAATGGAAGGAAAGGTGATCACGAGCGGGTTCAAGGGAGAGTACGGCAACCTCGTGATGCTCGATCACGGCAACGGGCTCACCACGCTCTATTCGCATAATGAGGAGAACAAGGTCAAGGAGGGGGATTGGGTCAGGAAAGGCGAGCTGCTGGCAACCGTCGGCTCAACCGGCAGGAGCACCGGTCCCCACCTCCACTTCGAGGTAAAGAGAGAAGGAGCCCATCAGGACCCCCTCGTTTTTCTCAAGCAGTTTACGGGGGAACAGACCGCACTCTCACGCCCGTCCCTCAAGCTCGACGGGGAAAAGGAATAGTCTATGGAGTCACCGGTTCACAGGATCGAAGATGCGCATCGGAGAAAGATCTCCCTCCTGGGCGCGTTGCTGGACTGCCTGGATGCAGAAAGGGAGAATCTGATCCATGTCAATGTCAAGGAGCTCTGGTCTACCATGGAGCGGAAAAAGAAGATCCTTGCCTCCATCCAGGAGACGGAACAGGAGATCTCTCAATGCAGGAATGAGAGCACTGAACAGGAGACCCGGAGCAGACCGGCCCTCAAGACCTTCGACATGGAGATCCGCCGTCTGAAGCAGGAGATCGGGGCACGGGTCAGGGAGAATGTCTCCTTCATCGAGGAGACGCTTCATTTTTTTGATGAGATCGTCTCTCTTTTTGCCTCCGGGTCGAGGCCCGAGTACTCCTATGAGCAGATCGTGCGGAGGAAGAGACCGGCGTCCAGTATTCTTTTTGAAAGCGAGGTCTGATCATGAGCGGACTGGGAAGTATTCTCGATATCGGCAAGGAGGCCCTGCTGGCCCAGAAATATGCCATCGATGTGGTGAGCCATAATATCTCCAATGTGAATACTCCCGGCTATACCAGACAGTCTCCCACCCTTATGGCCAAGGATGCCGCCCCCTATGCCGGGGTCATGCTGGGGAGAGGAGTGACCATTGATGAGGTCATTCAGAATGCCGATTCCTTTATCGAGGCGAGACTGAGGGAGAGGCAAACACTGTTGACGGCAATGAGTGAGGAGGAGGTCTACCTGTCCGCCCTCGAGTCGATTTTCAATGAGAACTCCGGCCGCAGCCTGACCGCTCAACTCACCGATTTCTGGAATTCATGGGAGGACCTCTCGAACAATCCCTCTGGTATGCCGGAGAGGAATATCCTGTACGAGAGGGGCGCCTTCCTGGCCGAGACATTCCAGGAACTCTATGGGGACATGAATGAAGTCCTGGCGGAAATCAATAACGTAATCACCACAGGCGTTGATAAAATCAATACCCTGCTCTCCAATATCGCCGACCTGAACCAGCAGATTATCCAGATAGAGGTGACGGGAAATGCCAATGACCTCAGGGACCAGAGGAGCAGCGCCCTCACCCAGCTCGCCGAATATATGGACGTCAAATCCTATGAGCACGAGGATGGGAATCTGACCGTGACTACCGGGAGAGGATACATCCTCGTGAGCAGGGCGGACGCTTATCCTCTCGATGTGGACGGAGACGATATCATCTGGAGGGGCTCGGGGACCAGCAAGGTCACCATCACGGACATGATCGCAGGGGGCAAGCTGGGCGGATGGCTGGAGGTAAGAGATCACTATATTCCCGAATACAAGGCGGACCTGGATTCGCTGGCCGGGACGGTCATCTGGGAGATCAACAAGGTCCATTCACTGGGAGCCGGGCTGGAAGGCTTCAGCTCAGTGACCGGAACCTATGCTTCATCAGCACCCGGGGTGGCTATGGGCACAGCCGCTTCCGGTCTGAGCTATTACAATTCCATCCAGGACGGGAGCTTCAAGGTCTGGCTTTATGATGCCGATGGGAATGTAGTTGACCCTGCGGGCCACACGATAACCATCGATGCGGACGCGGACACCCTTGCCGACCTGGTGGACCCGGCGTCCGCCTTGAATTCGATTGATCCCGCCCATCTGACCGCCTCGGAATCGGGTGGAAAGCTCACGATCACGGCCTCAGGCGGCTATACCTTCGGTTTCTCGTCGGATACCAGCAATGTCCTTGCCGCCCTGGGTATTAACACCTTTTTCACCGGGAGCAGCGCAAACGATATCGGCGTAAATGAGCTGCTCAACAGCAACAAGGTGCTGATTGCCGCAGGCAGGGTGAGCGATGCAGGAGAAATTGCGGCCGGAGACAACACGAATGCCCTTGCCCTTGTGGAACTTCAGGATGAGAGGTTCAGCATTCAGCGGTGGACTTATGAGAGGGGATCCGCAGCCACTTCCACAAATGAGACCGGAACGCTGGAGAGCTACCTCCAATCCTTTATCGGCTCCATAGGCATAGACAGCCAGAGCATCCAGAGGGCCAGGCAATTCAATGCAGTCATCGTTCAGGAGCTCAGCGAGACGAGGGACAACATCTCGGCAGTGTCCCTGGATGAAGAGATGACGAACCTGATCAAGTACCAGCAGGCCTATGCGGCTGCCGCCAAGCTGATTACCACCGCCGGTGAGATGATCGATACGATTCTGGAGACCGTGTAGGAGGGTGCGATGAGAGTAGCCAATAAGACCGTCTATGACAGTATAACGATAAACCTCGGCAGGGTCACGGAGACGATGTACAAGGCGAATGAGGTCGTGAGCACGGGCAAGCAGATCAATCATATTTCCGACGACCCGGTGGGGCTCGTAACCGTTCTTGACCTGCGCTCTTCCATCGCGGGGGTCGAGCAGTTGGGGCGAAATCTGGAGGTCGGCAATTCGTGGCTGACCGCGGGCGAAACGGCCTTGACGCAGATCCATGATATCCTCTCCGACACCAAGGCGCTTTGCGTGCAGATGTCGAGCGCAACCGTGGGGGAATCCGAGCGGAGAGCTGCCGCGGAACTGGTCGGCGGCACCCTGACGCAGGTCCTGTCTCTTGCCAATGAGGAGGTAGGCGGGAGGTATATTTTTTCGGGAAGCAAGACCGACACGCAGCCCTTTTCCCTGGACGAAGGAACCAGCCCGCCGACGGTGGTCTACTCAGGAGATGACAACCCGTTTTCCATACGGGTCGGGAAGGACATGACCGTGGAGATCGGTCGAGACGGGCAGGCTGCATTCGGGACGCCGGGAGACAGTGTTTTCGATCTGCTCATCGAGTTGAAGGAATATCTCTTGAGCAACGATGTGAACGGCATCCAGCAGGTGATGGGGGAACTGGACCCGGAGATGGAGTCCGTGAGCTCACTGATATCCAATACCGGGGCAAAAATGCTCCGGCTTGAGACCAAGACAACGATTTTGGCGGACTTGAAGCTGAACTATTTGGATCGCAAGTCGACGATCGAGGATGCGGACATCACCGAAGCAATCATCAAAATGGAATCGGCGGAACTTGCTTATCAGGCGGCGCTCAACTCTTCTTCCAAGTTGATGTCGCTCAGTCTTGTGGATTACCTGTAGTGCAGCAACTTGGCTCCAGGAGCAGAGGTTGACCATGGGACTCTTTTTTCAAAAACGAAAAACTCGGTGGACAGTGTTTGGCGGGAAATATTCGACCAGATAGGTCTGACAGCAACCGGTAGGGCCTATACTTCTGGTGACCATGGAGGGTGCCAGTGCTCGTATTGACAAGGAAAGCGAAGGAAAGCATCACTATCGGCAGCAATGTTCAAGTCATCGTGTTGGAGATCCGAGGCGCCCAGGTAAGGCTTGGAGTCAGGGCTCCCAAGGAAATGCCGGTGAACCGAACAGAGATCTATGAGCTCATTCTTGAGGAAAACATCAACGCCTCCAATGCGCCTCCGGATCTTGGCTATCTTCCCGGTTTCAAAAAGACCGTCAAGTAAGGCGAGGAGAGAAAATGCAGACCGTTCAGACCAGCAGATTCGGATCGATTGAGGTGGATGAGCATCGAATGATCCATTTCCCCGAAGGACTCCTCGGCTTTCCGAAGCACAAAGAGTTCGCCCTTCTGGAAGACAAACCGGGTTCCCCATTTTTCTGGCTTCAGTCCCTGGACGATCCGGGACTTGCCTTTGTCATGACGAATCCTTTCTTCTTCAAAAATGACTACCTCCAGGGACTTTCTCCGGAAGAGAAGACCCTTTTTGTAAACGAACAGGGAGAAGAGATGGTGCTTTTTACCCTGGTGTCCGTCCCGGCCGGACACCCTGAAAAGGCGACTACCAACCTGCTCGGTCCGCTCGTAATCGACACAACCAAAAGAACAGGCAAACAGCTGATCCTGCCGAGCACCGGATACAGCCACCGCTATCCTCTGATGAACCCTTCCGCCGGCCCTTCCCTGTAAGTCCCACTGCCATAAAGCGTCAGTCCATTGTCATACACCCTGCAGGTGATTGACATGACGCAATTCTCTGCAGCCTGCCACCAGGTTCCAAAGAGGACTTGGGTGACAAAAAATGGTTGATCTTCACAAAAGTTGTGTTAGGATCTTGGCATTTTAGTGGAAAAAGCCAAAATACTGACGTTTTGAGGTTAAACCTTTAGGGGTTGGAGCTATGTCCGACACGAAAATCCTGGTAGTAGACGATGAATCCAAAGTAAGGGAGCATTTTACCGAATTCCTCAAGCATGAAGGATTCGAGGTGCATGCGGCTGAAAACGGTGAAATCGCCATCAACATGACCAGGCAGGGACTCTATGACGTCATTCTCATCGATCTGAATATGCCCAAGGTAGACGGCATGGCTGTCCTGAGACATCTGGTCGATCATCTCCAGGAGTCCATCGGGATCATTCTGACTGGTCATGCGACCATTAAGAATGCAGTCGAGGCAATGAAGATCGGGGCGTACGACTATCTGACCAAGCCGGTGAAAATGGAAGAGGTCCTGATGGTAATCAAGCGCGCGCTTGAGTTCAGGGATCTGCGCCGGGAGAATCTTGCCCTGAAGAAGCAACTGAAGAACAAGTACAAGTTCGAGAATTTCATTGGTGACAGCCCCCAGATGAACAAAGTCTTCCGGGTCATTGAGAAGGTCGCGGACACGGACAGCACGGTCCTGATTCTGGGAGAGTCGGGAACAGGAAAAGAGCTCGTGGCAAGAGCCCTCCATTATCACAGCAGCAGGAGGGACAAACCGCTGGTGCCCGTGAACTGCGGCGCCATTCCGGAAGATCTGCTCGAGAGCGAATTGTTCGGACATGAAAAGGGCGCGTTCACGCACGCGATCAAGACGCGGATCGGGAGGTTTGAGCTTGCGGACGGAGGCACGATCTTTCTCGATGAAGTGGCGGAAATGAGCCCGCATCTGCAGGTGAAACTCCTCAGGATCCTTCAGGAGCAGGAGTTCGAGCGGCTCGGCGCCACAAAGACCATCCGGTGCGACGTCAGGATTCTCGCGGCCACCAACAAGGACCTGGACAAGCTCGTCCAGGAAAGTGCTTTCAGGGAAGATCTCTATTACAGGCTCAAAGTCATCCCCATTGAGATCCCTCCCCTCAGGGACAGGCGGACGGATATCCCTCTCCTGGTGCACCATTTTCTCGAGAACACCTCCAGAAACAAGAAGAAGAAGATCAAGGGGATTTCCAAGGATGTCATGCGTGCATTCATGGGTTATGACTGGCCGGGCAATGTACGGGAGTTGGAGAACATCATCGAGAGGATGGTCATTCTGACCGAAGGAACTTCTCTCACCATGGATGATGTCCCTGAAAAGATCGCCCGCAAACAGGTCTCAGAGCAACCGATCAAGGCCGTCATCCCGGACGAGGGAATCTCCCTCAGCAATGCCATCAACGAATACGAACGGCAGTTGATCATCACGGCTCTGGAAAAAGCCGAATGGGTGAAGAATCGCGCGGCAAAGCTCCTGAACATGAACAGGACGACCCTTGTGGAGAAGATCAAGAAACAGGGGATCGACCGCGTTCGGATGGCAGGATAGTCCCTGCATTATTTCGCATATATGCTGGGCTGGACGTACCGGAAGGAATGGCCGATTCCCGTCAGGCTTTCGGAGTGGCCGATCAGGAAATACCCCTCCTTTGAAAGCACGTTGTAGAACCGATTGACCAGCTTCTCCTGGGTGGGCTTGTCGAAGTAGATCATCACATTCCTGCAGAAGATGATATCGAAAGGGGTATTGAAAGGGAAAGGCTCCACGAGATTCAATCGCCTGAACTCGATTGCCTCTCTCAATGCCGGCTTTACCCTGTAAAAACCCTCCCAGTTCTTGACTCCTTTTTGAAAGTAGCGACGTCTCAACTCATAGGAGATCTTTTCGACTTTTTCCTCACCGTACACCCCCCTGATGGCGACGTTGAGCATGCGCGTGGAGATGTCTGTCGCCAGAATGCTCACCTCACGAAGGTTGGAGTCTGAAAGCTTTTCCAGCAGAGTGATCCCAATCGAGTAGGCCTCCTCTCCGCTTGAACACCCCGCGCACCACAGGTTCAGCCTTTTTCCAGCGCCCACTCGTTTGGCCCTGATCAGTTTTGGGATGGCGATATTCGTCAGAAAGTCGAAGTGTTTTGGTTCCCTGAAGAAGAAAGTCAGGTTTGTTGAAATGGAATCCAGGAGCTGAATCAGTTCCTTTCCGGTCTGATCGCCTACGAGGTGTGAATAGTATTCCCGCACAGAAGCAAAATCATGCTTCCGGAGCACCTTGGCCAGACGCGCTCTCAGAAGCTCTCTTTTCCCCTTGTGAAGATAAATACCGCATTTCTCATAGATCAGATTGCTGAAATCTGTATAATCCCGCTCAGATAATTCAAGTTGCATCAGCAGGTTCCTTTATCTCCGTTTGGAAAGGCCGGCGTCCTCCACCCAACCCCTCCCGCCCAGGCAGGGGAAGTGCCAGGTATCCCAAGGGTTCCTCCCCTTGATGGGGAAGGACAGGTGGGGGTGGACACAGCGCGCCAGTGACTTCGGGCTGGAATACCTGCACTATTCATCGGCCGTTGGGTCTTGAAGTTAAGAAAAAACGTAACACTTTAGCTCTATGAAACAAAGAGGTGATGAGGTTGGGCCTGTGGGTCTCTTTTCAAAAACGAAGACGAACCGGGGAAAGCTCGAAAAAACAAAAATTCTCTAAAGTTTGTCCATCGAAGTCCGATATAAAGACCGGAGGATAAGGTGTTGATAACCACATATGAAGTCCGAAATGTTCTCCGTGTCTACGGGAATCATCTGAAGAGAAGGAGCAGCCAGTTTGAAGAGGCCGGAGCTGTTTCGTACGGGTCTGTGGACCTGGTGGATATCTCCATGAGCGCCAGAAGAAAGCAGATGCTCAATCAGATATCGAATCGGCTCATCTCAGGGATGGCCCCGACGACATATGAAAACACCGACGACGATCAACAGGCTCCGGCACCGAATTTGCTTGTAAGTGAAGGGTAGTAAAAACCAAAAAAATGGGGATAGTGAATGAAGATAAATGACATCAGTAGGGACTTGGGCATTGGAAGCACCTCCGCGGAATCCCTCCAGAGCCGAAAAGTCGACCGCCAGCAGGAAGAAGTCACCCCTGTCGAAGAGCAAGGACAAGGCGAAGAGGTGAGCATCTCCTCCGCATCCGTGGAATTCAGCAGAGCGGCGGAAATGATGGAAAAGGAATCCCCTGAGCGAGCCATGAGAATTCAGGAGCTTCAAAAGGCGGTTCAGGATGGAACGTATGAAGTGGATTCAGCCAAAGTAGCGGAGAAAATCCTCAAGAGCATCCTATCCGAATAGAAGATCGTTCAAGCCTCCGGATTCACCGGGGGCTGTGAATTTCACCATTTCCATCCGGGGAGGATCTTCCGGCCGAAGATTCTCCTCTTCTTTTCTCCTCTCCTTATCCCTAATCGAAGTAATAGCTCTCGAAATACAGGTCGTCGACCGGATTTTTCGCGTATTGATTGACCGTCGTCAGGAGGTGTTCCCGGATGGAGTCAAAATCCCTGAGTTCCAGGGCCGACAGGAACTCGGGACGACCGGTGGAAATCAAAATATCATGCTTGATCACAGGAAGTTTTTGCAGCAGATCATCACGTTGAGCCCGGTCCTCCGTGAGCATGAAGAACCCCATTCTCAGATCCCTTTCCCCTACTCTCGCAACGAGCACGCACGTGACCTGTGTATCCGATTTGCTATCGGACGACTTGAGGGACAGCTCGGAGATCTTCAACTCCCTGCGGCTGTATAGCATCACGGAGGCGATTCCCAGGCACATGATGATCAAGATCAGGAGAAGACTTTTTTTGTATGACAATTTTTCACCAGAAAGCGAGAGATATTCGTATCACTCAAAGGAACGTGGTCAGTTATTCCGGAACAACTGCGCCTGGGCCAGCCTCACATCCCGGCGCAAGTTGGATTCGGTCTAAAGAAAATTGACCTTTATGGAATCGGCAATCATGGCGGGAAACTTGAGTTGGATATGTTTCGCTCGCCCTGGGAGCAAGAGAAGCCAAACCTTTCGGGGGGTAGCATTTGGCCGGCAGCCGTGGTAGTTTATTCATGAAATACTGCACCTGAGCACTCTCACCTGACCTCCCCCGTCAAAGGGGAGGAAAGTGCCGCGGGAGGGGCTAGGGGAGGGGGAGCTGAAGCTTCACGAGGAGGCTGAATTGCATGAAGGATCTTGACGAAGAGATCGGACAACTGTTCATGTGCGGCATGCCCGGAACCGTGCTGGACGAGGAGACGGAGAGACTTATCCGGGATTACAATCCGGGCGGGATCATTCTTTTTGCCAGGAACATAGAAGGGCCGGTTCAGGTTGCCACCCTTTGCCGCGATCTTCAGGAGGCGGCTCTGAAGTATCACGGGAAGCCCCTTTTTCTGGGGGTGGATCAGGAAGGAGGAAGGGTTGCGCGGTTGAGGGAGCCTTTCACCTCTTTTCCGGGCAATGCGGCAATCGGCGCTGATGAACATCCGGTTGAGAAAGCCATTGAATTCGGCCGGGTCACGGCCATGGAGATGAAGCTTGTCGGCCTGAACATGGATCTGGCCCCAGTGGTGGATGTCCGGAGAGGAGAGATCGAGAAACACCTCGACGGCCGCAGCTTCGGTGAGGATCCGGAAAAGGTGGCGCTGCTCGGCAGGTCGGTAATCCAGTCCCTGCAGAGAAACGGGATCATGGCGGTTGCCAAACATTTTCCGGGTCTCGGTCGAGCCGATCTGGATCCCCATTTTCATCTGCCGAGGATAGGAATAGACAGCCGGGAGCTCATGTCCGTCAACATCCCGCCTTTCAGGGCTGCAATCGAAGCAGGGGTCACCGGCGTCATGACATCTCATGCAGTCTATCCGGCGCTTGACCCCAATCTGCCCGCAACGCTCTCCTCACCCGTGCTGACGAACCTGTTGAGAAGTGAGCTGGGCTTCCGCGGCCTTGTTCTCACCGACGATCTCGAGATGGGCGCCATTGCCAAGACCTGGGGAGTGGCTGAGGGAGCGGCCGGCTCCTTTGCGGCAGGGGCGGATCTTCTGCTGATCTGCAAGGAGCAGCAGCTTGTAGAGCAGTCCGCCGAATTGATCAGAAAGAGAATAGAGGCGGGGGTTATTCCCCTGCGCCGGCTGGAGGAAACCTCCGAGAGAATAGGAGCCGCCAAGACCGCGTTTCTCCCTCATCGGCAGGAACGCTCTTTCGCAGAAATCGGGGAGTATTTCGGAATCGCGTGATATTCGGAATGAGAGATGGGAAATGAAAAATGAAAACTGATTACGGAAAGACCTTGGAGCGAGCTGAAGCCATTGTGAGGGATGCGGGGGAGATCCTGAGGGAATACCACGACAAGCCCGATCAGGTAGAGTGGAAAGGGGCCGACGATCCGGTCACTGCTGCGGACAAGGCGGTGAACCGGTTCCTTGTTGCGGCCATCGGGGAAGCATTTCCGGACGACGCCATCCTCTCGGAAGAATCCAGGGATGATCTCGTACGGCTGAAATATGCAAGGGTCTGGTGCATCGATCCGCTGGACGGTACAAAGGAGTTCATGGCAAGGAATGGGGAATTCAGCATCATGGTCGGGCTGGCCGTGGAAGGGAGGGCAATGCTCGGCGTGGTCTATCAGCCGATTGTGGATATCCTGTACAGCGGCATCCGGCACGAGGGCAGCAGAGTCTTCTCCGGCGGGAAAAGCAGGACTCTCCTGGTGAGTCAGAAGAACGAACCGGTTGACTTGCGGCTCGTGGTAAGCCGGTCTCATAGAAATCCGATCACGGACAGGATCAAGACGGCCCTGGGAATTGCCCATGAACGCATTTCCGGATCAGTAGGGATCAAGTGCGGTCTCATAGCGGAAGGGGAGGCGGACCTCTATCTTCACCCGGCGCCCGGCACAAAGGAGTGGGATACCTGTGCGCCTGAAGCGATACTCGCAGGAGCGGGCGGCCGGATGACCGACTGCTGGGGAAGGCCGCTGGTATACAACGCATCCGATGTCAGACGGAGATACGGACTGGTCGCCTCAAACGGCTCGTGCCATTCGATGGTTGTAGATCGAATGGTCCCTGCACTGGCTGAAGAAGGGATCAGTCCGGATGCGGGCTGGTAGAGTTCAGAAATTCCAGCGCCCATTCGGGCGCAGGCGACTCGATCGTGATCTTCTCGGCCCTGGTCGGGTGGACGAAGGTGAGGGAATGGGCGGTCAGACGGATTTCTTTTCGATCGAAAGCAGCGGACCCGTACTTCCAGTCTCCGGAAATAGGGCAGCCTGCTTCGGCAAGCTGAACCCGGATCTGATGTTTCCGGCCCGTATGCAGATGAATCTCGATGAGGGAGAGTCCTCTCTTTCCGGAGATCGTACGATAAGAAAGGATTGCTTCCCGCGAGGTTTGCTCCCCTTCGCTTCCCACAAAGACTTTCCTCGACCCCTTCCTGAGATACGATCTCAAGGTGCCGTTTGCCGGTTGGAGCCTTCCATGGACAAGAGCCCAGTAGATCTTCTCCACCTCCCGGGAACGCCACTGGGTGCAGAGACGGGATGCGGCCTTGGAGGTTCTGGCAAAGACAACCACACCGGATACCGGCCGGTCGATTCGGTGAACGAGTCCGAGAAAGACGTCTCCAGGTTTTTGGTACCTCCTCTTGATGTACTGCTTGACCAGTTCCATAAGATGGATGGCCCCGGATTTGTCTCCCTGAACCAGAACTCCGGCCGGTTTGTGCACGCCGATGATGTGGTTGTCCTCGTAGAGGACAAGAAGGTTCTCGGGGGTCAATTCGCCTGGGGGATTCTCAACCATGCCGGGTCCTTTTCATTCCGGGGGGAGGAAGATGCCGGCATCTAAAAAGAGGCACGGGCTGCAAAGACCCGCCCCCGGGCTTCCCGCCCTGAAGCAATGGTTCGAACGAAGCGGGCTTCCGCTCGAAGAGCGTCAATATCAGTTGCTCTGGCAATACCACAGGCTCCTCAGAAAAAGAAATGCCGAATATGATCTTACCCGGATTTACCAGTTTGACAACATGGTTCAGAAGCACTACATCGATTGCGTGCTCGCGGCAAAACTGATGGAATGGAGCTTTCCTGCCCCTACTCTCGACATCGGCACCGGAGCCGGGCTGCCGGGAATCCCTCTAAAGATAGTCTGCCCCGACACGGAATTCCTCCTTTCCGAAGGAAGACACAAACGGGTGCAGTTCCTGATGGAAGTCGTCCAGACACTGGGTTTGAAGGGCATAGAAATCTACGGCCATAAGATTCATTCTTCCTTCAATCGCCCGGTCAGTGGAGTGATCACAAGGGCGCTGGAGACGATTCCGAAAACCCTTTCCAGGGTGAGCGGCTGTCTCGTGCGGGAGGGTTTGGCCATATTCATGAAAGGGCCTCAGTGCGATGAAGAGCTGGAAACGGCCCGAGAGACATTCCGTGAGGATTACCGCCTGATCCTGGATAAGCCCTATGCCATTCCCCACTCCCCCCACCGGCGCAGGCTTGTGGTTTTTAAAAGGACTTCTGATCGTACAGCATGATTCCCACCGTGCTGACCCTTGATCAATCATTCATGAAGCACCTGGGAGTCGCGGTAACTTCCGTCTTCCGCCTTCCCCTTCCGATCTCCGCCTTCCCACTTTCCTCAGTCTTGTGGTCTACAAAAGGATTTCTGATCCAGACCTGGATTCCCGGCGTGGCCTCCCCTGATCAATCATTCATGAAGCACCTGGGAGTCGCGGTAACTTCCGTCTTCCCCCTTCCGCCTTCCGATCTCCGCCTTCCCCCTTTCCCCTATCTGATCTTGATCAAAACCCTGTCGTGCTCCTTGATGACCTTCTCGACTTCTTGCAGCTTTTCTCTGGCCTCCGTGAATTCGGGATTGTAGTAGAGCGCCTTTTCAAAAGCGGCCCGCGCCTCGAACAGGCTTCCTGCCCGGAACTTCAGTAACCCTTTTACGAAGAAAAGAGACCACCGGATGATATCCCCGTTGTAGTCATGGGTGGCCTTTTCGATGTAGTCGCTTGCTTTCCCATAATCCTTGAGATCATTCATGTAGATCCGGCTGGCGAAGTAATTGTACACGGTATTGTGCGGATCCCATTCAATGGCCTTGAGAAGATATTTTTCTGCATCAGAGGCATTGCCTCGATCCAGCGCTCTCTTGTATTTGAAATGCTCCATCTCCGCCTTGAAGGGCCTTATTCCCTTGTACCAGACGACGCCTGCAAGAAGCAGAACAACCAGGGGAATGATGACCAGCCTGGCATCGGACCGCTGTCCTTCCCGGGCTGAAATCAATCCGAATCTTCGCAGGTAGAAACCTTCGGTCAGGCCCATCATCAGCGCGGTCATGAAAAGGGTTGTGTTGATCCTGAAGGGGAAGAAGAAAAATGCTGCAAGCAGGATGGCGATCACTGCGCAGGAAGCGGATGCAGCCATGACCCTGCCGTTCAGATCAGCCTTCTCATCCATGATGAACTTCCAGGCATGCAGAAAAAGAACGATCAGGAACAGGACGATAACAGACGCCGCAACCAGGCCTCCATCATTGAGAACCTCCAGATACTCGTTATGGACCGACTCGGGGTTGGGCTCCGGGTAATCCTTGAAAAAGGTCTGCTCAGCCTGGTTGATACGGGCCTGGGCTTCAAACACCTGATTCCGGTATGACCACAGTCCGGTGCCGAAAAGGGGATTCTGTTTGAAGAGCCAAAGGGAGGCCTTGGAGTATTTCTGCATTCTCAATTTGAGAGTGAGGGGGTTCGTGACATTCCTGAAGTCCATCATGACGTGAAACCGCTGGGGCGCGATCAACCAGAGGGAGACCAGGATGGACAAGGACACGAAGCCCCAGGCGGCCGACCGAAGACCATGAGACCGCAGATATGCCCACAGGCGAAATCCATGCACCCTCTTCATGAGGAACAGGAACAAAGGAAGAGACAGAAAAAAGCCGAACCACCCTGCCCGTGCTCTTGAAAAGAGGATGGCGCCGAGCACGAAGACAAAGAGGATGATCGGGGCGAAGCGTAGCCTTCCTTTGAAGAGGAAGGCCAGTCCGGCCAGGGCAAAAAGCGGAAAAACGAGATAAGCCCCAAGGTAGTTGGAGTTTCCGATCGTGCCCATGACCGCCGTTCCCGGTTTGGCCCACGTGAAAAGAACGAAGATGTTGAAAAACTGGAGCCAGGTCTCAATGGAGACCAGAACCCCGCTCAAAGCGACGGCAAGAAGCACGAGAAAGGCGGAGCCGGCGGTCACATAGAGCGAGGAAAAATAAAAAAGAGAAAGTGCGGTGAGGTTCATCGTCACCGCAAGGACAGTGTAGTAGGGGTTGGCTGTATAAAAGAAGGAAAAGAGATTGAGCGCGATCAGTACCAGCACGACCCTGGGCGTGGGAGCTCCGGAGACGAGGATCTCCCGGCCTCGAAGCAGCCGAGAGGCATAGATGCCGATCATGGCTGCGGCCCCGACAAGCGCAAGAGTCGTTTTTGGCGTATTGAACGCATTGTCCAGCATCGTGGGCAGGACAAGAATCGGCACGACAAAGGCGAGGATGAGGATGATAACGGTGAAGATGTTAAACCTTGCTTCCATAACCGAAGAAAACCTCTATACCCTGCATGCGACCTTCAAATTGCTTCGGGCAACTGCAATTGCCTAGCACATCCGGGAGGCTTGTGACAAGCGGAAGAGGAGACGAGCATCGAAACGGAAGAGATGGACAAGTTCGTGTAGGGGACGGAGTAAAGAGAAGGTCGCTGGTTCGTAGGCGGGTTGGGCGGCTTGTCCTCCATAGCTTTTGCGAAGGAGGAAGCGAAACCCATCAAACCGGTTTCAGTAGGAGAAATTGAACAGCACCGAGAACCTCTGGTCCTCAAAAGTCCTGTCCTCCCGGGGAAATTCGGCTGAAACCGCTTCGTACCGCTGGAGCCGCTCCCCGATCAGGAAAATAGAGAGCCCGTCGGAAAGTCTTCTGCTGTAAGTGAGGGACATGTCGATGCCTTCGGGTGCCCGTTGCTCTTCGGCGTATCCTTTGTGGTGGATGAGAGAGAGATAGTGAAATCCAGTGGAGATTCTCCATGCATCTTCCCTGGAGCCGAGGGAAAGGTCCAGACCCACGGACCCTCTTGGGAGACTCGCCTCATCCAGACCCCCGTCATAATCAAAATAGGATAGAGACGGGGTAACGATCAACCAGGGAAAAGGTCTGATGTCCCTTTCGACCCTGATCCCCTGCACATGGGCCAACAAGGGACGTCCGTCGAGCCCCATGGAATCATCATGAAAGGAATACTCCGAATCCGTTCCTTTCGATGAAAAAAACGAGTCCTGGAAGAGAGAGACCTGGAAATCCCTGTTTTGTCCGAATTCCATCCCGAGGGAATGGCTTACGACACTCAGGTAGGGAGCGGGTTCACGATAATCTGAAAGGGTCCCCATGCTTGCACCCAGCGCGGAGAACTCGATGGGGGCCGCATCTCCGTTTTTCAACTGGGCCAGTTCCGGGATCCTCCTTGCACCGGCAATCCTTTCGCTCCAGTATTGCTCATCCAGACTTGAAACAATGACCCCTTTCCCGGAGGCCGCGTGGACGAATTTCCCTTCCGGAAGATAAATCCCCACATGACTTATCCTCTTGCTCCTTTTCGAGGAGGTGAAAAAGAGAAGATCCCCTGTCTTCAGATCATCCAAAGGAATTTCTTCCAGGTCAGAAGAGCTGTAGAGAGATTTTGACTGATGGGGAAGAGTCAGCCCGTAAGCGTTTCGGTAAACCAGGCCCACATAGCCTGAGCAGTCCACTCCGCTCGGGCTGCTGCCTCCGGGTCGATATCGAACGCCGAGGTGCTTGAGCATTTCATTCACGAGTTGATTTTCAGACGCCGGATAGGTCTTTTTTGGGGAGGGCTTCCTTTTTTGGGGGGATCGCTTCTTCGCTGCAAGAGCGGGAACGGTCAGGCAGAGGATCACGATGAAGGCACACAATACGTGCGCCATCCACTTCGTCTGTCTCGTTTTCAGGACACAACGGATCTGATGAATATCACCTGCCTTCAAACGGAACCTCCGGTATAGAAGCCGGGGTGGATTTCCCAGGAATTATCGCACCCTATTGAACGGAGAAGATTTTGTCAAGAAGAACCTGGCCTTGCCTGCACCTCTCCCCGATTTGTCGCCGACTTTTTCGTGCACAGGCCCGGAATCAACCCAATGCTATGAAAATGCAAGGTCCGTGCCGCTTGCAAGAAAGGCCGCCTTTATCACCCTTTTACCTCTTATCGGCCTCTATTCGTGCAGGATGAACCCTAATGTTGCATTAAGGACGGCATTTTATTGCTCGTCAGGATTCAACTCAGGGTGCAAACCAGAGAAGGCGACTCGATTCTGTTGTAACCCTTGTCCGCTGTCGTTTTCATTGAAACACGGGCCGTTTGAATGCAACGTTAGGGTGAATACTTTTGTCAAGAACCTGATTCGCGTTAGGCTTCAAGGTTTTCATCGTCCCGGCCTGCCGGCCTCCTCGCGTATGGGGTTGCTTTTTTCCATGAAAATAGGATAGACCAGTTTTGAATGAACTCTGACTTGTTGCAGGAGGGAGCACCATGGATTGCCATAATGCCGAGGACGTGAAAAGGATCGTCAAAGACAGGGACATCAGTTTCATCCAGTTCTGGTTCACGGATGTTCTCGGTTTTCTCAAGAGTTTTGCCGTGACTCCTTCGGAGCTGGAGGAGGGCTTGAGCGAGGGGATGGGCTTTGACGGATCTTCGGTAGAGGGATTCGCCCGGATCGAGGAAAGCGACATGATCGCCATGCCTGACCCGGAGACCTTTCAACTGGTGCCCTGGAGAGGGGAGGACCGGCCGGTGGCCAGGATGTTCTGTGACATCCTCAACCCGGATGGGACGCCTTATGAGGGGGACCCCCGGTATGCATTCAAGAGACTGTTGAACAAGATTGGAGAAAAGGGCTACCGGTTTTTTGTGGGGCCGGAGCTCGAGTATTTCTATTTCAAGGATAACAGGTGCACGGACGTTCTGGATGCAGGAGGCTACTTCGATGCGAGACCCCTGGACATGGCGAGCGACCTCCGGAGGGAGACCATTTTCGGACTGCAGTCCATGGGGATTCAGGTGGAGTACAGTCACCACGAGGTGGCGCCCAGCCAGCACGAAATCGATCTCAGGTACGACGAGGGGCTCAGGATGGCGGACAAGACCATGACGTATCGCCTGGTCGTGAAGGAGATCGCCCGGAAGAATGGCGTATATGCCACCTTCATGCCCAAGCCGATCTTCGGCCAGAACGGGAGCGGAATGCATGTTCACCAGTCGCTCCTCAAGGGGGACAAAAACGCCTTCCACGATCCGAAAGACAAATACCACCTCTCCTCGATCGCAAAACACTACATCGCAGGCCTGATTCATCATGCGCCGGAGCTCACGGCAATTACCAACCAGTGGGTGAATTCCTACAAGCGTCTCGTGCCCGGGTATGAGGCTCCTGTCTACGTTTCCTGGGCCCGAAGGAATCGTTCTACAATGATCAGGGTCCCCATGTACAAACCGGGAAAGGAGATGGCTACGAGGATCGAATTCCGATCCCCGGATCCCGCGTGCAACCCTTATCTCGCCTTTGCCGTCATGCTGGGCGCCGGGATGGACGGGGTGGAGAAGAAGATGGATCTCCCGGATCCCATTGAAGAGGATATTTTTGAAATGAATCCTGCCGAGCGAAGGGCCCACGGCATCACCGACCTTCCGGGGAATCTCTACGCGGCGATCCTGGAGACGGAAAAGAGCAAACTGGTGAGAGAGGTTCTAGGGGACCACATCTTCAACAAGTTCATCGAGAACAAGAAGATCGAGTGGGATCGCTACAGGACCCATGTGAGCGCTTTCGAGATAGAGCGGTACCTTCCAAGGCTTTAGGCAGGTTGCTGAAAAACGGACATCTGCGGCGTTGCCCTCATCCTTCGTCGTTGCGACGTACTGATGTACGCCTCACTCCTCAGGCTTTGTCCGTCAGGGGACACGGACACCCCACCCTTGCCGGGTGGGACCCCATTTTCGGGCGCCCCCGCGAATAGCGGGATTGGGAAAGCACAACTTGCATCTGGGCATTTTTGAGCAACCTGCACACGGTTGCTGAAAAATGGACATCTGCTCCCGAAGAGCCGGAACCGGCCGCCGCTGTGGCTTCTGCGGCCTCTCCATCTGTTATCTGCTCACTGCCTATCGTAGCGGAGCGAAGATCCCGTGTGTCGTTTCGCGGGACTGCTTACTGCTTCTTGTGCTCACTGCTCACTGCCTATCGTAGCGGAGCGAAGATCCCGTGTATTCTTCGCGGGGACTGCTTACTGCCTACTTTCTTTGGCATCATTACCGCGCTCACGACCCGTCGTGTGAAAGCCCGAGTTTTTGCTGGATCAGGTCCCGCACTTTCTTGGGGTCTGCCTTGCCGCGCGTCTTTCTCATGACCTGACCCACAAGGAAATTGACCGGCTCCAATATCCCGCTGGAGATTTTTGCGATCGCCTCCGGGTTCTGGGCCGTCACCTCATCGACCATCCTGAGAAGCGTATCCGCATCCCTGATGGGACCGGCTGCCTCTTTGTTCAGAAGCTGGCCCAGCTCACATTCCTTGTGGAACATTTCTTTCAGAATGGATCTTCCCATGGCGTCCGTGATCTTGCCGGCATCGAGAAGGTTGATCAACTCGGCAAAATCGGTTGGTCTGAGCGGACAATCGGAAATGGACCTGCGGGTTTCGTTCAGGAGCTTGAAGAGATCCCTGATGATCCAGCGGCTCAAGCGCACCCGGTCCCGGCAGAGCGGTGCGCAGGCCAGAAAGAAGTCCGAGATCTCCCGTTCTCTTGTCAGGATGAGGATGTCTTCCCTGGGGATCCCGTACTCCTCTGTAAGCCGAACGACCTTCTGATCCGGCAACTCGGGGAGGGAGTCCCTTATCTTCCCGATGAAATCCTCATCCAGCTCGACCTCGACCAGATCCGGGTCCGGGAAATAGCGGTAGTCAGGGGCATCCTCCTTGCTGCGCATGGGAACCGTGATTTTTCTCTGCTCGTCGAAAAGCCGCGTCTCCTGAGCGATCTCCCCGCCGGTTCTGAGAAGCTCGGACTGTCTCCTGATCTCGTATTCGAGCGCATCGGCGATGAACCGGAACGAGGTCATGTTCTTGATCTCCGTACGGCGGCCGAAGGTTCGGGCCGACCTCGGCCGCAGGGAGACATTTACATCGCATCGGAACTGGCCTTTTTCAATGGTGCAATCGCTCACCCCGACGTAACGGAGGGTTTGCCTGAGTTTTTCGAGATAAGAGCGCGCTTCCTGAATGGAGCGAAGAGGGTTCCTTTCGTGATCGCACACGATCTCGAGGAGTGGAACCCCGGCCCTGTTGTAATCCACCAGGCTGAAATCGGAACTGCCGAGCGAGCTCGTGCTGTGGACCAGCTTCCCCGCATCCTCTTCGAGATGAATCCGCCTGATTCCCACTTCATAAGGCCGGCCGTCGTCCCCCTGGATTTCCAGGTACCCGTTTTCGCAGAACGGGCGTTCGTACTGCGAGATCTGGTACCCTTTGGGAAGATCCGGATAAAAATAATTCTTCCTTGCAAAGCGCGAGAGGGGGTTGGGGGTGCAGTGAAGAGCGAGCCCGGCCCTTACCGCATGCTCCACCGCCTTCCTGTTCAGCACAGGGAGAGAGCCGGGCTGTCCGGTGCAGACAGGGCAGATCCTGCTGTTTGGAGGAGCATCGTACCGGACCGCACAACTGCAAAAGAGCTTGGTCTCGGTCTTGAGCTCCACGTGGGTTTCAAAACAGATGATTACTTCGTAGTCCATATCTCTCTCGTTGAAAGACAACGGTCTGTCGAAGATTCAAAGATTATCAGACAGGATTACAGGATCGACATGATGAATACTTGTTCACAATCCTGTTCATCCTGTTATCCTGTCAAGACTCTTCTTTCTTTGAACCGGCACCGTTCAGTTGCTCATACGCATGCCCGACCCTGAGCACCGTCTCCTCGTCAAAGGGCCGGCCGATAATCTGCATCCCCGCTGGGAGCCCATCGACCATGCCGCACGGGATGCTCATGGCTGGAAGGCCTGCCAGGTTTACGGAAACCGTATAGACGTCCACCAGGTACATCTGGAGCGGATCGTCCATCTTTTCTCCCAGTCTGAAAGGAAGGCCGGGGGAAACCGGGGCAATGAGGGAGTCCACCTGCTCGAATGCCTTGTCGAAATCCCTTCGGATCAGCGCCCTTGCCTCCTGAGCCTTCAAATAATAGGCGTCGTAGTATCCGGCGGAGAGCGCATAGGTCCCGAGCATGATCCGCCTTTTCACTTCCCGGCCGAACCCCATGCTCCTGGTAAGCTCATACATCTGCAGCGTGTCGCGGACTTCTTCTGCACGAAAACCGTACTTCACACCGTCGTATCTCGCCAGGTTGCTGCTGGCCTCTGCAGTTGCAATCAGGTAATAGGCGCTGATGGCGTGCCCGGCATGGGGAAGGGAGACTTCCTTCACGCGTGCACCGTTTCGCTCGAGCAGGGAGGCGGCCCCGAGGATCATGTCCTTGACCCTTGGATCCAACCCTTCCACAAAATACTCTGCCGGCAACCCGATCCGGAGTCCTTTGATTCCCTTTTTCAGGGATTCGAGAACGAGGTCCATCTTCACCGGGGCGGAGGTGGTGTCCCGCGGGTCATGGCCGCAGATCAGGCTCAAGACCATGGCACAATCCTCCACGCTTCTCCCGATGGCGCCCACCTGGTCGAGGGATGAAGCATAGGAGATCAGACCGTACCGGGAAACCCTTCCATAAGTCGGCTTGATGCCGACCACCCCGCAATAGGCCGAAGGGAGGCGGATGGATCCTCCTGTGTCGGTACCCAACGCGACAATGGCCTCTCCTGCGGCAACGGCGGCCGCCGATCCTCCGCTCGAACCCCCGGGGACGAATTCCGGGTTCCAGGGATTGCGGGTGGGCCCGAAGAAGCTCGTTTCCGTGGAGGAGCCCATGCCGAACTCATCCATGTTGGTTTTGCCGGTCATTACGGCGCCGCCTTCCATGATCCTCTTCACGGCTGTGGCATCGTACGGAGGGACGTAGTTCTCGAGAATTCTGGAGCCGCAGGTTGTCCTCATCTGCCTGGTGCAGAGGTTGTCCTTCACCGCAGTGGGTATTCCGGCCAGGACGGACGCAGGGGTTTTCTTGAGAAGCGCGGAATCGGCCTCTTCAGCCTGCTTCATCGCTGCATCGTACCCTGTGGAGATGTAGGCATGGATGGACTCTTCCCTCTCGCCGATTCTCCTGAAAACGGATTCAACGATGTCCCTGGAACGGATTTCACCCTTCCTGAGCAGGGCCGCGAGCCGGGCGGCGGTTTGATCACAGAGTTCCATGGTCATCCTTCCAGAATCCGCGGGACTTTATAGAAGTTCTTCTCTCTTACCGGGGAGGATTCGAGCAGAGATTCCGTATCCTCTTTCTCTGCAGGAACATCCTCCCGCCATACGTTTGCCGTCTTCAGCACCTGGCTCATGGGGGTCACATTTTTGGTATCGAGCGACTGGAGGACTTCAAAGTGGTTCAAAACCGCATTAAGATCCTTCTGATAGGCTCGCGCTTCTTCATTGGAGACTTTCAGCCTGGCAAGTCTTGCCACGTGCTTTACCTCATCCATGGAAATCCTGTCCCTTTTCTGGGCGACGGGTCGATGAACTTTC
Organism: Deltaproteobacteria bacterium HGW-Deltaproteobacteria-15; assembly: GCA_002840535.1. Taxonomy (GTDB): domain Bacteria; phylum Desulfobacterota; class DSM-4660; order Desulfatiglandales; family HGW-15; genus HGW-15. The sequence goes on along the minus strand of PHBH01000014.1, from coordinate 15,031 downwards.
GCAGCCCCGGCGGACCTGGGTGAATCGTCCCGGCTGTCTTCAGGGGTTGAGCCCAGCCCAAGCTCCTGCATCTGGCACGTGTCGACGAGAGACGGGGCCTCGGTAAGGGGACAGAATGCGCTCCTGTTCTTGGGAAAGGAGATCACGTCGCGGATGGACGGCATCCTCAGGATCATGGCAATGACCCTGTCGAGCCCGAGGGCCAGCCCGCCGTGAGGGGGCGCCCCGTATTCGAGCGCCCTCAGGAAAAACCCGAACTTGCTCTCCAACTCCTCAGGACCCATGCCGAGGGATTCGAATATCTTCTGCTGGATATCCATCCTGTGGATCCGGATGGACCCGCCCCCCAGTTCCTCGCCGTTCATGACAAGATCGTAGGCCCTTGATTTGAGGCTCAGCAGTTCTTCCAGGTTTTTGGGATCGAAGTCAATGCGGTCGGGCATGGTAAAGGGATGGTGCTGGGAGCCTATCCCGTCTTCCTTTTTCTCGAACAGGGGGAAGTCCGTGACCCACAGCGGGGTGTACCTGTCCGCCGGGATGAGACCCAGTCTTTCTGCCATGTGCAGCCGCAGTTGTGAGAGGACCTTGTTGACCAGGTCGCGCGAGGTGTCGGCGATCATCACCAGCACGTCCCCCTCGCCGGCATTGAATCGACTCCTGATCCCTTCCAGTTCGTCCGGGCCGAAGAACTGGGCGATGTTGGACTGAAGCTTCCCGTCCACCACCTTCATCCAGGTCATGCCCTTGGCGCCCATTTCCGGCGCGATCTTCAAGGCATACTCGTTCTGGAGCACGTTCTTGCTGAGCGCATCGGCCCTGCCTCTCACGCAGAAGCCCTTCACAATTCCTCCCTGCCCGAGGATCTGCCTGAAGATCGTGTACCCCGTATCCTGAACGAGGTCCGTAATCTCCTCGAAGGCCATGTCGAACCGGAGGTCCGGTTTGTCGTTCCCGTACCGCTCCATGGCCTCCTGATAGGTCATGCGGGGAAACGGGCGCGGCAACTGTATGCCGCCGACCTGGAAGATGCGAACGGTCAGGTCCTCCACGATCTCGTAGATGAACTCCTCATCGATGAAGGATGCCTCCATATCGAGCTGGGTGAACTCCGGCTGCCGGTTGGGCCGAAGATCCTCATCCCGGAAGCACTTCACGATCTGGAAATAGCGGTCCATGCCCGCCATCATGATGAGCTGCTTGAAGAGTTGCGGGGATTGCGGAAGGGCGTAAAACCTCCCGTGGTGAACCCTGCTCGGCACGAGGTAATCCCTTGCCCCTTCGGGGGTGCTCTTGGTGAGAAATGGGGTCTCCACCTCGATGAAGTTCAGGGTGTGGAGGTAATCGCGGATTGTCCTTACGATCTGGTATCTCTTCTGGAAGCACTCCTGCATGGAAGGCCGCCGGAGATCGAGGTACCGGTATCGGAGCCGCAGGTCTTCGTCCACATTGGCCGGATTGGATTTCAGCTCTTCCCCGAACACCATGGCCTTTTCGGAAATGGGAAAAGGGAGGGTCCGGGACTCGGAGAGGATCTCCAGATCCCCTGCAAATACCTCCACCCCTCCGGTCGACAGGTTGGGGTTCTCGGTCCCGGCAGCCCGGACCGAAACCCTTCCTTTTACCTGAATGACGTACTCTTCCCTGAGCGATGCGGCCAGAGTGTAGCTCCTGGAGCTGAATGTGGGGTCGAACACCACCTGGACCGTTCCGCGCACATCCCGCATGTGGATGAAGAGCAGGTTCCCATGGTCCCGGATGGCGTCCACCCAGCCCATGAGCAGGACCTGCTGTCCCGCATGGGTCGGACGCAGTTCACCGCAATAAATTCGTTCCTTCCAGTTCATCAAAAAACGCTCCTGAGCTGCAGATCGAGCCTTTTGCCGGACTCTATCGGTTCCCTGAAGAGACTTGAGAGGGGGGTTTCGACAAGGACGATCTATTCACTATCGCAAAAACGCTCCCGAATCAAGCGCCTGCCTCACAATGGTTGGAAAATCCCTTCCCTGTGCGCAGTATAGCAGATTCGGCGCCGGAAGGGTGTACGTCGAGAATACGCTTCCGGATGAAGAGAAAAATCCGGTATTGTGGAAAAAAGAGGATTATTTCTCACAGAGCCCGCAGAGCCACAGAGTAAGTGCCGGCATGCCCGGAACCGTTTGCATGCTCCGAAGGAGCTGAAGCTTGTCCTGTTTTTTGATTCAAAAAAACAGGACAATTAACCCTCTTCTCTCTGTGACTCTGAGATCTCTAGCGAAGCGGGCGAGAGACACTCTTTATCTTATGGAGGCATTGGCAGATGGTTTTCGGAAAAGGTTTTTCCCTCAAAACCAAAGGATTCTCCGACGTGAAGGACGTTACCCAAGAGGTGGAGAGCATCGTATCCCAGTCGGGGATCGGGCAGGGACTGGCGCACATATTCGTGATAGGGTCCACCGCCTCTGTTTCCACCATAGAGTACGAACCCGCGCTGGTGGAAGATTTGAGAGACGAAATGGAGAAACTCATCCCGAGTTCTCGGCCGAGCCGCCATTCCCAGACATGGGGGGATGACAACGGCTTTTCGCACCTGAGGGCGACCCTCATGGGGCCGGGCATGAGCGTGCCTGTGGTGGATGGTAAACTGCTGCTCGGCACCTGGCAGCAGATCGTGGTCATCGACCATGACAACCGTCCAAGAAACAGAAAAATCCACGTCCAGGTGATGGGGGATGCTGGGAAGAGTGAGTAGTCCCGCGAAACGACACACGGGATCTCCGCTCTGCTACGATAAGCAGTGAGCAGTGAGCAGTCCCCGCGAAGAATACACGGGATCTACGCTACGCTCCGACCCGCGAAACGACACACGGGATCTTCGCTCCGCTACGATAGGCAGTAAGCAGTGGAGGAGGCTTTCTTTTGACTTGCAGTCGTCTCTCCCGCGCAAATACACGGGACGTACCGCCTGCAAGTCAAAAACAAACACCCTCTGCGATCTCTGCGCCTGGGAAGCGGGGCGGTGAAATCTTCTTAGCTGCTAACTTTCCTGGACGACTCCCTGAATATACGAGAGCGACAGAACGACTTCCCCGTTTTCCACAATATCTACCTGCATGTGGCACCCGTAGTCGGTCACCCGCGCTTCTGCACCGTTCTTCCCGGTCTTCTTCTCGTAATACTCGAGACCCTTTTCCCTGGCATCCTTCTCCACGTCCAATTCAGCGCCCGGGGATTTGCCCGTGCCGCAGCTGCCGCCGGGCGCGCAACAGGAGGCCCTGGCAGTTTGAATCCGGTTTGCAAACTTCTCAATTTTGGCCTTCTGCATTGAATCGGCGAGCCATTTCTGGAAAAAGAGCTCGCGATCTTCAGGGTTGTCCTTCAGGACGTCCTTTTCGATGTACTGTGAAATGGCCCAACGATCCGAGATCTCCGCTTTCAGATCGGGCAGCTTTAAGCCCAGCCGGTTTTCCAGTTCAGGCTCAGAGAGGCCGCTCATCTTCTTGATCTCTTCGACCTGCCTGGCGACTTCATCCTCCGGCGCCGTGGCAAAGCCCGCCTTCTTTGCGCCCTGGAGAAGGAATTTTTCAACGATCATCTCATCGAGCACCTCGTCCCTGATCCGGCCCAAGGCTTCATCTCCCTGTTGCCCTTGGAGAAGTCCTTTCGGGTTGCCATAGGATTTCATGACCCTATCGACCCTTGCCGCGAACTCTTTTCGGGAGATTCCCTCGCCGTTGACCTTTCCCACCAGGAACGATTCGGCGTTGCTCTTGGTCAGGAACCAGAGTCCCCCCATGAGAAACAGTGCGACACCAATCAGGGACATAAGAATCGGGCTGATCTTCTTCACTATCTCCCTCCTTGTTACTGAAATGCACAGCTCTAACCCTGCAACTTGCGCCAAGAATACTATGCCTAATTCCTATGGGCAAGGTAGGGAAAGAAAAATTCACAAATTAAACAGATTTCAAAAAGAAGGAGATCCACAGATTACACAGATTTCACAGATGAGATTTCTCTTGTCTGTTTTGCTTTTGCCCTGTCTTTTGCTGCTCTGTCATCCGTCTTCTGTCTTCTGTTCTCTTTCTTTCCGCGTCCCTCGTCCCAGCGAAGCGGTCGTCCCACCTCCCTCGGCTTTTCCTGATCTCCGACCTCTGACTTCTGATCTCTGCTCGACAGATCTCCGGCTCTCGGCTTCGCCATGCGCTTTTTGCTGCTCTGTCTTCTGTCCCTGATCTCTTTCTTTCAGCGTCCTTCGTCCTAGCGAAGCGGTCGTCCCACCTCCCTCGTCTTTCCTGATCTCTGTTGCCATGCGCTTGCCCTATGCGTATTTTGCTGCTCTGTCATCCGTCTTCTGTCTTCTGTTCTCTTTCTTTCCGCGTCCTTCGTCCCAGCGCAGCGGTCGTCCCTCTTCCTTCGGCTTTCCCTGCCCTCTGTCGCCATGCGCCATGCGCTTCTCGGAACTGGAACCTTGAGCCTTGAACTCAGAACTCTGAACTCGGAACTCTGAACTAGCGTGAACTAGCGAAGGATAACCCTCGAAATTGCTTGACAGAATTGGCGAGAGTTGTAATCTGCGCAGAAATCCGGGCTCTATCTGTTCACCCCAACGGAGATGAAGCCATGAATCGAGACTCCCGAACCCTATTTCTCATGCATGAGAATGGGGTTTCTTCTTTTTGGGACACGGTCCAGGAACTCCTTGGGCATGCCAATGTTGCTACCACCATGATCTATACGCACGTTTTAAACAGACCCGGCCTCTCGGTAAAGAGTCCGGCGCATAGATGACTTTCTGAGAAGAATGGGCAAATCCATGTATTTTTGGGATCTTGCGCTTCGAAACCGTTATTATGCTAGGCAGAAATTCCTATATCAGAGCCGGCTTTTTGCGACGAAGCCAGCTTATTCCAAGACCTTAAGGTAGAATCTCCGGGTTCTGATAAGTGTTTTCTGTCTAGTATCTGTTGAACTAAACCGCTTCGTGGCGGCCTGTTGTTGAGGCGCATTGTTCTTTGACAATTGAATAGCGTTTCTGTGGTGAGCGCAGTGACGATGTGTGTCCATTCCTTGCACCTGTGACTGCCTCCTTTCTTTGAGCCGATGTTCTTTGTTGTGAACATCAAACATTTTGAAAGGAGGCACGTCATGGGAAAATTGAGGGACCAAATGGTAATGGACATGAGGCTGAAGGGGCTGAGCCCAAAGACCATCTCTTGCTATGTGGGGGCCATGAAGGCCATCGCCGCCCACTTCGGCAAATCGCCGGCCGAATTGAGTGATGACGAGATCCGGGAGTATCTGTATTACCTTGTGGAAGCGCGGAAGGCGTCTCGTGCCGTGATCAGTCAGAGTTATAGTGCGCTGAAGTTCCTCTTCGAACACACACTTCAGAAGCAATGGAACCATGCAAGGATTCCGCGCACGAAACAGCATAAGAGACTTCCCTGGGTGCTGAGCAGGGAGGATGTGGAAGCGATCTTTTTAGCCACGAAGAACCTCAAGCAGCGTGCGATCCTCATGACGATCTATTCGGCCGGATTGAGGGTGGGCGAGGCGACTCGTCTGAAGGTGCGCGACATTGACAGCAAGCGGATGATGATCCGAGTCAGTGAGGGAAAAGGGCTGAAGGACCGTTATACCCTGCTGGGTGAGAGGAATCTGGAGCTGCTGCGCACCTACTGGAAGGCATATCGGCCCGAGGATTGGTTGTTCCCGAGCGTGAGTGGCTCAGAACCTGTTAGCATCTCCTGTGTTCAGAAGGCGTTCAGTGCGTCTCTTCGAAAAGCCGGGATCAAAAAGAAGGCATCGGTACACACGCTTAGGCACTGCTTCGCCACTCATCTGCTGGAGTCGGGAACCGATCTCTATTACATCCAGCGCCTTTTGGGGCACAAGAGCGCCGGGACCACTTCGGTGTATCTGCACATTGCCGGGAAAGAGATCGGGAAGATAAAGAGCCCGAGCGATCACACGAAGGACGATCCGAAGCCGACCCCTTAGAGGCTCCCGATGCAAGGGCGCCTTGAAGTAGCCGATGTCTTTCGTGCCCACGGTCCGGATTATCGAAATGCCTATAAGCTGCATGCAAGGCATCGGCGTGCGATGAGAGCCATCGAGATCTGCCGCACGGCCGAGCTCGGGGGCCATAAGGATGAGTGCGACCATTGTGGTCGAGTACGGATCTCGTATAACTCCTGCCGAAACCGCCACTGCCCCAAATGCCAGGGGCTGGATAGGGAGCGGTGGCTGGAGGCAAGGAAAGAGGACATCCTTCCCATCCATTACTTTCACGTGGTCTTCACCCTTCCTGAAGCCTTGAGAGCCCTGTGTCTGAGAAACCAGGCGGTGGCATATTCGATTCTTTTTCGCGCTGCCTGGGAGACCGTTAAGGAGCTGACGGAAGATGCCCGGCACCTGAGAGCGGAGGTGGGCCTCATTGCGGTGCTGCACACCTGGAGCCAAGCCCTGATCGATCATCCCCATCTGCATTGTATTGTGACAGGGGGTGGGCTGTCCATGGATGGGCGTCGATGGGTCTCCTGCAAGGGCGAGTTCTTCCTTCCCGTGAAGGTCCTGTCGAGGTTATTCCGTGGAAAATTTTTGGCTCACCTGAAGGAGGCTCATCAGAAGGGCCGGCTGCTCTTCCCCGGCAAGATTGCCCACCTCAAAGAGAAGAGCGCTTTCAAGGGCGTGCTTCGGAATCTCTACAGCAAGGAATGGGAAGTCTACTGCAAACCCCCATTCCGCAATGCCGAAATGGTGATGGAGTACCTGGGCCGTTACACGCACCGGGTAGCGATCTCCAATGGTAGGCTGATAAAGCTCGAAAGCGGGAAGGTCACCTTTCTCTACCGTGACCGCAGGGATGACGATAGGATCAAGCCGATGACTCTCGATGCTTCCGAGTTCATCCGGCGCTTTCTTCTCCATGTCCTTCCTGACGGCTTCGTAAAGATCCGCCACTATGGCATCCTGAGTAACCGGAGCAGGAAGAGCAAGATGAACCAGTGCAGGAGGCTTCTCGGCGTCGATTGCCGGCGTGAAAAAGGAGAAAAGAAAAGGGAGTCGTGGCAGGACCTCCTGACTAGGGTAACCGGCAACGACCCCCGGATCTGCCCATACTGCGGCAAGGGGATGATGGTGTTGAAGGAGGTCCTCAACCCATCCGCGCTTCCGCTCGCTCCATGATGATGACCTGTGCCGCTGAAATCCATCGCCTGCCTCACGGACCCGATTGTCGGCATAGGGAGAGTATGCTCTTTCCAGAAATCCATAGCTCCGAATCTTCCCGTGAGAGACCTCACGGCATCGCTCTCCAGTGCTTTGCTCTCAGAACGCTATTCAATTGCCATTGGACAGGCCGCTCGGTAGGATCAACCTAATAAAAGAAGGGGCGATTGAAAGCCCATAGCCCCGGGGTGGAAGCGGTTCAGTTCAACAGATTGTAACCGGAATGAAAACGGCATCACTCCGTTTACAATCTTAACTGTTGGCCGCAAGGAAAAAAGTCATGAACACTGATCCTTCCTCAGAAAGCGATCTTCTGTCCCGGCTTGGTGCACTTACCAGTGGGTGCATGGGCGTACAGTATCTAGAATTTGAACGAATTCTCAGAGAAGGTGATTCTTCTATCCCTCTCACTTCCCTGCACCAGGTACTCAACCTTGCATGTGACCAATTGGGTTTCTGGCAGGCTGAGTGGCTGTTTTCCCCCGCGGATACTCCGAATACGGTGGCAAAGACAGAAATGGAGGGGTGGCAAATAATGTGGCGAGGAATCTTCGATACCCTTGTGGAGAATGTCCCAGGTACGAAGGACTCGCTTGAACGAGAACAAAATCTGAAGTTGCTTCAGCATTCGTTGCAGAGGGGAGTGGAATACAATCAAACAAGACCAGTCAGAAAGATTGCAGCAGCTATATTTTCCCAGGTCTCGTTTGCCTTGAACAAGGTCGGGTTGGCGAGTTCTGCAAGAGGATTGTACGAGTGGTGTCTATATCCTAAAGGAACTGTCGCCCGGCCTTAATGCTGTGGCCAACACGACAGTGGAGAGGACCGGGCTATTCAGGTGCCGTTTCAAAGCATGTGCCTTTTCAGGTAGTGAGTGCTGGCGGCGAAGGCTTCCTTGGTGACACCGCCCGGCCGCTCACTTCCCCGTTAGGCTGTCACTCAGGAGGAGAGGTCTGTGAAATCCAAGTCTTGGCAATTATTGGTCATTGTTACGGTATTGGCCGCTACTGGTTGCTCTGACAACAACAATGGTCACGCCTTGAAGGAAGATGTTCCATCTGGAGCTGACCTTAAAGCACAGGTGAAAGGATCAATGGATCCTGCTCCTGACGCAATACTTCTAAGGTATCTGAATGAAGAGCTGAGAGCTGGCGTGGAGGGAAAATCAAGGGAGACTTACAGGCTGCTATCAAACAAGGACAGGGAAGCTATCTCCGAGGAAGAATATCTATTACAGTCCACAAAAGGCGACCAACACATTTCCCCTGAACTAATTGCGGCTATGATGCAGGCTGTTTCGTACGAAGTGACGAGTAGTACCATCGAAGGCAGCGTCGCAATGCTGGAAGTCGAGATGTCCCTGCCGATACTTTCTGCTTCCCTTAGCGCACAGTTGAGAAAGACCGTCACACCTGAGTTAGAGCAGAAGGTGATAGCCTATTTGCAGTCGCCTGAACGGCAAGTGAAAAAGAATACGTCATCCTATAAATTGGTCAAGGAAAAGGAAGGATGGAGAGTATTTCTGGACTTAGGTACTAAGAAGAAGATCGACACACTTGTCGCAGATGCAGAAGAGTTGGTGCCAAGTCTGAGTATGCTGGGCCCTATTGAAGGCTCAGTCTTGGAGTCGATGAAGTCAAATCTGTTATCGGCTGAGGCAAAGTACAAGGACGCGTTATCTCTCGGTGACGATTGGCGTGCAAAGAGCAATCTAAAATATTTAGGGGAACAGATCCAGAAGCTAAGGTTCTATGAAGGGAATAAAGATCGGGTAGCAATTACCAATATCTCCGTTGGTGAGGGGCTTTACGGTGGAGTAGGGGTTTTTGGTGAGGTTAAGAATAACAGCGATGTAGCGCTTTCTAAGGTAGGTATTACTATTTACTTTCTCGACAAGAGTGGAAATCCGGTGCATGAGAAGTCATATCACCCCGTTTACGTTACTGAGAAAAGTCACGGATCTGATGCGGTGCCGTTAAAGCCGAATTACAGTAGAAGATTTGGTGTGAAAGCAGATGATGCTCCACATGAATGGTCCAAAAAAGTTAAAGTCGTTCTCTCAGATCTGGCACAATGATGCTTCCAGCGCCTGAATATATAGCTACAGTGGATGCTTGGAACCACTGAGCTTTTCGACTCTCAGGAAGTTGGGTTAAGGCCTAGAAGGAGGAGGAAGTGACGAAATACTGGGCTATCGCCCCTTACGAGCGACGCTACGCCGAACAGTGGGAAAGGGTATGGCATTGGAATCTTCAAAACGGACATATTACTCTGGGATGGGGAATTGGGCGAGATCCCTCCCATCTATCTGAGGATGCACTCTTGAGGGCTATTCAGCAACGTGAGACGGATCGGTCCCAAAGAAGCCAAAGAATTATTCATAGAATGATCTGGAATTTTTATCATGGAATAAAAAGGGGTCACGTCGTAGTTGCTCGTCGCGGGCTGTCGGAAGTGGCGGCGATTGGAACAGTGCGAAAAGCTGCTTACTACGATCTGAAGAAGAGTAGAGCGATGCCTGCCGATTACAAATTTGAAAATTTCCTTGATGTTGACTGGCATGATGAGCCCAGAGATATAAAGTTCAATAGGCAGGTATTTGGCCAGCCAACGGTTCTGCCTATTAGCGAACAAACATACATATCTCTATTCAGATCTCCCACCAGCAAGTCCTTTACTGATGAAGATGAGAAGGACTTTCCTGAAGGGAAAGAGGCCTATCGTTATCACAAATCTCGAGAGAGGAATCAGACAGTGATCCGGATAGCAAAGACACAGCGGGTTACAGCAGATCCCTTTTTGAAATGCGAGATTTGTGGATTTTCATTCCGGGAAAGGTACGGCCGGATTGGGGTAGGCTATATCGAAGCCCATCACTGCGTTCCTCTTTCTGAAAGCACAGCTGTGGTAAAGACCAAACCCAGTGATTTTGCTATGGTGTGCTCGAATTGTCACAGAATGCTACATAGGCGTAGACCGTGGCTCGAAATGGGCAATATTCGATCCTTGATGAGGAGAAAGCAAGCCTAACAAGGGCATTCAGTGGATACGGCAAGAAAAGGCGCTTGCCTACCGCTGATGCCCGCCGTTGAGGCTGTCGAAAAACCCCTGGATCTCCATGCGCCGAATGGTTGGGTGGCCTCGGAAAGTTTACATTCTGGAACGGTGAACACTTTTTCGACAGTCTCGTTGGGAGAGAGAATCAAATGAAAGAAGACCGTTTCCCCGTTGAATGGCAGAGTGGAAGCGCGGAAACTGTTGAGATCGGCTACCTCAATCCAAATGATCAGCAGTGCTGTGGTCACTGCGGGGTGCGGGGGACCGATAATCAGCAGTATGCGTACAAGGTCGAATGTACCGTCTGCGGCTATGTGTATGGTGCAAATGGGACTGACATTCACGAAAGGTGGTGCCCCGAGTGTCAAGGTGGTGCTCCGGGAATCAGGTACTGGAAGACCAAAGCAGAAATGATTTCAAATCCTCAACACCAGAACCGAAGGAAAGGTCGCAAGGCGGAGAGAAGGAAGAAATAGAGATCCCAACATGTCGTTAAAGCCGACACGGGAACCCGCGGCGGTTATGGAGACCACGGTGGCCGTGCGGCTTGGCTTTTCGTTATCTGTGAAAAGAAATGGCATCTACAACAACCAAAGAAAAGGTTTTAGGTTGCCTGCAAACAATTAAAAACAACTATGCCTTAACACAGGCGGGCATCTTGCTGTTAGCTGCTGAAAATGCCCCTGACACATTCGAAGAATGCTATGCTCATATTTCTGGTCATCCAGAAGCACAGCAGTTTGCATACATCAAGTATATTTTCAATGATTATGAACTGCTGAAGCACTCTTCAAATGAATTAAGAAAATCAGTTCTGAGAAATTGCCTGAAAGAAACTTTTGAAATGCTGAAAGTAGAGCTTGTCACAGATGAAGAAAAAGAAATTCTGTTGCAAGCACCTTGGTACAGGTTTTTGCGCATGGTGAGAAATAGCCTCTCACATGATTTTAAATTCCGTTTTCGAGATTATGATAAACCAAAATTGCCAGTTAGTTGGTCAAATTTAACCATTACTATCGAGATGGACAATGAATTCTTGCCAATGGCTGGCTTTTTAACAAGGGCTAAAGTTCAACAGCTACTCGAAGAAGTGTTTGAATATATAAGGACAAATATCAGATAACCATCGTGTGGAGAGGACGCGGGAAACATCGGGGTTTTGAAAAACATGCGTTCACGCGCCTCTCACACGAAACGTTATATTTTAGAAACCTTGCTGAGGAATCGATTATGAACCTTGCTTTAGGAAAGCAGGTGCTTGAGAAGGAAGTCGGCAACCCGGACGTTGCCACAAACGGAGTAATTACTGGGTACAAGGGAAGCGTCGAAAGCAGGACGTATTCCTACTTCAAATGGCCAGGCTCTCTGACGGTCGATCTTGAAAAACAGTATGTTGTCAAATGCATCAGATTCTTGCTCTGGGACGGAATGGGAAAGGCGGGCGTATCACGTGACAGCAGAAAATACAGGTATCGTTTAGAAACGTCTCTTGATGGGGAATTCTACAACGTAGCTTACGACACAGGCGAGAATGGATATAACGGGTGGCAACAATTTCTATTTCATAGTGGAATAAAAACCCGTTATATCCGCGTCTATGGTCGGCACAACTCCAGGAATGACAGCGTCCATATAGTCGAAGTAGAAGCCTATGAGAACGATACTCCACCAAAGTTGGATGCCGAAATTGTACTAGAAAAAAGGATTCTTAGCTCAATACCGAAAAGCAATAATCAAAGGAGGACCCCTTAGCAAGGTAAGTGCAATAGTAGAAGCACTTCGGAAAGTGCAAATTGAGCTCGGATCAACCAAGTTGGATACAATTTGCACCGATCTTGTTAATGTCACGGGAGATCTAGAGATACTCGAAAAGAATATTGAGTCTGTCCGCCGTCAGATCATTGGTCCTGTAAATATTGAATTAAGAGCGTCCTACAAGCTGGCATGGGTTTCAATTGCTTTCGCCCTCATAAGCGTTTTGCTTTCACTAAAGTGGGGCCACCTGCTAGAAACGCTATACAAACTGTGGGTGTCAGTTATCGGTCTGTTCTAAGAAAATATATAACACTGCCATAAACGCGGACGCTCCGCGATGCTCCGCGCCGGTTATGGCAAAGTTAATTTCTAAATTATGAATGAATCGGAATTCAAAGCCGCCGCGAGGAAGTTCCTAAACCAGCTTGGTTTGGAGGTCCGAGATATTCCCGAAAAGGGTGACGGCCAGTCGCCTGACTTCGATGTCATAGGCAAGACGAGCCGCTACACAATTGAACTGAAAATAAAGAGTGATGACCCCCTCGAAATACTGAATGATGAGGCAGCCCTGAAAAGAGGGGAGTTGGTTTCAAAAAGAATTCCCATAGGTCCCCGTAACCGACTAGCTGGTATCATTCGAAAAGGCGTGGGGCAAATACTTGATCACGACCCAGAGAAGAGGACCTATCATATCATTTGGATACATTCCGCTGGCGAAGACCCAGAACTTCATAACAGGAGATTCCATTCAACCATCTTTGGAACTGAAAAACTCATAAGTATTAGAAGGGACAATGTAATAACGTGCTACTATTTTCATGATAGTGCCTTTTTCTCGTGGCGGGAGTTCCTCGATGGTGCAATCCTCACATATCTCAATAGTGCTCAGCTTTGCATAAATACCTTATCCCCTCGAGTTGAAGAATTTAGGGCCTCTGAGCTTACGGTGGCTATGTCCAAAGGGCTCTGTGATCCGCATAAGTTGGAGAGGCAATCTGCAGATGTGATGATAGCCGACTGCAGTATAGACAGGAAGCATTCTGAAGACATTCTGAGGTATCTTCAAGGCAAGTACCATCTTGATCATCTTCAGCCAATTCCAATGCAACAACTCACGGGTATGATCGCAGTACCTGGGGATGAAAGTTAACACGGCAATCAAGGCGACGGGTGAAGGCTAGGCGGTTGTGGCAATCCTGTTTGCACCCGCGCCTTATTGCCACCGTTAGCAGAGGGGGAAGAATCACATGCCTGATCCTCTTTCCTTGATTGCAATGAGCGCCGCTGTAGGCGGGGTAGCTGGAAAGTTTGTCGAAAAGGCGTGGGATAGCGGGGAGCGATGGCTTCGAGAACGCTTTGGTTCCCATGCCGCTGAGGCACAACAGCAAGCTCGAGAAAACGCTGCTCGTTTTATCCAGCAGCTCGCAGTTCGCGTTAAATCACTCGAGGATCGACATAAGGTTAACAGAAAGCGTGTAACTGCAAATGAAAAGCATCCTCAATTTTCTGCCCTGCTCCAGGATTCAATCCTCAATGCGGCACAGACCGATGACGATGTCAAACACGATTTATTGGCGCGTCTAGTCGCAGCAAGGCTGGCCTCTGAGAGCGAGGGTATACTTGCACTGGCATCGCAGCTAGCGTCTAACGCAATTTCGAAATGCACTCGCCGACAATTGATGCTGTTGGCTCTGTGCGAATTCATAGAACTCAGTCGTCCACGCCACCCACTGCCGGTATCCGATTACAGACGCTGGCTTGAAGTCTTTCTCAATCACTTTATGGAATTTGAGTTCAAGAAGATCGACGCTCAACATCTGGTCGCGATCGGATGTGCCAGCTACGATCCTACATCGAACCGGGACTTAGAGGTACTACTGCAAATGAAAGGCGGAACAAACTGCATTGGTGAAACACTAAATGATCTCGCTGTTGTTGACTGCCTACAAATGCATTGGGATGAAGGGCTCGCTGGTGTAATGCTCACCTCTGTAGGAACAATTGTAGGCGGCTTGGCCTTCGATCAGATTATGGGTATAGACTACGGGCCGCCGGAGTGGGACTGACTATTGCTAACATAGGGCTGAACAAGGATGCGCGGAAAAGACGCCGCGCACCTGTTACCCCTGGCGTTCGGCAATACAAAAGGAGGTACTCTCCGTGGAACTAGAGGCTATCCTCACTCATGCTCTTTTTGCAGCCACAGGTGCTGCTTGCCACTGGGGAATACAGAGTCTGCGACACGCCTTGAGCGATAAAGCCTTTCGAGATCTGTATCACCTGCCACGACCCCCAGAGTCAACCGTAAGAATCATTTGCCCGACGCAACCACATACATTCGCAGACGGGATTGCGAGTACCTATGAAGATTCCGTTGCGCAAGGGTTGGTCCAGGCCGCCTTGCTACGTCGAGGAGTCGAAGCCAGGTTGGTTTTACACCATTCAGTATCGCGCGATGCGATGACCGAAGACATGTTTCTTGTTTGTGGCCCGGTAGGCAACTCAGTAACAAAGTCACTCTTCGAAGCTAATCCACTGCCGTTTTGCTTCGCGTCGGTTGATGGCTCTTGGAGAATTGTGGACAGCTCCGGAGATTTAGCGCATCCTATGATTGACGGGCCAAAGAGGGATTATGGAATAGCAGCTGCCCTGAGTAATCCATGGTCGAGAGATGGAAACAGAATATGGCTGGCCGCCGGAATTCGCGGTCTCGGGACTATGGCGGCGGCACGCGTTATGACGGAGCGCCTCGATCTCTTGCGCAGGCAGTCAGCCGCAAGGAACTTGTCAGCATCATTTGCTGCTCTGGTCGAAGCCACGCCCAGAGAAGCCGGGCTCCCGGAGGTCTCAGTGCTTAGGCTCGTTCACCTGTAAGGCGTTAGTGCCGAACCCACGGCTCCACCGGACGCCTCCGGCGCGCGGTGAGCCGTCCCGTTGAGGCTGTCGAAAAACCCCTGGCGCAGTTTGTGCGGGGTCAGTCGTAAAAAAGATGACCTCTGACAAAGCCTAC
>PHBH01000013.1 GCA_002840535.1 Deltaproteobacteria bacterium HGW-Deltaproteobacteria-15 | reverse complement strand
ACAATGTGAGCTTTGCCCGTGCGGTGACGCTGACCGGTCCCGTGGCGATCAATACGGGTGCGGGAGCCGGGAACATCCTCTTCAGCGGCACGGTCGACGGCGGTCAGAATCTCACGCTGGCGGCGGGGACCGGGAATGTCACGTTCGACGGTGCGGTAGGGGACACAACGAGACTTGGGGACTTGACAATCAACGGCGCAACGGGTGGGGTTACCTCGAACTCGACAATCGACGCCACTTCCGTCACCATCGCCAATGGTGGTGGCGTGGTAATAAGGGGGAGAATCACATCCCCTGGCGGATTCAGCAGTGCGGGGACCACCTTTGACAATACGGGCGGACCTATCACGACCACCAACAATGCGATCACCATCAACCATGCCGGTGCGGTGACGATCGGCGGAGCGCTGGCCTCCAATGGCGGGGCAGTTGATATCGACGCGACGGGCGCCGGAGCTACCATAGGCCTGAACTCCGGCATCACCTCCGGAGCCGGGGATGTGACGCTCGACTCGGCGGGGAGGACCACCGTCGCCGCAGCAGGGGATATCGTAACCACGACAGGCGATGTGACCTTTGGAGGAACTCGCGCCGGCGCTTTGACCACCTCTGGCGATGTGACGACCGCCGGAGGGGATGTGACCTTCAACCGTGCCACCGTGCTTGGGGCCAACGTGGTGGTGGATACCGGAGCAGGGGCGGGAAACATCTCGTACCAGAGCACGCTGGACGGGACGGTTCCCGACACCCAGACGCTTGATCTGACGGCCGGGACGGGAAACATCCTGTTCAATGGTGCGGTGGGGAGCACAGTGAGGCTCGGAGCGCTGAGGATCCACAGTGCCGGCGGGATCACCTCGAACTCGACCATGGCTGCCTCTTCGATCTCGATTACGGATGGCGGGGCGGTGGATCTGAACGGTGCGGTTACATCACCGGGCGGATTCAGCAGTGCAGGAACCACCTTTGACAACACGGGCGGACCGATCACGACCACAGGCACCGGGATCACCATCAATCATACAGGCAATGTAATCATAGGCGGGGCGCTGCGGTCAGACGGAGGAGCGGTCGATATCGATGCGACGGGCGCTGGCGCTACCATAGCCCTGAACTCCGGGATCAACTCCGGAGCCGGAAATGTGACGCTTGATTCGGTGGGTACAACCACGATCGCGGCAGCAGGCGATATCGTGACCTCGGCAGGCGACGTGACCTTTGGAGGGACCCTTGCAGGCGGTTTGATCACCGCGGGCGATATAACGACCACCTCAGGGAATGTGACCTTCAACCGCGCCACGGTGCTTTCAGGTGACGTGGTGGTGAATACCGGTACGTCGTCGGGGAACATCCTATTCCAGAACACGTTGGATGGGACGGTGGATTATGCCCAGAATCTTACTCTGACGGCTGGCAGCAGGAGCATCCTGTTCAATGGCGCTGTTGGGAGCAACGCGGCACTGGGAACACTGACGATCAACAGCGCAGCGGGTGGGGTCACCTCGAACTCGACCCTTGCCGCGAACTCCATCTCGATCATAGATGGGGGAGCGGTGGATCTGAACGGTGCGGTAACGGCGCCTGGCGGATTCAGCAGTGCGGGGACGACCTTTGACAACACGGGCGCACCGATAACCACTAACGGCTCTGCGATCACCATCGACCATAGCGGTGCAGTGACGATCGGGGGAGCGCTGATCTCCAATGGTGGAGCGATAGACATAGACGGAGCTTCAATAGGCATCGCAGGGGGGATCAACGCGGGCACGGGTCGTGTCAGCCTCTATTCGGTTCAGAATATCGAAGGGCCTGGGACAATCTCTGGACAGTCTGTGGATGTGAATGCCTATATGATCGGCATGTCGGTCAGACCCACCTTCGATGTGGAGGGCAGTCAATTCATGATGACCTTGAGAGGCACGGACGGAATGGGTATGTCCGGATTCTACAACTGGACAACGGGCAGGGCCCTGCCTCCGGAAGGTAACATTTCTGCCCCGGGCGCCGTTACGGTGGGAAGCTACACATACGGTATCGCCGAAATAGAAGCGGCTACCGCGGCGGCTGCCACTGCATCGTCGCAGCTGACCTTGCTTGAAAATGCGGTGCAAGCGGCCACGCAAGCGGAATTCTTCCAGGGTCCTCCCACCCTCATAGGCATCGGGCTGGAGGAAGAAGATGAGCTTACAACGTTCCTGTGGGGTTTGCCGACCTTGGCGGATGAACCGGGTATCCTGTTAGAGGAAGATCGGCCTCAGCGGATCAATCTCGTTTACTTGGTGCAATAGGCTTAGAACCGACAGATCGGGTTGTTGGAAAATTCATGTGAAAGGATTAGTAGATGAAACTGAAATGCATGCTGGTCGTTGTTGGAAGCGTTCTCTTGAACATGTGGATGGTGGGTTCCTCTCCTGCCCAGGAGAAGGTGGGATACATCAATCTACAGCGGCTCGTCAGCGAGTCGAAGGTCGGCCAAAAGGCGAAAGGCGAGCTCGAGGCCCTGCGCAAGAAGAAGCAGCAGGACGTTACGAAGAAACAGCAGGAAGTGAACAAGCTGAAGGAGCTGCTCTCTAAGAACGCCGACAAGATGAGCCAGAAGGAAAGGTCCAGCAAACTCGATGAGTTTCAGACGGCGAACAAGGAGTACCAAAGACTGCTGGCGGATGCCAAGCAAGACATCCAGAAGGAGGACCGGGAGCTTGTTTCCGCAATCCTTGCCCAGGCAGATCAGATATTGAAGGACGTTGCCAAGAAGAATAAGTTCGGGATCATTCTGAAGGATCCGACTGCAATAGGGTACCTGGATGCCGGTCTGGATATCACCGACAAGGTGATCAAGGAGCTGAACGACAAGGCGAAGTAGTGCAGCAGGCGGTAAGCAGTAGGTAGTAAGCAGTAAGGGACAACAGAAGAGTAGGGAGTAGGTAGCAAGGAGCAGGAAGCAAAAGATCAGTAAGTAGACTATGCGCCGCCCTGGAGTCATGTCCTCCTTGGGCGGCGATTATTTTTGAGGGTGTACGACTGCGCAAAGACTGGATTCCGGATCGAGTCCGGGATGACGAAACAAAGTCGGAATTGGGGCGTCCTTGCCTCGCGTTCCCATGCCGGAGCGTGACAACGATGAGGGACCAGCCGTTTTCCGCCTTCACCGCCTACTGCTTACTGCCTACTTTTTCACGACCGGTTTACAAACGCTCCTGAAGCTGATCAGGTTGCTGCTGTAGTTGGGGTCGAACCGGTCACGGTGCGGGGAGCGGAGGCTTTCCATGCCTTCCACGTAACAGCCCCCTTTCACGACATGCTCACTCCCCTTATCGGGACCGGCAGGATCCATCTCCCCCCTTTTGCCTTCGGAGTAGGTCGTGTACCAATCTTTGCACCACTCATAGGTGTTGCCGGCCATGTCGAAGCAGCCGTAAAAGCTCTGTCCCTTTTCGAACTGATCGACGGCAGTGGTCGTACCGATGAAATTATCGTAGTTAGCCAGTGTATCATTCGGATCCGAATCCCCCCAGGGGTACTTATAGCCCTGGGGACCCCTGGCAGCCTTTTCCCATTGGGCCTCGGTCGGCAGGTCCTTATCGGCCCACTTGCAATAAGCCAATGCGTCGTTATAGGAAATCTGCCTCACCGGGTGGTTTTCTTTGCCATCGATCGACTCGAGCCCGTCCGGCTTTCTCCAGGTCGCCCCTTTCACCTTTCTCCAGTGACGGCCCTGGAGAACATTTCCGTACCCGATTTTTTCTGCATCTGTTACGTGCTGGGTCTGCTGCACGAACTGCTCGTACTGCTTATTGGTTATCGGGTACTTGTCGATAAAATAGGATTTCAACGCTATTTTCTGTACGGGCTTTTCGTAGGAATACTGATCCGATCCCATCATGAATTCACCGGCGGGTATGAGCACCATAAGGGCCTGGTCTTTCTGATGCCTGTATTGTTCGAATCCCTTGGTATTCTTCTCCTCAGCCTTAAGGGCCCCGGAGTCTACCAGAGCCATGTGATCCTGCCCACCCAAAAACCGGTCCAAATGCTTCACAGAATAGAACACCGCCGCGATCACAATGAGAAGGGCAGCCACCGCCGGGATCATCCACTTGCGGAAACCGATGCTTTTGAGCTTTTTCTTTTTGTCTGAGGAACCCCGGACCTGACCCAGACCGGGGCGCACTGCATCTTCGAAGGCATTTACGAGCTCTCCTGCAGTGCGGAAACGATCGTCAGGATTCTTGGCCAGCGCCTTCAAGACCACCTTGTCCAACGAATCGGGCAATTCCGGAAGCAGTGACCGCGGGGAAGGAGGCGGTTCATGTATGTGCTTGTACAGAACTCCCAGTGAGCTGTCCGCCCTGAATGGGACGTCTCCGGTCAACATCTGGTAGATGACGACACCAAGAGAGTAGATATCGCTCCTCCCGTCGGTGATTCTTTCCCCGGAAGCCTGCTCGGGGGAGAGATACGTCGGGGTTCCCATGATTTGGCCTTTGACGGTCAAATGGGTGGTGGCTTCCATGAGCTTGGCAATTCCGAAATCGGTGAGGAGGCAATTGCCGAATTCGTCGATCAGGACGTTACCCGGCTTGAAATCGCGATGGATAACCCCCTTCTGGTGGGCGTAGTCCAAGGCGCCGCCAACCTGTTTGACGACCGAGGTGACCTGAGGAAGATCAAAACTGCCGGTCTTCCGTATGAGATCATGTAAAGAGCCGGTCTCTACAAGCCGCATCGCGAGATAATAATACCCTTTGGATTGACCAAAATCGTACACAGGCAGGATGTAAGGATGTTGAAGGTTCCCGATGATCTTGGCCTCGACTTCGAAGCGAGAAACCGCTGCCGCATCTCTGGAAATCTCCTGTGACATGATCTTAAGGGCGACATAGCGGCCCATGCTGGATTGATATGCCTTGTAGACGGTTGCCATTCCTCCTGAACCGATGCGGCCTTCGATCCGGTATGAGTCCAACTCGACAAGGTCTTCCATCTTTCAATCCTGCCCTTCGAAACTAAATTGGTGACGAGAAACCCGACGAATTCGTCGGTTACTTGATTTTTGTTATCAGCTTTTTCACAAAGCCATACCTGCCGGGAACCTTGTTGATCCTTGCAACCATCACCGTGATGTTATCCGGCCCGCCCCTGGCAATGGCCTGCTTCAGTAATTCATTGCACACCTTGTCGGGAACTTGAAAGCGATCGAAGATCAATCGGATCTCTTCGTCTTTCATGACCTTGTAGAGACCGTCAGAACAAAGCAGGATGGATTCATCCTGCTTTATCTTGAACTCCTTATGAGGCACATCGACTTTCAATTCAACCTCGGCGCCTATGGCGCGCGTGATGACATTCCGCTTGGGATGCGTTTCCGCCTCCTCTTCCGTGATGACGCCCGCCCTGATCAGGTCCGCAACATAGGAATGATCGGTCGTGAATTGCGTTATCCTGCCGTCCGCGATAAGATACCCCCTGCTATCCCCAACGTGCCCGTAATAAAGCCTGTCATCTTTCAAAACCACCGCAGTCAAGGTGGTGGCCATTCCCCTCAACTCCACCTCTTGCCGGCCTCTCTCGGCGATCTCCTCGTTGGCGCGGCGAAACGAGAACTGCAACGCATCAAGGACATTGTGCTCCTCGCACCTGTAATACTCCGTCATCAGGACGTCGACAGCCAGCTTTGAGGCCGTGGCGCCTCCGGACTGACCTCCCATCCCGTCGGCAACAATCAGCAGAATGCCTCTTGAACGGAGCTCCTCGCCGGGCACGTAATGGGCGCAACAATCCTGGTTATCCTGCCGGACTACACCCGGATGGGAAAGGGAGCCTATGGATATGTATTCCGTCTTTCCTTCCATTTTCATCTGCTCGCCAAGCTCGTGTACCTCACCGGCCAAACCAGGGCAGTCTTGGTCTTATTCTGGTAGCCTGATTTTCCGTACCAGAGGTTCATCTCGTGAACATACAGGGGCCCGAACTGATGTCTGGTTTTCGACCAGTATCCGACGTGTGTCAATACGTTTGAGAACGGATGAGTGGAGGGAAGGGCGGGATTTTGCCTGCTCTTGTCAACAAGCGCCGTCCACTCTTCGATGGTGGGGAGCCTCCAGCCTGTCTGACCATCGAGATTGAGCTGTTGGCAGTACTGTACGGCTTCCTCCCAGGTCATGGCGACCTGTTTCGGCGATTTCACCCACATCAGACCGGAAACGAGGTCCGTTACCGTTCCATTCTTGTTATCGATAAAGCGCTGATTGACTTTGCCGGTCAGGACATCCGTGACCGTTCCATCCTGGTTGCTGGCGTATCTCTGTTTGACCTCTTCCACAGAGAGTTCGGCTGTCCTGGCGCTGCCCTCGATGTCTTCCTGGTTTTTTGCGACCATCGAGAAAACAAGACTGCCGGGGTTCTGAATTTTTCTCTTCAGGCTCCATACGTCTCCGGATCCGCTCATCTCGAGCCTTTCATTGCCCAGCAGAAGCGTAACTGCTTTGGCCGCGCCATCGGTTCTGGCCTTGAATAGAAACTCCTGCCCTGCTTGCCCCTTTTTCGGGCTGACATCCACTTCCACCACGTTGATGAGCGCTTTGGGTTTTGGTCTGGTCGTTATCCGGCCTTCTTTGACAAGCCCGTGTTTTCCGGCTTTGTCGAGCGCGACCACCTTATAGGGGTTTTCGCCCAGCCTCTCGATCTGGCTGACGACTTTCCATACCCTGCCGGCCCCTTCCATGCGGACCTGTCTGCCGTCCAATTCAAAAATGACGCTTTCCGAGGGGTTGTTCGTCGTTGCCGTCACGAGAAAGTTGTCCCCTACGTATCCTTCCCCGGGACTTACGGCACTCACTTTTACATCGGTTACATCGGGAATAATGGACGGACGTTCCTTCGCCTGGATCACGCCGCCCTTCGGCCCACCCTCCTGTCCGGCTTTGTTTGCCGCTATGATCTGGAACCTTTTGGCCCCTGTCCCGGCAAGACTGCCGCTATATTCCCAGGCCTTGTCGGAACCGGACATCGGATGTCTCTGGCCGTCCAACTCGATGTAAACCTTGCTCGCAGGTTCCGTAGTCTTGGCCAGGACCGAAAAGGGTTCCCCTGAAATGGTCTCGCCCGGGGCGGTCACGGCTGCAATTTCGGGAACAGGAACCGGTCGAGATGCGACCACGAATTCTGCGGTCTTGGGCGGGCCCTGCACATTATCGAGATTTCTTGCCAGTATCACCAGGGTCTTTGTGCCGGCTTCATCGAACTGCCTTTCCAACCGCCATTCCGTGCCCTGCCCTTTCATCTTGGTGGAAGTCCCCTCCGATTCCAGGAAAACGGCTGCTGCAGGGCGGATCGTTTTCGCCGTCACCACGAGCTTTTCTCCTTCGAGGACTTTCTCTTTCGACAATGTCACTGATTCGATGTCCGCGGGATGATCCTTGATGACGAGACTTCCCCTTCTGGAAGCGCCTTCGACGCCGTCTGCATTCCTGGCGACAGCTGTAAAAGGTACTCTGCCCCATTGCTCCATCTTTCTCTTGAACGACCACTCCGTGCCCGATCCGGTCATGTCGTAGCGGTTGTCTTCGAGAACCAGGGTGACGGAAGCCGCCGGGTCGGATGTCGTTGCGCGGAAGGTGAATTCGTCCCCGGGCAACCCTGTACGGGGAGTCACTTCCACTGCGGCAACCGCGACAGCCTTCTCCACCCGTTTGGCAATCGAGATCGAGCGTTTGGCCGACCTGCCCCCTTCCCCATCCTTGTTCTCGGCCAACACCTCGAAATCGAGTTTTCCCGCATTTTCAGCAGTCGAATCGTATCGCCATTCGGTACCCTTGCCCTGCATGAGTTCCTTCCTGCCCTCCACCAACAAATGGACCTTTTCGGCAGGCACGTTCGTCTTCACATGAATGGCAAAGATCTCATCGGTCTTGGGAGCTTGCGGGTTCACCGCGATCGAAGCCACTTCAGGAATCGGCAAAGGCCGCTTCTTTACCGTGATCTCCGCATGCTTTAAAAGACCGGGATTGCCGTCGTCATTAAGCGCAACCACCCCGAAGCGATTGGTGCCGACATTGACAAACCGGGCCTCGTACTTCCACTCGGTCCCGGACCCGGTCATGGGCTGCCTCTTGCCGTCGATTTCGACGAAGACCTTTTCAGCCGGAGCGGATGTCTTTGCGACGATCCTGACGGGGTCGTCGGCAAAAGGCATCTGTGGCGTCACGTCGATCGAGCCTACATTCGCCAGGGGCGAAGGCCGTTTGTCGACCAGCAGTTCCCCGGTTTTGACGATCCCCCGAACTCCTTCCGAATTTTTGGCGGCGACCGTAAAACTCGTCTTACCGAGATGCTCCAGCTTCTTTTCATAACGCCATTCCGTCCCTTTTCCAGTCATGGGGACAACTCTTCCATCCATTTCCAGTTCTACGAGAGCGGCTGGACGATCGGACTTCGCCTTGATCAACACGGTTTCGCCAAAATACGCGGATGCGGCAGTCTGCACTTCCACAATATTGATCGTCTGTTCCTTAACAAGAAATACGGCGCCCTTTGAGCGACCCTGATCCCCTTCCTTATTGGTTGCGACGACAGAAAAATCCAGGGTGCCCGTATCGTCTATCCGCTTCTGGAAAGTCCACTCGGTTCCCTTCCCCACCATGGCATGGGGTTTTCCCTGAATGAAGAGGATCACGCTGGTGGCTTCAGAGTCGGTAGTAGCGGTAAACCGGTATTCAGATCCTTTGACCCCTTCTTTCGGAGCGACCAGGGCTTCGGCTACATTGACCTTGCCGACTTCCTTTTTCGAGGTGAGGACTTCGCCCCTCTTCGGCATTCCAGGGTCTCCGTCCATGTTGCTGGCTTTGATTTCAAATGGAAGAGCGCCCACGTTGTTGAGCACCAGGGGAAGCCGCCATTCCCTGTCATTGCCTTCCATCAAATATTGCCGTCCGTCTATGTGGAGGTATACCTCGCTGGCAGCATAATCGGTCGTGGCCTTGAAGTAGAACTGGTCGCCCGCATACCCCTTGCCGGGCTTTACATCCGACTCAACCACATTGATTTTCGGGGGAGAGATCGTCCTGGTGATGACACTCTGGCCCCCTTCCTCTTTTGGGGTATTTTTGAGCCTTCCACGGATCATCCTTGTGCCGGCTATTTTAGACGCCATCTGGACGGCTTTTTCATTGAACAGAAGGTTTTCAAAATCCGACAGCTTCATCCAGTTGTTTGTCATCGCTTCCAGAAGACAGTAGGCAAGGATTCCGGACCCCTTCGTGCTTTCAGCACCGTACCAATGACGATCACCGAAGGCGATCACCTCCCTGGATGGCTTGGTCGATCTCTCGCATATCTTCTCCTCGTAGCGAAGATCGTCGAGGGTGATCCTGGTCATCTTCGGCACGAACAACTTGTTCGAGAATGCGGAGTCCGAGATGATGCAGAGATTCTTTGCTTTCAGATCGGGGGAGGCGAAAAATTCCCGGCAGATTTCCGTATGTCTCAACCAGGTTAACTTTGTCGACTTCTCTCCGTCTCTTGGAACCCAATACGTCTCACCGTTTTCATCTTCATAGCTGTGTCCCGTGTAGAAGATGAGGAGGTTATCGTTGGGTGTGAGTTCGCGAAAATATCTGTCCAGGTGATTTAAAATATTGGCTCGGGTGGGACTCTCCTTGGTATTGTCGGTGAGTAGGACGACGTTCTCTTTTTTGAAGTTGTACTTGGATACGAGAATTCTGCCGACTTCTTCCGCATCCTTGGCGGGACTCTTCAGGGGTTCCCATTTTTCATACTGAGAGATGCCGATGAGAAGGGCATGGTTCACCCCAGCATTGCACTCGGCTTTCTCCCCTCGTGGCAGGGCCTGGGGCTTTTCCCGGTTCAGACTCAGCCACGTGATCGAGAAAACGGTTATAACGCTCAGTATCAGGCAGGTTGACCTGTATAGCCGTTTCATGATCTGGAATTCGGTGCAAAAGAAGTGGCGTTTACGAACAAATCCGGAAATAAAAATTCAGGGGTAAAGTATAGGGAGTTCACCAATTTGTGTCAAATGAGAAATGAAGGGTTTCGTGGTAAAACTCTCGCAGGGTACCTCTCAAAGTCAACTTAAGCTCCGAACTGCCTGCCGCAGAAAACCCTGAAGTCCTTTCAGCGACGCATCCCCGCTCCGATCCTCGATAAATTGCGGGAGAAAACCCGGCTAGGTCATGGCACCAATAGTCTTAAAGTTCTCCAGCGGGAACACCGATAGGAAATACAGAAATCGAATGGCCTTGAGGTCTCTGGAAATTCGAGTTTATCACTGCGAAAGAGGTAAACAAAGCAATTTCTTCCAGGCTCAGCCACAGGGAGGTGTAAGACATGAAAGGGCTAAGTTCACTCGTTTTGTTGAGTTTCCTGGTGATCATGCTGGGGTGTGTAACCACATCCGGTAAGGACGGGCTAAGGGTCCAAGGCTTGGGAGTCGAAGAGGGCGTAGAAAAGTACTATGCGGATAATGTCGAAATCGTCACCTTTGCACCGGGCTCAGGCTGGGTCAAAATGAAGACCAGGGAAGGTATAAGTCCGATCATCTCCTTAAGTGGGGTAACCGGCGATGATATAGAGAAATTCAATCGGTTTTCCCACAGTCTCGGGCTCCCGATCAGGGTGAAGCTGACCGGGGATGTGCTGAGCGTTGCGTTGGAACAAGAGGAGGTCGATTATCTTGTCACCAAGAACAATGAATCAGAGAGTGCTTTGCGCATGGTAAGCGAACGAATACTCTGGCAGGAGGACCAGCACCCTCGTCTGGCCATCTACCGGGATAAAGATGGGAGGGTCTCCCTGTTGCACGAAGTGAGCCCCGCCTATCTGGCGAAGAAGTAGTAGGTAAAATGATCCTGATTCGTTGAAGCCTAATCCGGCCGTCCTGTTCAGGAAGAGCAATGTCTGTCCTGCAGTTGCTCCGGGAATCGGCCGTTTCATTCGGCCGCCGCAAAGACCACTTCGATGATCCTGACATCGAAAGTGGTCTTCGCTCAGGGCTTTTCCCCTTCGGGGAAGAGTTGCTTCATCACCCAGCCTGACTTGCCGTCCGCTCTTTCCGGCGTCTCCTGCCTTTTTTCCCGCTCGGCCGGCGCCTTCGGGAGCGGTTCCTTGGAATCGGCTTTTTTAAGCCTGATTTGACGATCCAGATCCTTTTTGCAGGAGAAGATGCGCGCTTTGATTTCCTGGTCGCAGGGATCGATCAGGTTGAAGCGCCTGAAATAGATCAGGGCTCTTTCCCATTCCCCGTCCTTCATGTACAGCTCTCCGGTTTCCTTGTAAAAGGCTTTCATCTGATCGATTCTCTGAAGGGCCAGGCTGTTCCCCGGATCGATCGAGAGGATCGCCTGATAGGCCGCATAGGCATTGTCATTCACCGGCACAAGATATCTTTTGGAAATGAAATTCTTTTCAGCCTCCATGACAAGTTCCGGTATTTTCTTTTCGCGGTAAGACTGCTGCTGGTGTTGCACCCAAAGACGGCTGATCGAGCCCTGGGCCTCGTCGAAATACCGGCTCTGCTCTCCTATGGCCGAGTATTCCCTCATCGCCGCCTCATATTCGCCTCGTGAGGCGTGCTGCTGGGCTATCTTGATGTGGATACGATCAAGGTGATCCGGCAGGGCTTCGGCCGGTTTGCCGGTACCGTAAGTAACGAGAAACCGGTTCAACTGACTTCTTGCCTCCACCAGCTGCCCTTTCTCTTCCATTTGTCGCGCCAGCTGCATGGTGATCCTGAACAGCAGGCCCCTCGCTTTTTCGCCTTGCCTTGGAGGCAGCTCCAGGGCCATCATCTCTTCCAGCCCCTTAAGGGATGCCTGGTACTCCTTCCTCTCTATTTGACCGGCGATTGCGTCCAGAATCCTGTCGAGCTTCCACGGGCGGTACCCTTTGAAATATCCGATGTAACTCCCCGCGACCAGCACAAGAAGAAGCAGTACCGCCAGGGCGACCTTGGACTTCAGACCCATCCGTGCAATGATCTTCTCCTTGACCGGCCTGACATCTTCGGGCCGATCTGAAATATAGGTGAGGGTGAACGGCCCTATTTTCAATCGATCTCCGCCATAGATCCGTTCCACTGAAACGAATTGCTCGTTGACCCGGACCGGGTTGACCTTGCTCAGGTTCATCACGAAGACACTGCCGTTGCGGTCTTCTATGGTGCAGTGCCTGCCGGACACCCCCGGATGTTGCAAAACGATTCGTGCTTCTGCCGATCTTCCGATGAGGATCTGGCGCTGATCCAGGGGATAAGACTCGCTCTGCCCGTTCTCTTTCGTCAGGACCAGCCTGGGTCCGACTTTCTGGCATACGAGATCCTGGCTTAAAAACATCGTCTTGTCTTCGCATTCCTGCTTCTCGGCAACCTGTTCTTCCTCTTCGATGCTGAAGAGCAGTTCGGTCTTCCCTACGGTGACGATATCCCCATCCTTGATGGCGATGGGGTCATGAACAGGACTGCCGTTTACGAGCACGGGATTCTGTCCCAGCGATTTGATGCCGTAGGTATGATCCTGCTCTTCGGAGACCATTGCGTGTCGCCGATGTGCGTGCAGATCCTTTACGAAAATTTCACATTCTTTGGACCGGCCAATGAAAAACTCTTTCCGTTCGGTCTCGAAAATGACGTGAGGATTCTCTTTCAACGCAAATCTTGCTTTCATAGGTCGCTCTTATTTTTGTTGGTGACTGAAATCTCTGGAACAACCGGCGGCTCGAGAGGAACCGCGGCCGGGACGAAGAGCGGGAGATCCGGAGGACGGGAGCAGGAGACAGCAGCCCGACGGCAATGAATTGCAGAAACGGCGGCAATCATCCTGCACTGCCCTTTTTGGAAGAGAGACGTTTTTGAAGCGCTCCTTGGAACTCGGTCATGAAATCTTCCATGAACTTTCCGGACTCCAGTAAGGTTCTCATGCGCTCGAATGTGCTCACATACTCATCGAACAATTCGGCTTTTCGGAGCGGGCCGAATCTGATGCTTTTTCCGCATTTCTCTTCGATGCGACCGGGTGACAGCTCAAGGAGGATCTCTCGCAGCTTCGAAGCGAAAGCGTCCTGATAAGCCTCGTGAGAACTGCGAATAGCCACTTTGATCTGCCCGAGGTGCTTGTCCAGGGAGTCGACATGATTCTCCTTGCGGAAGTGAAGGCCGATCACCTGTCTGATGGTTCTGTCCGAGCTCGTTTCAGAAAGAAGGGCTGCACTGGTCGCGTTCCGCAGTTCATTTACCCCGTCAAAGACCGTTTTCAGGGATGCTGCGAGCTTCTCAAGAAGGTCATGCGATGAGAGATCCTTTTGCTGTATCTTCTTCCCAAGCAACAGGGAGAATATCTTCGTCCAGACCTCCTCCTCCCCTAAAGGACTCTTGATGTCAGGACCGTGCCGGCGGTCCTTGGCCGTTGGAACGAACTCAGACTGCAGCCCACCCAGTATTCGGAGCCCTTCCCCGGGTGTCAGCCCCTGCAGCCTCGATTCCAGGTAGGATTCGACCAGAGATTCCGCCTGTGATCCTCCTGACCTGTAGATTGCTCTTATGTCGGCCGCGAGCTCTGGAATAAGGACATGATCTTCCATGAGGCCCCTCTTACGCGTCAGCGGTGGTTGCCCTTGTAGGGCAGCGTCTCCTCCAGGATTTCGTCTTCATCGTCGCCGTCCGCACTCTTGCGGGTTACAGATACGCCGCTTGCGATTGGATCAGGAGCATGGTTCGGCTGGTGCGCTCGATCTGCGTCCGGGGAAACAAGAATGTCGCGGGTCAATGTCCTCGGAGGATTCTCTTCCTCTTCTTCTCCCTTTGAGCAGGAGACTTTGAGAAGATCCTCGCTGGAGAGAACGATTGTGCTCCTGGCCTCCCACTCTTCCTCGGATTCGGATTCCTCCATGGAACGGTTGTCGGGATGTCCGGATTTTGAAACTCCGGTAGCATCTTTCTGATTCATTTTTTCAGACCGGCGATTCATCATCCTTTCAATAATCTCGGAAATGGCCTTCTCCTCTTCCGGGTGAACGGTCTGAACCGCAAACCGCTCGTGGAAAAGCGCTCCTTTGACCGCGTCTCTGAGAAGATGGAAATCCTGCCGGAACTGTTCGGGCGACCAGCGTTTTTCCATATCCATGGCCGCCGTGAGCAACGACATTCCCAGCTCAACCGCTCTGTTCCACATCCACCGCGACCTGTCGGTGAGCTTAGGATCCCTTGGTTCCCAGAATATGTTCCGGGGACATAAAGGGTCTTCACGAACATCCCCGGAGAGACATTCGGAGCATGTTCCCTTGGAAATTCTTTTCTCCACCTCCTTCGAAACGCATGCATTTACCATGGCGACATCTTGCCTGCTGTTCATGATCATGGAGAAGAACCAGAGTCTCCCGAGAAAATGTAGCCCCTCCCTGGAAGGGGGTATGGCGGCTGGAAAGGAACCCGTATGAATGAGCGCTGCCACCGGATCGATCAGTCTTGTTTTGAAATTCCAGAAGTACGGGAGATATCCGCTCTGCTCCGGCAGGCTGATCCATAACCGCTCTGTGGTGAATCCCGGATCCGGGTATGTGCTTTGCCAGGAACCGGTAAATATCATCTCCGAGACCTCTGCCAGAAAGGCAAGTTTGAGGTACAGCACTTCAAGGAAATGCTTCTCTCCGCTTTCGAAGACGAATTTGGTTTGGGTGGATTGTCTTACCAGAGAGTCCAGGCAAGCGGCTCTTCCTTCACGTCTTTCACGACGGTGTCTTGCTGCCAGTTCATCCAGCGGGGCTCCTGAGAGAAGATTCAGGAAATCCGTCGAACTCACGGAGACCGGCTTGAGAACAAGCATGAAGAATGGGTAAAACGAAAAGGGTCTCATTCTGGAGAGTGCCGCTTCTTGTTCGCCGTAACAAAGTTCATGCTGCGAACATTTCGCGCAGGGAAAACCCTTCGGGCTTCTACCGTCCTCCAGAACATGCCTGAAGTCTTTGATCAATGCCCACCTGTCGTTCATCTCAGGTGGATCGGAATCTTCTCGCTCGAAAACATAAAAATCAGATTCGCCATTGCAGGAAGCGCAATACAGATACCGTTTCAATGAAGTCGAATAGGGCTCGAGGTGGAAATGAGCCAGTCTTTCATCGTCTTTGCACTGCTGGAGAGGGGAGGTGCACTTCGGGCAGAAAGGTTGAAAGAATTGCTTTGTTTGCCTGCAGGAGAACAAGGGTTGGAAGGGAAACAATCTTCCGTCTCTTGTCTGCTTGTCCAGCGTCAGGAGGAGATCGCCTCCCTTCAGGAAAGCCTGATTCCAGGCCTTCTCAATATCCAAATTGTTGAGCGGCCATAATTCATTGTGTCCGTCGAAGGAGTATCGATCCTTTTGAAGCAGGGTCGAGGCTCTGCAAACCGCCGATCCGGTATCGGAGACAATAGTGGTATCCAAAAGTCGTGAATAGGGCGAAGAGTCGGTGAGTATGGTGAAGGGGTAAGAGGAACTCCGTTCATCTGCTCGGAACTCGAGGGAGAACCGACCCTCTTCGGATTGAAGATAGGGAAGTATGGATGGTGTCAGTGCATGGCTTTCCACTCTACCCTCCCAGGCTGCCTCGGCTATTCTTAGAAGGGGGATAAGGCCGCTAAGATCAGTAGATCAACTTCCCAAAAAAAATTCCTCAGTCAAAACCCCTGCCCTAATGGGGAGGGACGGCCAAGGAATGCAAAGTAAGGGCAAGGTTTTCGCAGTCAGGATATAACATGCCGACAATTGAAGCTCCCTGCAGCAAGCTGCAGGGTTAGCGAGCGCTGTTTCGGTTCAAATGGACTTGATCAGGACAGGAAGCTTAAAGGAGTATTGGTGATAAGTCAATCCTAAAATTAGCTAAAGTATTTGGATTATTCTCAAAAAGCATTTCGCTCAAGCCCTTCCCACGGAGGGTGGGACGGCAGGGGGAAACGTGCCCGGCCAGGAGGTCTTTCTAAGGCGGGGAGAGGCGTCGGACGAGAATTTTTGCGAAATTTCTAAAGAAGAGGAATCCTATGGCTTCCGGCAACTGCTGTAGCAGATTGGCCGTGATCTTCATGAGGATACAATCGGTTTCCGCCTGCACATTGGCCACTCGCGGCTTTCCTCCTAGCAAGGCAATCTCCCCAAAACACTCCCCTCTCTCGATTGTTGCGATTTCCATCCCTCCCTTTAACACCTTTGCCCGACCAGATAGGATGATATACAAGGTGTCGTCGATCTGCCCTTCACTCGCAACCATTTTGCCGCCGGATACATTGATGAAGCTCGCCTGAGAGGCAAGCTCGTGCAGTTGCTCTATACGAAAATCCAGGAAGAAGGAAAGGTTGTGCAGGTAGTCCACCACGTCCTTGACGGTTTCCTGCTTCGGTGGGAGTTTCCCGATGGATCTCAAGGCCACGGTCAGATCATAGGCCATTGCCATGCAGCTCTGATACCGTTCTGTCGGCGCTTTTCGGAGGGATCTGCGGATCACTTCGTCCAAGACCCCTGGAAGTTCCTTTTTGATGCTCAGGATGGGGGCGGGCTCCGTATTCATAATATTGTACAACACTCCGAACGCGTTCTCTCCGGGGAAGGGTTTTTCGCCGGCCAGGACTTCATAAAGAACGCATCCCAGGGAAAAGATGTCGCTCTGAGGGCTTACCATCTTGCCGCTGATCTGTTCGGGTGAAAGGTAGTGAGGAGTTCCGCGGATCCCTCCAATGAAAGTTTTGTCGGTCATCTGTGCGACGCCGAAATCCGTGATTTTAGCAGTTCCCTCGGCGTTAAGAAGGATATTGGAGGGCTTGATATCCCGGTGAATGACCCCCTCCCGGTGGGCATAATCAAGTCCTTTGCATATATCCAGGACTATCTCCAG
Organism: Deltaproteobacteria bacterium HGW-Deltaproteobacteria-15; assembly: GCA_002840535.1. Taxonomy (GTDB): domain Bacteria; phylum Desulfobacterota; class DSM-4660; order Desulfatiglandales; family HGW-15; genus HGW-15. The sequence goes on along the minus strand of PHBH01000013.1, from coordinate 90,638 downwards.
GGCCCTGCTCGGCGGGAGTAATGTTTCTTTGAGGCAGTGACTTTCGAGGGTGGTCCCATTGATGAATTCCATGGCGATATAGCAATGATCGTTTTCGGCCCCTGCGTCATAAACCGCGACGACATTCGGATGGTTCAGCCGGCCGGCCGATTCGGCCTCGTACAGGAAATTATCCTTGAACTCGGCCGTTGCGGCCTGGGAAACCTTCAGGGCAACCTTTCTCCGGATCACCGGATCCCATGCAAGATACACGACCCCGGCGGCGCCCTGTCCCAGCTTGCTCAGAATCTCATATCGTCCGGTAGTTTGCACCTTCGTGTCACCGAAAGCGTTGGCCTCATATGCCCCGCGCCAAAACGGCGCCTGCCAGGCATCGGTTGTACTCAAGTTCCTGTGATCTCCAAAATGAACCCTCTTTACTCTATGGGTCCTTTTGAGTCAAGGAATGAAATATAACAGAGACATGCGTTAAGAAAAAATCCGGGGCATGAGGTCGAGAGATGAAATGCTGCGGTACTAAGGCTTGACAGTGGAATAGAGAGTCCCTCCCTTTCGCAGGATTAGCCGTTTCAAAGTCAGGTACTCCATGATTTCCCTGTATTTGAGCGCGTATTCGGAGTTGAAGTAGAGATCCACCGTTTCCCTGAACCAGGGAGCGGCCATGAGTTGATCATGGAAGAGTTCTTCCTCCCGACCGGGGTGCATGAGCAGGGTGTAGATGACAATTCTTTTCAGCAGGTCCTGCCCGATTCTCTCCCTTTCCCGAAAGTAGACCCCGAGTCTTTTCCTCGCCTCCCCGATGGCCGCTTTGCAGTCGGAAAAGGGGCTGCCATGACCGGGGAAAACCCTTTTCACATCGAGGCTGGAGATTTTATCGAGGGATTCCTCGTGGGCAAAGAGCGCGGTGCTTCCTTCTATACGCACGGTGATGACAGCCATATCCTTCTCCCAGAGGGTGTCGGAAGAGAGAAGGGTTCCGGATGGGGGGTGATAGAGGACAATGCCGTCCGCCGCGTGTCCCGGCGTATGGATTACCTTGAAGTCATACGGGCCGATGGAAACCGTGTCACCGTCCCGGATGGAATGGGCGCATTTGAAGAAGCGCGCTTCCTGAGCATAGTAGCGCCACCATGTGGACCAGTCGTCGCCTGATTCGATGAAGTGCCTCCCGACCGGGTGCAGCGCCACCTCGCACCCTGACATCTCCTGGATGATGGCGTTCCCCCCGACATGATCGCAGTGCGTGTGGGTATTGACGATAAGCCGCACGCTCGAGAGATCGGCCCCCAGTCCCTCCAGCAGCGCTTGGGTCCTGGCAAAATCCCCGATGTATCCCGTATCCACCAGGACCGGTTGCTCTCCTCTTAAAAGGAAATGGTTCCCATTGAGGTATCCCCTCTCGATGAAAAAGAAATTTTTCAAGATCTCCTCAGCCATTTCCTAAACCTCTGGTTATTGTATTTTCACAGCAGCCCGCAGGGACGCAGAGCAGATCGTTCGCTCGCGGCATAAGCGTTGGTCATCTTCGGGAAAAGAGGGTTCGCCCCTTGTACTCCCTGACGGCGGAATCCCCTCGACTGACGAGATACCGGAGATGGGCAATGGTTTCTCCGAGAGCAAACCATTTCTGCGCGGGGGGGAAGAGATCCCAGGAACGGAAGGTCACATCCCAGGAGAGATGGGGCGCCACATCCCAGGCGGTTTTCTCCCCATGCTCGAGCGCGCAAAGGGCTTCCTCCAGCCTTTTTTCGTGGTGCGCGATCAACTCTGAAATTCTATTCCTGTGGTCTTTCATGATGCTTCGATGACCCGGAAGTACAAGGCTCACCTCGAGGCCGTAGACCTTTCGTAGACTGGAAAGATAGTACTGGAGAGGGTTTTCCATTTCCGGCCAGCGTGTGATGTTGGGCGTAATATCGAAGAGGATGTGGTCGCCTGAGAGGAGGATCTTTTTTCGGGGGTCATAGAGGCACATGTGGCCGGGCGAGTGGCCGGGCGTTGCAATGCAGGTCAATGAGTCATTCCCGAAATGAATGATGTCTCCATCTTTGACAGCGCTGAAATCGATTGAAACGGAAAGACCGTAGCGAAACCCCGGATGGTTTTCCATCGCTTTCCGAAGTTCCGGCTCCGGGAACCCATGCGAAAGATAGGCCCTGCATAAATCCTGGAGCCGTTCCTCCGCCCTTTCCTGAACGAAAAGGGCAATCGACGCATCGACTTCTCCCAGATACACTTTTGTGTTTTTCCGCACCAGCTCCCCGACCAGACCCGAATGGTCTGCATGGAGGTGCGTGATTACGATGTCGGTCCTATTCAGATCGACCTCCAACTCGTCCAGTCCGGCGAGCATCGCCGATAGGCATTCTTCTTTGTTCCAGCCCGTGTCCACAAGGAGAAACCGGTCGCGGCTTCTCAGAACGAATGCATTCAGCGCCTTCAGAGGGCTCCTCGGCAGGGGGATTTCAATCCTGTAGATATTTGGAGAGACTTCTTCAACCATTTGCTTTCCTTTCAGGGAGGAAGAACCATGAGGAACGACATGGGCTCGAAGGAAGTGTGTTTGAGGCGGAAGCTCAGGATGACTTGTCGGCGAGCCATTTGTCGGACAAGCTCTTCATAATCTCGACCCACCCATCGAATGTGGCCGGCTTTGTGATAAAGGACTTGGCGCCCATTTCGCAGCTGTAGTTGACATCCTTTTCCTCTCTGGAGGTAGTGAGCACCACTATGGGGATATTCATGAATCGAGGAATGGACTTGATCTCTTTCAGCACCTCGCGTCCGTCCTTCAGGGGCATATTGAGATCCAGAAGGATCAATGCGGGAAGAGCGGCGGAGCGGAAGAGAGAGGACATCAATTCCAATCCGTTCTCGACAAAACCCAGAACTCCCAGAGCACCTGATTCGGCAAAAGCATCCTTGGCCAGAATGCAGTCATCTTCGTCATCATCAGCCATCAGGACGAACGGCACATCACGATTTTTCATTTGCCCATCCCCAAGCTGGGCAACACGGTCCCTGTCGTGAATACAGCATGATATCCCGCTGCCCTGCTGCTCTTTCGGGGGCCTCACTTCTGAAATGGGTGAATGGCATCGACCACTCCATCAGTGATGCTAATAGGGCCTCTTGTTGAGCAGTACCCAATAAAACCCGATTTGGGCAACCACCTTGGCAAAGTTGTCAAATTCCACCGGCTTTACGATATAGCTGTTCACCCCCAGTTTATAACTCTCGACCCTGTCCCTCTCTTCCGCCGAGGAGGTCAGGACGACCACCGGGATCATTTTTGTCCGCTCATCGGAACGAATCTTCTCCAGCACTTCGAGTCCGCTGATCTTGGGCAGTTTCAGATCCAGCAAAATCAGATAAGGGCATCCCACCGTTCCCGGCAGGGGGCATGCACTGAAAAGATATTCGAGCGCCTCCTCGCCGTCTCTCAGCACCTTCACATTATTGGCGAGATTGCTCTTCTTCAGGGCGTGAAGCGTAAGCTCCGCATCCGTTGGATTGTCTTCGATAAGGACGATTTCGGTCTTTTCTTCTCTCATCGCTGCTCCTTTTCGGGAAGCGTAAAATAGAAGGCAGCCCCCTCCTGAAGTTTTCCCTCGGCCCAGACACGTCCGCCGTGCCGTTGAACGATTCTCTGGACGATTGCAAGCCCCACGCCGGTCCCTTCGAACTGGCTTTCGCTGACCAGGCGCTGGAAGACGCCGAAGAGCTTGTTGCAGTACTTCATATCGAATCCCACACCGTTGTCTTTTACATAATAAATGCGTTCCCCGGACTCTTCGAAGCTTCCCACTTCAATACGCGGTTTCTTCTTCACCCGCGTGAACTTCACCGCATTGGATAACAGGTTGACAAAAAGTTGCCGTATCATAGCCGGATCCCCTTTGGCTGCAGGGAGATCATGGAGATCGGCAATAAAGTCCCGCCCGGGCTCCGTAACCCGGATTTCCTGAAGCACCTCGCGCACAAGGAGGCCGATATCCACCTTAACCCGGTTTATCTCGGTCCGCCCCAGGCGGGATAACCTGAGCAGATCATCGATCAACCTGCCCATCTTTTGGGCGTTCTCCTGAACGATGTTGAACTTGCGCAAGGTCTCCGAATCAAAACTCTTCTCATTATCATCAAGAATCATCCGGGTAAAGCCGGCGATCGCCCGAAGAGGCGAGCGGAGGTCATGGGAAACCGAATAGCTGAAGCTTTCAAGCTCCTTGTTGGCCGCTTCCAATCGGGCCGCATGCTCCTGAAGTTCCCTGTGGGCTTTCGTGAGCGCCTCCTCGGCCTTCTTTCTTTCGGTGATGTCCCTTGCGATGTGCACGCAGCCGAGCAGCTTCCGGGAATCATCGTACATGGGTGTGGTGCTTACCAGGAATACGCCTCCCAGCCGCGGCTCATGGACCTCCTCGACGTGTTCGCGGCCGTCGGCAATGCTTTTCGAATGAGGGCAGGCGCCGATGGGCCCCGGAAGGCAGTGGATCGCTTCATGGCACTTCACCCCGACGCACTGCTCGGGTTTCATGTGAAGCCGTTCCGCCATGGCCCTGTTCACCCTCACGACTCTGTGGCTCCCGTCCAGAATTGCAATCAGGTCCGGCACGCTGTCGAATGTCTTTTCCCATTCCTTCTTGGCTCTCAGCAGCTCGCTCTCGGATCTCTTCCTTTCAGTGATGTCGCTGAAGGTCACGGCAAAGTAGCCAGGGTGCGGTCTGAAGGCGGAAACCGAATACCACCTTTTGAGCGCCGAGGAATAGCTCTCGAACTGCACCGGCGCGCCCGTCAACGCGACGTGGCCGTACTTTCCTATCCAATCCGCCGAATCCTTTTCTATGCCCGGGAGGACTTCCGTGGCCCTTTTGCCCAGGATGCTCTTTCCTTCGAGGCCGGTATACCGCTCGAACGCCTCATTGACCTCGAGGAAAATGTAGTCACACGGCTTGCCCCGGGGGTCGAGAACTATCCGGTGATAGGCGAACCCTTCGGACATGTTGCTGAAGAGCGAGCGGAATTTTTCTTCGCTCCTCTTCAGGGCATCCTTCATGACCCGGGCTTCCGTGCTCTCGATGACCTCCCACCGTCCTGCATTGCGGACAAGCGCGAAGCGGTGGTTCTTTACGATCTCCATGATGCCAATTGCATCGAATTTGTCTCGGGGGTACTCAAAGAGCCCGATCACATTATATCCGGCTATCTGGTCAGTGCCGGGATAGACACAGGCATCTCCCCACTTTTCAGGGGAGCCACTGCATGCAAGCCTGAGACCGTCGAAGCCGTTGAAGATAGCCTTGTCAAGCTTCGAAACGATCGGTTCTGCGATCCCTCCTGCTCCGGAGAGCCAACGGTCATGGGAAACAATCTCGATCTGGCCTCTCTTTTGATATCGCTTGAACTGGGCCACCCCATTTGCCATGGCCTCTTTGGCATCCTTGACCCGGAGGGTCCTGGAGGTCACCCAGACACAGAATTCATTGTTTTCGAGCCCTGCCCTGAAGTAGGGCACAAGTATTTCAAGCAGGTCTTCCTTTGTCTGGTAGAGCTGGCACAGGTGGGTGCCCCAGGCCAGATCTCCGATCAGCGGGATTCCTGAATCCCGGTTGTTAAAGGAAATAGCGCGCATTTCTTTAATGGACCTTTGAGTGCTCAATCCCAATCAAGATGATGGTGCCCGTTGGCGGGCATTCTGACGATCTGCCACACGCCCTGGTTCATTGCGAGCGCAAACTCATGGTTTTTGATCACATCCATGATTTCAACCACGCCGCATTTCTTGAGCGAGTAAGTGCAAAGCACCAGCAGCTTGGTTCCCCCGATTACGTTGTTTATCTCGGCCTCGTAGCAGGCGAAGTCATCCCAGTCCTTCTTGTTATCGATCCAGTAAGGATTGCCGCTTACCCTCATGCCGTCAAACCCGCTGGAAAGTGCCTCATCATGTTTCTGCATCCACATATCAAGGGTCCTTTGGAGGTCGAATTTCCCGCCCTTGAGATACCAGTCTGTGTGGGGAAATATCTCCATCTGCTTCTTCGCCTGATATTCCGAAAAGCCGGGCACACCCTTCTTCATGGCCTTTAATGCCTCCTCGGCTGCAAAGAAGTCGGAGGTGACCCATATGCAGAGTTCATTACTCTCAAGCCCTGCCCTGAAATAAGGGATCAATATGTCGAGCAGATCTTTTTTTGTTTTGTAAAACTGGCAGAAATGACTCCCCCAGGGCAGATCTCCAACCAATGCTATCCCCGATTTTCTTTTCTCTGTTGATTCCACCCGTTTCACTCCTTTCATCCTCGTAGGACGCGTTTGGCTGGTGGACTTTACACGCCATGTCCGCCCGAGATCCTTGGAATCGCCCGCCAGGTACTCTCGAGCGATATTGGATTTCTGCCGAAACGACTGCTGAGCGCCGGACAAGACATGAAGAATTCTTGACTAATACATGGAATTCCATCGGTTGGCAAGATTCATTTCCGATTAAGACCGTGGGATACGTTCTCGAGGCGGGCGCAGGATCGGCAGGAGGGAACCCGGATGTAGGCGGCTTCGAAGCCGCCTACACTATGTTAACGAATGCCGCAGAGTTCCGGGCAGACCTCCTCGCTGGCGGAGCAATCCCAGGTACCATCCTCTTTCTGTTCGCAGTTCCGGGAATTGCAGATACATCTTTCCAGGCATGTTTCCGCATCCATGACGCCACCTCCTCTCCGATATCCGGAAATCCGGATATTTGAATCGATGAGCACAAGCTAAACATGCTTTCGGGGTCCACAACCCCTGCGGGGAAGATTTGAACATCGAACATCTATTCATGTCAGACTGGCTTCAAGGATGGTGCGTGTGGAAGGGGTGACCTTGAACCGCTCGTCGATCCTGCACCCGCCCACCCACACAGGGGTTTCCTGTTGGAGCAGGATGGGCGTGGTGCGGCGCACCTCGATGGGCATTTTGAGATCGACGAAAAAATCTTTGAGCTTCTTGTGTCCTTTCATGCCAAGAGGGATAAATCGGTCACCCGGCCTGAAGCTTCTGATCACGAGGGGGAACCGCGTCTTCTCTGAATCCAGATCTGCAGTCCAGGGAGAAGCCGGCGGGCTCCAATCTTCTTCCTTATCCCTGACCGAAAGGCTCAAGGATTTTCCGATCTCCTGGATGAAGAAGGTTCCAGGGCCATCCAGACAATAGCGGAACCCCTTGGCCATTCCTTCATCTTGATTGATGAAGTGGAGCAAATCATAGGTTCTCTTGACGATCAGCCGCTCCGGAAGGTTAAGTCTCCCCTGGGGCTGTGTGGATTTTGCGAGCTCATCTACGGCATGGATGTGCTTCCGGCCGATTCTTCTTACGCTTCCCCTGAGCGTTGCCAGGATTTTTCTGATGATTTTTTTCCTCAGGACCGCCGGAAGGGCAAGGAAGGGCTGAAGCGGAATCGAAATCTTCTTGTTTGAGACAGGACCGGCTTCTTTTCCAATCCACTCCGCAGAGAGAGAATCCAGGAATTCAGACTCTTCCCTCAGGGTGGAGGTCATTTCTCCCAGATGTTCGACCAACCGGGGCTGGTACTGCAGGAGCAGCGGGACAAGTTCCAGCCTGATCCTGTTTCTGAAGAGATCGATATTCAGGTTCGAGCTATCCACTGCAAAGCATAGTTCCCTCTCTTTGACGTACAATTCGATTTCATGCCTTGTGACTTCAATCAGCGGTCTTATAATGTTGTCCCTTGTGGGGGGGATTGCCGCCAGGCCTGAAACGCCGCTTCCTCTCAGGAGCCTCATGAGGAAGGTCTCTGCCTGATCATGAAGATGATGGCCCAGGGCAATCCTGTTCGCAAGGTGCTTTTCCCTTACCCTTTCGAGGAATCCGTACCGTTCGTTTCTTGCAGACTCTTCCAGGGAAAGCAGGCCCTTTTTCATGTGCGAGGGAGATTTTGCCAATTCAAAGGGGAGTCCAAGGGATAAGGCAAGGGAGCGCACAAGCTCCGTCTCGGACTCATCCTCACCGGGTCTCCACCCATGATCAAAGTGGGCGACTACCAATTGAAGATCGAGTTCACGAGAGAGCCGGTAAAGCACGTGAACCAGGCAAACCGAATCAGCCCCGCCTGAAACCGCTGCAATGACCTTGTCGCCCGGGCCGATCATGTGATACCGGGCAATGGTCTTTCTGATCCTGTCGAGCAGTTCCGTGGACTTTTTCATACGCTTCCGAGGAGAGACTCCGCCTCCTTCACTACAGCAGAAGTACCCATGCTTCCGTCCATCTCATCCCGAAGAACCCTGATTCGGGGGCCCAGAGGTTTCCACATCTTTATTGAGGAGTTCCTGAAAAGGGCGACAGTCGGCAACCCCATCATGGCTGCAAGATGGGTGACGCCGCTGTCCTGACCGATATAGAGCGCGCCTTCCCTCATCAGAGATATGAGATCCTCTGGACCAGGTGAAAAAAGAATGACTCCATTCCAGCCGTTATGCAGTCGCTCCTCGAAAAAAGACCGAAGCCCCTCCTCTGCCGGACCCAGGAGAAGGGATGGCTGAAGTCCTCGGGAGAAACCGGGGTTGCTGAGGGTGCGGATCAAGTTCAGCCAGAATTCGGGTGAGTGGTTCTTCTGACGGCTGCCCGATCCGGGGTGGAAAAGGATCCTTTTTCCTGTCGATCCGTCCACCTGGAGCAAGGGCCGTCCGAGAGCTTTTTCGATACATTCTTCAGGGTTCAAGCTTTCACATCCGGCCGCTCGGAGGCAGCGCGCCAGGTGGAGAGCAGCATGAATCTCTTCCGTCTTCCGGGGAAGGCCGGGGAATACGTGGACCCGCGTACCGGGCAAGAGCGATTCAAGATTTCTTTTCACCTTGCCATCGACGTCCTTCAGAAAGACCGATGCAATGTCGGCACTGGGAAGATTCGCCGGCTCGGGCTCGTCCGTAAAAAGCGTATGCCATCCGGCTCCCTCGAAATCCAGGCACCCCTCCACAAAGGGCCTCAGGTAATCGATCCCCGGCCTCCGGCCGACCAGCACGATATTAGCAGAGTGCCTGATCCGGTCAAGGGAAGGCAGCAGCATCAGGGTATCCCCAAGGGCAGCAGGGCGTATGATCAGGATCTTCACCATCATCTCTCATTTGTCATTTCTCATTGATCATTGAATTGATCATGAGAGAAGGATTCCATCACATGATAAATGGTAAATGTAAAATGATAAATATTTCAATCGATTATATTCCCTTGACAGGCTCGGTTCAATCATTATCCTTTCTGTCTGAGGAGGAACGCCATCATGGGAAACTGGTTTAAAACAGCCGTATTGCTCGGGGTGCTGACCGCCCTGATCGTCTGGGTAGGAAACATGTTCGGTGGCCGGCAGGGGATGATCATTGCGTTCGTGCTGGCGATCGGCATGAACTTCTTCAGTTACTGGTTTTCGGACAAGATCGTCCTGCGCATGTACAGGGCATCCGAAGTGAGCCAGGCTGAGAGCCCGGAGCTCTACGACATCGTGCGAACCATTGCATTCAAAGCCAACATGCCCATGCCGAGGATCTATGTCATTCCGGAGAACTCCCCGAATGCGTTTGCAACCGGCCGCAACCCTGAACATGCGGTCGTTGCCGTGACCAGGGGTCTTCTCGAACTCATGAACAGGGATGAGATCATGGGGGTCCTCGCGCACGAAATGGCCCACGTGAGAAACAGGGATATTTTGATCGGGTCCATTGCGGCCACTATGGCGGGCGCCATCATGATTCTGGCCAACATGGCGCGATGGACGGCCTTTTTCGGCGGAGGCTCCAGGGATGAAAGAGGAGGGGGAGCCATAGGCATGCTTGTCGCAGCCATCGTCGCCCCGATAGCCGCCATGCTCATCCAGATGGCTGTTTCCAGATCAAGAGAATATCACGCAGATGAAACAGGCGCCGACCTTGCCGGTCATCCTCTTGGATTGGCTAGTGCGCTTCAGAAACTGGGTGCCTATTCCAAGCGAATTCCCATGAAGGCGCAGGCCAACACGGCCCACATGTTTATCGTGAACCCATTGAGCGCCGGGAGCCTCGCAAACCTCTTCTCGACCCATCCGCCGCTGGAAGAGAGGATTGCCAGATTGATGGGGGGACAGACTCCGCCGCCCGAGGCCAGGGGCGGGTATGAGAAAAGCGGGCATGACGAAGATAAGGGCAGAAAACAGGCTCAGGATGCATGGCGGCACCTGTCACGCTGAAGTTGGATAAAGTCGTTTGCCGCCGAGAGTCAGGACCTTCAACCCGACTCCATTAAAGCAATTTGTTGCCGATATCCGAAAAGAGCCAGGAGCGGCTTTCCTCCACAGCCTGTTTCATATCAAGCACATAGTCCGGCCTGATACCGTCTCTCCACCGAGGATACCCCCCAAGCCAGACATATTGCACCAGTTCCTGAAAGACTCCGGCCGAAAACAGGAATTCGCCGATCTGTACAGTCGAGGGGGTCCGCGCCGCTTTGATGGAAATCCGGACTTCCACTCCGTATCTTCCGATGATCTCCGCAATCAACCCTCTGTTGCGGTATCCCTCCGGCTTCTGCTTGAACTCAGATTGGTTTTGGGGGAAGGGGAAGCGCCGGTAGACTTCACCTATAAAACCGGAAAAACGGATGGAGTGGATGGCGCCCATCAGGTCTCCAATTTCAGACCGGTTTTCAATGGCATAGACATCCCATGTCTCTTCTGAGGCCTCCTGGTCCCCTTCCCGGGCGAGCCGGGCGACATTGCTGCAGAAGTGATCGGCGAAGATGAAGTAATGATCGAGCAGCAGAAGGTCCGTGTCTATGTTGAAGAAGCCGAATGCTATGGTGCCGTGACTCAAGGATGGAAAGCCGAGTGGCATGTGTTCTCCGTTTCGTTCTGTCCGAACCCCTGGGACCGTGTTCATTGACGTTCACGGAAGTTTACGAGCACGTTCCTTTTGACAGAAAAGGTCTCAGCGTATAAAATACTGTTTTACCTTTTTGGATGGATCTTTGTGATATGCCCTTTAAAAAACAATTTCGGGAGTACCTCTTCTCCCAAAAAGGAAGAAAGCATTCTAAATCCCAGGAGTCAAAAATGCATGCTGAAAATCCACAGGAAAAATTCACCGGCGCCTCCAAATATGTGCTGGATGAGGAACTCGCCAAAATCGTAAACATCTCCATGGCGCTCGAGATGCCGCTTCTCCTGAAAGGGGAGCCCGGTACCGGGAAGACCATGCTGGCCCATGCCGTTGCCGAAGCGCTTCATATGAGGCTGATCATCCTGAATGTGAAATCCAGCATGAAGCTGATTGACGCATTGTATCAGTACGATACGCTTACGCGCTTGAACGATAGCCGTTTCGGTGATTCGAATCGGGATGTCAGCAATATCGAGGATTATATCAAGATGGGAAAGATCGGCCAGGCGTTCGTCTCTTCGGAAAAAGTCGTCCTGCTGATCGATGAAATCGACAAAGCGGACACGGATTTCCAGGATGATATGCTCGACGTTCTGGACCAGATGCAGTTCGACATCATTGAAATCGACAAAACCATTAAGGCAATCTGCAGACCTGTCATCGTAATCACTTCGAACGCAAAAAAGGATCTATCCGATCCGTTCCTGGGGCGCTGCAACTTTCACCACATTGCCTTTCCCGAGCCCGACATGATGAGAAACATCATCGAAGTCCATTTTCCCGATCTCAGCAAGGACCTGCTCGAGGGCTCGGTGAAGACCTTTTACAGGCTCCGTGAGATCAGGGGTGTCGAGAAGAAGCCGGCCACCAGGGAACTCATCAATTGGATCAGGGCGCTTCGGTCCGATCCCGACTTCAAGGTCAAGGACCTGGTGAAGGGGGAAGTCCCTTTCCTGGGTGTGTTGTTCAAGAAGAGCCCGGATTACGCCGTGGCTCAGAATGCAGTATCCCGTTTCAGGATCTGAGAGGGCGAGAATGTTCGTTGATTTTTTCTATACCCTCAAGAGAGTGGGAATCCCCGTGTCCCCCACGTCCTTTCTCCGCCTCCAGAAGGCGCTGGACATGGGCCTCATCAACTCCATTGATGACTTCTACACCTCTGCACGTGCCGTCCTGGTGAAAAGCGAGAGGTATTTCGATCTCTATGATCAGGTCTTCGCCCATTGCTTTCAGGGGGTCGAGTTGCGTGATCCTACCGAGGTGGAGCTCTCGGAGGTGGCCAGGACACTGCTCCAGGAGTGGCTGAAGGATCCCAAGGAGCTGGCGAGAGCGCTAGGCATGGACGAGAAGGAATTGTCCAAGCTGACCCCTGAAGAGCTTATCAAATACTTTATGGACCGCCTGAAAGAGCAGACAGAAGCGCACCACGGTGGAGCCAAATGGATCGGCACAGGAGGCACATCGCCTGTGGGCCATTCGGGTTATCACCCCGGCGGCATGAGGGTCGGCGGAATATCGAGAAACAAATCGGCGGTCAAAGTCGCCATGGATCGGCGATACAAGGATTATTCCCAGGAGGGGCCCCTGACCGAATCCCAGATGGGAGAGGCCCTGAAGAGATTGAGAAACCTGGTACCCGTAGGCCCCAAGGACACCGTGAACATCGACGAATCCATCTACCAGACCATGAAGAATGCCGGCGAGATCGAGATCGTATTCGACAGGAGCCTTAAGGACCGGCTGAAGGTGATCCTGGCCATCGATAACGGCGGGTGGTCCATGGATCCGTACATCGAAATGGTTCAGACCCTGTTCAATTATGCGCGATCCCAGTTCAAGGATCTCAAGACCGTCTTCTTCCATAACACGATTTACGACAAGTTATGGGAAGATCCCCCGAGACGAAGCAAGCCCATCAATGTGGATGAAATTGTAAAGCTGGATCCTGAAACGCGCTTCATCATCGTTGGCGACGCCAGCATGGCGCCCTATGAACTGATGGCCACCGACGGGTCCATCCATCTGGAGGAACGATCCGGCAGACCGAGCTATGAACGTCTTAAAGACATTGGAAAGACCTTTCGATATTGTGCCTGGCTCAATCCCAGGATGGCGGAGGAGTGGAACTACACCCGCACAATCAGCATGATCAGGGAAATCTTTCCCATGTTCGAGCTGACGCTGGACGGGCTGGATAAGGCTGTCAGGCATCTGATCACCAAACACTAACCGGAGATCAGAGGGCGGAGGTCAGAGGTCAGGTAAAGCACTCTTCGTCCGACTTCTGATCTCTGACTTCTGATCTCCGATCTCTGATTTTATGACCCCTTCCTACAAAGAACGATTCGAGAACCTCCTTCGGGTTGTGAAAAAGGTGACTTCCTCCCTGGACCCGGGGGATATCCTTGAAGTCATCAGGGACGAAGCAAAGGTGACGGTCCCTTATGCGAAAGAGGCCTGTCTTCTGATGTTCGATCCGGAGGCGAAGTATTACACCCGTCCCTTGCATTGCTCGCTGAGCAAAGAGAGAATCAACTGTCAGCTCTGCAAGAAGGGGGGGGAACATATTCAGAAAGCCTTGAAGGACCCGGTGGCATTTGAATGTGCACCCCAGTCCTCGGCGTCGGCCGGCCCGATCTGCGAGGTGGCATTTCCAATATGGGATGGAGGAGGCAAACCTCTTGCAGTGCTGGACGTGATTTCGGACGATAAGAACGGTTTTCATCCCAAAGACATCGTCCTGTTGAAAGACCTTACGGATCTGGCGACAAACGCCATCCTCAATGCGCGAAGGCATTGGAAGCTCTCTCAGGAAAGACTCACACTCGACAGCATCCTGAAACACATTCGGCCCTTTGTCCCGGACACCGTAAACAGGATTCTGGAAAAAGACCCGTTTACACCTGTTCTCGACAAGAAAGAAGCGGACGTATCTGTTCTCTTCCTGGATGTTGCGAGCTACACGAAGATAAGCGAGAGGCTCACCCGGGAGAAGGTGAACTTTGTCCTGGAAAAATATTTTTCAAGTTTCCTGGACGAGATCAATCACCACGGCGGGGATATCAATGAGACTGCCGGAGACGGCCTCATGGCCATCTTTCAAGGGCAAGAATCGGAAAACGGACTGAATGCCTGCAAAGCAGCCCTTCACATCCGGGAGCGTACGCTTGAAATCAATCGGGAACTGGAGGGTCGGTTCCAGCCCGTTCACGTCAACATGGGGATCAATTCAGGCATTGCCTATCTGGGAATGACGCGCTTCCAGGGCGAAACCGGCACCAGGATGACCTTCACGGCCAGCGGGCCCGTCACCAATCTCGCTGCCCGGATTGCCTCGGCGGCAAAAAGGGGTGATATTCTCATCGGCCCTGAAACGGCAAGGAGAGTGGAGGGGGAGATCCCTCTCTTTGACAGGGGCCTGATGAAGTTCAAGAACGTGAAGGACAAGGTGAAGGTCTATAGCCTGGTCGGGCCCGGGCCGCGTAAGAACACATGAGGGTGACACTAAAGGCTTCTTCCTGCCTCCGCCAACCCCCTTAGTCCACTGCGATCAAGGATTCGGATCTTTCGACCGTCGGATTCGATCAGACCCTGGCCGGTCATCCTGCCGATGATACGAGAGAGAGTTTCCGGGATGGTTCCCAAAAGGCTGGCAAGCTGGGATTTGGTGATGGTGAGTTCCAGTTCACTCGCGCCGCTTCCTTTGTCGCTCAGATAAAGAAGGTATGCGGCAAGCCGACCCGGGACCTCTTTGAGAGAAAGGTCTTCGATCAAAGAAGCAAAGACCCGGAGACGTTTCGAAAGAACGGCCAGCATGTTCAAGGCAATGGAAGGATTCTTTTGGATCAGCCCAACAAAGGATTCTCTCGGGAAAAAGAGAAGACGACAATCCTCGATGGTCTCTGCATTGGCCGGGAAGTGAAGGCCGGTAAAGACCGGGACTTCTCCGAACGGCTCCCCGGCGCCGAAGAAATGAAGAATCTGTTCCTTGCCCTCAGCCGAGAGCTTGAAGATTTTCACCCTCCCGGAAAGGACCACGTAAAAACCGGTCCCCTTCTCGCCTTCCGAGAAGATGGTCTCTCGCTTTCGCAGCGACTGCTCTCTTGCTATGGCCGCAAGATCGCGAAGATGCTCTTCAGGCAGTCCTTCGAACAGGGGGATGGCAGCGATACGGGCGGGTGTAAGTGTCATCGTGAATGGTCTCTCTCCAGAGTCTTATAAAGTAAGCAGTAGGCAGTAAGCAGATTACTACAGTAAGCAGTAAGCAGTAGGCAGTAAGCAGTCAAGAAAAACGGAACCACTAACCGCCTATGTCTCAAACACGCCCTCGTTCCGGCTTTGGCATCGACCGATGGATTGGAGAAAATTTTCTGCTTACTGCTTACTTTCCTGTCATCCGTTCACCAGTCGCACCAAGGTGCGATCCGGATAGTAGTCGATGATGTTCAGACACCCATAATCCTGTTGCAGGTTGAACATCAGGCCGGAATCAAGGCCCATGGCATTGCAGAGGATCACCCGGTTCACGACCCCGTGCCCCAGGAGGAGAATATTCTTGTCCTCCGAGCATGCCATGATGGATTTGAAGCAGGTCATTACCCTCTCCGCCAGGCAGTTGATGCTTTCCCCGTTCAACGGAGGGGCGAAGTTCAAGACGTCCATTTCCCGCCTCGACAACTCTTCAGGATAGCGCTCGCGAATCTCCTGAAGACTCAAGCCTTCCCACGCCCCAAAATTGACCTCCCGGAACTCGGGCCTGGAATGGAGGGGAACGTCATGGTGGCGGGCTATGATCCTTGCACCGACAAGGCTCCGCTTCAGATCGCTCGAGTAGATTTCATGGATCTCGGCATACCGGAGTCGTTCGGAAAGGCTCTCGATCTGCATGATTCCGACCTCGGTCAAATCCACATCCATGTGCCCGTAGACCGGAAAACCGTCATACCCCTGAACCTGCCCGTGGCGAACCAGATAGAGCCGCTTACCTATTTTCATGATGTATGATGATATTTTCGCGGGCCGGGAATGTCAACGGCATAGACCGGAGGTCAGAGATCAGAGGCCGGAGGTCAGCGGGGCCGCTTGCGCTGAGGGCGGCAAGATTGATCAAGCAGGAAAATTTCGACAAGCCTACATAGCATTTCGACTCCCGTGACTCGCGCGGGATAAACTGCTGGAGAAAGAGCAAGTGCGACAGGGCATCACCCCAAGCCGGTCTCCGTGCCCGGATCTACTTCTCTGACCTCCGACCTCCGACCTCCGAACTCTGGTTCTCCTTGTTCCAGCGGACCGGCTGTACGGATAACACCGGGCATGGCGCCTGTCGGATGACTCTGTCCGTGGTGGATCCCATGAGCAGGGTTTCCATGAGGCTGCGCCCCCTCAACCCCAGCACGATAAGATCCATTTCATTCACCACAGCGTACTTGGTCAGTTCGTCATATGGCTGGCCGGCCAGCAGAACCGTCACGGGTTTGCACCAGTTATGCGCATCCTGCGGGATCATGTCCGAGAGCTTCTCTTTGAGTTGCGCGCGGAGATCTTGCCTTACCCCTTCAATCTTGGTTGCATTCAGCATGTGCTTGTATATAGGAGGCTCGATCACATGGATGACGTGGAGTTCGGAAAGATACTCCTGAGCCAGACTGAGCGCATATTGAAAGGCGAGGTCAGAGTCGGGCGAAAAGTCACAGCCCACAAGAATTCTCCGAAATTTTACTTCGCCTGAAGGTGAAAGGGAGAGATCACCTGCCTGGGGACGAACGACCAGGACCGGACAGGTCAGGCTGCGCATGAGTCGCTCCGTCACTGAACCCAGGATGAGCCGTTTTAATCCGGAGCGGCCATGTGTTGCGCAGATGGCCAGATCCACCTTTTTTTCCTCGGCAAAACGGGTTATCTCCTCGGAGGCCCCCCCGATGGATACGAGCGGCTCCCAGTTGACGGATTGTCCCTCCATCCAGCGAGAAAAGCGTTCGGTTGCCTGGTCAATCATCCGAGACTGCTGGATGAAAGGATCAGGAAGTGCTTCCCCGTAGCCGGTCGGGACCGAAAGGACATGGCACAGGAAGAGTTTTGCAGAGAATTCCTTTGCCAACCTCTGCCCGTACGATACGGCCAGATTTGAAGTTTCCGAAAAATCGGTGGCGGAAATGATGTTTTTCAGTTGAACTCTCATGGTCATACCCTCCTTTCTGCGAGAAGAGGAAGTCTTTGCCAGAGAACCTGACTTAGGGTCCCGGGGACCTGGAAATGAGCAAAGCGACCATGGCGGCGCAGAGGAGCAGGGGAGACGATTACAGGAGGAAATTTCTTTGTGCGCCGCTTGTTGTCATTATAATCCTCCGCACCCCCGTTGCAAACAACGAATCGAAATCCCTGGTTATCCGATCTCATTCTTGATTAAATTTCGCTCTTGTAATAAGGTCGCTTTCCGGCTATTTTCATCATCTTCACAGTCAAAATGCGCTTATTCCCAAACTCCGGATGAAACGATCGTGGTTATATTTGCTGACTATGCGCGTTCGATTTCACAGTGAGCGCGGACTATTTGACAGGAGCAAAAATGAAGGAAAAAGAGGACTTTGAATTAAATCCGGAAGAGAAGGAAGAACTGGTCAGGGAGATCAGGGACCTTTATCGGATTCTGATTCCCGACAAACAGATAGAAGAAGACAGGTAAAAGATCCGCTCTGCAGGATGCCGAGGCCCGGGGGTCAGGAGACCCTCCCGGGCTTTTTTCTGTTCAAGCGATTAGCAGGCGGGATTTCTTCACTCCTCCTGGCACAACTCCAGCAAAACGCCCCTGGTCTCCTTGGGATGAACAAAGGCGATGCGGATCCCCCTTGCGCCGATTCTGGGTTTCTGGTCAATGAGTCGGACTCCTTTGCTCTTCATGAATTCAAGGGCTTCCTCGATATTTTCCACATGAAGGGCGATATGGTGGATGCCCTCACCTTTTGATTCAATGAATTTGGCTACAGGGCCGTCAGGCTCGGTAGATTCCAGCAACTCGATGTTCGTGTCATCCACCGGAAGGAAGGAGACCTTTGCCTTCTGATCGGCCACGATCTCCGTGCCGGTCATCTTGATGCCAAGAATGTCGGTATAAAAGCGCGCTGCCTCTGAAATATTCTTTACAGCCACCCCAATGTGATCCACTTTTTTGATCTTCATCCTGATTTCTCCTCTCTGTGTGCACTTTCCCTGCAAAAGAGCCCGCCACTAAGATCCCTTTTTTTGTACTCTTCGCGCCTTAGTGTCTTTGTGGCGTATCTTCTACTTCCTGCTTCCGTCGGGATTGTACTCGTACCACCCTTTGCCTGTCTTCCGGCCAAGATGCCCGGCCAGAACTTTCTGCCTGAGAATGGAGGGTGGATAGAAGCGCGGATCTTTCTCTTCTTCATAGGTGTTCGTGTAGGCCATAAGTTGGACATCGAGGCCCACCATATCCGAAGTCTCCAGGGGTCCCATCTTCCTGCCGAAGGCAAGCCGCATCCCCTTATCGATGTCTGCCGGGGTCGCAACGCCCTGCTCCACCAGGCGCATGGCTTCCATGTTGGAGAGCATGTTGATCCGATTCAGGATAAACCCCGCGATATCGCGCTGGACCATGATGGGTTCCTTGCCGATCTGCCGTACGAAATCAGCAGCGCGTTCGAATGTCTCGTTGCTCGTGGAGATGCCACGGATGACCTCGACCGCGGCCATCATCGGCACCGGGTTGAAGAAATGAATGCCGACGAATCTCTCGGCCCGACTGGTTCCGGAGGCGACCTGCGAAATCGGTATGGCCGAGGTGTTCGAGGCCAGGATGGCCCGATCGTTAACCTTGGAGTCGATTGCTTTGAGTACAGCGTGCTTGATCTCGATCTTTTCGTACACCGCCTCGATTATGAGTTCCGCTTCAGACACCTGCTCGTAAGTCGTGGAGGTTGCGATCCTCCCCATGACTGTCTCCAGGGGCTCCGAGACAGTGCCCTTTTCAATGAACTTCGAAACAGACCACCGGATATTTTTTACCGCTTTGCCGAGGATGTCCGCTGAAAGATCGCAAAGGACAACTGAAATGCCGGCCTGGGCGCAGACTTGAGCAATCCCGTTCCCCATGGTTCCACTTCCGATGACAAACACCTTTTTTACCATGTGCTCTCCTCCTTGGAATTCGGTCAGGGCACTTCTGCAAACCTTTCCTCACTTGTAGATACCGGCCCAATCCTCGATCCTGTCAAATGCCCGGTTCAGGTCTTCCCGGGCAGCCCCGAAGGAGATCCGGACGTGGCCCTCTCCGGTGGGTCCGAAACCGCTTCCGGGTATTGTAATTACGCGGGCTTCGTAGAGGAGCCTGAGTGCGAGATCCATATCCCCCACACCTTCCGGGACGATTCTCGGGAACACGTAGTAAGCGCCCCTCGGCTTTTCATAATGGAACAGATGAGAAAGCATGTCCAGGCGAGCGCAGGCAAACTCCCTTCTGGCCGACAATTCCTTTATAAGGGTCTTTATGAAGCGGTCTCCCTCCCCATCCAGGCCGTTTGTTGCCTTGAGCGCGGCATGGGCCGCGTACTGTGAAATGGTGGGCGCACAGATGGCAAATGCGTCGTGAACCTTCAGGACCTGGTCGATCACACGAGCGCTTGCAACCATGTAGCCGATCCTCCAGCCCGTCATGCAATACATCTTGGAGAAGCTGAAACAGGCGATCAAGCGGTCTCTCAGTTCCGGTATGGAGGCGAGACTGAAATACGGCAGGTCATCGTAAATCAGGAAATCATAGGCTTCATCGGCAATGATGAAGAGGCCGCGTGACACGGCGATCTCAGCCAGTGCCAGAAGCTCCTCTTTGGAGAAGACTGCGCCTGTCGGGTTCATGGGGTTGCAGAGCACAATGGCCTTGGTCCTTGACGTCAGTTTGTTCTTGAACCCATCGATGTCCAGCTTCCAACCTTCCTCTTCGATCAGGGGAACAAACACGGGGACCCCCTCAGCGAAGAGGATCTGCTCTATGTGGGAGGAATAATTGGGGGACGGCAGCAGCACCTCATCCCCCCTCTCGACGACTGTCGAGAGGGTTGCGGCGATCGCCTCCATGGCGCCGCAACTGACGAACAACTCGGATTCGGGGTCTGCCTGTATTCCTTTTGCATTTCGGAGACGATCGGCGATGGCTTCTTTCAGCCTCGGCATACCGGGTTGAAGGGAATACTTGCCTATGGCCTCATCCGTTCTAAGCGCTTCGATTACGGCTTCCAGTATGAAGGGGGGGGTGGCAAAAGAAGGAATGCCCTGACCAAGGGAGAGACATCCCTCCACCCTGCTTGCCAGCACAGGCATCTGCTTGATTGCAGAGACCGAGATCTGCGCCACCCGGCGGGCTATGCCGGTCGCATCCTCGTTTCGTCCGACGCTTTTATACACGGATCGTTCAATCATCATCTTTAGCTTTTCCCGGGGAAAGATGAGCCAAAGGTAGTTTCGCCATGGACAGGTCGTGCATTCTTCCAAAGAAGACCAAGCTTACGATCCCTCCGATCATCGCCAGGAGCATATCCCATTGGGCATCCCATACATCGCCTTGAGAGCCGAGATAGGCCTGTCCCACCTCAGGGGCCACGATTAACGCCACCCACCACTCGAGGAGTTCCCAAAAGGCGCCGATCGCCAGCACAATGCTGACGATGATGAAATTCAACCATCCACCACGCTGCAGGGGAGTCTGCCGCAAGAGCACCTCCCTGACCACAAGGGCAGGGAAAAGCCCCAGAGCAATATGGCCGACGCGGTCATACGGATTTCTCGAGAGTGCAAAGGCATCTCTCATCCAATCTCCCAGGGGAGTCTCCGCATAAGTGTAATAGCCGCCATAGATTAGCACAATCATGTGAATGAAGCACCCAAGATAGACCATGCGGGTCATGGGAAAGCGGCGGGCGATAAAAACCAGGACGAAAATTCCCGCCAGGCCTGGGCTCACTTCCAGGAACCAATTCAACCGCCCGGCCGGAGGATCATAGGCAGTGGCACAACATAGAATCACGAGCAGCCCAAGAAGAACCAGTGGGAACCGGAAAATAGCGGGAGTTGTTCTTTTCTTCATGTTCATCTCTGCGCATTCTCGTCTTTTATCTCAAGTCTGCATCAGCAGTCTCAGGGAGTATACTCATTCCTTTGTAACACGTTAGCCCTTTGAAAACGGAGTAGGATTGGCCATGGGGGTCGCTTTTCAAAAAAGAAGACGTACTGGGGAGAGCGCAAGCAGAAAGGGCAGCAAAGGCGGGCGGCGGGTCTCCTCAGTCGATTCCATGCAGGGCCACCTGTGGAAATCACGGGGTGGCTCTCCGCCTGCCCGAGCTTAGTACTCGTGCCGAACAACGGGCAGCGGCTTTTCGTTTTTGAAAAGCGACCCCCATGGCCAATATCGTTGACCTTCTGTTTCAAAGAGCTAAGGTGTTACGCAGAGAGGAGGAGTTGAGCGATCTCGTTCAGACAACTATTTCAATAGACCCCTTCCGATCTCCTGAATGGCCGGATTTTGAAGAAGCTTCATGAATTTCGGGTTCGAAAGCAGTTTCTCGAAATCTCCGGCCTCTGCTGCGCTGACGATCTCAGGGTCATTGAGCACTTCCTGGACATCCGGATCGTTCTGCAGTTCCATAATCATCCCGAGCGTTGTGGGGTTCGTCAGCATGCGGCTTCGGAGATCCTGAACCGCCTGCTGCGATTGTGAGTCCGTGCCTCCCATCTGAATGCTCCGCACCTTGGATTTCTCAATTTTCATGGTGCCGAGATTCTCTGTGCGGACGGCGTACGCCGATCCGTCAAAGGAGAGGATCTCTCCCTGGAGAATGGTGCCGTCCAGGAGCTCGATCCTCTGGAGCGCACTCGCAGGGACCGCATACATGCCGATCAGGAATAAGCCGACAGCGATAAATCGTCTAATCATGATGTCCCCAAAGACGTCCATGGTGGATCGCTCCCTTGGAAGTCGTGGTTCGGTTTTTAATCCGGATAAGCCGTCTCGATCGCCCGCATCCTTGCCCGAAAAAGACTCCTGATTGTTGAACCGGAAAAGTCCCTCGATCACCTCATACTCCAGAAGAGAGGGCGCCGACAAGAAGTGATTTTTTTCTTGACGGTTAATATTCCCTAATAGTATTAGGTATAATCAACATGCTATAGAATTTGATGTAGATTTGTTATTGAATAAAAACAACTTAGCTAATCTAATGCCTATTGGGAATTCAGCTTCCAAGTGTAGTCCTGAATAACCGTGAGGAGAAATGAGGACTATTTTCCTCAATGAACCTCCATGTTATCGAACCGTTTCCTAGTTTTACTTTTTTACCAAGTAGTCGGCAATAAATAAGTTTTTAGTGGCGACCTGTAATTGCAGGGTTATTCCTTAATCATCCTAACCAGGACAAAATGGCTTCCAAAGGCAACAAAGAAGACTCCCGCACGCGGATCATCGATTCGGCAAAAAGGCTATTTGCCGAGCAGGGGTTCGTGAAGACCACCGTCATGGATATCTCCAGGCAGGCAGGGCTTTCAGAAGCTGCGCTCTACGAATATTTTCAGGGCAAGGAAGATCTCCTGCTCGCCATCCCGCAGCTTTGGGTTTCGGAACTCATCGCGGATCTGAACGGACAGCTCTTCGGAATAAAGGGAAGCGTCAACAAACTGAGGAAATTCCTCTGGTGGAATCTGTTGCGGATCGAGCAGGCCCCCCTGGATGCGAAAATCGTCTACCTTTCACTCAAGACGAACGCCAATTTCCTCAATACCGAGGTCTATGCCAATGTAAAGCGCCTTTACTCCAATCTCATAGAGATCTTCGAAGAGGGCCGGGCAAGCGGAGAGATGAGGCCGGATCTCAATCCCTACCTGGCGAGGGATATCTTTGTGGGGACCATGGACCACATCGTTACCCGATGGCTCCTCAAGGGAATGACCTATTCCATTTTCGACAACCTCGAAGAGACATTCAGCATCATGGTGGATGGGTTTAAGGCGGTTCAGCCGGGAACGGTCGGCAATGGTCAGGACAAGGAGAAACCGACCCAGGAGAATGGGGTCATCAAAAAAGGAAACGAAAAGATGAATTTGGTGGAATCCGAGGATGTCAGCCGGCAGTCAACGGCCAATTTCAAACTGTAATCCATGAGGAGGATGAAAGATGGCGAAGGTATTGTTTGAATGGGATTACTCAAAGTACCCGGGGGCGAAGAAATACCCCCATCTCTTCAAACCGATCCAGGTGGGCAACCTCATGGTTCCCAACCGGATCGTCTATGCGGCCACTGAGGACAACCTCAACAGCCATGACGGGTTTGTGACCGATGCGGACGTCGCCTATATCCGCAGCCGGGCAGAGGGTGTTGTCGGCGGCATGTGCTTCATGCAGGGCGTTTACATGGATGAAGCCAGACAGGGCCAGGGTTATGTCGGACAAGCTGCAGCCTGGGACGACAAATTCATTCCGGGTCTCAAGCGCCTTGCAGACGCGATTCATAGCGAAAGGGCGATCGCTGGTTATCAACTGATGGACTGCGGCCGGGTGGGCGCCGTGGAAGTCGATTACGGCCACGGTCCCTCCGCCGTGCCCCAGCGGCTCAGGATCTTCAGGCAAATGAAAGAGATGAGCAAGGACGAGATCAAGGCAGTGATCCAGCAGAGTCTGGACGCGGCCCGAAGGGGCCTGGAGGCCGGGTTCGACGTGATCGAGATCTCCGGCATCGTCGGATACCTCGTCTCCAACTTCATCTCCAGCTACACCAACCGAAGAACAGATGAGTACGGCGGGGACATCCGGGGAAGAATGCGGATGGTGGTGGAGACCATCCAGGGGCTGAAGAAACTCTGCGGGCCCGACGTCCCGATCGGGATTCGCCTCTGTGCAGAGGAGCTGCTCGACGATGTGAAGGGCAACACCAAAGAAGAATCCATGATGACCTACAAAATCTCCGAAGAGGCCGGCATCGACTATATCAGCGTGACCGCCGGATGGCAGGAGTCCATCGTGCCGGTGATCAGCCGCGACGTGCCACAAGGTGCCTGGCTGCACCTGGCCAAGAGGGCAAAGGAGAATGTGAAGGTGCCCATTATGATGGCATACCGGCTTTTCGATCCTTCCATTCCCCACAAGGCCATTGAAAAGAACGAACTGGATATGTGGGAGATGTGCCGTCCCATGATCGCGGACCCCCTCATGCCCAAGAAGGTGCTGCAGGGACAGGAGGAAGACATCCGCTGGTGCCTGGCATGCAATCTCTGCCTTGCCCGGCTTTTCAGGGATGCGCCGATGACGTGCTACATCAACCCCCTCTGCGCTCACGAGCACGATCCGAAGTTTATGAATCCGCCCCCTCCGGAGGAAAAGAAGAACATCATGATCGTGGGCGGGGGACCTGCCGGGCTGGAGTGCGCCTATGTGGCGGCCCAGAGAGGCCATGAGGTTCACGTCTACGACAAGAGGAAGGATCTTGGCGGTACACTGACTGAGGCATCGAAAGCCCCTTATGGAGACGACGAGCTCTTCTCCTGCATCACGTACCAGAAAGTGCAATGCGAAAAGTCGGGCGTCAAGTTCCACCTCGGGACGGAAGTCACTGAAGATCTCATCAAGGATGAGCTTCCGGACAGTGTGGTTCTTGCGACCGGGCCGGTCTATTCGAAGCTCGACGTTCCGGGAACCGACAAATTGAACATGGTGAATGTCCTGGACGTGCTGAGAGGGGATGCCAAGGTCGGAGAGAATGTGGTGGTCTGGGGTAACAGGAAACCCGGGATAGGCGTTGCGCTCTCTCTTGCCAAACAGGGCAAGAAAGTGACGATCGTAGGCAAAGAGAAGTCTGCCGGATTCGATATCAATCCCTCGTTCAAATGGCGCTACATGATTTATCTCAGGCAGAACGGGATCAAGGCATACAACGACAGCCGGATCGACGAGGTCGGGCAGGGCGAGATCATCGTGAAGACCTATGACGGATATCGGTTCCCTGTAAAATGCGATACCCTTGTGGTGACCGAGCGAGAGCCGAATGAAGCCCTCAAGAACGTGGTTCAGGGAGAGGGAATCGAGCTTTTTGTGATCGGCGACGCATTGGTGCCCCGCAATCTTTCCAGCGCGGTCCACGACGGATTTCACATCGGTATCAGGATATAAGGAGGTCAACCATGTCATTCGATGCGGAAAAAGAGATCAGCAAATTATTGGGCGATCTTCACATGGCCCAGTCCGAAATAGGCCGCACCTACTTCCGTTGGCGAAAGACGGCGCTGGAACTCGCAGGGCCCAAGGCCAATCCTCTGGATGTGAGCCTGAAGGCTGCGGAGATCATCGGCGCCGAACTGGGCAAGGCGGCTCTCCCCCGCCTGAACTGGCTGAAGGGGGAGGAGGTCTGGATGAGGAGTCTTGCCGGCGGCATAGCGATGCAGTGGATCATGGGAGGGGCCATTGTCCGGATCGACAAGGGGCAATCTCCCAATGAGATCTTCATTAAATGGGAGAGATGCCCATGGCCGACCTATGCAAAGGAATACGGCGTCAAGATGGAAGAGGATGTCCTCGTCTGCGACAGGATTCTTCAGAGCATCCTTCCGGACGTGAATGCCTTTTTCAATGTGAACTACAAGATCGAGACGCAGAAGGCGATTCCGCGCGGCCAGGGCGTTTGCCTGCGCAGACTGTATAAAGCCTAAAACAGAGGAGAAGGAAAATGGCTGCACAAATAGATCCGAAGAAATGCACGATGTGCGGTGGGATAGTTCAACCCATCTGCGTGGAAATATGCCCTGACAAGGCTGTCAGGGTCCAGAACGGCAGGGCCGTGATAACCGAGTTCCTCTGTGAGGACTGCAATGAGTGCGGCATCGCCTGCCCGGACAAGGCCATCAAAGTGACAGTGGATGTGGTGACGTTTTAGAATTGCATTTCCATGACTCCTCCTGCCGCCTGGTTTCCGGGCGGCAGGAGGTCCATCGGAGGGTGAAAAATGAAGGCCAACAAGATCGATCATATCTGCATTGCCGTGAAGAATCTGGAAGAGGCGCGTAAGGTCTGGGAACCCATTATGGGAAAAGCAAAGCCGGATGACGAATACATCGACGAACCGGAAAAGATCAAGGTGGCCAGATACTGGGTGGGGGAGATCGGGTTCGAACTGATGGAATCGACCACGCCGGATGGGGACGTGGCCAAGTTTATCCAGAAGAACGGCGAGGGCATCATGCTCATCGCCTTCAATGCGGACAGCACCCGCAAGGCCGTCGATGAACTGAAGGCCAAAGGATATCCCTTCATCCCCGACAAACGCGGCGAGGTGGTCAGGCCTTTCCGGGACTGCGAGTTCGCCTTCGTCCATCCCAAGAAGGTGAACGGCGTTCTTCTGGAGATCATCGATTACAAGTGGAACGAGTTCAAAAAATAGAGATTACTCTCACAGAGCCCACAGAGGCGCTGAGCAAAGCGAGATGTCTCCGAAGGAGCTGGCGCCTGTCCTGTTTTTTGGGATCCAAAAAACAGGACAGGGGCGCTCTTTCCCTGTGACTCCGGGATCTCTAGCGAAGCCCCGCCCCGGGCGGGACAGGCGCGCGAGAGATTGACTTTATGGCAAAGCAGTACATAGGCATTGAAATATATCTGGTGCATGTAGACGCCGACAAGTGCGATGGGTGCGAGAAATGCATCATCTACTGCCCGGTGGACGTCTTTGATTTCAGCATCAAGGCATATCCCAACCGTCCCCAGAACTGCCTGGGCTGCCGGACCTGTGAAGCGGTTTGTAAATCGAAGGCGATCATTGTCACGGAGATATAGTGCGAAGCGGGACGGGTGTGCCAGAGCCATAAACTTCACCCCGAAAGGCATGCGGGGTCGGATTTTTGCAAAGGCGGAGCAGAGCTATGGCTGATTCCATTCTCATCATCGGTGCGGGGGTCGCGGGCATCAACTGCGCCTTGAATGCGGCGAAATATGGTGCCCATGTCTACCTGGTGGATGATACGGCCAGCATCGGCGGAATGATGGCCCGTCTGGACAAGACCTTCCCGACCAACGACTGCTCCATATGCATTGAGGCGCCTCAAATGTACGAGGTGGACAATCATCCCAACATCGAGATCCTGACCAACACGGAAGTGAGAAAGGTCAACAAGGCCGACGGCGGATTCAAGGTGCGTCTCGTCAGAAAGGCCAGGTTCGTGGATGAGGAGAAGTGCACGGGATGCGGTGCCTGTATGGAGGCCTGTCCGGTCACGGTGCCTCATGAAATGGACGGGAAGATCGGCGGTACCAGGTAACTGATCTACATGGCCTTTCCCCAGGCCGTCCCCAATGTGGCTGTGCTCGATCCCGACTGCAGAAACGGGAAGATGCGCCCCCAGGGTTCCTGCGTGGGCGGATGCGTCGTGGACTGCAGCCAGTGCCGTGAGTGCCCGATCGCCTTGTGCGTGGCGGCATGCAAGAAGGAGGGAAAGGATGCGGTCCGATTGTGGCAATCAGCTAAAAACCTGGATGTGGAGGTGAAGAGCATTGTGGTTGCGGCCGGCATCCAGGATGCAAAACCCCCGAGGGGCCTTCACGGATACCAGATCTATGACAATGTGATCACCTACACAGAGTTTGAAAGGCTGATGAATGCGGGTGGGCCTACGGCAGGGCACATCATCAGACCTTCGGACAAGAAGCACGCACACAAGATTGCGTGGATCCAATGCGCGGGCAGGGGACTGGCCGGCGGTGTCCCGTATTGCTCCAAAGTCTGCTGCATGGTGGCTGCCAAACAGACCATTATCACCAAGGAGCACGATCCATCCGTGGAGACGATCGTCTACTACAACGATCTGAAGGCTTACGGAAAGGGCTTCTGGTCTTTTTACAGGAAGGCAAAGGAACAGGGGGTCAGGTATGTGAGGGCGCGGCCATATGATGTCTTCGAGGACAAGGCCACGGGGAATCTCACCATCCGGTACGAGGATCTGGAAAGCGGGCGGCTCATGAAGGAGGAGGTCGAGCTCCTCGTCCTTTCCACAGGGCTGCTTCCGAGCGAGCGGAACGAGAGACTGGCCAAGGTTCTCAAAATCGATCGGGACAAGTTGGGCTACTTCAAGGAAAAGGATCCGTTAATGGCGCCCCTTGAGACGAATGTGGAAGGAATCTATCTCTGCGGCGGCGCCGCAGGGCCGATAGACATCTCCGAATCGGTGGTCCAGGCGGCGGCAGCGAGCATGAAGGCCATTTTACATGCGTGAGTGGAATGATGGAATATTGGAAGCATGGGTTTGATATCCCATTGATTCCACTATTTCATCATTCCAGTATTCCGGCCTGTGACCTGCAAGGGTCGAGTGGTTTGGCTTGAGTGGGAGACATCCGATGAGTGAAGAAATCAGAATAGGCGTTTTCATCTGTGACTGCGGCTCCAACATCGCGGGGGTGGTCAGGGTACCCGAGGTGGTGGAGTATGCGAGAGGGCTCCCCCACGTAGCCTTCGCGGACGAGGGCAAATGGTCCTGCTCTGTGGATGCGTTGGGCTCCATGCAGAGGTCCATAAAGGATCAGAACCTGAATCGGGTCGTCATTGCCTCCTGCACCCCAAGAACCCATGAGCCTCTTTTCAAGCAGACGGTCAGGGAGGCGGGGCTGAATCCCTATCTTCTGGAGTTCGTGAGCATCCGGGAGCAGGTTTCCTGGGTCCACATGAACGAACCCGATGCCGCTACCCAGAAGGCAAAGGACCTCGTCAAGATGGGAGTGGCCAAGGCCGCACTCCTCGAAAAAGGCGAAGAGATCCGCCTGCCCGTGGGAAAAGAGTGCATGATCATAGGCGGGGGCGTTGCAGGCATGAATACGGCGCTCCACGTTGCCAGGCAGGGTTTTCAGGCGCTCCTGGTGGAAAAGCAGCCGGAGCTCGGAGGCCTTCTCAATCGAATCACGACGATTTCCCATGAGCACGGCGAGGCGGTTGCAGAAGAGATCGTCAAGAGGATGAAGGGACTTGTGGCTGCCGAACCGAACATCAGGGTTTTCACCCAGGCGGAGATAGAGGAGGTCAAAGGGTATATCGGGAACTACAAGGTGAAGCTCAGGAGCAACGGCACAAGCGAGAATCTGGACGTCTCCACCATTGTCGTGGCGACCGGTATGCGGGAAATCCGGCCCGAAGGCCAATATTTCTATGGGAGTGATCCCAGGGTCGTCACTCAGCTCGAGCTGGAAGCCTTCCTCAAAATCGGCCAGATCGACCAACCGAAAAAGACCGTGATCATCAACTGCGTAGGCTCCAAGAACGAGACCAAGGGCTGCTGCAGTATCGGCTGCCCTGTGTCTGTAAAGAACGCCTTCACGCTCAAGAACCTGAACAAGGACTCCCTGGTCCATGTCCTTTACAGGGACCTCAGCATGGTCAAGGAGGAGCACTTCCAACTGGATGCGGCCAAGGCCGCAGGGGTGAAGTTCATCCGGTTCCCGGACGATCGCTATCCCGAGGTCGTGAATGAGGACGGCAAGCTGAAGGTGAAGGTCTGTGACATCCTGAGCGGAAAGGATTTCATCCTGCCTGCCGATCTGCTGGTGCTGACTGTCGGCTTTGAAGGGGATGAAACCATGGAGGCGCTGAAGGGACATCTGAAGGTCTCCAGCAATGCCGAGGGTTTTTTCCAGGAGCGCCACATCAAACTTGGTCCGCTCGATTTCCCGGCAGACGGCATAGCCCTATGCGGGTGCGCAAAGAACCCGAAGACCTTCAAGGAAAGCTGCGAAGAGGGCATCGGCGCTGCCATGAGGGTTTCCATTCCCATGAAGAACGGCCACATCGAAGCCGAAGGAATCGTGGCCGATATTGATCTTACCGACTGCAATGCTTGCGGGCTCTGCAGCAAGCGGTGCCCCTATGGCGCCATCCAGGTGAATGAACAAAAACAACCGTCAGTGGTGAAGGCCCTCTGCAAGGGCTGCGGTCTCTGTGCCGCGGATTGCCCGAAGGAGTGCATCGCCATTGTCCATTATTCGGACGATCAGCTCCAGGCCCAGGTGGATGCGGCTCTCGAAGAGAACGCCGAAAAGAAGATCCTCGGTTTTGTCTGCCACTGGTGCGCGCTCGGCGGCGTGGACATGGCCGGAGTGAGCCGGCTGCAATACCCGACCAACGCGCGTTTGATCAGGGTCATGTGTTCGGCCCGGGTGCCGATAAAGCTGATCGAGCGCGCCTTTGAGAAGGGCGCGGCCGGCGTGCTGGTAGCCGGTTGTGAGTTCCCCACCTGCCACTACATCACCGGCAATTACGCCTGTGAAACAAGGATCAAGAGGGCGAAGAAGGTCATTTCCAAGAAAGGGTATGATCCGGAAAAACTCTGGAACGTCTGGTGCTCGGCCGCGGACGGACCGAAATTCGCAAACACCATGCGGGAGATGGTGAAGAAGCTGGATTTAGGGAAGTAGGCAGTAAGCAGAAGTCAGCGAACAGAAACAAGAGCCAAGAAGGGTTCACCGCAGAGGCGCAGAGAACGCAGAGAGAGTCTATACTTTTCAAATGGCGGGAGATACCGCCATTTGAAAATACTCGCGTTCCGAGCGGTCTCAGCAAGTCTTTGACGGATAATATGAAACGCGCAGCAGGCATGTTCATCTTCGAATGGATCAAATCGAGAGTATGTTGTGAGCATATCTTTTTGTCCGACGGCATCTCCCGTCAGACAAAAAAGGGAAATTCACTCTGCGCCCTCTGCGTCTCTGCGGTGAAATTTCTTTTCTAGACTGGTAGGTGGGTAGAGCGGAGCGAAACCCATCAAAACCTGATTTGAGAAATCTGTGTAATCTGTGGATAACAATTTTCTCCGGTGAACGGGACGACAATGAGCGAGAATAGAACAGCCTTGTTGGAGAAACTGGGTGGCGTCGAAAAATTCCGCACCTGCGAGCAGTGCGGATGCTGCAGCTCCGCCTGTCCGATCACGGGCAAGGACGATTTCAATATCCGGCGGATTGTCCGATTCATCGAGCTCGATCTGGCCGAGGAGATTGCGAACACGCCGCTTCCGTGGCGCTGCACGACCTGCGGCAGATGTGAAACCGTCTGCCCGAACGGCATTGCGGTCCTGGACATCATCCGCCCGCTCCGTTCAATGGGGCCTGCCGATTTTGTACCCGAGGAGACCCCCCCATGTGCCGCAGCCTGCCCTGCTGGAATCGATGTCCCTGGATATGTGAGGCTCATTGCTCAGGGTAAGCCGGAAGAGGCCTACAAGCTGATCCTGGAAAAGGTCCCCTTCCCCGGCATACTCGGAAGGGTGTGCATGCATCCATGTGAGACGGAGTGCCGTCGGGGCGAGGTCAATCAATCCGTTTCCATTTGTTCCTTGAAAAGGTATGCAGCCGAAAAGGCAGACGGCACTTTCATGGCGGCAGCCAATGTGAAGGAGACCACGGGCCGCAAAGTGGCGGTGATCGGTTCAGGGCCTGCCGGGCTTACGGTAGCCTTTTACCTTCGAAAGAAAGGCCACGAAGTCACTGTCTTCGAAGCCCGGGAAAAAGCAGGCGGGATGATGAGGTACGGGATCCCCTCTTACCGGCTCCCTGAAGAGGTGCTTGAAAAGGAGATTGCTCAGATACTGAGCCTGGGGATCAGACTCGAGACCGGCAAAAGGCTGGGGAAGGATTTTGCCCCGGACCAGTTGAAGAACGAGGGCTATGGAGCCGTGTTCATTGCAACAGGGCTTCAAGAGAGCCGTAAGATCCCCTTGGAAGGGTCTGACTCGCAAGGCGTGCTTTGGGGTGTCGATTTTCTGGCCGAAGTAAGCGCAGGCAAGGAGACCCGGCTGAAGGACAGGGTTCTCGTTGTCGGCGGCGGCAATGTTGCGGTGGACGTGGCCCTGACCGCATTGCGTACCGGTGCGAAGCAGGTCACCATGGCGTGCCTGGAGAGCAGGGAAGAGATGCCTGCAAGCCCATGGGAGATCGCGCAGGCGCTGGAAGAGGGAGTTAACCTCATGCCTTCCTGGGGCCCGAACCGGATCATCCGCGAGAACGGAAACGTGAAGGCAATCGAACTCGTGACCTGTACGTGCGTCTTTGACGAAAAGGGAAATTTCTGCCCGGCATTCGGCGAAGAGCAAAGAACGGTTGATGCGGACCAGGTCATCCTGGCGATCGGGCAATCGGCCGAGAATTCCTTTCTTGCCTCCTGCGGCGATGTGAAATCCGAGAGAGGCCTGATCGTGATCGATCCAGAAACGCACGAGACAACCGTTCCGGGAGTATTCGCAGGCGGCGATGCGACCAAGGGTCCAGGCGCCATCATCGATGCCATTGCAGCAGGACGCAGGGCGGCAACGGCCATTGATCGTTTTCTCGGCGGAGACGGTGTAATCGGAGAGACTCTTGCGCAACGGTCTGAATTCGAGTCTTATACCGGTAAAAGGGAAAAAGGGTTTGCCGATCTCGCCAGGGAGTCGGCCCCTCACCTGCCCCTGGAAGAGAGAAGGGACAACTTCCGGGAGGTCGATCTCTGCTTCAGCGACGAGCAGGCCGTAAGCGAAGCCAAACGGTGCCTCCAGTGCGACCTGGAGATAAAGCTCGCCAAGGCCTTGCGGTCGTAATCACGGTGGCTGTCCGGGATCGCTCCGGAAAGATCCTGCACACGGCGGAGCTGAAAGGTGGTACAATCAGCGGAGTTGCTCGACGCCGGGAGGAGCAGGCATGATCGGTGCGATTGCAGGCGACATCATCGGCTCGGTCTACGAGCACCGCCCCATCAAGAGCAAGGATTTCCCTCTTTTCCACCCCCGTTCCACTTTCACGGACGACACCGTTCTGACCATAGCTGTGGCTGATGCCATTCTCAGAAGCCGCTCCTATTGCGATTCCATCAGAGAGATCGGGAAGCGCTACCCCGGTGCGGGGTACGGGGGTTCTTTTTCCCACTGGCTTCATTCCGATGATCCACAGCCTTACAACAGCTGGGGAAACGGCTCTGCGATGCGCGTAAGCCCCATAGGGTTCGCATTCGCCTCGGAATTCGAAGTTCTTGAGGAGGCGAAGAAGAGCGCCGAGATTTCGCACAACCATCCTGAAGGGATCAAAGGTGCACAGGCAACGGCACTTGCCGTATTCCTCGCGCGGTCAGGCAGCGACAAGGAAGGGATCAGAGCCAAAATCGCCGGGCGGTTCGGGTACAACCTGCGCCGGACGGTGGAGGAGATCAGATCCAACTACTCGTTCGATATCTCCTGCCAGGGGACCGTGCCGGAGGCAATCGTTGCCTTCCTGGATTCCAAGTCCTATGAAGATGCAATCCGAAACGCTATCTCGCTGGGAGGCGACAGTGACACTCTCGCCTGCATTGCGGGTGGCATTGCCGAAGCTTTTTACGGAGGAGTGCCAGTCGACATTCAAGAAAAAGTACGAGAGATTCTGCCGGAGGATCTTTGGGAGATCACCGCCGCATTCTGTCTCAAGTACGTACAGGAAGGTCGTCGTATAAGATGAGAATCCCTGACAGTCGTCAGGGACTCTCGGATAAGTCATTCGGCTAGATCTGCGGGGGAAGAATAGGACTGGTCTTTTCCTGCGTTTCAGCCCAGTCACTGTGAGAAAGCATAAATTCAACGATGCGGCTATAGAAGTTCTTCAAGATCTCGGAGGAACGGAAGAGCCCCATGTGACCGCCATCGCAGAGGAGCGTAAGCTTATCCCTTTCGGGAACCGATCGAAGAAGACGCATGTGCCCCGTCGCCTGCAGTGGGGGGGTTATATCGTCTTTCCTTCCTCCCAGGGCCCAGATTGGAACCGAGGCGGGGTAATCCTCGATGGAGATCCTCCTGCCTGAAATGGTAAGGGTCCCCCTGACGAGCTCGTTGCGCAGGAAGACTTTCTTGAAGGTATCCTTGATGAAGTCAACCGGGAGATGATTCACCGTGTTGTACCAATGATAGAACACCTTCTGTCGTTCGGCTCCCGCCTTGTTCCCGGTCTTCAGGTCGGTGAGAAGTTTTCTTAGATTCCGCGTGTGCTGATCCTTGCCCAGGAAGTAAAAGCCCAGGACATGTGCCCTTCCGTCATACGCATCCCTGCCTTCCCCCGGTTTTCCTTCAGGAACCCGATGTTTGTAGAGATAGGTCAGGACATCGATGAAGTTCTCACCCATGGTGCGGGCGAAATCGGTCAGAAACCCTCTTTCCCCTTCAGTGTCCATGGGGGATCCTGCCGATCCGAATGTTTTGCCCAGGTGCGGATTCAGAATCAGGGCGCTCATCAGGAGCGGGCCGGGCTGGCAGATGGCCACCAGATGGGCTGGAAACCCGGTGGCCTGCTTCAAATACTCCAGTATCTCCTTGTACTGACTCACCTGGCTGTTAAAGTCTTCGCGATGTTTTTCCCCGTTGATAACCAGGGGGATTTCATCGGCACACTTCTGTTCGACTATGGCGATGCGGGTCAGTCCGTGGTCCCTCATGTAGAGGGACACCCGTTCTACGATGTTAGAGTTGTGCCCGGCACGGGGTGCGAAGACGACCGTGTAGTTCTGGATTCGGTGGCTCGTATCCCTTGATATGTCGATGAGTCTGAGACTGGGCAGATCGAGGAGAACCTTGAAAGCCCCTTCTCCCGTATTCCACTTCTGGGGAGGCGGCTCTTCAGTGAGAAAATCGACAAACTCCAGTTCCGCGGCGCGCTCCTGCCGGATGGATTCCAGGGAGCCCAGACAATTTTTCCGGAGGAGTGAAAATACCTTTTCCCACTGCTCTCCATACCCCTCGAGAAGATCGGCCGACCTCCTGTGGTTCATTGGGAAGACAAAAGGAAGGGAACGCATAGCCGTTTTGACTCCAAGGGCATGCCCCTCCCTGATCAATTCGAGACCGTTGGAAACGGCACGGATCTCCGTTTCCATCATGGAAACGCTCATCTCCATGGAGGATTTCAGTAGCTTCAGTGACGGAAGAAATGGAGGAAAAAAGGTCAAGATGGAAGCAGACATTTCTCATATCCCTTTCGCTTTGGACGTTGTGGATGCCGCGCCGTCCGGAATGGTTTCCGGATTCAGGCGATCACCTGTCAGCACTCAGCGCTCAGCTATCAGCAGAACATGCGGCAAGCTCCATGCTGAAGACTGAGAGCCGGCGGCCGGTTTTCCATCCGGTGAGTTCCCGAATAGCGTCCCAGCCAGGGCGTTCTGCTCTAACTATATTCCTGTATTTTGTCAATGCACTTTTACGTAGTATGCGTCGTTTATATGAAAATTCAAGTGCTCCTGGGACGTTAATGGAGAAGGGTAGAGAGGGAAGACGGGGAAAAAAAGGCAGGAGGTCAGAGATTAATGACCACTGGCCATGTATCGATTCGAATTTATTGGTTGCACTGCGGAGGAACCCCTTTCAAGGGGTCAACTGAGGCTGCGCGCCTGTCCCGTGAAGCGGGGCTCTGCGGGTGGAGACCAACTGGTGTGGCGACTCACTGGTCATCCCTTTCTTTCAGCCACTCGATGATCCTGGGCGCAAATTCCTTCTGGGTTTTCGAGCTCACATAAATACCGATGTGCCCGGTGTCCAGGCACACGTCTTCCACATCACTGCTCCCGACGGCCTGGGTGAGATACCGGCTCGAATCAGGCGGAACCAGATGATCATGCCGGGCGTAAATGTTCAGGAGGGGCATCTCGATCTTCCTGAGATCGACGAGACGGCTCCCCAATCTCATGCGGCTCTTGATGAGCAGGTTCTCGCGGTAGCAGTCCTGAACGAACTGGCGGAACGTCTCGCCCGGCACATCGGGGCTGTCGAAAATCCACTTCTCCATGCGGACGAAATTCTCAACGAACTGCTTGTCGTTGATGCTTTCGAGCAATCCTTTGTACTTGTCAATTACCAACCGGGCGGGGTTGAGCAACAGAAAACCGAAATTCATGAGGTCGCCGGGAATGTTCCCGTAGGTCTCCACCATTCGATCGGCATCCAACCTTCGCATCCATACGTGCAGGAGCCCCTCATCGGTCTCAAAATTTGTGGGTGTCACGGTGGTGTTGAGGTTCCTGATCTTTTCCGGAAAGAGCGCCGTGTACATGACACAGAAGGACCCCCCCATGCAGATTCCCATGAGATTGATTTTATCCAGACCGTGCCGTTCCCGGATAAAATCCACGGCATTGTTCATATAACCGCAGACATGATCCTCTATAGTCAGGAAGCGGTCCTTACGGGTGGGATACCCCCAATCCATCATGTACACCTCAAGCCCGTTCTTCAGAAAGGTCTGGATGACGCTCCTGTCGGGCTGCAGATCCAGCATGGTTTCACGATTGATAAGCGCATAGACGATCAGCAGGGGAGTCTTAAATGCCGAAGCGGTCCCAGGCCGATAGTGTTTCAGTCTTACGCGGTCTTCCTGATAGACCACGTCGAAGGGTGTGGCGGCAATCTCGGTATTCAGAGAACCGAGCAGGATCTCTCTTGCTCTTTGCGACTTGCCCTGAAGCTTCTCCATCTCTTCGGCGAGCTCATGCCAGAAGGGATGGCGGTTCTCTTCGCCTGGATTCATCGGCTCCTCATCAATTTCGTGCCTGCGCGCTGTAGCGGTCCGGCGTACAAGCGTGTCCGTTTCCGCGAATTCTTTACGAGCACCGCGTTTCGCGTCCTTGTCTCTCCACAGCACGCTTCACGGTCCTTTCCGTGCGCGGCTCATGGCTACAACGTTCACGATCACTGCTTCTTTCGTCTTGTTCGCACTTTCTTCTCTTTTTGGGCTCTCGTCTCACGGCCACGGTTCTTCATTGCCTTGACCTCCTTCTTGAGGAGGTAGAGCTCCCGATAGGCCTCATCCAGGTCCTTCATGGTCGGAAGCTGCAACGCTTTTCCAAGGTCCTGGAGATATCCCGTGCGTGCAGTGACAAAACCCTCGAGGGCATCCAGTGTATCGGAGAGACACTTGATGAACTCCGGTGATCGAAAAAGGTTCTGATACAAGGAATCGAGCTGCTTTATCCAAACCTGGTAAAACCCCTTCAGTCCTTCCGAGAACCTGTTTGCCTGGTCGCTCTTTTCCATTTCCCGCTGCAACATGCGAAGGGATTCGTCCAGAGGGCGCGAAATCACATGGAGGAATTCAGCCGATGCCTTGTTCCAGGAGTTGAATTTGTCGATGAGTTGATTCGATCTTTCCTGGTAATAACGGGCGAGCCCCACCTGAGGAACGTTGAGCAGGGGTTTTATCTCTTTTTCGTAAAATGCATTCCAGAACTTTAATGGCTCATTTCCGTCCCCTGGATCTGCATTAAGGAATGAGGCCATTTTTCCGAGCAACTGGACCTGAGAGTCGATAATCTCCCTTCCCCAGACCCCCGCCAGCTTTGGCAGGATGTCGGGAGGATCCTGAGCCTTCTGAAACGCCTTCTGCATGAGCTTCGCCGCAAGATCCCACTGCGAAATCATGGCGCCGGGTAGATCCTCTTTCTTTTTTTCTGATCTCTCCGGTTCCGCCACCGGGCGCAGAAGTCCTCTCAGAGACTGCAGCCAGACCTCGATTGCCTGCTGTGCTTGAAAAGAGTGTGCCTGATCGACATGTTCTTCATTGACGTTTGGCCGCATGATCTTTCCATTCGGGCTGGCCGAAGGGCCGCCGTAGCCGGGAACCTGCAGCGAGCGGCCTTTCGGCTGAAAGGGTTTCAGGACAAGGATTTCCTCTCGACTTGGGGATCATACTGAACCGGGCCCCTTGTCGGTGAAAGGCACCAGTTTTTCGGAGAGCCCTTCGCAGGGGAGATGAATTGTTATTTATACGGAAACAACTGCATGCCTCGCATGAGCGTAAAGAACGAATCGACCTGGCTTTTCATCAGATCCTGAAAACCTGTTTGCAGCTCTTTCCGTTCGCATCCTTTAGAATTCAGGAGAAGCTTGAGGTGTTGGATCGTTTCTTCATGGGCGGCAACCCTCTCTTTCATTTCCTCATACTTCCCGACCAGAGACAGGTGTTCGTGAAGAGGGACCATACCCATGGCGGAAGAAAAGCCCATCATCGGAAATGGAAAAAGGCCGGAGAACATCTTCAATGGATTCGGGCTGCCCGAGCGGACTTTCTCTATGCCCCAAATCCTTTGCCAGAATCGGGTGATGTCTTGCAGGGTGGAGAATCCTTCGGAAGCCAGCCCCAAAGCATCTGCCATCCGTTTCTGATCGCGGGTGGCATTGGAGAAAAAATCGCTCCAGAACGTGAAAGGATCAAACTCCAAAGTGCTACCTCTCCTTCTTACTCGCTCTTGCCTTTCGATTTGGATTTGCGCCCGGACTCCCCCTGTTCCATGCCCTCGGGGGAGAACTCGTTGTACGCCTCCTCTACCTTTTTGAACCCCTCCCCTACGGCCTGATGGAAATCCTCCAGGGTCTGCTTGTAGGTCTTGACCCAACTGCCGAAAGCCTTCTTGGAATCCTCGGGAATCCAGTTGGCCTGCTCCATCACAGTGTTGACCATGCTTTCGGTCTGGTCCTGCCAAATAAGCATGGCGCTGAAAGAACTGTCGAAGATTCTCTTATTGACCTCCAGCATCTGCTTATACATGTCTCTCAACTCCATAGTTCGGTCCTCCTTAAACGCCCTTGCACAGGTTTTTGATGAATCGATGCGATGCGGATATCCCTGAATGAGATTCATCCGGATAATAAACACGCACTTCCCTTTCCTGCAATAAGGTAGAAATAGTATTATCCTGTTCCATTCTGCTGACTTCCAACATGGCAACGAATTACTGAGCAGAGCCTCTCACCCGTCTGTCCCGCGCCCCTCGCGGTGCTTCGCTGGAGAACGCAGAGTTCACTGAGCGCTCGTTATTTGTCCCGTTTTTGAGATCTGTCACTGCTTAGTTTTCTTCGGGGGCATCACTTGGGCCTGACCATCCACTACGATCACGCCATCCTGGTTCACGCACGTTGTCCTGAGAGTGAGCCTGTTCTTTTCAGTGTCGATCCCCGTCACCTCGACTCGTGCAGTGACAGTATTGCCTATGGGCACAGGAGCAAGAAAACGAAGATCCTGTTTCACGTATATGGTCCCCGGTCCCGGGAGCTTATTTCCGAGTACGTTGGATATAAAACCTGCCAGGAGCATGCCATGGGCAATCCTCGTTTTAAAGAAAGTTTTTCGAGAGTAGATTTCGTCCACATGGGCCGGATTCAAGTCTCCGGTTACGCCTGCATAGACATAGACATCCGACTCTGTGACTGTCTTGGTGAACTCGGCCGTGTCTCCCACCGCAATTTCATCAATACTTTTCCCCATCATGTCGATACCCGAGAATATACTTCTCACGAGATCAATACCCTTCAATCGGGTAAAAATAGTAATTCCCCGTTGCACTCCGCTGACTTTACGTATTCCGGCAATGGAACAGCGGAGAAATAAGGAGCAGGGATGGATCGAGTGAATGAAGGCTCCAGGGAAGAAATGAGAACCAAAACATCACAGAATACCAGGCATCGCCTATTCGCGCCGGCCGGAAATAGGTTATTATAATCGGTTGGGCATTGACAGGCAGCTCGTGCCAAGTCACGGAATCTCGTCCACATGGGTTTCTGAGGAAACTCTCATCCCGCACTTCAGTCGAGGAAGTCCACTGTGCGCATGCCAGGATGGAAGAAAGACAACTACTGGTCCAAATTCGCAAAGTCCTATGATGAGGCCACGGAGTATGTCGTAGGTAAACCGCTCCGACAAGCCGTCAGGGCCAGGCTGCTTCAGGAAGGCGGCTTGGGAAGGCTCGTTGAATTCGGGTGTGGAACAGGATTCTTCACCGAAGCGATCGCAGAGAAGGCGGTCCATGTTCTTGCAACGGATATATCATCAGAAATGCTCCAGGTTGCCGGTGAGCGTCTGGCGAGATTTCACAACATCACCCTCCAGGTGGCGGACTGTCGAAAGACGGGGTATTCTTCCAGGACGTTTGACACGGTGCTCGTTGTCAATGTCCTCCAGACCATAGACAAACCATCTCTGGTCCTGAAGGAGAGCAGCAGAATCCTGAGGAGCGGCGGACTCCTGCTGGTGATCTCATACACCGATTACGGCCTGAGTCTTCTCGAGAAGATGATCATAGGGATAAGATACTTCACTGTGTTCGGACTGCCCCCCATCGGTCGGATCAGAAACTTCTCGCCTGCTGAGATGGAAAGACTGGTCGAGAGGGAAGGTTTTGAAGTTTTGCAGTCGGAGCTCATCGGAGGAAAGCCCAAGGCCATCTACCTGAAGGCCAGGTCAACCCCGGCCGCATCTTCAGGAAGGAGATTTGTAGAAGGCTGCTAAACCAGAGAGTGGGCCACGAGGGGGGGGCCTGCAAGCCGTTCGAATATCTCCCGTGCGAGCTCATCGTTGAATCGGGCGCAACAGCAGAACATCGGCTTCTGATCGTAAAGCTCGTCCAGGAACTCGGATCGATCGATCTTTTGAATAACCGCCCTTGCCTGGAAATGGTTGTTTCCCAGCTCGAAGTTGAAGTCCAGTTCATCGCCTATGGTAAAAAGCATGTCGTTTTCACATTCAAAACAACAGATCAGTTGGGATATCTCCACCGTCTCGACATGGACCACGAAGGGCTGAGACCAGCCTTTCTTCCGCACAACTATGCTCTTCACCTGGTTCTGGGCAACCCAATGTATTTTGAATTCCTCGCTCATGATCATCCCCTCCTGTCTCGACCTCAGGGGCCTGGTTGCGAGCGCTCCAGCATCCAACTGGCCATCCTCGGCCATGCGGTCTTCAGCGCCCGACCGCCGATAATCACCCCGACATGCCCCCCTGGAAGAACGATGGCCTCGTTGTCCTTACTGGAGATTATTTTCTTGATTGGGATCGCCGAATCCGGGGGAACGATCTGATCCTCCTGTCCGGCAACGCTCAGATGGTTCGCCGTGATCCTTCGAAGGTCCACCCGTCGGCCGTTCATCTCCAGACTTCCTTTTATCAACCTGTTTTCCTGGTACAGCTCCCTGATGAATTTACGGTAAGCTTCCCCAGGAAAAGGCACATTGTCATTGAGCCATTTTTCAATCGCCAGGAAGTTTTTCAGGAAATCATCATCCGTTACGTGCTTCCAGAAGTTGCGCCACTTGACCACGTCTCCCAAAGGATTGAGGATTTTAAACCCGGCCTCTACGAACCAGGGTGGGATATTCCCATAGGTATCCACCAGTGCATCCACCGGGAAATGGTCCCGATGCACAGCCGTTTTCAGATACCCGCCCTTTGAGAAATCGATGGGCGTGGTAAGAAGGACCAGGTTTCTCACCCGTTCAGGATGAAGGGCAGCGTAAATGGACGCCAGCGTTCCGCCAATGCAGTAGCCGAAAAGGGTTATCTGATTCACGCCGGCCGATTCAATCACCCGTTTGACCATCTTGTCGAGATACCCCTCGACAAAATAGTCAAATGTCGTGGATCTGTCTTCATCCCCGGGGACGCCCCAGTCCACGGCATAGACCTGCAGCCCCTCGTTCACCAGATATTCGATAAAGCTTCGTCCCGGATAGAGATCCAGTATATAGAGACGATTGATAAGGGCGTAAACAATGAGGACCGGTATCGGTTTGACCGGCGTACCGCCACGATAGCGGTAGAGTCTGACCTTGTTTTCCTGAAATATAACCTCTTTCGGCGTCAATCCCACGCTGACTGCAGGAGGCGACAGCCACAGCTCGAACATCCTCCTGGCACGGGCGAGGTTCTGCACAGACTCATCCACCGCATCCGACTGCAATCGATGGATCTCTTCCCATAGGGCATTATGGTTTCTTCCAATCAAAAAATCTCCATGACACTCGAAGACTATGCGTATCGTTTGAAAGGGGGCTTCGCGAGCTCTTCCGGCAACGGTTGCATCATGCCGGGAAGATCTTCTTCCCGCAAACCGCTCAGTTTCGATTCAAGCAGAGTCAACCTTTCATGAAGACGGCTGATCTCTTGCAACGGCGGAAGTCCCACTTGCCGCCACATCCGCTCCAGGATGAGATCTGTCCGTCTCCTGGCTTCCAGATGCAACTGCAGCGAAATCCCCATCCATTTCAGGAAGAGAGGATATCGCTTGATGAGGTCGAGGTAGTCCTCCGCCACGCCCAGCCACCATTCAAAAGCCTGGTCCCATGCTTTCGCAGGCACGTACATAAAGCCTTCTCCGTGTTGGTAATGTGTCGGCGTAGTGTCTCAGGACTAGGTTTAGCATTTGATGTCATTTCGACCCCGGCCCCGCATCAAGTGCGGGATAAACTTCAGCCCGGGGAGAAATCTTGCTTTTTGTATGAGTTAAAGATCTCTCCCTGCGGTCGAGACGACAAGTAATCAGTGAGACACTGCCCTACTATTATTAAAACGCGATCGACCCGATGGTGAATATAGCGGGAGGCGCATACTGTATGAAAAAGGATGGTATTCTGATTAGGAATTGCATGAGCACTTCGCGCTCGAGTTCTCTGATGGCGAGGCGGTTGCCCGCGCTTCAACGTGGCGTGTTGCACGGTCGCCAGCGGAGAGTGAAATGTACAAAAGAATAGAGATCTTGCACCATTGACACACCCCGCCAAATCACCTACTCTCGCCCATACGGAGGAAGGATTATGGATTGGTACCGCGTCACAGCAGGGACTCTGGCAGAGGCTATCCGTAAAGGCGAAATCACGGTGGAAGAGGCCGTGCGCGCGAGCCTGGAGAGAATCCGGCGGGTCGATGACGAAGTGCAGGCATGGGCATTCCTTGACCCTGAATACGCACTGGACCAGGCACGCCGGGCAGATCGTTTGCTGCTCGATGGTCAGGCTATCGGGCCGCTGCATGGAGTAACGGTGGGCGTCAAGGACATTTTTGACACCGCCGATATGCCCACCGAGTACGGCACGATCCTGCACGCAGGCC
The DNA here is from genome assembly GCA_002840535.1 of Deltaproteobacteria bacterium HGW-Deltaproteobacteria-15. Lineage (GTDB taxonomy): Bacteria > Desulfobacterota > DSM-4660 > Desulfatiglandales > HGW-15 > HGW-15. The sequence continues at coordinate 47,855 of PHBH01000013.1, read as the reverse complement.
GGCGTCCTGCCGAGGATGCCACGGTAGTAGCCCTGCTGCGGCAGGCAGGGGCGATCGTGCTGGGAAAGACGGTGACCACCGAGCTCGCGGTCTACGGCCCAGGCAAGACCCGGAACCCCCGCGATCCGGGGCGGACCCCCGGCGGCTCCTCAAGCGGGTCGGCGGCAGCGGTGGCGGCAGAGATGATTCCTCTCGCCCTCGGAACCCAGACAAACGGATCGGTGATTCGCCCGGCCTCTTACTGTGGCGTGGTGGGATACAAACCGACCTACGGCACCATCTCCCGCCGCGGCGCCATCAAGCAGTCCCCTCCTCTCGATCAGGTCGGCGTCTTCGCACGAAATGTGGCGGACGCGGCTCTTCTGGCGCGCGCCTTGATGCATTTTGATGACGGGGATCCTGCCATGCGTCCTGCGGCACAACCGGACCTGGTCCAGGCAGCCGCTGCAGAGCCTCCTCTCGTACCCCGCTTTGCCTTTGTCAAAACCCCGCTGTGGGATCAGGCGGCCGAGGATACCCGCCACGCCTTCGCAGAGCTCTGCGAACGGCTTGGCCCTCATGTGCAGGAAGTAACACTGCCCCCGGTCTTCGACAAGGCTGTAGAGTGGCATCGAACTATCATGGAGGCGGACCTTGCCAAGAACTTTGCCTTGGAATACGCAAGGGGCAAGGCACAACTGAGTTCCATCCTGAGGCAGATGATCGAGAGGGGGGAGCGCGTCACGGCTGTGGAATACAACAGTGCGCTCGAACAGATCCCCGTTCTGAACAGTCGACTGGCGGAGATCTTCACCACTTTCGACGTGATCCTTACCCCGGCAACGATGAGCGTTGCCCCCTTGGGACTTGAGTCCACCGGCAGCCCCATCTTCTGCACCATATGGTCTCTGTGCGGAGCGCCCGCCATCACACTTCCCATATTGCGTGGATCGGGCGGCATGCCCATGGGCGCTCAGCTCGTGGCCGAGCGCGGAGCCGACGCACGATTGCTTCGTTCGGCCCGGTGGCTGGAGCGGTGGGCCGCCAAACATGAAAACAGTGAGCAGTAAGCAGTGAGCAGTAAGCAGTCCCGCGAAACGGCACACGGGCTCTCCGCTGAAGCTTCGAGAAGCAGTCTGGAGCGAGCTCCTGCTCGCGATTCTCGGCCCGGAAGAATCGCAACCGGGAGGTTGCTCCAGAGTTTTCAACAGCCCGAGAGATACTCCATGGCCGCCTGGACCCCGCCCGATTTGTGAGGAACGGATGCGATCTTGAGCCCCATTTCGACTCCGCACAAGGTGCCCATCAGCATGAGATCGTTGAAGTCGCCCAGGTGGCCGATGCGGAAGACCTTGCCTGCCACCTTTCCAAGACCATTTCCGAGCGACATGTTGAGTCTCTCCAGGATGATCTTGCGAAGCGCATCGGCGTTGTGGCCTTCCGGCATGCGCACGGCTGTCAGTGAAGCGCTGTACTCCCGCTTATCCTGACACTGCAGCTCCAGATCCCAGGCGAGGACCGCCCTGCGAGTGGCTTCGGCATGGCGTCCATGCCGAGCAAAGACATTGTCCAGACCTTCCTCGAGCAGCAGACCCAAAGCCTTTTTCAGGCCAAACAGGAGGTTGGTTGCCGGAGTGTAGGGGAACAATCCGTCTTTGTTGGCTTTCAACATCTCATCCCACGACCAGTAGGAGCGAGGCAGCCTGTTTGACCCGGCGGCGTCCAAGGCTTTGCGGCTCACCGCGTTGAAGCCGAGACCGGGCGGCAGCATGAGACCTTTCTGGGAGCAGCCGATGGTGACATCCACGCCCCATTCCTCATGGCGGAAATCCATTGAGCCGAGAGAGGAGATAGTGTCTGCAAGAAGCAGCGCCCCGTGACCGGCATGGTTCATGGCCTGTCGGATGTCACCCACCCTCGATGTTACCCCCGTGGAGGTTTCATTATGCACAACGGCCACTGCCTTGATCGCTCCGGCTCTGTCTGCGGCGAGCCTGGACTTCACCGTTTCGGGATCGGCACCCCTCCGCCAGTCTCCGGGCACGAAATCCACTACCAGACCCAGCCGCTCTGCCACCTTCCGCCACAACGTGGCAAACTGACCGGTTTCGAACATGAGAACCCTGTCGCCCGGGGAGAGGGTGTTTACCAAAGCTGCCTCCCATGCTCCCGTGCCCGAAGAGGGAAAGATGATGACGGGCTCGCTGGTCTTGAAAATCTTCTTCAGGCTTTCCTGCACTTCCAGCACCATTTTGGCGAAACCCGGTCCCCGATGATCGATGGTCGGCTCGGCCATTGCTCGGAGAACCTGCTCGGGAACATTGGTGGGGCCGGGTATCTGGAGAAAATGGCGGCCAGGGAAAAAATGGGGACTCATTGTTTACCTCCTGGATTCTTTTTTCGACGAACGGGATGCGTTTCGCTCCCGCTTCGGTCAACAAACTTCTGTCATAGTGATCTGAGTATCCATGGCTGCCTGATATTCCTGGCGCCGGGAGGAGATGTTGTCAGAATATCACAAGTATGGCCTGGAAGGGGTATACTTCTTCATCGTCGTTATCTTGCGATCCTGCTCAGGAGGAGGTTTGAGGTCTACCAGAGCTGGAGTATGGACCATGATTGCAGTTCAAGAATAGTGGGCAAGTTCCTCGATCGCTCTCTGTTGCAAACCTCCTGATCCTGGGACATAATGACGAGCGTAGGAGCTTATGAGGCAATGGGGGCGGAATATGGAATGACAGTGAAATCGTGGCCTTTTGTCCGTCCAAAGACGGACACCCCACCTCCGGTGGGTCCCCATCTTCGGAAAAGACCACCTCGTGCCAGGGAAAAGGCAATGACACCGCTCTGTCAAGTGTGTGTAAAGGTCAGCCTCAAAGGAGGGGAGTATATGGTTGACGGGGGAGGTCAGAGGCGGTGGGATACTATACCAGAACGGAGATCATCGTATGTTTGAGCAGGGTGTCATCAGGCCGCCTAGCGAGGCGCACAGTCTTCTTGTCAGGGTTACAAGGAATTGCCCTTGGAACCAATGTCTCTTCTGTCCGGCCTTCAAGGGGGTGAAATTTTCCCGGCGCAGCGTGGAGGAGGTCAAGCAGGACATCGACTCCATGGCCGAAGAGTATGGAGAGCACGCGGCCATGATCAAATCGGCATTCCTCCAGGATGCGGACAGCTTAATACTGAAGACCGATCAGGTTGTGGAGATCCTCCGCCACATTAAAGCGAAGTTTCCGGCCCTGGAGAGGATCACCACCTATGCGCGGGCCACGACGCTCCGGCGCAAGAGCGTGGAAGAGTTTGTCAGGCTGAAGGAGGCCGGGCTCGACAGGATCCATACCGGCCTGGAGAGCGGTTCCGAGAAGGTCCTGAGGATGATCAAGAAAGGCATTACGCCTGAAGACATCATCGAAGGCGGCTCTAAGGTGATGGAGGCCGGGATTTCCCTTTCCGAATACGTCATGCCGGGTGTCGGCGGCCGCACCTTGAGCGAAGAGCACGCACGGGAGACTGCACGGCTTCTCAATGTGGTCAAGCCGGATTTCATCAGGGTCCGCACCTTTGCCCTGCACCCGCAATCGCCGATGATGAAGATGGTCGAGGAGGGCTCGTTAAAACCCATGACCGATGAAGAGATCGTTCGGGAGATAAGGCTTTTCGTTTCCTGCCTGGAACCGATCCACAGCTATTTCTCGTGCGGCGATTACGGCCCCAATCTCCTCATGCAGGTGAACGGGAGACTGGATCAGAGAAAGGATGCGATGCTCGCCGAGCTCGACAAATTCCTCTCCCTTACCCCGGAACAGAAAAAGGTGTATTCGTACCTCCGTCGGTCATCTTCCATGAATTACCCTGTCGATGTCGCTCTAGACCCTGGTGTCATGAAGAAGATTCTCCCTGAGATCGAAAGGCTGGAGAAGAAGGGGGTCGACGGTTTCAACCGCTACATCGCGGATTGTATGGCCTGCATGATCCCCCAGCCCCAGACAGACAATTGGGAATAGAAAGGAAGAGAGGTGATCCTATGAAAAAGAAAATCATGATCGTGCTCGGAAGTCCGAGGAAAAAGGGAAACAGCGCGAAACTCGCAGAGCTTGTCGCCAAGGGTGCAAAGGAGGGAGGGGCGAAGGTAGAAACCTTTTACCTGAACGGGATGAATATCAAACCCTGTCAGGCATGCATGAAATGCCAGAAAGAGAATGCCAGAGGGTGCGCAATCCGGGACGACATGCAATCCCTTTACCCAAAGCTCAAAGAGGCGGATGGTGTCGTGATTGCCAGCCCCGTCTACTGGTTCAACCTGTCCGCCCAAACCAAGACCTTCATCGACAGGTGTTTTGCCGTTGGGGTCGAAGAGAGAAATATTTTCAAGGGAAAGCCGATGGCGCTCCTCATGAGCTATGGGGATATGGATCCGTTCGGCTCCGGGGCGGTCAACGCCATTCGATCCTTTCAGGACATGTGCCGTTACCTCGGGGCGGAAATCGCCGGCATGCTTTACGGAAGCGCTATGGAAGCGGGCGACATTGAGAAGAACAGAGGTCTCATGAAGGAGGCCCATCAACTGGGCCTTGCGCTCGCCGGGTCTCAATCCTAGTGTAGTGCCTCGCCGATAATTTGTCATACGGCTGCAGGGAGATCTTACCTCATTCTCCAATGCGCCTCTCAGGGAGGTTGATATGCAGAAGAACAAACAAAAGGGAATATCGCCCGCCGGTATAACGGATCTGCGATCGGCCATTCGTCTCCTGGAAAGAACTCCCGGACAAATCATCGTTACCGACGAGCCGGTGGATCCCAATGCGGAGCTTGCCGGTGTGTACAAGCCCATTGGCGCCGGGACTCCCGTCATTCCCCCCACCCGATCCGGTCCCGCCATGCTCTTCAGGAACATCAAAGGGTACAAGGACGTGCAGGTGATTGCCGGCGTTTTGGCGAACCGGGAGCGAACGGCCATCCTTCTTGGGAGCACCTCGGAGGGGCTGCCCCGGCTTCTCATGAAGGCGCTGAAGAGTCCCGTTCCCCCAACCAAGAGGTCCGGATCCACGGCGCCGTGTCAAGAGGTGATTCACAAAGCTCCGTTGGACATACGCAAAATCCTCCCCGCCCCCACGAACACCGAACTGGACGCAGGGCCCTATTTCACCATGGGATTGCTCCGGGCGGAAGACCCGGAAACCGGAGAATCGGATGTAACCATCCATCGGCTTTGCGTCCAGGGGCCCGATACCATAACCATCTGGTTTACGCCCGGAAGACATATCGATGCCTTCCGGATCAAGGCCGAGAAGAAGGGCGAGTCCCTGCCCCTGTCCGTGAGCATGGGTTTTGACCCTGCCATTTACCTGGCCGCGTGCTTCGAACCGCCCGCCACGCCCCTCGGATACGATGAGCTCGGAATCGCGGGCGCCATCCGCGGGCGGGGGGTGGAACTGGCTGAGTGCGTTTCCGTCAATGCCAGGGCGATCGCGACCGCCGAGATCGTTCTGGAAGGGGAATTGCTCCCCGATGAGCGGATGCGGGAGGACATCAATACGAACACCGGCTACTGCATGCCGGAATTCACGGGCTACATGGGGAAGGCCAATCCGAGCCTCCCCATCATGAAAGTCAGGGCGGTAACCCACCGGAAAAAACCCATCCTCCAGACCATCGTGGGACCGGGGGAGGAGCACGGCAATCTCGCTGGGATCCCCATGGAGGCAAGCATTCTCGGCCTGGTTCATGACTGCATGCCCGGAAAAGTCACGAACGTTTACGCCCATCCCGCCGGAGGCGGAAAGCTCCTGGCCATCATCCAGTGCCGGAAGGAAGTTCCTTCCGATGAGGGTCGGCAGCGCCAGGCGGCCCTGGTCGCATTCACCGCTTTTCCGGAACTCAAACATGCGATCCTGGTCGACGAGGACGTGAACATCTACGACAGCAGCGATATCCTCTGGGCTATGACTACGCGATACCAGGGAGATATTGACACCGTGTTCATCCCGGGGGTGCGCTGCCATCCCCTCGATCCCACACAAGCAAGGGAATACAACCCTGCCTTCAGGGGCGACAGCATCTCGTGCAAGACCATATTCGACTGCACGGTCCCTTATGCGATGAAGGATCGTTTTAAGAGGTCCCCTTTCAAGGATGCGGATGTGGAGAGGTTTCTCAAAGATCAGCCCCCCGCCCGATCGAAGGCAAGAACCAGATGACGGACGGATCGATCCCGTTTCACAAAACACTTGACAAGACCTGTTTTCCCATAGTATCGCTATGAGTACCATTATGTGAAAACGTGTCTCACATTATGAAATCAACTGAGGTTTGCCCTGTGAAGAGGACGTCTCTCTCAGTTTTCCTTCCTTGTCCAAAAACACTCTGCAGAGCCGAAGTTTACCACCAGCATTTTGCCTACATGGCGTCTGTCTCAGCGATCGTCCAAGCATTCATCCGTCACGAAATCTTGAGCCAAAACCCTGAACCTAGCAGTATGGAATAAGTCATTGCGCCCGCAAAGGCCGAGGACTTCACCTTCCAGTGTATTGAGAAACAACTCGTAAACCTTTATAGCCCAGGAGGTGTCTGCATGAGAAAGCTTAGTCGCATTGCTTTGGCCGGAACGGTCTGTCTGGGGTTCATCTTGTCGCTTGTTTCCTTCGATGCGGTCCAAGCCCAGGATAAGGAGATCCAGCTGAAGGTTGCAAACTTCTTCCCTCCGCCTTCGCGACAATCAAAGATCATTGAGGATTTCATCGCCGACCTGGAGCAGCGGGCGGCAGGAAAGATCAAGATTCGTTATTTCGCAGGCGGCTCCCTTCTGAAGGCCACCACCATGATGGACGGCATCGAGAAAGGGATTGCAGACATCGGGGTCTCCCACATCGAATACACCCCTGGCAGAATGCCGGTCATGGAGGCTGCGGAGCTGCCGCTCGCGTATCCCACAGGGTGGGTCGCAAACCAGATCATGACGGACTTCTACCTGAAATTCAAACCCAAGGAGATGGACACCGTGCACATCATGTGGTGGCATGCGAACTCTCCCAGTGTTCTGCATACGACCAAGCCCGTTCGCACCTTGGAGGATTTGAAGGGTCTGACCATCAGGGCCCCCGGCATTATCGGGGATGTGATCAAGGCCCTCGGAGGCACCCCCGCCCCCATGCCCGCCCCGGAAACCTATGACGCCATGTCCAAGGGGGTCATTCAGGGGGCTTTCATGGCGACCGAGGCGCAAAAGAACTTCAGACTTGCGGAGGTAAGCAAGTTCCTGACCAATACATGGGTGGTGGGGCCTTCCTATCCCATGTACGTGGTCATCAACAAGAACAGCTACAAGAAGTTTTCCCCGGAGATCAGATCGATCTTCGATGAGCTTTGCGGGGAGTACCGGGAGCGAGCTGCCCTGATGTGGAATGCCATTGATTTCGAGGGCATCGCTGCGGCCAAGGCGAACAAGGTCGAGTACATCGATCTGTCCAAGGAAGAAGGGCAGAAGTGGGAAAAGGCGGTCCAGCCGGTTATCGACGACTATATCAAGAGAATGGCCTCCAGAGGGTTCAAGGAGGCCGAGGTTCAGGGATGGATCAAGTACCTCAGGGAGAGAACCGCATATCTCACCCAGAAGCAGATGGAATTCCGCATCACCTCCGTGACCGGTCCGCCTGAAATGAGACCGTAAACCATCCTTTCATCTCCCGGTCGTCCGCTTCGGCGGCGGCCGGGCAATCCGGGAGAGAAATCTCATGTCCGCGCTGGCGAAATTCGACAATCTTAACAGAAAGATCGGATTGGCACTGGAGGGCATAGGCCTGACCGCCATGATCATCATGGTGTTCATCACCACCCTCGACGTGGTCGGGGCCAAGCTCTTCCTGCGCCCGGTTTTCGGGGCTCTGGATGCGGTCATGGTCCTGCAGTTGGTTGCCATTTCCTTTGCTGCAACGATCACGCTCATTACGGGAAGACATATAGAGGTGGAGTTTCTCGCAGTACTGTTTCCCGAGATCGTACAGGCAGTCATTGATCTCCTGGTCAGACTCGTTTGCCTCGCGCTTTTCGTGGTCCTGTTCTGGTACATGGTGGTGTACGCGCACCACCTTCAGATCAGAATGGAAACAACCCCGACGGCGCGGGTTCCACTCCACTTCTTCGCTTACGGCGCCGCTATTGCCTTCATCCCGGTTTGTCTTGCCTATGTCTCCATCATCATCAAATGCATCAGAAGGATAATGAAAAAATGACTCCCGAGACCACAGGTCTTGCCGGCATCGGCTTGCTCGTCATACTCTTTCTCCTCAGAATGCCTGTAGCTTTTTCCATGACCGTCGTCGGCTTCCTCGGGTTCGCCTATCTGAACGGCATGGAATCGGCCCTGTTGCTCTTGCCCCAGGATTTCTTCGACACGTTCAGCTCCTACCCGCTCTCCGTGATTCCCACATTCATCCTTATGGGCTCCTTTGCGTTTGCATCCGGGATCAGCAAGCGCTTGTATTCCGCAAGCTACACCTGGGTAGGCCATCTCCGGGGCGGGCTGACCATTGCCACGGTGCTTGCCTGCTCAGGATTTGCGGCGATCTGCGGGTCCACGGCCGCAACAGCTGCAACCATGGGAAAAATCGCCCTGCCGGAGATGAGAAAGTACAAGTACGACCCTTCGTTTGCCACAGGCACTGTTGCATCCGCGGGCACCCTGGGCATCCTCATCCCTCCCAGCACGGTTTTCATCGTCTACGGAATCCTCACAGAAGAATCCATCGGAAAGCTTTTCCTTTCAGGACTTTTGCCCGGTGCTATCCTGACGCTGCTCTTTATTGCCACGGTATATGGGCTGTGTCTCCGTAACCCGGAATTGGGGCCTGCAGGACCCGCGACCACCTGGAGAGAAAAGCTTGTGGCGTTCTCAGGTATCATAGAGGCCATTATCCTTTTTGCCCTCGCCGTGGGAGGGCTCTTTCTCGGATGGTTCAGCCCGACGCAGGCCGGGGGCATCGGCGCCTTCGGCGCTCTTGTCATCGGACTCTTCCGTCAAGGGTTTAATTTCAGGGTCACACTCGAGGCGACCCGGGACGGGCTCCGAACCGCATGCATGGTGCTGTTCATCATTGCCGGCGCAACGGTATTCGGCCACTTCATGGCCATCTCCAACATCCCTTTCGAGCTTGCCGACTGGGTGGGAACCCTCCCGATCCCGACCATCGCCATCATGGGCGTCATTATCTTCATCTATTTCGTCGGCGGCTTCTTCATGGATTCCATGGCCCTGATCGTGGTTACAGTGCCCATTTTCTTTCCCATTGTCAGAACCCTCGGCTTCGATCCGATCTGGTTCGGGGTGATCATCGTCCTGATAGCGGAGATGGGGGTCATCACGCCGCCCGTCGGAGTGAATGTGTTTGTGATCAAGGGCATTGCCCCGGATATACCGCTTCACCATATCTTCAGGGGCATCCTTCCTTTTCTCGGAGCCCTGATCGTGATGGCCGTTCTCCTGATGATTTTTCCTCAGATCGCCACCTACTTGCCGAGTCTGATGTGATGGTCGGTCAATGAAACAAACCAAAGCCAATGCCATAGACAAGGCCCTCCTGATTCTGGCATCCTTCCTGCCGTACAACAAGGAGATGGGGACGGTCGAAGTCAGTCATAAATTGGGGCTCAACAAGGCCACCGCCTCCAGGATACTCCAGACCCTGACCAAACACGGCTTCCTGACCCAGAACAGGGAAACCAAAAAGTTCGGGATCGGGAATACGGTCTTACAACTCGCCCGGGCCGCAAATCAATCCGTCAAGGCCGATCTCATCCCTATTGCCAAACCTTTCATCGATGCGCTCAGAGAGGAATTGAAGGAGACCGTTACCCTGGAGGTTCGTTCGGGCAAAAGCATCTTCATGGGTTACATCGCCGAAGGACCCCAGTTGCTCGCGCTTGCCGGGAATATCGGCGAAAGGGTCCCTGCCCATGCAGCGGCAGGGGCTAAGGCGATTGTGGCCTTTTCTTCCTCTAAGCTCAGAAGTGAGCTTCTTGGCGATGAATTGAAGCGCTTCACAAAGAACACGTTGACGGATCATGATGCATTCGCCCGCGAGGTGGACAAGATCAGGAAGGAAGGGATCGCCTTCGATCTGGAAGAGGTCATTGAAGGAACCTATGCCATAGCCGCTCCCGTGTTCAACCATGAGGTCGAGCCCGTAGCGGCGGTCATTGTGGCCGCGCCCCGCCAAAGGATCATGCTGAGAAGCAATTCCCGGATGGCAAAGGCCCTGAGGGAAACGGCAAAAAAAATCTCCGTATGCCTGCACTATGCGGAGCCCATGAGAGAAACAAGGAAAAAGGCGTAGAACCGTGCGGCATCCGTGAATCGCCGAGACTCTCAGCAGATGAGAAGGTTTCATGCGGCCGCCGGAAAAAAGCGAAGAGGAATAAACCTTCAGACACGTGTGTCAGAGACAAAGTGGCTTAAACATCAACAAGAAAGGGGGGAATCATGAAAAGATATTTCTCATTTTCTTTGGCGATGGCGGTCGTGTGTGCTTTGGCTCTAGTGGCCGGAATCAGCCCGCTTCAACAGGCGGAGGGCGCAGCCGACAAGATCAAGGTCGGAGTCTGTACGGGGCTGACAGGCCCGCATGCAGGTTTCGGCCAGGGCGGGGTATTCGGAATCCAGGCGGCTGTGGAAGACATCAATAAATCGGGCGGCGTATCCGTGAAGGAATCGGGTCGCAAGCTGCCCATCGAACTCGTGGTGCTCGACAATGAGGGTGATCCTACCAAGGCGGGGACCCTTGCCCAGGATCTCATCCTTCGTGACAAGGTGCAATTTATCGTGAACGGAATGGACCCTCCCCACATGCGAGCGCCCATTGCCGGTGTCTGCGAACGATACAAGGTGGTGCAGATTTCCGGGTGCGGTCCTTACGAGGCGTGGATGGGAATGCGAAAGTCTGTCGAGAAACCGTGGCAGTACACCTGGACACCGAGCTTTGCCATCGCCACGCCGGCCAAGCCGGGGGATTTCAGGCACGGGAAGCTGGGATACAGCATGATGGATTCCTGGACAGGTGCTCTGGACGAGCTTGCACAGAAGACCAACAAGAAGTGCGCCGCTTTCGCATCCGACGAACCCGATGGAAGAGGGTGGTACCTGGCCTTCAGCCCGGTCATCGCCAAGAAGGGATGGGACGTCTACCGCGTAAAGGACGAATTCGGGCTCGTTCCCATGGAGACCACGGATTTTTCATCCCTGATCAAGGCCTGGAAGGACAACAATTGTGAGGTCCTCTGGGCCAATGCCCCGGGGCCGTTTTTCGGCGCCATGTGGAGACAGGCCAAGAGGATGGGCTACAAGCCGAAGATGGTCTACGCCACCCGCGCAGCCCTCTTCTTCTCGGACGTGAATGCCTGGGGCGGTGACCTGGGGAACGGAATCAGCAACGAGATGTTCTGGAATCCTGCATTCAAGGGCTGCCCCGGTATCGGAGGAACCACCCCTCAGGCCCTCTTCGAGAGGTGGAACAAGAAGACCTCTCAGCCTGTAAACCAGAACATCGGCCTCGGCTACCAGGCCATCCAGATCCTGATCGATGCCATCGAGAGAGCCGGTTCGCTGGAAGCGGAGAAGATCAACGCGGCTTTGAAAAAGACCGACCTGATGACCATTTACCATCGAGTGGTCTTTGACGAGGACAACTTCAGCCGGGATCCGGTCTCCTTCGGCCAGTGGGTGAAAAAGGGGAATACGTGGGTGAACGAAGTGGTCATCTCCAATCATGACTTCCTGCCCAAGACGGCGGACCTTCTATTCCCCATTCCTTGATCTGGAGCGCACGGGGGTGGAGGCGGCCTCCTGCTGCCGTTCCCTTGGGGACGGCGGCATCGGGGGAAGAGGAGTAGCGAGAAAGGCGATATCGTTGGGCAAGCCGATCCTCTCGATCACCAGGGTGACGAAACGTTTCGGGGGATTGGTCGCGCTGAGCGACCTGAGCCTGGACGTGTATGAAGGCGAGGCAGTGGGCCTGATGGGGCCGAACGGGGCCGGCAAGACCACGCTCATCAGCGTCGTCTCGGGCCAGTATAAGCCCGACCGCGGCAGAGTGGCGTTTGAGGGCCGTGACATAGGAGGGCTCCCGCCGCACAAGGTCCGCCGGCTGGGGATTGCGAGGACATACCAGATCCCTCAGCCGTTCGGCCATCTGACCGCGCTTCAGAACACCGCAGTGGCAGCCATGTATGGGAGAGGGTTGGGTAAGGCGGTCGCCATGGCTGAAGCCGAGAGGATCCTGGATATTGTGGATCTTCCGGGTAAGAGAGATGTCCCGGCCGGGAATCTGGAGGCCTTGACCCTGAAGCGGCTGGAACTGGCAAGGGCACTGGCTTCCAATCCAAGGCTGCTGTTGATCGACGAGGTGGCCGCCGGACTCACAGAGCCGGAAATCCCGCGCTTCCTGGACATCCTGAAACAGGTCCGTTCCATGGGTGTCACCTACATCATGATCGAACATGTCCTGAAGGTCATGCTGGAGGCGGTGGAACGGGTGATGGTGATCGACGGCGGCAGCAAGATTGCAGAAGGCACCCCCCATGAGGTCATGCAGGATGAGAAGGTCATCCGGGCCTATCTGGGTTAGGGTTGGAACGTGCGGGAGAGAACAGTGGACATGCCCGATGAGATCCTGCTCCAGGTCCGGAGCGTGGACGTCCGATACGGCAGCCTGCAGGTTTTGTGGGACATTTCGCTGGAGGTGAAAACCGGCGAAACCGTAGCGATCATCGGTGCCAACGGCTCGGGGAAATCCACCCTGCTGAAAACCCTATCCGGCATTCTCCATCCGTCCGGGGGGACCATCCTGTTCGGGGGAAAGAACATCACGGATCTGGATCCTTTCCGGATTGTGGCCATGGGCATTTCCCAGGTTCCGGAGGGAAGGCGGATCTTTCCTGAAATGACTGTGGCGGAGAATCTCAGAATCGGCTCCTACAGCCGGAATGCCCGGCCGAGGAGAGAAGAAAACCTCAAGAACGTGTACATGCATTTTCCGCGGCTGGAGCAAAGGAGAAACCAGATTGCAAAGACGCTGAGCGGGGGCGAGCAGCAGATGATGGCCATCGCCTCGGCATTGATGGCCGACCCCAGGCTCATTCTCCTGGATGAGATGTCGCTCGGCCTCAGCCCTCTGATCGTGAACGAGCTGTACACGGTTCTGAGGGAGATCCATTCCAGGGGAATGACGATCATCTTTGTGGAGCAGAATGTCCGTAGAACTCTCTCTGAAGCTCAAAGGGCATACATCATGGAAAACGGACGGATTGTGCTGAGCGGCGATGCAGCGGAGCTGAGGGAGGAGGAGAAGGTCAGGAAGGCCTATTTCGGTGCTTAGCAGCTTGCTGAAAAACGCCCATCTGCGGCGTTGCCCTCGTCCCTCGTCGTTGCGACGTACTTATATGTACGTCTCGCTCCTCGGGATGTGTCCGTCAGGGGCCACGGACACCCCACCTGAGGGTGGGTCCCCATTTTCGGGCGCTCCCGCGAATAGCGGGATTGAAACGGCACAACTTGCATCTGGGCATTTTTGAACAAGCTGCTGAGCAAGTGGTAAGAACAGCATGAGTGGAGCATTCGCCGACATAGCGACACCGATCATGAGTGGAATTCTCCTGGGGGGATTGTACACGGTCATCGCCCTGGGGCTTTCACTGGTCTTCGGCGTGATGAAGCTGATCAATGTGGCCCACGGAGACCTGGTGATCTTCGGCAGTTACTTCGCCTATGCCATGCTCGCCCATGTCGGAGTGGACCCGATTGTGAGTCTCCTGCTGGGTATTCCCGTGCTCTTCGGAGTCGGTTTTGCCATCCAGAAATTTCTGATGGCCCCGGTATTCAGGATATCCATGGAAGCCCCTTTGATCATCGCCTTTGGGATTTCCCTGATCCTGGAGAATGTCTTTCAGATCGTCTTTACGCCTTTGTCCAGGGGGCTCACGACGTCTTACAGCCTTCAGAGCATCCAGATGGGAGAGCTCTATATTCCGGTCGTGTACCTGCTCAATTTCGGGGTGGCGATCGTGGTGATGCTGGGCCTTGGAGCTTTCCTGAAGAAAACCTACCTGGGTCAGGCTATAATCGCGGCTTCCCAGGACACGCTGGCCGCTCAACTGATGGGGATCAATACGGAGCGGTTGTTCGCTATCACCTTCGGGATTTCTGCGGCCGTTTCAGCCATTGCAGGGGTGTTCCTGGGGTTGACCTTCCCCTTTACACCCGTTTCCGGGATTCCCTTCCTGATCATCGCCTTCGGGGTGGTCATCCTTGGGGGATTGGGGAGCATCCTGGGGACCTTTCTTGGAGGCATTATCCTGGGGCTTTCCCAGACGCTGAGTGCGCATTTCATCGGCGCTTCGGAGCAGATGCTGGTCGTCTATGTGATGGTGCTTGTTGTTCTGGCCGTGAGGCCGCAAGGTCTATTCGGGCGTTAGCAGGTCACTCTATTCTGCCATTTCGAGTAGCGAGAAATCTTGAGGGGTTGCAGCATGGAAAAACGGTCAGATTTCTCCCTTCGGTCGAAATGACAGGTGCGCTCAACGCGATTTTTATGGAATTAGAGAGGGAGAATTGAAGGTTCCTGATCTAGGATGGAAAGCCGTGATCCTGTGGCTGGGGTTGGCCGCGGTACTGGCCGTTTTGCCTTTGTTGGGACTGCCCCGCACATGGATCCTCTTTCTCTTTCTCTTCTTCATATACCTGGCCCTTGCCAACATGTGGAATCTTCTCTCGGGTTACTGTGGGCTGATATCGCTTTGCCAGCCGGCATTCATCGGTCTGGCAGGATATGCCCTGGTTATCTTCACCTGGAACGGCCTGCCCGTTTACCTGGGAATCGCAGGCGGAGCGCTCGCGGCCGGCCTGTTTGCCGCGATCATTTCGGTCGCTGTATTCAGGCTGCGAGGGATCTATTTCGCAATCGGCACCCTGGTCGTTCCTGAAGCCTTGAGGGTCATCTTCCTTCTTTGGAGACCGGTGGGAGAACAAATACACGGCAAAGGCGCAGGGTATATGCTGAAAGGGCTGAACGAGGTTTCCATGACGCATATTTACTGGCTCGCGATTCTCGTAGGGATCGCCTCCCTATTCGTCATGCGGCTGATCCTCTCATCAAAGATGGGTCTGGGCCTTGCGGCCATTCGCGACAATGACAAGGCCGCTTCCAGCTCCGGGATCAACATCTTTGCGCTCAAGCTTTTCGCCTTCATGATCAGCGCCGCGATTTCTGCAATTGCAGGGGCCGTTTTTTTTATGTTTCAGGGCTACATCTCACCGGAGAGCGGGTTCTCCATGAAGTGGACCATGACCATGATCCTGGCCACGGTCATCGGAGGGATCAGCACTGAAGCAGGACCTGTCATCGGAACAGTCGTCATCGTCTTTCTCCATTTTGTGCTCGCTCGATATGCGGGCGTCAGCCTGATCATTCAAGGAGTCTTGCTGATCCTCATCATGTTGCTCGCCCCGCAGGGGATCATGGGTTTCATACGCAACAACCGCATTTACCGCTCTTTTTCGCGGTCCGAGGCGGTGAACGGAGTATGAGGTTGCAGGAAGAAGGATAACGTGCAGGCAATCAGACCTTACAGTAACGATTAACTAAGGAGGAGTGTCCTATGGGAAAGATAGAAAAACTCACAAACGGGACGACCGGCGGCCCGCTCTTTGTCTACGTGCAGGACGGCCGGATCATCCGCGTCACGCCCATGGAACTGGATGATACCGATGCCAAGTCATGGGAGATCCAGGCGAGGGGCAAAACCTTCAAACCGCCGAGGAAGACCACGGCTGCGCCGTACACCCTCTCCTACCGGTCGATGGTGTACTCCCCGAAGAGGAACCTCTATCCCATGAAGCGGGTGGATTTCGACCCGAATGGGAAGCGGAATGAAACGAAGAGAGGGATCTCGGGCTACGAACGGATCAGCTGGGACGAGGCGGCGGAGATCGTGACCAGCGAGGTGAAGCGGATCAAACGGGAATACGGCGCAGGCGCAATACTCAGCACGGCCGGCTCCCACCACCTCTGGGGCAACGTCGGTTACCGGCACAGCGCCTATTTCCGGTTCGCGAACCTCATGGGGTTCTGCTACGCGGACCACAACCCGGACAGCTGGGAAGGATGGCACTGGGGCGGCATGCACACCTGGGGCTTCAGCGGAAGGCTCGGCATCCCCGAGCAGTACGACCTGCTGGAAGACGCGCTGAAGAACACGGAGATGATCGTCTTCTGGTCTTCGGACCCGGAGACCACCCATGGGATCTACGCCGGCTTCGAAAGCACGCCGCGCCGGCAGTGGCTGAAGGACCTGGGGGTCAAGATGGTCTTCATCGATCCCTTCTTCAACCACACCGCAGGCATGTACTCAGACAAATGGTTCGCACCGAGACCCGAGAGCGGCAACGCCATGGCCTGCGCCATCGCGTTCGTCTGGATCACGGAAGACCTCTATGACAAGGAGTACGTCGCCAAGAACACGAAGGACTTTGACGTGTTCAAGAACTATATCCTCGGCAAGAGCGACGGCCTGCCCAAGTCGCCCGAGTGGGCGGAGCAGGAGAGCACCATTCCGGCCAGGGAGATCAGAGCCCTTGCCAGGGAGTGGGCCTCCAAGAAGACCATGCTGGCCGCCGGAGGCCTTGGCGGTTGGGGCGGAGCGTGCCGCGCCGCGAGCGGGAATGAGTGGTCGAGGCTCATGATCAGCCTTGCGGCCATGCAGGGTCTCGGTAAACCCGGCAGCAACATCTGGTCGACCACCCAGGGAGCTCCGTGCAACACGCAGTTCATGTTTCCGGGATACGCAGAAGGCGGCATCTCCGGGGACGTGGACAATTCGGCTGCCGGGTTCCGCTTTGTGTACCGGATGTTCGCCAATGAACAGCCCACCCGGTCAAACATCAACTCCCCCACAGGGCAGCACATCCCGAGGTTGAAGATCCCGGATTGCATCCTGGACGGCCACCTGGAGTGGAGGGGAAAGGGTTTCTGCGGGCCGGCGATCGAGAACCAGTTCCACAAATACAAATACCCGGCGGACGGCTATCCCGAGATCCAGATGATGTGGCGCTACGGCGGGTCGTTCATCGGCACCATGTGCGAGACGAACCGGTACGTGAAGATGTACCAGACCGAGCGTCTCCCCTTTGCGGTGAGCCAATCCATCTGGTTCGAGGGCGAGGCCAAGTTCGCGGACATCATCCTCCCTGCCTGCACCAACTTCGAGCGGTGGGACATCAGCGAGTTCGCGAACTGCTCCGGCTATATCGCCGATTCCTACACCCAGACAAACCACCGGGTGATCACCCTGCAGAAGAAGTGCATCGAGCCGCTCGGCGAGTCCAGGTCCGACTACGACATCTTCGCACTGCTCTCCAAGAAACTCGGGCTCTGGGGTCCTTACACCAACGGGGGCATGACGGATCTGGACTGGGTGAAGAAGTACTACCAGGCCACGGACCTGCCCAGGCATATCAGCTGGGATGAGTTCTTCAGGAAGGGATATTACGTCGTTCCCTTCCCAAAGGACTACAAGTCCACCCCGGCCCTGCGGTGGTTTGCCGAAGGCCGCGCCAAGGACACGCCGGACTGGGGACCGCACCCGGAGTGCCAGGCGGAGTTCGGGTATGGCCTGCAGACCAATTCGGGCAAGATCGAGTTCGTCTCCTCGAGCCTCAAGCGGTTCGACCCGAACGACGAGGAACGGCCTTTGACCCCCAAGTACATCGAGTCGTGGGAGGGGCACCACACCACGAGACTATACAACAAGTACCCCTTGCAGCTGATCTCCCCTCACCCGAGGTTCAGCTTCCACACCATGGGTGATGCCAAGGACGCCTGGATGAACGACGTGAAGGACCACCGGGTGCTGATTGACGGGTACTACTACTGGATCGTCCGCCTCAACAGCAAGGATGCAGAAGCCCGGGGGATCAGGAACAACGACCTGGTCAAGATGTTCAACGACCGCGGGGCGGTCATCCTTGCGGCTCAAGTCACCGAACGGGTGCCGCCGGGAACCGTCCACTCCTATGAATCCTGCGCGGATTACGACCCGGTCGGAAAACCCGGGGAATCGCCGGACCGGAGCGGCTGCGTGAATATCCTTACCCCCAGCCGCTACATCACCAAGAATTCGGCCGGTATGGCGCCCAACAGCTGCCTCGTGCAGATCCAGAAGTATTAGAGAGGGGAGGTGAATAACCCATGAAGAAGTGGAATCTCATCATAGACGTAGCCAAGTGCCACGATTGCAATAATTGTTTCATATCCTGCAAGGACGAGCATATCGGGAACGACTGGAAGCCCTATTCCGAAGCGCAGCCCTGGCATGGGCACCGCTGGATGAACATCATGCGAAGGGAGCACGGCCAGTATCCCAAGGTCGAAGTGGCCTATCTCCCGGTGCCCTGCATGCACTGCGACAATCCGGAATGTATGAAGGCTGCCAAGAACGGCGCCATCTACAAAAGAGAGGACGGCATCGTGATCATCGATCCGGAAAAGGCAAAAGGGCAAAAAGACCTGGTCGGTGCTTGCCCTTACGGCGCCATCTGGTGGAATGACGAGAAGGCTGTTCCTCAGAAATGCACGTTCTGCGTGCATTTGCTGGAAGAGGGATGGAAACAGCCCCGCTGTGTTCAGGCCTGCCCGACAGGCGCCCTGGAGATGGTTCATGCGGAGGATGCGGAGATCCAGAAGCGGATCAAGGCCGAAGAATTAGAAGCGTACCTGCCGGAGTTGAAAACCAAGCCCAGGGTGTATTACAAGAATCTTTACCGCTACACCACGTGTTTCGTCGCAGGCAACGTTGCGCTTCAGGACAAGGACGAGTGCGCGGACGGGGCAAAGGTGACCCTGCGAAGCTCCGGCAAGGCTATCGACAAGACCGTTACCAACAACTATGGCGATTTCAAGTTCGACCGCCTGGACGAGAACAGCGGTCCGTACGAGTTGGAGGTATCCTATACCGGCTACAAGACGAAAAAGGTGAGCGTTGAAGAGCTCAAAGCGAGTGTGAATGTAGGAACCATTTTTCTATAGTGCAGCATGCACCACCACCCACCCGATCTCCCTTGCCCTGTCCTCTGAAGGAAGGGCAAGTGGGAGGGGGGAGACCGAAGGAGGCTCAAGAATGAAAAAGATGCGGCTTGAGGATGTGAAGGCTTACGATGCGCCCGGGCATTTTGCGATGACGGCGATGAGGCTCTCCGGGAAAGAGGAGACAGGGGCCAAGAAGTTCTGGGTGGGTCTTTCCCACTTCCTGCCCGGCGGCGGTGCGAGCTGGGCGTATGAGGACAACCCCCTGGAGAAGATCTACTTCGTGCTCGACGGGGAGATCACGGTCAAGAGCAAGACCGAGGAATTCGTGCTCGGGAAGTGGGAACTCCTCTACCTCGGCCCCAATGAGGGACGGGAGGTCATGAACAAGACGAGAAAACCGGCCAGTATGCTGGTTGTCATCAATTACCCCGATTGATGGGGCAAGATGCTCATCCGGAGAGGAAACTCTCCGGATGAGCGCTCTTGAGAAAGGAAGAGAGACAATGGGAAAAGTCATTATCACCGCTGCCTTGACCGGGAACATCCATGTCCCTTCGATGTCCCCTTATCTGCCCGTCACGCCAGGGCAGCTGATCGATGAAGCGGTGCGCTGCGGAGAGGCGGGAGCTGCGGTGGTCCATGTCCATGCCAGGAGTCCCGAGGACGGCAGGCCTACCACCGATCTCGAGATCTACCGGGAGATCCTGAGTGGGATCAAGGCAAGGACCAACGTGGTCATAAGTCCGACCACCGGCGGCACGGCGACCATGACCCCGGAGCAGAGAATCGCCGTGGTCCGGGAGTTGAAGCCGGAGATGGCCACCTTCAATGCAGGGTCGTTCAACTTCGCCCTGTACCCGGTGCTCAACAAGGTGAAGGAATTCAAGCACGACTGGGAAAAATCCTTCCTGGAATCCACGGAAGGATTCATCTTCGCGAACACCTTCACCTCGCTGAAGGTCTTTTGCAAGACCATGAACGAGGTGGAGACGAAGCCTGAGCTGGAAGTCTATGATGTGGGGCAGCTGACGAACCTGTCGCAGATCATTCAGGAGGGTTTTCTCAAGAAGCCGATCTACCTGCAGTTTGTGCTCGGCATCCTGGGCGGCATCCCGGCGAGCATCGACAATCTCCTCTTCCTGACCAATACGGCCAGGAGAGTGCTCGGGGATTTCGAGCTCTCCGTATGCGCCGCCGGACGGTTTCAGTTCCCCATGGGCGTGGTCAACATGCTCCAGGGCGGCCACATGAGGGTGGGCCTGGAGGACAATCTCTATTTGAATAAAGGGCAGCTGGCGAAAAGCAGCGCGGAACAGGTCGAAAAGGCCATCCGAATCGCGCGGGAGCTCGGGCTCGACATCGCCACGCCCGATGAGGCCAGAAAGATACTCGGTCTGAAAGGGCCGGACAAAGTGAATTTCTAACGACACAAAACGGAGGTCGATATGCGCGCAAAAATGACGTTGGACGATCTGAAGAATATGTTCGACCTGAAAGGAAAGGTTGCCGTGGTTACCGGCGGATCCGGAGGGGCTGGCAAGGCCATCTCCCTTGGCCTGGCGCTTTACGGGGCGGATATTGTTCCGACGGCCCGCACCCTTTCCAGCCTGGAGAAAACCGCCGAGGAGGTGAGAAAGCTGGGAAGAAAGGCTTTCCCCGTCTCCTGTGACGTCACCGATCCCAAGAGCGTCGAAAACATGATGAAGCAGACCATCGATGAATTCGGGAAGGTCGACATCCTGGTGACGGCCCATGGAATCGCACTCCGGGCCGAAGCGGAGAACATGCCCTTGGAAAATTTCAAGAAGGTCATGGCCGCCAATGTGGATGGAACCCTGTTGTGCTGCCAGGCGGCGGCGAAAGACATGATCAAGAGAGGTCAGGGCGGAAATATCGTTACCGTGGGTTCCATAAGGGGTCTCCAGGGGCATCCGGCCGGATACTCCGCCTACGGCACAAGCAAGGGCGCGGTTCACCTGATGACCAAGCAACTGGCCACGGAATGGGCCAAGTATAAAATCCGGGTCAATTGCATCGCCCCGTGCATCTTCTGGACGCCGCTGACAGAGCCCATTCTGAAAGACGAGAACATGTACAAGATTTTCATGCAGCGAATTCCCCTGGGGCGTCCGGCCGAGCCGGAGGATCTGGTTGGGGGGGTCCTCTATCTGAGCACACCGGCGAGCAGCATGGTCACAGGACATATCATGTATATCGACGGCGGGACATCCGCCTGGTAGAGGAAGATATGGCAGAACAGCACGTCGGGCAAATCAGGAAGGTTGCAATCATCGGCGCCGGGCTCATGGGCCACGGCCTGGCGCAGATCTTTGCGGGGAAAGGGAAAGAAGTCATCCTCATGGATCTCAATGAGGATCTTCTCAAGAAGGGACTTGCCGGCATCCGCTCCAATCTGTCCCTGATGGCAGAGCATGGGATCGGAAAAGCGCAAGAGATCGACGGTGTCCTTTCGAGAGTCAGAACCACGACAGACCTGGGGGAGGCGGCCAGGGAGGCTCAGTTTGTCGTCGAGGCCGTCTCGGAAAACCTGGATCTCAAGCAAAAGATATTCCGGGATCTGGATGCGCTCTGCCAGCCCGATGCAGTTCTTGCCACCAATACCTCGGTGATCAGCATCACGGAGATCGCTTCGAAAGCGAAGGGGAAGGCCAGGATTGTGGGGACTCATTTCTGGAATCCTCCCTATCTCATTCCGCTGGTGGAGGTCATTCGAGGGAATGAGACATCGAATCGTACCATGGATCTAACCCTCGATCTGATGAAGGCCATCGGGAAACACCCGGTCCGGGTAAACAAGGACGTTCCGGGTTTCGTGGGCAACCGGCTCCAGCATGCCTTGTGGCGGGAAGCGATCTCCATTGTCGAGCGGGGGATTGCAGATGCGGCTACCGTGGACGAGTGCATCAGGTTCGGGTTCGGTTTGAGGCTTCCCATATTGGGGCCTCTGGAGAACGCCGACATGGTCGGCACGGATCTCACGCTCGCCATTCACAGTTACATCCTTCAGCATCTCGAGAGTTCCCCGGCGCCCTCGCCGATGCTGAAGCGGAAAGTGGAGCAGGGGGAGCTCGGATTCAAGAGCGGCAGGGGATTTCAGGAATGGCCGCCGGAGAAGGCGCAGGAGTCCAGAAAGCGTCTTCTGGAATATCTGCTGGATGTGAATAAGAGGTTTTGACCCGTTTTCTGCAGGAGCGAGCTCCTGCTCGCGATTTCCTCTCAACGCTGACACAACTATGGCCGAATTGTTTATTTTCATACCTAACTTAAGCAAGTTTTTATCACCGCACTGCCACACGAAGGACCATTCGGGTACGGTGCGTACCCGTCATTTGAAGAACCCCTAATTCATTTGGAGGAATAGATGGGAAAAGTATTCGTAGACCTGAGTCATCCGTTCGGCGCCGATCTCCCGCTCTGGCCGTATTTCCAGAAGCCCGTGATCGATACCATGCACGGCCTTGCCAAGTCCGGTGTTCTCAGCCAGAAAGTCACCGTTGTGCAGCATGCCGGCACGCATGCCGACTCGCCGCGCCACGTGATGGAACGTGACTTCAATGGCAAGCGCTGCAGGTACACGCACGAGCTTCCGATCGATGCCTATTGCGGCGACGCGATCTGCCTCGACGTCAAGTGCAAGGCCTGGGAGCTGATCACCGACAAGCACCTGGACGACGCCTGCAAGCGGGCGAACATCAAGCCCAAGGAGCTCAAAGGCATGGTGGTCTGCATCCGCACCGGTACCCACCTGCTGTATGACGACAGCAAGGACTACTACCACTATTCGCCGGGCACGGGCCTCAAAGCAGGCCAGTGGATCGAAAAGTACATGCCGAAATGTGTGGCCATGGACATGCAGGCCCTGGACCATCCTCTGCACACCGCCATGGGCAAGAACGGCCCGACCCAGATGAACCTTCCGGGCAGGACCGGCCGTTCGATCACCCAGGAATACATCGACCAGTACGGCATCGAAGCCTACGCGTGGTTCGATCGAGAGGTGTTCATCCAGACCTTCGGCATGGACAAGTACATGAAGGAGTACGGGAAGCTCGAAAAAGCCGGCGAGTGGGGCACCTGGGAACCGTGCCACAAGTACATGATGGGCAACGGCATCGTGGGTATCGAGAACCTCGGTGGCGACCTGGAGAAAGTCGTCGGCAAGCGCTTCAAGATGTGGGCCTTCCCGATCCGCTGGTACATGGGCGACGGCTCCATGATTCGCGCCGTTGCAGAGATCGATGAGAAAGACCTGAACCCGGTCCCGGACAGGATCTACAAGTACGGCGTCATCTAAGATCGAGCAACACCGAGACCGAGGGTCTCGCGGCGACGCTGCGAGCTGAGTGGCTGCCTGGTCCCTTGCCTTGTCCCGCCAGCCGGGGGACGAGGCGGGGGCCTGGCTGTTTCCATATCTTCCTCCGGCCCGGGGCTTTTCCCTTGCCGTCATCCCGGTGGAGACCGGGATCCAGTTTCTTTTGCAGACTCAGGGACCCTGGATTCCGGCCTGCGCCGGAATGACGGAGAAAACCCCGAGTTTACAGGCAGCAGGGAATTTCCTTGCCGCGCACCCCCAGATTTTTCTTTTTTTGCGCCTTTTGTTATGTTAAGAGTAACATAAGTTAAAGATAACATAAGGCCGCAGGAACACCCCGGAGGAAATCCCTATGAAACCCTTCCACGAGCTTCTGGTCTCTTCCGCCCGAGAGCACGGCCATCTCTGCCCCGGCCAGGTCGTCGGCGTGCGCATGGCCATGCTGGGCTGCCGGCTCATCGGGCTCAATGATCCCACGAGCCACGAGCAGATCAAGAAACTGATCGTATTCGTCGAGATGGATCGATGCACCGGCGATGCGGTCGCCCATGTCACGGGGGTCAAACTGGGACGGCGGTCCCTCAAGTTTGTGGATTACGGGATCATGGCTGCCACATTCGTAAATCTCCAAACCCGAAAGGCCTTTCGCATTCTCTCCACCGAGGAGTCCCGGGACCTCGTAGCGGTTTACGCGCCCAACATCCTGGAAAAGAACATTCAGCAACTGGAAGCCTATCAGGCGATGCCGGATAGCGTTCTTTTTCGGGTCCAGGAGGTGGATGTCCCATTGGACAAATATGAAATGCCCGGACCGACCTCCAGAAAGGTGGCCTGCGAGCGCTGCGGCCAGGTCATCCGGGACCATCGAGAGGTGGAGGTGGATGGGGTTATCCTCTGTAAACCCTGCGCACTTGGAGCCTATTTTCGCAATGCCCGGGAGATCACGTGGGAGAACATGAACTGGGCGCCTGAACCGGGCGAGTCTCGCAAGACCTCCTCTGTTCAGAAGGTCCGCATGAGTCGGGAGCTTCCACAAGTTCCGGTCCGCCATAAAAAAGCGGCCGGAAAGGCGGCCGAAGCCGCGACGGTCCACGAGAGGGCTGTCAATCTCTAGTTTCTGGAAACGCGAGGGGATCGTAAGCATGAAGAAGATCAAATTGCAGGATGCCGTGGGCACTAAACTCGCACATGACATCACGGAGGTCAGACCGGGTCAGTTCAAAGGGCCCGCTTTTCGCAAAGGCCATGTCGTTTGCGACGAGGATCTCTGTCACCTGCAGCGGTTGGGAAAGAATCATCTCTACATCCTGGAAATGGCAGAGGACGAATTTCACGAAAACCAGGCTGCAGCCATTCTTGCCGGGGCCATAGCGGGAGACGGCGTTCTCTGGAAAGACGAGCCGCGGGAAGGGAAAATCAACCTTTTCGCCGGCAGGGACGGGCTGGTACGAGTGGACACCGCCGCCCTTGCGGCCTTCAACATGGTGGAAGACGTCATGTGCGCCACGCTCCACAACAACACCCTGGTCAAGGAAGGGGAACTGGTTGCAGGCACACGGGCAATTCCGCTGGTCGTCAAGAAAACCGTGATCGAAAGGGCTGCTGCCATTGCCGGGCAGAATGGTCCCCTCCTTTCCATCCAGCCTCTTCTCTCCGTCAAAGTCGGGCTGGTGATCACAGGCAATGAGGTATATCACGGTCTCATCGAGGATCGTTTCGTGCCCATACTCTCCAAAAAAGTGGAAACCCTTGGCTCCAGTGTGCATTGCGTGGATTTCGCCCCGGACAATGCCGAAGAAATCTCCAGGGTCATTCGGGGTCAACTCGAAAAGGGGTGCAGTCTGCTTCTGCTCAGCGGAGGCATGAGCGTGGATCCCGACGATGTGACCCGCCATGGTATCCGCCTGGCAGGGGCCGGAGAATTCCACTACGGGGCGGCGGTTCTTCCAGGCGCCATGTTCCTGGTGGCATATCTGGGAGATGTCCCGCTTCTGGGAGTCCCGGCATGCGGCCTGTATCACCGGACCACGGTATTGGACCTGGTGCTTCCGCGGGTGCTGGCAGGAGAAAGGATAGGCAAGAAGGATCTCGCTTTCCTCGGCCATGGTGGACTTTGCCGTGACTGCAAACCCTGCACTTTTCCCCAATGTGGCTTCGGAAAGGGCAACTAGCAGTGTTCAGATCTCCCTGTGGTGAGGGGTTTCGC
This sequence comes from Deltaproteobacteria bacterium HGW-Deltaproteobacteria-15, assembly GCA_002840535.1. Taxonomy (GTDB): domain Bacteria; phylum Desulfobacterota; class DSM-4660; order Desulfatiglandales; family HGW-15; genus HGW-15. The sequence continues at coordinate 22,270 of PHBH01000013.1, read as the reverse complement.
TTTGCTCAACCCATCCTACAGTGCGTTCAGAGAGGCAGCGAGTGTCGAGGCCCGGAAGCTCATGGGTAAGCCCACACTTCACCAGTCTCAGCTTCGAAAACACCCCGGTCCTGTAGGATGGGTTGAGCAAAGCGAAACCCATCACGACGGGAAAGGGGGGGAGAGATCATCGGGTTTTGTTTCCTCAACGGACTTTCCTGCGACACACTCTACCAGCTTCAGCTTCGAAAAGATCCAGGGCGCACCCAGGGCAGCCCAGAACCCCAGCAGTCCGTAGCGGAGAACACGATAGAACGTTTCGGGTTCCAGCGAGGCAAAGGCGGTTTTCAGTCCCGCCCATATGGCCACGGATACCGCCATCCCGAGCAAAAGGCGTAGCAGTCTCTTCCACCACGATCCCCCGCTGTGGAACCCGACCCACCTGCGCTCGAGGATCATTCCCACGCTCATTCCCATCAGCGCTGCCCCTGAAGAGATGCAAGCGGGGTCTCCGGAAGGGGAAAGAAAGATCATCCCGGCAGGCAAGACAAGAGCAAGAGTCAGCCGCGTATGGGCGGTCATGAACTCTATTCGGGGCCCGGCTTTATGAAACGCAATTAAAAGGAGCGCACCGAGAAGATACCCTCCCAGCAGATCCCCCGGGAAGTGTACGCCCAGGTATAATCTTGAAAGGGGAATGGCGAGCATGAGGAAGACGGCAATGGACCAGGACCATATCGTCCCTGAACGCATAGCCAAAAGACCCCAAACCACCACGCTGTGCTGGGTGTGGCCGCTGGGGAGCCCTCCCCCTGCCGCGCTTACAAGCGCTCTCACCCTTGGGTCGTATTCAAAAGGCCGGGGTTGAGCGAAAAGAACCTTGGCCGCCGAATTGAGATAGGCCGAAACAAGAAAAAGAACGGCCAGCCGGGCGCCGGTCCTCCGGTCCAGGCACCAGTAGATCAGGGGCAAAAGGAAGAGGTAGAACCCCTCGTTGCCGAGGAGAGAGAGGAGCTTGAAAGGAAGGTCCAACTCGGGGCTGAGGGTTTGCAGCCGGAGGATGAGGCTGACGCCCCAATCGAATGTTGGCGACAGATATTCGGTCACTTATGTTTCTTCAGTTCGGGTAACACTTCAGCTCTTTGAACCTGACGGTTGATGAGGTTGGCCGCTGGGGATCGCCAACCCTGCTTACGATCATGGTGTGGCGTCCCTCTTCGGACGCTCGGTGGCTTCCCGGATCTTCTCAATGAGATCTTCGAGCTCGTAGGGCTTGGTGAGATAATCAAAAGCGCCGGATTCTATGCCTTCCCTCGCCGCCTGCTCAGACCCGTGGCCGGTCAGCATGAGCACGGGCATTTCAGGATCCATCTTCTTGAAGATCTTGAGAACCTCCAGACCGTCCATGTCATCCATTTTCAGGTCAAGCACAGCTATGTCGAATTGTTCCTTGCGAAGGGCCTGAATGGCATCTGTCCCGTTGTAGGCATTGGTTACCTTGATCTTTCTCTTCGCCAGCCGCTTGGACAGGACATCCACGAACCCGGTCTCATCATCGACAAGGAGTAGTTTGATGGGGGACACGTTCTTCTCCCTATATCCTGCGTGATGTGATCTCCTTCATCCGCGCCTCTATGATCTTTTCCTCCTGTGCCCTCTTTCTTGAAGCGGCCTGCTGAACCTTTACCAGAAGAAGATCCATGTCAGAGGGCTTCATCAGGTAATCGAACGCTCCAAGCTTCATACCCTCGATCGCAGACTCGATGGTGGCATGGCCGGTAAGCATAATGACTTCGACAAGCGGGTGTTTTCTCTTGATCTCCCTGAGGGTATCAATGCCGTCCATTTCAGGCATTTTCACGTCGAGGATGACCACCTCGATCGAAGGCTTCTTTTCAAGCTCGGTCAATGCACCGGCACCGCTGTAGGCAGCAACCACCTCCAGGTCCCTCTTTACCAGACGCCTGGTCATGGCCTCCACAAAGGGGACTTCATCATCCACGAGAAGAACATTGGCAATTGTCATAAGGATGCTCCTTTTTGTTGCGAAACCGTATCTGAAGGCGTCCCTTCCCCGGCGCTCTGATGGGGGGTCGGCACGCGTATGTGAAAAGCCGTTCCCACACCCACCGTACTCTCCACCGATATCTCTCCGCCCATTTTGTTGATGATGCCGAAGCATATGGACAGCCCGAGGCCGGTGCCTTTGCCGACCGGTTTGGTTGTGAAAAAGGGATCGAATACCCTCCCCATGTTGGCTTTCGGGATACCCAGTCCGCTATCGACCACATCGATGAGAATGGCCGGCCCATGAGCCCCTGATTCCTGCATTCGGGTGGTGATCTTGATTCTGCCTCCCTTTTTGTCCATGGCATCGATGGCATTGTTGATCAGGTTCAAGAAAACCTGCTGCATTTCCGTCTCAGAAGCCCTCATCAGAGACAGGTCCTCCTGAAGGTCGGTCTCAATCGCCACGTTGCTGAACTTGGCCCTCTGCTCGGAAAGGGCGGCGACCTCCCTGATGGTATCGTTGACCTGGATCTCCCTCACCTTGCTGTCGGTCTTCCGGGCAAAACTGAGCAGCTTGTGTGTGATCTCCTTGCACCTGTGCCCTTGCGTATGGATCTGTTTGAGGGCCCGTCGGAATTCTTCGCGGTTGGGAGAGGATTTCAAGTCGTCTTCTTCCAGCAGATCGCCGATCCAGCCCGCCTCTTCCACCATGATGGCTACAGGGTTGTTGATCTCGTGCGCAATTCCCGCTGCGAGCTCACCGATCGCTGCCAGCTTCCCGGTCTCGATCACCTGTTCATCCGCCACTTCCTTTTCCCGCTCCGACAAGGCGAGCCGATTGACCATTCTTCGGGAGAGAAAGAACGCCATTGCCACAATACCGATGCCGCCCAGCAGGAAAATGATCAGCGCTATGGACCGGGCCCGCCAAAGATCGGAAAAGGCATCCGACGCGAGCTGCTGATACACAAGAAGCCAATCACCCTGCTTCAGGAAGCCGGCCACATAGATGCTGTCCGAACCGGACTCATCGCCCTTCCGGACAATATGCACCCCCTCTCCCTTATCCTCACTGATCCCCAGAAAATCCCTGTAAGGTCCTCTTCGTGAGACGATGTCCATGAGGGGCGTTGTCTGGAATTCACCGCTTCGATTGAGGATGAAGGCAAAGCCGGTTTGCCCGATACGGATCCTCTCCACGAGGGTGTTGAATGCCACGAAGTCGACGGTCGCCCGAAGGATCCACGGGCGGCCTTCATGATTGTTCCGAACAGTGATGATGAAGTGGGGTAGACCCCTCAACCCCAGGAAAACGTCGCTGACAAAGTACTCGCTCTCGATCGCCTTCTTGAACCAGTCCGCCTCTGCGTACATTGCATTGCCGAGCTTGAATGGACCGGCATAGGCGACCTGAACCCCGCGCTCGTTCACCACGCCTACGTCCACAAAAACGGGATCATATCCCTGCTGCAGGGCCACAAGAGTGTCCTGGAGAAAGGACTCCTTGCTCAGTTCCTCGAAGCTGAATGTATTGCTGATGAACCTGATGTTTCCAAGCCTCTCGGTCAGGAAGCTGTCGATGCGCTGCCTGTGTTTTTCCACCACTTCGGCGAGATGCGCGTAGACCTTTCCCCTGTAGGATATCTGAAACTCATAAAGAATGATGCCGCTGACGAGAAGGAGTGGGGTAAATGAAACGACGAGCACCACCAGGATCATGTTTCTGGTGAGGGCGCGATAGTAGGAATTTCCGGGTTCTTTCTTCACTGGCTGATCCAAATCACGAATGGTCTCCGGTACATCCGCTTAATATGCAATCTAGCATCCGCTTCGCCGAAGGTCAATATCGGCTGTAACCGAACGGCTGGTGTCCTGAGTTATTAACCACTTACAAATGACTCAGGACGCTAGCCGGAAATCGTCACGGGCATGCCCATCATCGGCCAGACAAACAACGCTGCCAACCCGACGATGACCATCAGCAGGACGCTCGCGATGATGCCATAGAGGAAGAACTCGCCCGGTGTGAATTGCCTTGAATCGTAGGCGATTGCATTGGGCGCGGCGCCGACCAGCAGCAGGAAGGGCATGCCTGCCGTCACCAGCGAAGCAAAAAGGATGATTTCGGGCGCCACTCCAAGATAAGGGGCCACCACAAGGGCCACTGGAAGGGAAATGGCTATGGCGGCAACATTCATGATGAAGTTGGTCATGACCATGACAAAGAAGGCAATGCTCATGACAAAGACAAACCAGTTTGCCTCCTTGAACATTGCCAGCCAGTTCACGGCAAGCCACTTGGCCGCTCCGGTATCCCAGAGGCAGAACCCGATGCTCATGGCGCCCCCGAAAAGGAGGAAGATGTTCCAGGGGATATCTTCAAGATCCTTGATCTCCAGAATTCTTGTGACGAAAAGCAGAATCGTGGAAGTCAGGATAATAGCGGTCTTGTCAATGGCGCCGAGAAAGGGAACAAAGGAGCGCAGGGACATGGCGGTGATGCTTCCAAATACAATGAGCAGTGTCAGGATTTCCTTTGTGGTGAAAGGCCCCATTTCCTTGTGGAGGCGCCTGGCCCGGTCGCGGAGACCCGGGATCACCTTCTTCTCCGGCTTGAAAAATACCATGAAGAAGACCCAGAGGAGCAGTGTCATGACCCAGCCGATCGGGAACATGTAGTACGTCAGCTCAAAAAAACCGATAGCCCTTCCGGTCATGTCGTTGAAAAAGCCGATTGCAACCGCCGCCCTTGCCGCTCCGAGAAGAGTGATGATGCTTCCCGCTCCGGCCACATAGGCCATTCCTATGAAGAGCCCTTTTCCGAACCGCGTGGGTTTGTCTCCCTCTCCGTATAGCGAGTAAATGGCAAGAAGGAGCGGGTATACGGTGGCGGCAACCGCCGTGTGGGCCATCACATGGGTCAAGAGCACGGTCAGCACGAAACAGCCAAGATAGATCATGCTGGTCCTCTCGCCCACAACGAGAAGCATCCGATAAGCCAACCGGCGCGTAAGGCCGGTCTTCGTGAAAACGAGCCCGATCACTATGGAGGCAAGGATGAACAGCACCGCGGGATCGGCAAAGTCTTTGAAGGCGGCATCGGGCTTCCTTATGAGGAACATGGCTTGAAGCACGCCTATGGCGAGACTTGTCACCCCTATGGGTACTACCTCGAAGACCCACCAGACCCCTGCCAGCAGGAACACTGCGATCGCTCCCTTTCCTTCTCTTGAAAGGGAAAAGTGTTTCCCAAGCGGGTCAATGGCATCCGGAAATGTCGGGGCAAAATAAACCAGGATGAACAGAAACACTCCAAGAAAGATAAAAAATATGCGCTTCCAGTCGACCTTTGGACCAAGGCCGGCCGTGTAATTACTGTTCTCCATCGAAATCGTCCTCCCTTCGATCACACCGACGATCCTCCTCGCCGAAAAGAAATAGCCTGCCCCTGAGGGGTTTCAGATGAGCCATCCCTTCCAGAGATAAATGGTCGAAGTTCTTTTGTTCTTGGGTAACCACAGTGGAATGCGGCTCCAAGACTTCTATGAGATTATCAGGATTCTGTCAAATGGATTGTATTCTTCAGTATTCTGCTTCCTTCGGCAACCTGAGCGGCCTTGCCGGCCGTCATGAGTTGCTTTACTCCGGTACCCGCCGGCTGGTTCCCCCCGTTCTCGGTGCAATTGACAAGCAATGTGAGGGAAAGGAGAGGGCAGGCGACGTCGGGGTTGACTGGAGAATGCCAAACTCATATACTCGCTCAAACGGTGTCGGACCGGAGTGGTGCCGACGGTACAACAACCGGAACCCAAGACATCTTCATGCAATTTCCCCTACATCCATTTTTCAATGTGCCGGCCTTAGCGCAGGATGACTGCACATCAAAGAGGAACATCGGACCATGAAACCGCTGCTCTTCATCGTGTTCGTGACAGCACTCAGCATTCTCGTCAGTCTTCAATTCGGCAGTGAGGTGACGTGGTTCAACTACTACGTCGGCGGAATGGCAGGCCTTCTGGTCAGCGGGGCCGTGCTGGATTTTGTGAGTAAGAGAAAGCTAAAAAAGGAGCTGGAAGAAATCAGAACCAAGAAGGGCCGGTAAGGCAAACAATCCTGAAGAAGCGCCGAAGAGGGGGTGGCCATGACAGAAGGGAAGCTGCACTACGGCTGGATCGTCATCTTCATCGGGATGCTCACCACAATTGCCGCTCACGGGTTCGGCCGAATGGCCTACACCATCATATTGCCGGCCATGAAAGACGGCCTCCGGTTCGACTACACGCAGTTGGGGCTTCTGGGTACGGGCAACTTCATCGGGTATTTGACAATGGCCATCATCGGAGGCTTTCTCGCCGCCCGATTCGGCACAAGAATCGTGATTACCCTTGCCCTCATTCTCATGGGATTGACCATGCTCCTGACGGGGCTTGCGCAATCCTTTGGATACGCCTTTGCGATGCGGCTTCTCACCGGTCTTGGAAACGGCGCCGCTTATGTGCCTGCCATGGCGCTGGGGTCCGCCTGGTTCGCCATGAGGAGGCGCGGTTTTGCCACGGGCATCGTGTCGGGGGGCATCGGAGCAGGCACGCTCATATCCGGTCTCCTGGTTCCGCCTATCCTGTCGTCCTTCGGCTCCGAGGGATGGCGTTACTCCTGGTACTTTCTGGGTTGTGCCGTCCTCGTGATTGCAGGGGTCGTTTTCCTGTTTGTAAGAAGCCGTCCGGATGAAAAGGGATTGGCACAGGTGGGGGCAGACAAAGCAGAAGAGCTGAAGGCTGCCGCTTCCGGAGGGGCCAAGGTTTCTTCCCTGGAATGGGGAAAGATCTATAAAATCGGGTCGGTCTGGTACCTTGGGGTGTGCTACTTTTTCTATGGAGCGTCCTACATCATCTATATGGTGTTCTTTGCCGCCTATCTTGTAAAAGAGATGGGAATGACCCAGGCATGGGCCGGCGGGCTCTGGGCCATGGTTGGGGGGCTCAGCGTCTTCTGCGGCGTGATCTGGGGAGGCATCTCCGACCGGCTTGGCCGAAATCGCGGAGCAGCCCTCGCCTATCTCGTTCTGGCGCTTTCCTATCTCGCCTACGCCCTGATAAAAGTGAAGTTCGGGTTTTATCTTTCCGCAGTTCTCTTCGGTCTGACCGCATGGAGTATTCCGACCATCATGGCAGCGGCTGCAGGGGATTTCGTGGGGCCGCGACTGGCTCCCGCAGGGCTCGGTTTCATCACTCTCTTCTTTGGGATCGGCCAGGCAGTGGGTCCGGCCCTGGGCGGCTACCTCGCCGACCAGACGGGTTCTTTCACTGTTCCATTCCTGGTTGCCGGTGGGATTTCTCTTTTGGGAACGGTTTTTTCCTCTAAGCTCAGACCGCCCTTGCAGGAGAGAGCGGGAATGCCGACGAAGGCATGATGAAGTGACTAGAAGAGGAGGGTTCCTTCAGGCTCAATCTGCTCGCGAAGTTCCCGCAACCTTCTCATATCGATGACCACATCGAATGATTTCCTGATGGGAAGGCGGTGCCCGCTGATAAAGTTCACGCGATAGTAGAAGTCGAGCAGATAGGGAAACCGCTCCCTCACAACGAGCTTGAGCATCTCCCTCGGAGCCCAGTCCGAATCCGTGGACAGGGACCCGAACTCATCCGAGTAAAACCCTGGAGCAGGCGCATCTTCCGGGTCCGGCCTGATTACAAAGACCGTACACTCCCCTTTTGGCTTCAGTCGGCCGAGCCCTTCCTCGATCATGGCGAGTTCCTGCTGCTGCGGAAGGGCGAAAAGGGTGTAAGCGTGCAGCGAAGCCATTGGAGCAGCCACTGCCAACATGACTGCGAGCGCGGCTGGAACGAGCCATGTCCTTCCCCTTCTGAAGAGTCCGCCGAGATGATAGAGACCCAGGATGAAAAAGACCAGGCAGACCCCTGTGAGAGGATAAATGGTCCTGTAGGTCGACCAGCGGAGAGCTGCAATCAGCGTGGGAGCTGAGGCGCCGATACAGAGAACAACCAGGGACAAAGCCCAGAAAGCGGTTTCACGCCATCCCCGCTGAAGAAATTCGCCCCAGCCGCCCGCCAGGATGGTAAACCCGACGGCCATCGCAAATCCCACATAAGCGTGCGAAATGCCGTCTCTGGTGTCGTTCAGCACGAACATGGCAAGCGCATTGACAAACGGTTTGCTGATGAAGAAGTCAAACTTTGAGAGAAAGTCGGTTTCCAGGGTAACCAGGCGATGGGGTTCGATTACATTGGCTGCATAAAGAGCCTGCATCAGCAGGAAGGCTGACGCAAGCGCCGCTCCAACCACAAAAAGATGAGTTGTCAGCCATCGGATGCGCCACTGGAGAGGCTGGTTTCGGTAACTAAAAAGTCCTGCTGCCGCCGGAACCAGGTAAAAAAGGGAATTTGACTGATACGTGAGGGCCCCGGCAGTCACCAGGAGAATCCCTGCGAGTCGGTGAAGCGGTCTTCCCCGGTCAGCCACGAGAAAGCCGGCGATCCCGCAAAGCCCGCTTACCACATGGGGCCAGCAGATGGCCCATGAGACATCTACCTGCGCTGCCGGAACCATGGCCATCAACGCCGCGAAGAGAGCGCTCCAGATCGATGCCCAGCCGAGTTTAAGCAACGCGAAATACAGGAGGACGGCAATCCCTCCAACGCAGAGTGCACCCACGGCCCTTCCTGCCCAGAGGTCATCGATTTCGTCCATCTGAGAAAAGAAGGTTTCGAGCATCCAGCCGTAAAGGGGCCGTGCGTGAGAGGAGCACAGGGCGATGACTTTCCCCGGTTCTTCGCTTGTCTCCCGAAGAATCGAGTAGTCGTCACGGAAACCGAATCTGGAGAAGATGGTGCTGGAATAAACGAATAGGGGAAGCAGAAGGAGAAGAACTGCTATGAGCCAGTGGCGATTTGTTCCCAATCGTTGACGAATCACAGACTGCACGGAAAAATGCCTCGAAGACAAATCCGCTACAATACGTAATTGAACCTCAGGTCATGCCGATCCGGAGGCAAACTGAAGGAATATATGTCAGCTTGAGTTCGACGTCAAGCAGGAAAGGGGTAACGGTACACCCGAAGGGGGTAACAGCGATAAATCAGTCATTAAAGTCGTTTGACGAATATTTTCACGCGTGGTAAAAGTAAATACAGGCTACAATGGAATGAGGCGCTCTCCCAAGCAAGTTCGCACACACCGGCTAAAGCCTGGAGCGAGGCCAGGAATTTCGGGTTCAACAATATATAAGGAGGATAAGCCATGGCCCGGCAAGTCATCAAATCTGACTGCATAATGTGCATAAACAGCTGCGGCATAGAGGCAACTGTCGAAGACGGCAAGTTGATCAAGGTCGAAGGAATGAAGGAACATCCCATCAGCGAGGGGGTTCTTTGCCCGAGAGGCGAAGCACTGGTTGAGTGGGTCTACTCACCCGATAGACTTCAATACCCCATGAAAAAGTCCGACACCGGCTGGAAAAGGATCTCCTGGGATGAGGCCCTGGACACCACCGCGGCAAAGATTACGGAGATCAAGGAGAGATACGGGGCCAGGGCCCTTGCCGTCTATACCGGCTCGATGGGGACGGAAAATATCGAGCTGGCGGCTTTTGCCCAGCGTTTTCGGGGAGTTTACGGAACCCCCAACCTCTTGTCGGTAGAGGGCAATTGTTTTCGTTCCCGCATCATGGCCCGCCAGATGACCTTCGGCGGGTACCCGATTGAAGAACCCTGGAATGCCAAATGCATCATTGTGTTCGGCACAAATGTGGACAACTCCAAGGTCACTGTCGGCGCCAAGATTTACAAGGCCATTGAGGAAGGCACGATGACACAGGTGATCGTGGTCGATCCCAAGCGCATCCCGTTGGCGGACAAGGGGATTCACATCAAGATCCGACCGGGAACGGATACCGCCCTCTGCCTGGGGATGCTGAACGTGATCATTTCCGAAGGGCTCGAGGACAAAGAGTTTGTCGAAAAATACTGCCTGGGATTCGACAAACTGGCAGAGCATGTGAAACAGTATACGCCCGAGAAGGTATCGGAGATCACTTGGATCCCTGCCGACGATATTCGAAAGATCGCCCGCATCTTCGCCACCACCAAACCAGCCTGCATCGTTCCCGGAACCTGCTCCATTGACCAGCATATCAACGGCTTCCAGGGAAATCGCATCCATGCCATCATGATGGCGGTCACAGGAAACGTGGATGTCCCCGGTGGGTGGGTTTCCATCCCCTTTATCCGGTTGGGAGATCTCAGGATGACGGAGATCAGCGACCCCATCGGAACCGACGAGCATCCCCTTTTCAGGCGCTTCTGGGGCCGGACCTCTCCCTATGGACAGCAGATGCTTTTTGCCGACGCCGTCTTGAAGGGGAAGCCCTATCCCATCAAGGGCATGATCTGCACCGGCGGCAACCCTGCCGTGACCCTCCCCGACTCGGCACGAATCAGGGAAGCAATGAAGGCGCTGGATTTCATGATGGTGGCCGATCTGTTCATGACCGACACGGCCAAGCTGGCAGACATTGTGGTTCCGGCCTGCTCGTTCCTTGAGAAGGCCGGTGTCGGATATGTCTATGGCGTCACGAACTGCATCCCCTATGCCATGGTTCGAAAACAGGTGATCCAGCCCATCGGCGAGAGCTGGCCCGATTGGAAGATGTGGACGGAGCTGGGGAAGAGGATGGGTTATGACGAGTTCTTCCCATGGAAGACGGAAGAGGAGGTCATCGATTTCTTCCTCGCGCCCAGCGGATTGAACCGGGAACAGCTGACCAAGGAACATCCCGAGGGAACCTATTATGCCAAGAAGAAATATGTCCAGGGCAGGTACAGCACCCCCTCGAGGAAGATCGAGCTCTACTCGGAGACGCTCCTTGAAAACGGGTACGATCCCATTCCCCATCATGTGGAGCCGAGCAAGAGCCCGGTCAGCACTCCGGAGCTCTTTGAGAAATATCCGGTGATCCTGACCACCGGCACCCGTGTTCCCGAATTCACCCACACGCAACTCAGGGTGAGCGGCATCAATAGTCTGAAGAAGACCGCACCGGAGCCCCTTGCGGAGATCCATCCGGATACGGCGAAGAAATACGGCATTTCCGATGGCGATATGATGACGATCGAGACGGTCAAGGGAAAGATCGAAATCAAGGCCAAGACCACGAAAGACTTGCTGCCCGGGATACTCAGCATTCCTCACGGTTGGGAGATCGCAAATGCGAATGAGTTGACCGAGCTCGAGCCTCGAGATCCCGTCACCGGCTACACGGAAATGAAGGCCCTGCTTTGCAGGATCAGCAAGGCTGAGGGCGGTAGAAAGGCGGCATAGCTGCAAGACATTGAACCAACAAACCCGTCCCGCACAATGGTGCGGGGCGGGTTTTTGTTACCCGCTGGAAAACTCCGATGAAACGTTTGAAGATCACCGAACACATTGAATACCTGCGACCTGAAAATGAGATCGGCCGTTTTCTGTGCTCGGGGATGATCGTCAGCGGTTCAGGTAAGGTCTTTTTCGATACGAACTTCGGCGAAATCGCGACCAGGGAGTTGCTGGCTGCTGAAAAGCCGGATTTCGCCTTGATGTCTCACTACCATCTGGACCATTCCCTGTGGGCCGGATTCGTCTGCGGTTCAGGCGCCGAATTGTTCGTGCCCTCCGGTGAAGAGGATTACGTGGCAAAGACCGATTTCTTTCTCGAAATGACCGGACTGGCGCCAAGCTCCGAATTCTGGAAGCAGTTCGTCCTCAAGACCCTGAAATTCAGAGGATGCCGGGAATTCAGGACCTATGACGGATCCTTCACCCTGGATCTGAAGAAGACAAAAATGCACTTTATTCCGGCCCCCGGCCATTCCCCCGGACATACTACCGCCTACTTCCCGAAAGAGAAAATCCTCTTTACAAGCGATCTCGGCTTCGGTCCTTTCGGCCCCTGGTACGGGTTCAGGGATTGTGACATTTGTCTTTATGTGGAGTCTCTCTTGAGTCTAAAGGCCATCAAACCGAAGCTCCTCCTCACGGGACATGACGGCCTCTTCAACGAGAATATCGATGGGATTTTCGACCGCTGTGTCGAAGCCTTCTTCTTGAGAGAGGACATGATCAGAGCCGGCCTGGAGAAGGGGAGGTCAAAAGACTCCATTGTGGAAGAAGGGATCTATTTCAAGAACAAGGAAAAAGCCAGGGGTCCCTTAAAAGGAATGCTGGTAAGCTGGGACTCGGTCATGTTCGATCATCACTTAGCGGTTCTAGACCAAGGGGGTCTTGATTCTTTGTTCCCGGGCATGCGCCGGAAGGCACAATCCGGGGCAATTCCATCATAGCCAACTCTTTGTGCTCTCCGTGTCCTTCGCGGCGAGAACGATCTGTCTTCAACCGCAATGCGCCACAAAGAGCACGAAGGGGGTTCGATCGATGGTTCTTGCCGTCATTCCGGCGGAAGCCGGAATCCAGTCTTCGCAACCGTTTGAAGAACCTGGATCCCGGTCTTCGCCGCGATGACTCCAAAAAGTACCGGCAGCCCCATACTCCTGCTATTGAGTCGGCCCTGAAAGCAATTGGGAGCAGCCCGACTTCCGCAGCAACAGGGGATGATCATGACCTCATCATTCCAGGAGCGCATGCGCCTGCAGCAATCAGGGTTCTCGACGCTTTCCTCCCGGAGACCACCGCCTGTGAGGAGTCTCGTTCATCCGAGTCGATTAGCGTGAACCGGCTGCGCAGGTCCCGGTACTGAAGGTACAGGTTCAGACGTTTGTAAAGATCTCCCTTCTCGTATTCCTCCAATATCTCTTCTGCCGTTCTCATGGTCCAAACCTCTCTGAGATAGGTTTATGATTTTTTGCTCTTCTTTTCTTGGCAGCTTGCGGATGGCGCACATCAACGATTTCATATCCGGGTACCCCAGGATCGGCTCGCGGCACCGTGCGTCGGTGAGAAGGTTTGCATTGGCCTCGCCCGGCCAACCGTGCGGTACGAACACCACCCCCTCTGACACGGAAGGCACTACACGGACTTTCATCCGGATCTTCCCCCGGTTCGTTTCCACCGCAGCCACCTCTCCATCCTCGATCCCGAACCTCACGGCAGTTTCAGGTCCGATCTCGGCCTCCGGCTCTGGCGACTGCTCCCGCAGCGGCTCCACATTTCGGTGCTGGCTGTGGGTGAAAAAATAATTCCGGTGCCCGGTGGACAGGATCAGGGGGAATCCGTTTCTCCCCCGCAAGGGGCTCCGCTCCGGCTCCCTGTAGTCCGGCAGGGGATTGAAGCCGACCTTTTCAAGGGCATCGCTGTAGATCTCGATCTTGCGGGTCGGCGTCCTGAAAAGCCCTTCCCTGGTGCCGTATTGTTTCTCAAGATAGAAGTCCCCTTCAGGCTTCTCATTCAGGAGATACTGAAAAGGAAGGCCCGATGGACCCAGCTCGAAGGAGACCAACTCTTCCTCCGACTTCCAGGGAAAATCCTTCCCCATTCCCAGCCGCACTGCCAGTTCCGTATAAACCTTCCATTCCGACCGACTCTCGTGGAGGGGTTCGATACATTTTTTCCGGAGCATCAGGTAGGGCAGGGCATGGCATACGTTATAGGTGTAGGCCACGCCCCATTTCTCCAAATGGGAGCAGGCGGGCAGTACATAATGGGCCTCACGGGCAGTCTCGGTCATGAACATATCGTGCACCACCAGTAAGTCCAATTTTCTGAATGCCTCCCGGAAGGCATTGCTGTCAGGCATGGAGACCAGGGGATTGCCTCCGACCACGTAAAAGGCCTTCAGCTTGTCCGGTATGCTCTCAGGCACCATGGTGACAACCCCATAGGGGCTTTTTCGTCCCCAGACCTCGAAGAACAACGGGTATTCATCCCCGCCGAGGGGCGTCCCTTCCACCTCCAACCCCACATCCCCGAAACGACTCCTGGGACTGACCACCCACCCGCCCGGCACATTGATGTTTCCGGTAATCGTCTGCAGGATGGAAAAAGCCCGACTGTTCTGGGTCCCGTTCGCCGTCTGATCCTGGGTACACGTTCCCTGGTAGATGGATGCGCCCCTGGTGCCGGCGAAAAGCCTGGCAAGCTTTCGGATGTCTCCTGCAGGGACCCAGGTGATCTCCTCGGCCCATTCGGGAGTGTATGGGGAAACATGTTCCACGAGCCGATCGAAGCCGACTGCGTGCGCGTCGATAAAGGGTTTGTCGTAGAGTTTTTCCGTAATGATCACGTTCATCATGGCCAGGGCCATGGCGCCGTCCGTTCCCGGGCGGATCCGAAGATACATCTCTGCCCGATCAGCAAGGGGTATTCGCCTGGGGTCGATCACCACCAGCTTTGCCCCCTTGGCCAGGTTCCTCTCCAGGGCCAGCTTCAGGGGGAAATCCGACGCATCCGGGTTGTGCCCCCAGAGGATGTAGAGCTTGGAATCCAGCTCTTCGATGGGGTATTTGCCGAAGGTGATCTGACGGGTCCGGATCCGCATACGGTAGCAGACGGACTCCACGGAAAAGAAGTTGGGCGATCCGAAGGAAGCCTTGAACCTCTGGGTAAGTCCCGCCATCTCCATGTTCTCCACCCCGATAGATCCGCTGAACACCCCGAGGATCTGCGGACCGAATTCATCCCTCAGCCGGTTCAGTCTTTCTGCAATCTCATCCAGGGCCTGGTCCCACCCGATCCGCCGAAAACCTCCCTTGGTGCGTTTCAGGGGGTATTTCAAGCGGTCGGGGCTGTAAATGTGCTCCAGGGCGTGTTCCCCTTTCGGACAGAGCTCGCCTCTGTTCAAGGGATGAGACTCGAGCCCCTCCACCTTTACGGCCCTGCCGTTTTCCACGAATACCCTGCACCCGCAACTGTGATAACAGAGGGTGCAATCCGTCAGGATTTGTTTTCTTTCTTCCATTTCGTCGATACCCTCCTGAACAACTGGATTCCCGCCTCCGCGGGAATGACACATTGAACCGCTGCTAGGGCAAGAAGCATGCCTCTGGAGGGATGTCCAGAAATGTTACTAAATGTCGATTACTTATAAGGAGGTTGCGAGGGTAGAAGCTGCCCGAGGCAGATCTTTGGGTGTAGATAATTATCGGGCCGATAACAATTCTGTTATCAACATGATGCATTTCCTGCGAAAGAAAACAACGTGTCCTAGAAGGTTGGGCCCATTAGAAGGGAAGGAGTAGCGCGACGGCGCCTTAATTTAGACGCCTTTTCAGTGGGGTTATCTAATTTAGAGCAGAACAGATGAGCGAACGCCGCCATGGTGAGATGCTATCATTCTGATCGCAACATCCTTACCGCATGCCCAGCTGTTTCAGCAATCGGGAGAAATTGGAGCGGGGCAAACCGAGCATCTCCGCTGCCTTGGATTTCTTGCCGCCTGTCAGAGAGAGCACATGGGCGACCATCTCCTTCTTGAACTCCTCTATGGCCACGCCTAGGGGCTTCACATCCATAGGTTTGAGAGACTCCTCCCGAAGCTCGCTCGGGAGATCCTTTGCTGTGATCGCATCACTCCTGGCTATAATCATCAAACGTTCGATGATGTTCTCGAGTTCACGGATGTTCCCCGGCCAGGGATACTTCAGGAACACCTCCATCACGCTCTGATCCAGCCTCGCGCGGGCAGGCCTCAGGTATGCATATTTTCGAAGGAAGAATTCGACCAGTTCCTTTATGTCCTGCCTTCTCTCTCTCAAGGGGGGCAGATGGATCGGGAAGACGTTCAGCCGATAATAGAGATCGGAACGAAAGCTCTTGTCCTCAATCTTCCTCTTTAGATCTTTATTTGTGGCGGCGATCACCCGCACGTCCACCCGAACGGGCGACTTGGCGCCCAACGGCTGCACTTCCTGTTCCTGCAACACCCTCAGGAGCTTCGTCTGGGTCTTCAACGAAAGATCCCCGATCTCATCCAGGAATATGGTGCCCCTATGAGCCAACTGAAACATGCCCATTCTTCGTTCATGTGCGGACGTGAACGCGCCTTTTTCATGTCCGAAGAGCTCGCTCTCAAGAAGATCATCCGGTATGGCGGCACAGTTGACCTTGATCAGCGGCGCATCTTTTCTGGGGCTCAATTCATGAATGGCGTTTGCTGCGAGTTCCTTACCCGTCCCTGTCTCTCCATAGAGGATCACGGTTGCAGTGGTGGGCCCGACTTTACGCACCAGGTCCATTGCCTCGTTCATTGCCGGGCTCTTGCCCACGATAAATTTTCCCTTGAGATCGGCCTTGATTTTTTCTCGAAGAGAAATGTTTTCCTCTTCCAGACGGTTTTTCCGGTCCAGTACGTCTTGAAAGATCAGGGCATTTTCTAGGGCAAGGGATGCCTGTTGCGCGAATGCGGAAAAGAATCGGTTTTGATCTTCACCGAAAGAGCCCGGTTTGGATGCGTAAATCGCCAGTGCGGCCATCAAAGTCTGCTTCGAACGAAGCGGGGCCAGGAGAGCGCATCGGATGGTTCTTTCCCTGAGATATTCCAGGAGAGAGGGCGGCCATGTTTTTGAGTGAAGGTCAGGGATGGAGAGGGGATCGGTCCTCGCAGAAAGCCTCTCTTCCATATCTCTTTCCAACGGGGTCGCAGACACGCTCTCGTACTTTTCGTCCAGACCTTCCTGAAAGACGGGGCCCGACTTTCCCTGGACACGCAAATGAATGGCGCACGGGTGTCCAAGGCCGCGAATCATGGAGAGGATGTGCTTTGAAACCGGTTCAGTATGAAGGCTCTTGCCGAGCAGCTTGGACATCTCGAACAGCGTGGAGAGTTCCCTCATTTTGTCCGAGAGCTGTTCATTTGCCAGGGCGAGCTCGGAGGTTCGCTCCGCAACCTTCCCTTCAAGCGCCTCGTTGAAACGCTTCTTCTCCTCAAAGAGCATGGCGTTTTCTATGGCCAGACTGATGTGCCCGGCAAACAGCTCGAGTGTATCGATATCCTCGGGAAGGATCGGACTTCTGCTATAGAATTTGTCCCCGGTCAGCACGCCCAGCACCGTGCTGCGTCCGAGCAGGGGCACGACGCAGTATTCCTGGGTTTCCGTGATCTTCAGCAGCTTTTGGCTGACACGCTCATCCGTCCGAGCGTTCTGCACGTACAGGGGCATTCCCTTCCGGACGCAAAGGACCTCGACCGAGGTCTCATCCATCCTGAACCCGATCGAATCCTTGATCCTGGATGCGTGTTCCCGGTTGACGCGATCCAGAAAGGCCACACACCGCAGGAAATCCCCTTCCAGGAGGTAGATCAGACCTCTTTCGAAATTGACTCCGATCACGGCCTTTTCCACCAGAATCTGGAGGAGACGATCGAGGTCCATGGTGGAGTGAATCTCTTCGTTCATCTCCGCCAGGGTGCTGAGCTCCCGCAATTTCTTTTCGACGAATTGCGGGTTTTTTTCCGGCTCGAGGTTTTTCGTCACCTTTCTCCTCCGACCTCTCCTTGGTGTTCCCCGATCATACACAGAATCGGGCTCGATTCCAACCAACCTAAAAGCGTTAGCAGAATTGTCACGACTGTTCATTCACTCCTTCCCTGCGCGATTCGCCCCCTGTTCAAGCAGATGTGACGAAGCATTGCGGGTCGTCGGCGAGATAATCCTCTCTTCCGTCTGCGGCCCGCCATGCATGCATCCCTCATCCGCCTGCCTCGCCCTCTTGGCACCAGCCTGGAGAAGCCGACCCGTTCGACACCCAGACTGCTGCCAAGGGTCGCGAGGTCGGCCAGATATTCCACGTTGAGGCGAGAGATGGTGGCAATTGAGGCTTACCCGGCCTAGGAACTTCCCAGCATCCCAGTATGTACGGCAGGTCATAAGTGCATTCAAATCAGAGCTCTTAGAGAGATCGAGAGCTCTCGTCGTCTCTTGACAGGATTGGAAGGGGATTATTTCGGCGTCTTTAGCGGTGGTTACCTGTAAGTAGCTGCTATGCCGGAAGAGCAGCTACTCCATTTTATGATTCGATAAAAAGGGCCAGGGAGAGTGGTAACATGTCCATCTATATTCTGATGTACGTTATTTCTCACTATTTCTCACCATAGCGGCCGGAAACTGAGGGCTTCGCAGGCGCAGCAGCACAGCAGCCATTCGAGTCGCGAAGGCGCCGACCATGGTGACGACGACGGACAGGATGAATTCATTCGGATCGAGCCGCGGAGTCTGCCAGAGCAGACACAGCGACAGCAGCAGACCCCAGATCACGGGCACCTCAGCGTAGAACTCCCCCATAAGGTTGGCAATACTGCCGGACTGGCGCAACACATCACGAAGGATCCCCCCGCCGGCGGCGGTAATCGTGGCGAGTAGCGGCCCCCACAGCCAGATGGGGGTGGTCTTTGAGGAAACCGCGACGACAACCCCGCTGACCGTGAAAACCGCGATGCCGACCGCATCGGAGACTTCATACAGCCCGCCGACCAGGCGATGCTGGGTGAGGGCTGCAATCCGCGCCTCGATCCGATCCGACAGCCAACCGCGCCGACGCACCAGATGCATGGCGTGAATGACAAGGAAGCCCGCCATCACGGTCGCGATCACCAGTCCCACGTATATGGGCGAAGCCAGCACCGTCAGGGTCTCACGGTTCACCAGCAGGTCGCGTACGGCTCCGCCGCCGACCGCGGGCAGGCTCGCCAACAACAGGGCGCCGAACAGGCTGTAGCGTTCGCGTGCCGCGATCAGGACCCCGGAGAGGGCGAAAGCGATGGTGCCGATGATGTCGAGGATCTTGAACCAGGATCTATCGATGGTTTGCGCGAGCACAATCGGAGAGAGATAGGCATGAATCACGCGCCGCGTCACCCCATTCGCCTCCAGGGCGGCGATGGCCTCATCGAAGCGACGTACGGTCTCGGTTGGCACGGTCTTCTTGCTGAACAGGAAGTGGACATCGGTCGTAATTCGCAGCGGATGCTCCTCCACCAGCTCCCGCCAGCCCCCGCGCCAGACGCATGTGGCGGCACCCAGCCGATCGGCCAGAATCCCGTCTGTACGGCCCACAATCAGGTCGCGAAAGTTCTCGTAATGGTTGTCCGCCACCACAATGCACTCTGCATTGGCAGGGTCCGCGATGTACGCATTGATGGCGGGGTCGCCAGCGGTAAATCCGGAGATGATGCCAAGGCGAAAACCCGTCTCGCGGAAGGTCCGGAGCATTTCTGGCACTTCGCCGAATTTATAGCGCGCTGCCTCCCCGCGCGGCAGGTAGAGCACGTCGGTCTCCTGCCGATAGGGCCGCGAGAAGTGACCGAACTCCGCCCGTTCAGCGCTCCAGGTGGCGCCGGAGACAATGTCGGCGTCGCCGCTGCGAATCTCGGCGATGTGCCGGCCCCAGGTCCGGTAGCTATGTTTAATTTCTAAACCGGCGACCCGGGCGATCGCCCGGGTCAGCTCGACATCGAGTCCTGTCAGAACCTTCCCGCTAGAACGCATCTCGACGAACTGGTAGGGGTCCCAGAGAAACCAGCCACCCCGTAGAACGGGCAGATGCCGCCCCTGTTCGTCGATCACCGGGACATCCTCAGAGGCGGCGAAGATCGGGAGCGAGAACCCCAGGCACATCAGAACAACGAGCCAGAGAACCAGCGGCATCCGGGTGCCCCCGATCACTGAAAAGCTATTTCGCATCTTCGCAAAGCATTTCTCCGCCATCTCTGTTGTTTTTCCCCCCTACGGCTACTTCCCGCGTCTCGTGAAGCATCCTCATCAATTTTTCCGAGATCATAGGCTACTCTTGAGGCAGCCCCAGGTTCCTTCGATGTGGCCCTGAGCACGATTGCCAGCCCACCACGAATGCAATCTCGCCTGCCCCATAGCATGGAAACACTTTATTACCAAAGAAAGATAGATCGATTGAATTAAATTCCTAAAGAGCGTCCCTCTGCGGACTCACACTGTGACATTTCTTGAGGGTCCATTTCTTCCTTCTCTCATAACGTACAGATCAGTGGCGGCTGGAAGCCGTCCGCTGGATTTGCGGGTTCGGTGCTTGTGTTTCAGTCCTTCATTTGTTTTTTGGCCGATTTGATGAATCGTCCGAAGGCCTTGTCCTTCTTGCGTTTGTCCAGGTAGGACAGCTCATGGAATTCCGACTCCTTCTTGAGCTTGATATAGCTGGCATAGCGATCCTCACTCAGCTCACCACGCTCGACCGCGGCGCGGATGGCACAGCCGGCCTCGTGGGCATGGCTGCAATTCGCATAGCGGCAATCGGCGGAAAGGAGGAAAATCTCTTCGAAACCCAGGTCGACCCCGTCGCCGGCGCCGACAATACCGAGCTCTCGCATACCAGGCGTATCAATTAACATCGCGCCCTGGGAAAGAACGATGAGCTGCCGGCGGGAAGTCGTATGGGTGCCTTCCCCCGAAGCGCTGACGGCCCTTGTGGTAAAGGCTTCCCGGCCGATGAGCCGGTTGATGAGCGTCGTCTTCCCGACACCCGATGAGCCAAGCAGGCAGTACGTCCTTCCGGGGAAAAGCGTCAACGCATCGAACCCGCTTCCGGTGATGTTGCTCAGGGCGATCACGTGCGCCTTGGTGACAGAGCCGATGATCGCCATCTTCTGATCCAGCTCATCCGGGGAGATCAAATCCGTTTTCGTGAGAATGACCACCGGCTCAACATGTCCGTCCGCTGCCATGACCAGGTACCGGTCCAAGCGGCGGGGGTTAAAGTCAAAATGGCATGATTGAACAATAAAAGCGGTGTCTATGTTGGCGGCAATCATCTGGTAGTCGACGTTCTCACCCGCGGTCTTGCGCCGCAAGAACGTCTTGCGCGGAAACACCCGGTGGATGATAGCGGCCGTGTCATTGTTGTAATACTGAGCTGTGACCCAATCTCCGACACAGGGCAGATCGATGGAGCTTTCAATTTGATAAGCAAGCCTCCCCGTCAGCTCCGCCGGGACTTCTCCCGCTTCGTTCATGATAAGACATGCGCCGCGATCAACGGCGGATATGCGGGCAAAGCCGCACCCCTCCTGACGAAGCTCGGTGGAATGAGCCTCAAACCATTGTTCAAAACCCAGGTCTCTTAATTTCATATATCGTGCGGAGAATAGGGACGCCCTTCACATTTGCAGTTTTGCTAGGAGGAACTTCAGAAGTGAAGGGCGTCCCCATTATTTCGCTCTTTCCGCCGTCCCCTGCAGCAGCGAGGTTATGCGACAGCGCATCTTTTCGGTACGACTATCATCTGCCTTTTTTCTCAACATCCCAAGTGAGAACCCAATGAAGCCACTTGTATCGGGTGATAGCTTTTGGTAGACGGCCGCTCCAGAAGGCCGAGGCTATTGATACCATTCCACCTGCCACCGCTGCGGAGGGACCAAGCGCCGAAAGGGCACCCAGTCCTCCTATTATGCCTCCAATCATGCCGAGAGCACGACCGGTTTCTTTCAGTCGCGGCGGCAACCCAAGCTTAGCGGCAAACTCACGTATTCGCTCCTTCTCTATGGCGCCAGGTTTTAGTCGAGTCAGTTTCATATCGTGAGCAAGACCACGGGCTTCATGGAGGATAGCCGTATAATCATCTCTAGACAGATTACGAATGCTCATGATTGAAGGACCGCAACGGAATGGAACCGGTGGCGGAGGACCGTTCTCCTTGGACATGGTCGGAAAATTCTGATCTGCTCGTAATGGATGGGCAAGGTAATGTGTGTCCTCACCAGCAAGCTGACCATACAATGAATATTTCAGAACCATGTCAAAGACGTGGCAGATATCTTCTGGGCTCACCCTGAGCAGCCCCATCAACTCTTTAAACTCAGACGACTCCGCCACCAGATGAGTGGGGAAAACCCACCCAGTGTTCAAACCCGGCTGATACGGTGGTCGAATCCGGATCCTGGAAGTATTATGTAAAAGTATAAAGTTCTTGATCGCGCGGCTGTTGTTCAGCACATAGGCCGCAAAGCTTTCAAAAGAATCATGCACGTGCTCAGCGCGAACTGTCTGCTCGCCAACTATGAGGGGCTCCTCTTTGAGAGCAGGGGAATCCCGTCGTGTGAGTTCGCGTATTAACTGCGGAATACGGCCGAATTTTTCACTGTCCCGCGCTTTCGCGGGACGTGTCACTGCATAACGCGCAGTCGCACTGAATATAAAGAGATCTGCAAAGTCGGCAGCAAGTCTTACTCCAAATGGATCCTTTGGGCCATCATTGAATAGGGACTCGATGGCATTTATCGAGGTCAGGTCTACGAGCGGAGCATTCGTCATGGTGTTCATCTTTGACGCCAGAGATAGAGCCTATGATCGGGTAGGTCAGGGGCCTCACG
>PHBH01000078.1 GCA_002840535.1 Deltaproteobacteria bacterium HGW-Deltaproteobacteria-15 | reverse complement strand
TTCTCATTCGATGTTGGACGTTGGACGTTCGATGTTGGACGTTCATCTTTGAAAACAGTGTTCAGTGTTCAGCGTTCAGGGTTCAGTGGTCCTATGTCTTCTCATTCGATGTTGGACGTTGGACGTTCGATGTTGGACGTTCATCTTTGAAAACAGTGTTCAGCGTTCAGCGTTCAGTGGTCCTTTGTCTTCTCATTCGATGTTGGACGTTGGACGTTGGACGTTCGACGTTCATCTTTCAATACGCCTACTTCTGCGATTCCTGAACCAGCCTCTTCACCTCGTCATACAGTGCCTTGGCCGGCAGCCCCTTGGCCCCTGTCTCTGCGACCCATTTGTCATGAACCGGCTGTACCGCCTGTACCCAGAGTTTCATCTCGTCTGGTGTGGGCGAGTAGATCGTGTGCCCCATTTCCTTGGCCTTGCCGATAATCATGGCCTCATACCCGCTGTCCGCGTTGATCAGTTCTTGCGCCAGCCAGGGACTCAGCTCTTCAAAGATCTTTTGGATATCGGGCGGGAGGCTTTGCCACTTCTTGAGATTGAAGAGAAGCATGTCCGGGCCCATGACTGCGCCCCCTTTGAAGAACGTGTGATGGGGAACCAGCTTCAGGATGCCGAAGGCGTGCAGGATCGGAATGTGGGTGGAAATCCCCTCGGCCAGCCCTCTTTCCAGGGAAACATATAGATCCCCCACCTTCACATCAATGGGGGATGCGCCCATCCCCATCATCTCTTTTGCCAGGCTCCCCCCCACGGAGATTACCTTCATTCCTTTCAGATCCGCCGGAACACGCACCTCCTTCTTGGTGAAGTGGAGCTGGTAGGCTGGACCCATTCTTGCCGATAGCACCTTCACTCCCTTGAACTCATCCTTCAACTGGGGGAATTTGTCGTACAGCTTGTTGTAGATCTCGGTCCCCACCGGCAGGGAGGGAAAGCCCAGGAAAGCCAGTTTCGTTATCATGTTCATCGGCATCAGCCCGTAATCGATGCCGACCACGTAGTAGCTGATATCTGCCTGACCGGTCTGGGCGCCCCTGAATAACTCGGAAGCCTTGAGCAGAGACTCGCTCCAGAAATAGTTGATCTTTACCCTGCCCCCGCTCTTCTCCTCTATCATCTTTCCCCATTGCTGGTAGACCTTGGCAAGAGGTACCACAGGCGGGATCGTGTGGGCAAAACTCAGTTCCATGGCCTTTGGTTGCTGTGCTGAAGCGGGCGCCGGTGAGAAAAAGGCAATCAGACATAACCCCATCAGAATAATCATCAAACCCTTTTTCATTGCTCAATCCTCCTCCGTTCCTGTGATTCCAGTCTCGTGCCGCAGGAAGTTGTCACCTCGGCTCCCGCGACTCGCGCGGGATAAAATCCCGGAGAGATCCCGGCAAGGCAAATCATCCCTGAGCAAAGCGGGGAGTCTCTTTGTGCGAGGGAGAGACCCTTCTTTCGGGACAATGGCTCGCATGGGATTTCTCACTTCCATCCGAAATAACCCCGGTTCCTGTATTACTCTGGCATGACGCTGGATGAAATGGTTTCGAAGACACGTTGCTTCACTGTTGTTTCAGGGCGAGAGCCCTGGAGTAAGCGCAGGCATAATAGAAGCTCGAATCCGGAACGGGATCCGATGGGTTTTCATTTCTATTTGAGCGAAAACCGTGCCACAAAAAAATTGAATGACAATTCGGGGGCTTAAGCCCCTAATCGCTCCCTAATTATCAAATGCGAAGAATAAATCTCCATATTTGATAATTTCCCGTGAAACTGTTAAATACGATAAATGATCATGAGAGTTTTGGTTACCCAAGGTAGTGCGTCAATGCTTTTTACATCTTTTCACGTCATTCCCGCGCAGGCGGGAATCCAAACTGCACACAAGACTGGATTCCCCCGTATCAAGTACGGGGCAGGCTAAGTCAAGCCCGGAATGACGAAGTAAGTTGCAGTGAATTCTGTTGCATTACAGAGCTTTTGGAGTGAGCCATGGCGGTTGACGAGAATACCTTTTTCAGACAGGTAACCCTGCGTATCTGCGGAAAGCTCGACTTTGAGATCGCGCTCCAGGAGTGTTTGATTTACCTGCGCTCCTTTATGCCTGGAGACCGGCTGCACATGAATCTGTATGATCTTGGACTGGGCGCTCTGAGGACCATCGCCGTGGCCACCCCCACAGAAGCCCGGAGGGTCAATGTCGTCATGCCTCTGAACGATGAAGGACGGAAGTTTCTGGATGACCCCGATCTGCCTCCGGTCCTGATGTGGAACCGTGTGCTCATGGATCCGGTGGCGAGATCCATCGTTCAGAGGACCGGGCAGATGAACGATTCCATCATGGTGATGCATCTGGCCATCAAGGGGACAAAACTCGGGAACCTGGTCCTCTACGCCGAAGGACACGACCGGTTTACGGAAGAGCACCTGAAGTTGTTTTCCACCATCTATGAGCCGGTTGCGATCGCCCTCTCCAATGCACTGAGATATGACGAGTTGAATCAGCTCAAGGAACTGATGGCCGATGATATCCGTTATCTGCAGGGCAGGCTCAAACGCTTCGATGGTGATGTCATCGGAGAGGATTTCGGCCTGAAAGAGGTCATGGAAATGGTCAATGAAGTGGCCCCCCTGGACAGCCCGGTATTGCTGCAGGGGGAGACCGGGGTGGGAAAGGAGATCGTGGCAACGGCGATACATGGTCTCTCCCGCCGCAAAGACGGACCATTTATCCAGGTGAACTGCGGGGCCATTCCGGAAACCCTGATCGACAGCGAGCTCTTCGGTCACGAAAGAGGGGCGTTCACTGGCGCCATTTCCCAGAAGCGGGGGTGCTTCGAGCGGGCCAACGGGGGCACCATTTTCCTCGATGAGGTCGGTGAACTGCCTCCCCACGCCCAGGTAAGAATGCTGCGGGTACTCCAGGACAAGATCGTGCATCGAGTAGGAGGCGCCAGCGAAATCAAGGTGGACATCCGGATCATTGCCGCGACCCACCAGAACCTCTATGAGATGGTGCAAAACAAGCAGTTCAGGGCGGATCTCTGGTTCAGGCTTCACGTCTTCCCGATCATGATCCCGCCGCTCAGGGACCGCACCGAAGACATCCCTGCCCTGGTCAACCATTTCATTGAAAAGAAATCAAGGGAGCTCCAGCTTCCTCACCTTCCAAAGCTGTCTCCAGGGGCCATAGTTCCCCTCATGTCCTACTCCTGGCCCGGCAATGTGCGGGAATTGGAAAATGTGGTTGAGCGGGCACTGATTCTGAGCAAAGGGCGGCCTGTGACTTTCGACAGCATTGTCTGGGCCGACGAGGGCGGCGAGAGGGTGGAGGCCGCGACCGAAAAGGATGAATCCCT
The DNA here is from genome assembly GCA_002840535.1 of Deltaproteobacteria bacterium HGW-Deltaproteobacteria-15. GTDB lineage: Bacteria > Desulfobacterota > DSM-4660 > Desulfatiglandales > HGW-15 > HGW-15. The sequence goes on along the minus strand of PHBH01000078.1, from coordinate 30,502 downwards.
GAACATCGACTATATCAATGCAAAGCACATGAGGAAGGTCCTGAAAATGACCAAGGGCAGGATAAATGGTCCAAGCGGAGCTGCAGTGCTGTTGGGGCTCAACCCCAGCACACTCAGACACCGCTTGAAAACCCTGAGAATCCCCCATGGCAGAGGGAAGTACTGAGAGAGGACCGGGACTCGCGCCTGGAAGCCGGCAAGGTAGGCAAGCCGGCTCGATCTGCACAGTTGACGTTTTTGCCGCCAAGTCTCCCCATCCTTCGATCTATCCCTGAGAAACAAGCGCTATTCTTTCAAAAAGTATATTTTTGTTTGAATAATCTATCACAAAATATATGATCACCCCATGAATGTGGGCAACAGGATACGGCAGACGCGCAAGAACGCGGGACTCAACATGAAGGAGTTCGCAGCGCGGATCGGAATCAGTTATCTGACACTGTTCAGAATCGAAACCGACAAAGTGAGCCCCTCTGTGGCTCTCCTTTCGGAGATCGCTCACCACCTGGGACAGCACATCACGGACTTCCTGCAAGAAAAAAATGAACTGACCCTCATACGAAAGGGAAAAGCGCCGGTCATTCAATCAAAGAAGTTGAAGCTCGAACTGCTCCTTCCCAAAGGCATTGTGGATGAGAGGGTTTCAGTCAGTCTGGGTGAGGCCCGCCGGGGCGAGTTCGTCAGCAAACACAGCCACAGCGGTTTTGAGGTTACCTATCATATCCTGGGGAAGTCCCTGTTCAAGTATGGAAACAAGGAATATGAGTTGAACGAGGGGGATTTGATCTGCTTCGATTCCAGTGTGGAGCATTCGGTGGTTGCGCTGGGTCCGGTCACATTCCTCTCTGTCTATTTTCGCAAATGATGGGCGCCGGGCTTTTCAGGTTCCCCTCACCAAGATCTCCGAAAGGGCGGCATATGCAGCTTTGTGAAGATCATGTAAAAATTCTGGAAGGTTCTAAAGGTCAAGGCGCCCAAAAGGCCATGGAGATCCTTGTCGCCTATGGGAAGTGTTATGAAGCCGAACGCATGATCCCGATTACCAGTGTCCACATTGCCGGAAACTTCCCGGTGCTGATGGATGAGGGGGTGGAATGGCTTGAAAATCTCGCAGGTGATGGAACGAGGGTCAGGGTTTTCACGACCAAGAATCCGGAGATGTACGATTCCGAGCAGGCCGACGAGCTTAGAATTCCCGACTTCTACAGGGTGAGGCAGAAGAGAATCCATGAGGCTTTGAAATCGCTTGGTGTCACCCTCACCTACACATGCCACCATTATCTCGCGGGTAATGTACCGCGCTTCGGCGATCACATCGCCTGGGCTTCCTCCGGCAGCCAGGTGTTTGCGAACTCGGTCATCGGAGCCCGATCCAACAGGGATGGAGACCACGTGGCTCTGGCTGCCGCGATTATAGGCGCCATTCCCGAGTGGGGGCTCCACTTCCCGGAAAATAGAAAAGGGCAGATGCTCATCGATGTGGGGAAGCTGGATCTGAAGAGCTACGACCCGTCCGATTTCAAGGCGCTCGGCTGGAGTCTGGGAAAAGAGGTGGGCGCGAGAATACCGGTTTTCGTAAATCTTCCGCCCGATCTCCATATCGAAGCGATCAAGGGTTTGCTGTATACCTTGACCGTCACCGGTGCTACAGGCCTCGTTCACCTCGTGGGAATCACGCCGGAGGCGAGTTGCCTCGAAGCAGCATTTCAGGGGAACCCGCCTGCATCGCCGGATCTCCAGCCAAAGCAGACGGACGTTCAAAAAGCGTTCCGGGAGATCTCTTCCGCATCGGACGAGAAGGTGGATCTCGTCATCTTCGGCTGTCCTCAATGCAGCATCCAGGAGGTTCAGGAAATCGCGGACATGCTGGAGGGGAAAAGACTCCATCCCGAGACACAGCTCTGGATCTGCACCTCTGCCTGGGTGAAGCTCCTGTCCCAGAGAATGGGGTTGCTGGACACCCTGAAAGCGGCCGGTGCGAAAATGGTTGCGGATGTGGGCGCGGCCGACGGACCGCACCTGTATCTCAAGGAGCAAGGGGTCCGGGTTATCGCCATAAACTCGGCAAGAGGAAGTTATTACGCCCATAATCTTTTTGGGATGGAGACCTGGTTTGGTTCCACCAGGGAGTGCGTGCAGAGCGCTCTGTCCGGAAGGTGGGAAGGGAAGAGATGATCACGATCAAGGCAAAGCCTGTGACAAAGGGGGTGGCGGAAGGCGAGGCGCTTGTTTCCCGCATGCCCATTTCCTTCACAGGAGGGATGGACCCGGACACCGGGAATATCCGGGAACCGGGCCATGACCTCGAAGGCAAGAGCGTGGCGGGAAAGATTCTGGTCTTCCCCACGGGGAAGGGATCCACAACCGGTTCCTGGCAATTCTATGCTGCATTCAAGCGGGGGTGCGCCCCCAAAGGGATCCTTAATCTTAAGGCCGAGGGAGTGGTGGCGGTGAGCGCCATTATCACCGGTACGCCGATGGTGCATGAGCCTGAGCTCGATTTTCTCGAAATCATCAAGACCGGCGATTTCGTCAGGATCAACGCAGACGAAGGGTATGTGGAGATTCACCAGAAGTAATGTCCAATCTTAAGCAAAGGAGGAGTTTTATGAATCGGAAAGGGATTTCAATCTGTCTGTGGTTCATGGCCGTCTTTTGTCTCTCGGTCGTCTCATTCGCATCCAGGGGAAACGCTGCCGACAAGATACCGCTCAGCTTCGCCACGTTTTTTCCACAGACCCATTTTCACTCCACTCTCAACCAGATGTTCGCCGATGACATCAAGAAGAAGACCGGTGGCAGGGTCGAAATCACGGTCTATCCGGGTGCGACCCTGGCTCCTCCCACAAAGACCTACGATGCCGTGGCCAAAGGAATCGCTGACATCGGCATGTCCTGCCCGTTGTGGGTTGCGGGCCGTTTCCCCATGAGCGAAGTCTTCGAGATGCCCTCGGATATTCCCAGTTCCTGGGTAACCACCATGGTATACGCAGATCTCTTCGCGAAGTTCCCCTTCAAGGAATACGAAGACGTCCATGTTCTCTATCTCCACGGACCCGGCCGTAATGTACTGGCTACAAAGGACACCCCTATAAAAAAGCTCGAGGACCTCAAAGGGTTGAAACTGAGGACCAGCGGTGCCACCATCGATCTGGTGAAGGCATGGGGCGCCGTTCCAAGGGCCATGGCCATGTCCGAGGCGTATGAGTGCCTTTCCAAGGGCGTGATCGACGGGAATTTCGCCGTACCCGAGGTGCTGAAAGGGTTCAAGACAGCGGAGGTCACGAAATTCGTCACCATCACCCCTGTCTCGACATCGAGTAATCAGTTCGTGGTCATGAACAAGAAGAAGTGGAATTCCCTTCCCGACGACATCAAGAAGATCTTCACCGAGCTCAGCAAGGAGTACGCCGAGAAGCAAGCCATGGTCTGGATGTACTATGACAAGACCGGACTCGAATATTTCAAGAGCCTGCCTGGCCGCCAAGTGTTCGTAATCCCGGCAGATCAAAAAGAGCAATGGGAAAAACCGGCAAAGGAAGTACTGGCCAAATACCTCTCCGATAAGGAGGCGATGGGGCTTCCGGCAAAGGAATACGTGAAGGCTTTCCAGGAAAGGGTTGCCCACTACATAGAAAAGCAGCCCTCCGAAGACCAGGCGGTCAAATGGGTTGAGCAAAACATTTTGAAGAAATAAGAAAAACGCCGCCACGAAGACACAGAGACACGAAGAATGAATAGAAATTCATGCTTCCAGAAAAATCCGCAATCTTCGTGTCTTGGTGTCTTAGTGGCTATAGGAATGTGAGGAGATGATGAACGGGGCAGAAAGGAGCGACAAAGCTGCAGTCGACGAAACCACCACCCGATCCCTCCCCCAATCCGAGAGGATGGACAGGGTCTTGAAAACGGTCGGGAATTGGTTCAACTGGGTTGCGCTGGCCGCGCTCCTCGCCATGTTTGCGGTGATCACCCTCGATATCCTCTCTTCCAAGATCCTGAATCGCCCGATCACCGCCTCTGTCGACATCGCGTCGCTCCTGGCAGCGATCGTGGCGGCGTTCGCCGTATCGCAGACCATCCTGGCAGGCCGCCACATCGAGGTCGAATTCATCGTCGTCCTCTTGCCGCAAGGGGCGAGGAAGGCTTTCAACGTATTTGCCAGCATTCTCTCCCTCCTTTTCTTTCTTCTCCTCGTGTGGCGTTCTTTTTTATATGCCCGAGATCTCCAGGTGGTTGGCGAGGCATCTCTGACACAACATATCCCCATTGCCCCGATCATGTATGGAATCGGAATCGCATTCATTCCCGCGGTTGTGATTTATGCGGCCCAGGTCTACCGGGATGTAAAGGAGGTGCGGTAATCATGGGCCCGATTGTCGGTGTTTCTGGAATCGTCATTCTCCTCCTTCTCTTCACCTCAAGGGTTCCTGTTGCCTTTGCCATGGGAATGATGGGATTTCTCGGATTCAGTTATCTGGTATCCATGGATGCCGGACTCGAGATGATCGCCATCGACCTTTTCGAAATCTTCTCCTCTTATAATCTCACGGTCATCCCCATGTTCGTGCTGATGGGGTGCGTCGCATTCAGGATGGGAATGAGCAGGCGCATCTTCGATGCGAGTTATGTGGTGCTGGGCAGTGTGAGAGGGGGGTTGGCCCTGGCCTCCATCCTGGGCAGCGCGGCTTTTGCCGCGATATGCGGCTCGACCAATGCAACGGCGGCCGCCATGGGAACGGTGGCGCTCCCGCAGATGAAGCGCTACGACTATGATGATTCCCTTGCCACCGGATGCGTTGCTTCGGCCGGAACCCTGGGAATTCTCATTCCGCCAAGCGCCCTGTTGATCATCTACGGGATCATCTCCGAGCAATCGATCGGCAAGCTTTTCATGGCCGGCATCATACCAGGGCTGATCCTCGCCTTGGCCTTCGTTGCGACCGTGTACATCCTCTGCTGGCGCAATCCGATGCTCGGCCCTCCCGGACCGCCCACGACCCTTATTCAGAAGTTGAAGAGCATGCCGGCTCTCATCGAGGTGGCAATACTCTTCGCCCTTGTGCTCGGGGGGCTCATGACCGGCTGGTTCAGCGCCACCCAGGCCGGCGCCGCCGGGGCGGCCGCCATCTGTCTCCTTGGACTGGTGCGAAGGAGTCTCAACTGGCAGGGCCTCATCGATGCGTCCAAAGATACACTGCTCATCACCTGCATGGTGATGTTCGTCGTGTTCGGAGCGATTCTGTTCGGCCGTTTCATGGCTGTCTCGAAAATCCCTTTTGTGCTGTCCGGCTGGATCGGAGGGCTTGCGCTGCCTCCTACTCTGATCATTATCCTGATCATTCTTCTCCACCTCATCGGCGGCTGCTTCATGGACGGCCTTGCCATGATCATGCTGACAGTGCCTATCCTCCTGCCCACGGTCCTGGCCCTCGGTTACGACCCCATCTGGTTCGGGATCATCATCACCCTGATCGTCGAGATGGGCGCCATAACCCCGCCGGTGGGGATCAATGTGTATGTGATCAAAGGCATTGTCCCGGATACCCCCCTCCAGACCATATTCAGGGGCATTTTCCCTTTTCTCTGGGCGCTTGTCGCGGTTTCAATTTTCCTGACTCTTTTTCCAGGAATCGTGACCTTCCTTCCCGGTCTCACGGGCTATTGAACCTGATCCGGGATGACCGTTTTTCAGCGCTGCCGGACAACTCGTGTTCCTGCCCTGAGCTGTTCGTCATCTGAGTAATAACGGATTGTACTCTATACCCAGCCCCCTGTTGACCTCACTGAGTTTCTTGTCATAACTCCACATGGGGACCCCAGTTAATACGGCGGACGCAGAAAGATGAACGCCAATGTAACCGACCCCTTTTCCCATCAGATGGTTTTGTTCTATGAAATGGAGGATCTCTTCATTTTTTGCGAGGGTTGCCGGGGGAAGAAGCTGCAAGAGCGAGAGGACTTCGCGCCTGTTCTTCAGGTTGCCACAGGCGAGTTCGCCGACAATATATGGGTGACACATTACTTCTCCGCTGTTCAGCAGCCGTTTGAGGTCCGAGTCGCCCTCTCGAAGATGACGTACCCACACTGATGTGTCTACAAGGACCATCCTTACTCCTCCGCGATTCTTCTCCGTGGGATGTCCCTCAATTGCTTCTCTGTCCTACCAAGTTTCGACAGCCTTCTGGCACTCTCTCTCGCTATCAAAGCCTCGAGGCCAAGTTTAACCAATGTGGTCTTCTCCTTAATCCCGGTCAATTCTGATGCCTTTTCAACCAATGCGTCTTCAATGTTCAGCGTCGTTCTCATCTTTATATCCTCTCATCTAAACTATATGCATAAGCATGCGTAATGCATATGCCTCTGTCAATACTTGAAATTTCGGGCGATCCTCCCCTCGCCTGAAGGGGGAAGACAAAAGCCTCGACAAGGTTTTCAGAACGCGGGCCGCCCAGGGAAGAGCGTCGGGAGGAGACGAATGGACGAGTGATCCGCCTCTTCCCAGGCCATGCCCAGGCTGCGCATGACGGATTCCACTTCCCTCCAGTCCGCCTCGGAAACCGGGAGATTCGACGCGCACCAGGTGCCCGGAAGCGTTCCGAAGCGGGTATTCTGCAGCATGTGGAGGGCAAGCCAGAGAGAGACACAGGTCTGAAACTGCACGCCGTTGACGCCGAGTCTCTTCCAGACCCGTTCATGGTCTGTTTCCCAAAGCAGGGTCCGTGATGCTCCTGATGAAGAAGAGCGCACCTGGACGGCTATACGTTCCAAACCGAGCACGGGAGTCGCCGGGGGAGGCACCTTCAATTCTGCGGCGGCGGCTGGAGCATCCCGGCTCTCAAGCACGGACATCACCCGGGGACTGAGTCCATAAACGAAGCGGGCGCTACCTACCCCAAGCAGTTGGCCCAGGTTCCACATGTCCTCGTGCCCCAGCACCCGGCAGGCAACCGTTTCGTTGTCCCAGGAGACAAGTACCGGCTGACCGCCGGCCGCGACACCTTCCCGGAGCATTCCCTTTTCCACCACCAGGGATGGAGAGACCACCATCTCCTCCACCAGAAAAACTGGGCACCAGCCCACTGCGATCCCATGATCAGGATTTGCAGTCTGGAGGCTGTCGTGCTCGAAAATGGTGACCTCGGCCTCAGCGGGAGGGAGACCCATGCGTCGGAGGAGCATTCGCGTCACGAGCTCCACTACTCCCGGGTTGATGCCCCAGCAGAGCCAGTGGGGATAACCGCTCCCCACCGGAGTCAGGGTATAAGGCATCATTCGGCTGAACCGGTGTTCGTCCGTTCCTTCCGGCGTGCAGCAACCGGAATCAAGATATGCCACCGGCAGCTTCTCGATCATCTTCCGAAGCCGCACGTGATCGATGCCCGAACAGAGGTTCAGCAGCAGGACCGGCTTGGGGACGCGCCTGATAAGCTCTTCCAGGAAGGACGTATCTGTGACATCCCCAACCAGAACTTCGACAGGGGCGTCCATCGGGATCGCTGGCTTCCTGGCTTCCCGGTCTACGGCCACCACCTTCGCAAACCAGGGGAGATACTCCTTCCCCACGGCAAACATGCTGCCGCCTATGGAGCCGAGGCCGGCGATGATGAGGGTTTGAAAATTCACTTCTCCTCCCCGGCTTCCGACGTTTGTGAACGATTTAATGACTCAGGACACTACGGTGTAACGTCCGTGAACTGGGTGAAGAATGCGGATTCATCGTAGAGCCTCTGGAGAGTGATGCCCTTTCTCTGCATGATCCGGCTAATCTCCCCCATTGCGCCCAGGACCACTCCGCAGTGGAGCCGCATAAGCTGGCAGTACTGGAAGAGCCGCGCCGGGGTGCTGATATGGGCCTGGACCGGGCAACGGCCGCCGCAGTACGAATGCACCCCGCAAGCCTTGCAGCCCAGCCGACTCTTGTATTCCACCAGGGCGGAAAGATCGAAATCCCGGAAAACCGGGGTCCCGTCCCCATCAATGCGGCCGATGGCCATGTCCGCAGGGAGATCGGCGCAGGAATGGATGGTTCCGGCGATCAGATCGAAGTTGTCCGCCACCTCCACGCCGCACCCGGAGGATCCCCGGTTCCTGCCGGTGAGGATATACAGGATGAGTTCATTGAGATGTGCCGCCGGCAGGATGCGTCCCTCGCCCAACCATTGAAGGTGTACGTCCAGAATCTTCCTCAGGTCTTCTTCATATCCGCAGAGATATTTGTCGAATTTCTCGAATGGTTCGCTCGTCTCAACCCAGTGCCAGAAGAAGTGATCTGCCAGCCCTTTGGTGCGCAAATGGAGAAATTCCTGAAAACAATCCTCCAGCGACTGCTCCTCCCGAAGCGTTGACCAGATGAGCACTTTCCCTTCGCGTTCCCGGGCGAGTCGCGCCAGTCCCCTTCTGATCCGCTCAAGACTCGTTCCCACGCGGATGGAATCGTGCTGCTCTGTCCCGCCATCGACCGAAACAGAGTAGAGAAAGATCCTCCTGGCGAGTTCCGGATGCCGGTCGGCAAACTCCTCCAGCAGATCGCCGTTGGTGTAGACCATGTACCGCATGGGGATCTGCGGAGCTTCGGCGTCGATGATGCACAGGATACGGTTCATGGCGTCTACGGCGAGCAGAGGCTCTCCACCGTAAAAGCAGACCGCCGCCTCCCTGCTGCAACCATCCTTCACCAGCTTGATGATGCAGCGTCCATCACGCTCCGGATTGCTCTCATAAAGAGAGAGCGTGCGGACGTCTTCTGCGCTCCCGGAACGGGTGATGGCGCCGTTGATGCAACCCCGGCAGCGGGCAAAACACCTGCCGGTCAGGGTGAGGTGAATAGTGGTGAAAGGTCGTTCCACCAGGGGATGGTATTCGGAAGGGTAGCGCGAAAGACAGACAGATCCCGGTTGTCCCAGATCGCCAAACACGGGATGGGCATATCCCTGAAACGGAGGGGAAGGCGCAGAAGCGGCAGTGCCCGCTTTGTGGATGGTCGGAGAAAGGTAACCGGAAGGCTTTTTCATAATGCCGCACGGAAGTAATGTCTCATTGATACTTTGTCATCTCGATTCCCGTGACTCTCACGGGATAAACTCCGGGAGAGATCTTTAACTCATGCAAAAAGCAAGATTTCTCACTCTGTTCGAAATGACATCACGGTCAACCTGTTCCTGAGACACTACACTAGCTGATAAAGAGATTCCTCGTGGCAAAGCTCGGGTCGCTTGTGAGATTCACCCCCAGCCGCCGCAATCCCGCCTCGTCACCGGGGGTGGGCATATGAGTCAGGTGCGCCTCGCAGCCCTGAAGCTCCTTCAGCTTTTCCATTGCGAGCTGGGCCGCCGAATTGGTCGAGGCGGAAATGCTGAGGGCAATAAGCGATTCTTCCAGATCCAGGCTGATATTCTTCTCGTTCATGATCTCTGTCTTCAGGCGGCACACCGCATCCGTCACATGAGGAGGCAGCAGCTTGATCATCTTCGGAATGCCCGCAAGATGTTTGATGGCATGGATAATCACGCTGGATGCAGCGTGCATGAGGGGTGAATTGTTCCCTGTCACGATCGTGCCGTCTTTGAGAGAAATGGCGGCACCGCAATAAATGCCCTCGCTCCCTTTTCCCTGCTCCTGCGCATCCAGTGCAGCCTGCCTGGCCGGCAGCACGACAGGCCTGTGCTCCGGCTTCAATTGGAAGTCCTTGATGAAAAGGTCCACTCGCTGCACGGTTCCCTTGTCCGTAAAGCCCATGGCGTATTCACACCGGTATCGGAAATAGCGCCGGATGATTTCCTGAATAGACGCCTCCGCGGTGGCCTTGTCGTCGATGATGGCGAAACCTACCCGGTTTACCCCCATATCTGTCGGTGATTTGTAAAACGACTCGCCTCCGGTGATCTTTTCCAGGATTCTCTTCAGAACCGGAAATACCTCCACGTCGCGGTTGTAGTTGACCGCCTTCTGATTGTAGGCTTCAAGGTGAAAGGGGTCGATGATATTGAAATCCCTGATGTCGGCAGTCGCCGCCTCATAGGCCACGTTTACAGGGTGCTTGATGGGCATATTCCACACGGGGAAGGTCTCGAACTTGGCATATCCCGCCTTAACGCCCCTGCGGTGCTCATGGTAAAGCTGAGACAGGGATGTAGCCAGCTTACCGCTTCCCGGGCCGGGACCGGTCACGATGACAAGCGGCTTTTTTGTCTCGATGTACTCGTTCGCGCCGTATCCTTCCTGACTGACGATCATCTCCACATCCGTGGGGTACCCGTTGGTGTAGCGATGGGTGTAGACCCGAATATTGCGGCGTTCGAGCTTGTTCTTGAACACCACGGCAGCTGCCTGCCCTTCGAAGCGGGTGATCACGACCCCGATCACGTCTATGCCCCAATCTCTCAAGTCATCAATCAACTTCAGCGCGTCGGAGTCATAGGTAATGCCGAAATCAGCCCTGATCTTCTTTCTTTCGATGTCCCCCGCATAGATGCAGAGAAGAAGATCCGCCTTGTCCTTCAGTTGCTGCAGGAGCCTCATTTTAACATTGGGATCATATCCGGGCAGCACCCTGGCCGCGTGGTAGTCCCATAGGAGCTTCCCTCCGAACTCCAGGTAGAGCTTGTTGCCGAATCTCTCCACCCTCTCGAGAATCTCCGCTGTCTGCTCCCGGATATAGCGTTCATTATCGAATGCCAACTGCCCCATTTTTGTACGCCCCCCTGAACCCGGAAATTCCTTCCCTGACCGGGTTGTTTTTCGAGGAGACAACCTATCAGCCTCCCTTCTTTTCCTCAAGCGAATAGTAGCCTTGTCTACATCTTCGGCCTTACGCTTTCCGACCCTTTCATTGTCAATAAATAGTAATGTTTACCCCGACGTTACATAAGAATACGCTTGTATGGTTTCATTCTCATGGTTTGTGGGATATGATTCCTAGCTTGGCGAATAAATCGAAGATTGGGGAATACGGATGTTCACTGAAAAAATAAAGATCATTCACCAGGGCGATCCGAATGGGAACGGATGGATAGTCCGGATCAAACTGCCTTCCGGAAGAAACGTCTTCGCTCTGGCCACGGAGAATGTCTATGGCGGGGATTGGGATCTGGGTCCCACGTGGAATTATGTGGTGCAAACGGAAAACCCCTTCCTCGTCGACACCGGCCGATACGGGATGGGCGGTCGTCTCCTGGAAATGATCGATCAGGCCGGTCTTTCAGTTCAGGATTTGAAAGGCATTACGTTGAGCCATGGCCATGAAGACCATGACGGCGGGCTAGTGGAACTCACGCAGCGAACCGGGATTCCGGCATGGGTTCATCCCATTTACAGCTGCCTCTCCCGTTCCTATCCGCAGCAGGCGCCCCACTCGTCCAAGGAAAATTTCTCGGCCTCCTGCTGGCATTGCTTCATGCCGGAGTCTTTCACGGTCGCCCATTGTCTCGAGTACCATAAAGAAAGAAGCAGCCTTGACAGCAGATTGTTGGAAGGGTCCCTGCTGCCTTTCGATTCCGGCATCCGGATCCACCATCTTCCCGGCCACTGCCCGGATTCCATGGCTTTTCAGATAGACACGGAAGCCCTGATCGTAGGCGACAATATCCTGCCGGAAATAACCCCTCACCCGAGCCAGGAAGCGTTCTTCCTGTGGACCCAAAAAATTCTTCCGCCGGAATTCGATCGACCGGAAAAGATCTACGGGCTCAGGGCATACCTGAGATCTTTGAAAAGGCTCGTAGCCCTGGGCCGGGAATATCCCCAGATGATCGTTCTGCAGGCGCACCGTCTCTTCTACGATCATTCCTGGCGAATGATTGAACTGGAGAAGAGAAGCGGCGAAATCATCGAGCATCACCTGCAGCGCTGCGCTTCCATCCTGTCCTTCCTGCAGAAGGAGGGTCCCCGGACGATTAAGGAAATCGTCTTGTCCCATTTCGAATCAAAGCTCTTAAAAGGACTCGGGACCAAGATGGCCGAAGGCGAAATAAAGAGCCACCTGGAACTGCTGGAGCACAGCGGCGACGTGGAATGGAAGAGAGAGGATAAGGTGAAGGCAACAGGAACCACGCTGTTCGAGCAATACATCAGAAACATATAAAGACGGTTTGTCTGGTTTGTTTGGTTTCTCTGGTTTCTTTGGTTCGGGAACAAGACAACTCCAGACCCAGCGTTTCTGGTTCTTCAGTCCCCCTGCTTTCTTTGGTTTTCCTGATCTGAGTAATCTGTGTAATCTGTGGATGAAAACGGTTTACTGGTTTGTTTGGTTTCTCTGGTTCTTTGGTTCAAACGAGACAGACTAAAGGACCAAACAGACTTTCTTAAACCAATTCCACTGCCGCAGCCTTCCACAATTTCATCGCAGAAACGTCCACGAGCGAGTGAGGAATTGTGATCGCCTGATTTGTCTCTTCCATTCCGCACTCGTCCACATAGACTACCCCTTTCTTCACCCTGTAGCCGTACGTGCCGAGCACGACCTCTGCCCGTCCGTTCTGTTCGAGCAACGGCCGGGCTTCAGGGAGAACGACTATTTCAGGGTGAGGCTTGAAGAAGCGGTCGAAGAAAGCGTCTATGCGCGTGACGATCTCCTCCCCCCTGGCTCCTTCGAGCCAGTCGGAGAGTTCGGTTTCGAGCATCTTGTCGGCCACAGTGTGCGCAACTGCGAGATTCATCCCGAGTTCGCGTGCCCTGAATTCGAGCAGCCAATTCTGTGCCTCGGATCGGATGTCGTCCTCCTTCTCGTCCGGATTGATCTCTGGCAGCCTGAGTGCAAAATCGCTCACCGGGTGGTGCACCACATAGAGCGTGTGACTGTCGGTCATGACGTGGTAGAGCATGTACCAGTCTATCTCGCAACCGATGCTTCTGATCTCGTTCCCGTTGCTGCAGACAACACCACAGTCGGGATACTTCCCGAATCGTTCCTCCATTCTCGAAAACAGTTCGTCAGCATTCATGATAATCACAGCAGGTGAGGCTATAACCGGGAAGCGCAGAAATCCCCGTCGGAAGATATTGCAGCCATCTTCCTCCAGAAACTCGACCCCGTCAAGCGACTTGACCGGGTCAACTCGCAACCCCGGACGCGGAAAAGCAGGTATCGCGATGGGCATGGAAGAGTCGTTTGCGAAGTTACGTCATCCTGGTCTTTTTTTCGAATTCACCGTATAAAGAGTGGTTGAAGAGTTCGCTCACCCGGAGAGGAGAAGCACCGGCGTTTGGGCGGAGGATAGGATAAGGAGAAAAGGATGGGCCAATACAATCTGGACAAAATGTTCAATCCGAAATCGGTGGCCGTGGTCGGGGCAACGGATCGCCCGGGAACCGTAGGGTGGGTGCTGGGCCTTCCCGCCTACTCCTCCGTCACCGCCGTGGGGAAGCCGATCGACCTGGCGGTGCTCTGCATACCGATTGCGGCGGTGCCGGCCGTGATTGAAGAATGTGGTGCTGCGGGGGTCGGCAGCGCAATCATCTACTCTGCGGGGGGGAAGGAAATCGGGGAGGAAGGTGCGGCCGTCGAGGAACGGATTCGCTCGGCCGCATCAAAGAGCCGGATCCGGCTGCTTGGACCGAACTGCATGGGGTTGTCTGTCGGGTCCATCAACCTGAACGCAAGTTTCTTTCACGCAATGCCCCAGCGGGGACGGGTGGCTTTTGCAGCCCAGAGCGGCGCCATGTGCTCCACTGTATTGGATTACGGCCTGGGGGAACGGATCGGATTCAGCCACTTCGTTTCAGTAGGAAACTCCACCATCGATGTGGATTTCGCGGATCTCATCGATTATTTCGGCAACGACCGCGACGTGGCCAGCATTCTCCTGTACATAGAAGGGATCCGGAACACGCGGAAATTCCTGAGCGCCGCAAGGGCCGTCAGCCGGATCAAACCCATCATCGTCCTCAAGAGCGGCCGGTCCCAGGCAGGCGCCGCGGCAGCCCAGTCCCATACGGGAGCCCTGGCCGGGGAAGACCTTGTCTATGATGCGGCATTCCGAAGGGCGGGCATTATCCGGGTAAACATGCTGGTGGATCTCTTCAGCTGTGCAGACCTGCTGGACAAGCAAACCTTGCCTCAGGGTCCGAACATGGCCATTATCACAGTGGCCGGCGGCCTGGGAGTGATGATGGCGGACTATCTGGCCGAGTATGGCATGGAGCCTGCCAGACTGAGACCGGAGACCATAAAGGCCCTCGACCGATACTGCCCGCCTTTGTGGAGCCACGGCAATCCGATAGATGTCACAGCGGCCATGAAGTTCGAGGACATTCCCCGTCTCATCTCCATTTGCGCCGACGCCGACGAAATCGACGCCATATCGGTCATCTTCATCCCCAACGGCCTGTTTCCCCCTGCCAGCTTCGCCGAACTCATCGTTTCCGACAAGGTGGCAACCGAAAAGCCCATATTCATAGTGCTGCCGGGAGGCGAGCAGGCCAAGGCGGGCCGTAACCGGTTGACGGAGAGCGGCTTCCCGATCTTTTCATCTCCCGAGTCCGCGGTTCGCTCGTTCCGCTACCTGTATGAATATCAGCTCAGCCTGAAGATGCTTGCCGAGGTGCCGAGACCCACCGGCGCCATTCTGGTCGACCGGCCGGCGGCGAGATCGATGATCGACTCCGTCTTGGGATCGGACCGCACGCTGCTGACGGAATTCGAATCAAAAGCCCTTCTCAGCAGTTACGGCATAGCGGTAAACGAAACCCATGTGGCGGAGAGCCCCATGAGGGCTGTCGAGCTCGCACGACAAATCGGCTACCCTGTTGCAGCGAAAATCCACTCGCACACCATCACCCACAAATCGGACGTGGGCGGCATCCGGCTCGATTTGCGCAATGCCGACGATGTGATCGATGCTTTCGGTCAGATTCAGGAATCCGTGAAAACACGCGCTCCCGGAGAGCATTTTGGAGGAGTCACCGTTCAGAAGATGGTGAAGGAAAAAGGGTACGAAGTCATTCTGGGGAGCAAGCTGGATCCTGATTTCGGGCCGGTGCTTGTCTTCGGGATGGGAGGAGTGATGACGGAGATTGTTCAAGATCGTGCCGTCGGGCTGCCTCCGCTCAATCGGCTCCTGGCAAGAAGAATGCTCGACTCCACCAAGGTGTTCAAGTTGCTCAAAGGCTTTCGCGGACAACCCGCAGCCGATCTCGACGTGCTCGAAGAGACCCTGATCCGGCTGAGCCAGCTGGTGACCGATTTCCCTGAGATTCGGGAGCTGGATATCAACCCGCTTCTCGCCACCGTCAGCGGGGCGTATGCCGTGGATGCACGGGTGGTGGTGGGATTCTCCGCCACGCCCGCGCCGTGGCACATGGCTCTGAGCACCTATCCCGAAGAGTTCGTGGAAGAACTCCGGAGCGGAACGAGGGGCCGGCTCCTGGTGCGTCCGATCCGGCCGGAGGATGGACCCTCTTTGACTGATTTCCTTGTCGAGCTATCCGAAAGGAGCCGGGTGGGCAAGCTTGTCCGCCGGTTCGAGGACTTTGATGAACGGTTCGTGGCCCGTTTGACACAGATAGATTATGACCGCGATATGGTGCTGGTTGCAGTGACAAACCCGGATGGAGCAGGTGAAGTCGTAGGTCTTGCAAGATACTTCGGTGACCCGGATCTCATCGAGGCGGAGGTCTCCATCACCATTGCAGATGCCTGGCAGGGCCAGGGGGTAGGGGCAAAGCTGCTGGATCTGATTCTGAAAGCCGCCAGGAAGCGCGGCTTCAAGAAGGCATGGGGCCTCTGCCGTCCGCAGAGCCGCGACATGATCTCCCTGATCGAGCGCCAGCGCGAATCCGAGGTCACTCCCGTGGAAAACGGACAGAAGATGAAACTGCTTGTGGACTTGACAACGTACACGGACCACTGACCACGGCGTGCAGATCGCGGGACCCGGACGGAAACAGCACCGTGTCTCTGAGAGCTCTGTGAGAGAAAAAACTTCCTGAAATTCCTGTGGAGAACACCATGTCCAGGGCCTGGGCCGTTTTCTTTCTCGCATCGGCCAATTTTCTTCTTTCCCAATTCTACCGCGCAACCAATGCAGTTATTGCGCCCCAGCTCATCAGCGACTTGAGTCTGGATACTCAGGACCTGGGACTTCTTTCAGCGGCATTTTTCTACGCCTTTGCTTTGACTCAAATCCCCATCACGATCTTTCTCGACCGGGTAGGCGCCAGACGCATGATGACCGGCCTCTCTGTGGCCGGAATTCTGGGAGCCTTTGTTTTTTCCTGGTCTGAATCTCTGGCTCTGGGTTTTGCGGGTCGAGTTCTCCTGGGGATCGGCATGGCATGCCATCTGATGGGCACTCTGAAACTCCTGACTCTCTGGTTCGACCCTCTCCGGTTTGCAACCCTCTCCGGAATCGTTTTCTCTCTGGGCACTGTTGGGAACATGGCGGCGACAAGTCCTTTTGCCGTACTCGTCGAGTGGATGGGGTGGAGGGACGCTTACAGGGCCGTTGCGGCCGCGAATTTATTCCTCGTCCTGGTTTTTTATGTATTGGTCAGGGACAGTCCGGAAGCCTCTTCCCGGAGCATCAATGGAGCCGGCAAACCTCGTACGCCTTTCAAACCTTTTGCCGATCTCCGGCTGCTGCTGGGAAACAGGGACTACTGGATCATCTCTATCGGCTCCTTTGCGCGGTATGGGCTTTTTGCGGCTTTTCAAACCCTGTGGGCAGGCCCCTTTCTCATGGAAGCGATCGGTCTTTCCGCAATCGCCGCAGGCAACCTGATTTTTCTCCTCAATGTGGGGATGATTCTTGCCGGTCCCTTGTGGGGGACGCTTTCGGACAGGGTTCTCAACACAAGAAAATGGCTGGTTTGTCTGGATCTCGGGGCCCTCGCACTCTTGTTTATGTTCACCGCTTTTTCAGGGCCCGGGACAAGCCTGATCCTCCTCCTGATCATTTTCTTCTGTACCGGCCTCTTTCAGCCGGGAATGCTGATGTACGTGCAGATGAAAGAGATCATGCCTCTCCGGATGGCCGGAGCGGCCTTAACTGGGGTCAATTTCTTCACCATGATTGGCGCGGCTTTTTTCCTGCATGTCCTGGGCGGCCTTATGCAGTGGCTTTACCCTGAAGCTTCCCGAAGCCTGCCCGCCTTTCGTACCGCGTTTCTTTTATCCGCGGCCATCATGGCAAGTGTGACTGTCCTTTATTCCTTCAGCAGGGATGCGCGAGGCCGGGAAAAATCCTCTTCCCCTTGCTGAAGAAGCGGAGAATATGGTACTGGGAGCCTCTGACGAAACGTTCTTGAAAAAAGACCCCAGGGCCGACCACCGTGTCACGAGATAAGGAAACGGTAGTGGGAACAACCTTCACTGAATTGGACCCGATCTTTCATCCCCGATCGGCAGCGCTTATCGGTGCCTCCGGTAAGCCGGGGAAGATAGGGCGTGTGCTCATGGACCGATTCCTCGACATGGGATTTCGGGACCTCTACCCTGTGAACCCCAGCGAGCGCGAGATCCTGGGCATCAAGGCATACCCCAGCGTAAAAGACATCCCCGCACCGGTGGATCTTGCCCTCATTGTGACGCCTACCAATGCGGTTCTTCCTGCTGTGAAGGATTGCGCAGAGAAGGGCGTCAGAGCGATTGTGATCACCTCCTCGGGTTTCGGTGAGACCGGGGAAAAGGGATTGGAACTGGAACGGGAGATGGTCCGGATCGCCCGGCTTGGGGGTTGCCGCATTATCGGTCCGAATTGCGTCGGCATCTACTCCCCGTCCTCCAGGCTGCCCTTCCCATTGGATGCGGGAAAAGAGAGCGGCAAGGTGGGCGTGGTCTCACAGAGCGGTTTTTTTGCCGACTACCTCACCCTGGCTGCATCGCGCAACGGCATCGGCTTCAGCAAGGCAGTGAGCTGCGGCAATGAGGCAGACCTCGACGCTTCGGACTTCCTGGGCTACCTGGGGGAAGACCCCGAGACGGAGCTGATCGTTGCCTACATGGAAGGCGCAAGGGACGGAAGACGATTTCACGCCCTCGCCAGGGAGATCTCGATGAGAAAGCCCGTCATCCTTTTAAAAGGCGGCACCACGCAGGAAGGCGCGCAAGCAGCCGCGTCCCATACAGGCTCTCTTGCCGGGTCCGGCGCCATTTGGGAAGGGGTGCTGAGGCAGACAGGCATCGTCAGCGCAAAAAGCTTCGAAGAGGTGCTCGACTGTCTCTATGCATTCTCCTGTCAGCCCCTTCCAAAAGGACGCCGGGTGGGCATCGTCAGCGGGCCCGGAGGTATCGGCGTTTGCACCACCGACGCGTGCCTGGGGCTCGGATTGGAAGTGCCCCCCTTCTCGCCTCAGACACTCGCGCGGCTTCGCCGGGCCATGCCCGTTGTGGGGGGCAGTATCAGAAACCCTCTTGACCTGAGTCTTGCTTCCCTCGTAAACCCCCAGGTCTATGCAGATGCCATCAGCATCCTGCTCGAAGAAGAAAACATCGACATGCTGCTTGTGGTCGCCGTCATAGGAGGCGAGCAGTTGAGAGACATTCTTCTAAAAGGGTTGGGCGATGGAGGCGGAAAAAAGCCTGTTGCGGTCACGATCATGGCGGGCGGCCCGCAATCCGTGGCCGGGGACATTGCGCTGCTTCTGAAGAGCTCCATCGCCGCCTACCCTGACGGCGCCAGGGCGGCGAGGGCACTGGCACGGCTCTCCGAGTTTGCGGAATTCAAACGGGGATTTCAGGGAAATCAGTAGTCGATGTCTCTAAATCGGATCTGCGGGGAAATCATCCCTAAAAACGATGCCCGCCATCAGCTTCAGAAATGGCGGGCATCGTTTTGGGGTACTCCCGGGTTTCCGGCTCTATGCCTTCATTTAGGTATCGGGAAGATCATGTTTGCCGTCTTCTTGATTTCAGGGTGCTGTCGATTGCTCGTGATTTCCAGCTCCCAGGGCCATCTTTTGCCTTTTACCCACTGTCCACCCACCAATGGAGTTTCCGAGTAGTTCTCTTTGTTGTATTTAATGGGGCCGACGAGAGTGGCCAGAGACGTTGCGGCGATCGCTTCTCGAAGTTTGTTCTTGTCCAGTGTCTGGGCCCGCTTAATGACATCCGCCGCGATTTCATATGCCGCGTACTTAAAGCCGATGGGCTGAGTCCAGGGTTTGTTTGTCTCTTTTGTCCAGGCGTCGCAGAGGTCTTTTGCAGATTCGCCTGTCAGGGACGACTTGAAAGGATGGTATGGAGTCCACCAGACTTCAGTCGTGATGCCCTCGGGCAGATTGCCGCCCAGGGCGCCCACATCTGCAGGGAAGAGGCATGCTTTTGCAATGGTTGCGATCTTGGGCACGAAACCCTGCTGATGAAATTGTCTCCATGCCGTTATCCAGTCCGGCGGAATGGGGCAACCGCTCACGATCTCCACTTTTTCTTTCTTGAAAAGATTGACAAAAGAAGTGAAGTCTTTGTTGAAGAATGGAAATCGGCCGGGATCGATTACACGGTACCCGCGCTTTTGAAGGATCGGCGTGAAGATCTGTGCGAAGGTCACGCCATCCGGGTCATTTGGCCACAACACTCCCACTACATGGTTTGTCTTGTCGGAGACTTCGTCCCACATATCCACAAAGAGATTGGCTACGGTGGTATCGGTCCAGAAGGCATGGAAGGCCCATTTGTATGGCCCGCCGGTCAGCCAGGCATCGACAGGGGCATCAAGCGAAATGCAGGGCGTCTGATATCGTTCGCACATGGCGGTGACAGGGTTGACCGTATCCGGTGTGTGCATGACCACCATCAGGTCCACCTTGTCGGAGAGAATCAGTCTCGAGGTCAATTCCGCGGCCTTGGTGGGATCGCTTTCCGTGTCGACCATCTTCAGCTTGATCGGGACTTTTGTGCCGTACTCCTTGATATAAAGACCTCCCTCCTTGTTGATGGCATCAATAGCCTTGTTATCGGCCCAGGGTGATGCCTCTCCAAACCCGGCAAGAGGGCCGGTAGAGGGGTTGGGGTGGCCGATGAGGATGTGGTCCCGTTTGGCTGCAAAAGCCTTCCCCGCAAGCGACGGTGCAAGAACCAGCGCCGCCCCAGCAGTGGTTGTCGTCTTCATGAACTCCCGTCGAGTTATCCCTCTCTTCTCTTTACCCTTCATAATCAACCTCCTTTCGAAGCTTGCTGGGTTAAATGCCGGAACGTCAATCGGTGAGCACTCTCATGTGACCTCCTCATAAACTCAATATTTTGTAACACTTTACCTCTTTGAAAATAGGTCTTTTTCAAAAGCGAAAACTTGGTGGACGTTGCTTGTCCGCGCTTCGCTTGGACTCCCACCCCTTCGGGGCGGTGCCCATTTTGGCGGGAGCAATAATGTGCGGGCGGAGGCGTTCCCGGTGGTCCCGACAGAAAGCTCTGCGCCGAATCGACTGAGGAGGCTCGCCGCCCGCCTTGCTACCCCCTTCTGCATGCGCTTTCCCGAGCGCTCCTCGCTTTTGAAAAAAGACCCCCATGCCCAAACCTCACTCAACCGGATGTTTCATAGAGCTAAAGTGTTACAAGATTTTTACAGAAGATTCCCCGGATAGCAAAAGAACTTACAGCTCCAGGGGAGACCTTCGGGAGCTTTGGAAAGACCTTCAGTCCCCCGCGAGCGGACTCATAGATAAAGGGAAGCTCATCCATCTGACCGCCTATGCCCAGGGCATAAAGACTGGAATCACGCCAGGGGTGGCGGCGGGGGAGGCAACTCACAACGCTCGAGGGCTTCGCGTGCAGCCTTGACGGGTATGCCTGCCTCACAAGGCACCCCTACCTGGCACAATCCGCAGCCGTACCCCTCGAACCTGTAAGTCTCCTTCACATACTCCCTGGAGCGGACCAGGTGCTGTCGGCACTTTTCTTTGTCATGACCCGCCTTCGTGATAGCACCGGCAGGGCAACGGTCCATGCATTTCCCGCAGCGCCCCTCCGCAAAAAAGAGGCAATAGGCCCTGTGGTCCGCATAAGGTCGGGGGGTCGGCTGTACGGATATCCTGGCAACGACCGATCCTGCACGAATGGCTTTGCCTTTAGCTGTAATGAGACCGTCGCAAAGACCGAAGGTGCCGAGCCCGGCCGCGTGAGCGGCATGGCGCTCAGACCACGATGAGGCATAGGAAAAACGCTGCGACATGACAATGGCCCAATTGGGGGTTAACATCGGGGCGACAGCTTCATGCCCTGCCTCATTCAGGCTCCGGGCCACGTGCCGGCGCAATGCCGCGTTGAACTCCTCGCCGTAAACCCTGATCCTGGCCCACTCCTCCGACGGGTATTTTCTGGTCCGTCGGTTGGCCTTTCGGACCATCTCTCTTTGCGGCAGGACCCACGACACAACGGTCAGGTCCTCGGGGCATGCCGGCTTCCTCGGAAATCGCTGGCTGTAGATCTCCCATGGCGTCCAGTGGAATGGCCCGATGTACTCCTTGTACTGCTGCCAAATGGGATCTGAACCGGATGCGAACCCCACCAAAGCATCGTCCCAGGCTTTATCTCCCGCTTGGTTTCGCATCGTGTTGAGGGGGGAATCGGCAATGAAACCCCGGATCAACTCCTCAATCCATATTCTCGGATCACGCAAAACCATCTGCTTTTTCATTGACAGCTCCAGTTAGACATTTTGTTCCTATGACAACTCTCTCTTGCCGTGAAGCCCAAGCGGGTTTATCGGATCAACTTATGATTTTCTTTTGGTTTTGTCCAGGATGACAATATCTACATCTCAAGTCCCCTTCCGGGTCCCCAAGAAAAGGCCCGGTTTCCATACAAGGAACTGAGTCCTCGTATTTTCTCAGTCTCCTTAATGGGCAGAACCCGAGGAGGGTTACCTGAAGATTGATTCCCTGGTTGGTATAATCTATACCTGAGGTCAGTACCTAGGGTCAGTTTTCAAATGCCTGCCGTAATCCTGTTGATCCTGTTATCCTGTCTAAGTTTCAAAGAAGTTTCATGCGAGCAAAGGCGGAACCGGAGAAACCGAGAAAGTAAAACGAAAACCTCTAAAGAACGGAGAACAGGGAAAATGAAGAGTGAACGTTTTGAAAAAGGTTTACAGCTGCGCCGCGAGGTCCTGGGGGCGCAGCACGTTGACGCGAACCTCTCCTCGGCGGATGATTTCCACCGCCCCCTGCAGGATCTGGTAACCGAATACTGCTGGGGCGCGGTGTGGGCCCGGCCCGGACTCGATCGAAAGACACGCAGCCTGATCAACCTGGCCATGCTCACTGCATTGAACCGCCCAAAGGAGGTCAAGCTCCACCTCAAAGGGGCATTGAATAACGGCTGCACCAAGGAGCAGATCATGGAGGTCCTCCTGCAGACAGCAGTTTACTGCGGGGTGCCGGCGGCTGTGGACAGCTTCCACATTGCCGGGGAACTCTTCAAGGAAATCGAATCTCAAAAATAGCAGTCGCCGATCGAAGCAAATCCCGGCTCCCGGTGACCACTCCTGCCGCATCGCGGTACCGCGGCGGGAATTGAGAAAGCGGTGACCCTGAAGTATTTTTTCTTGAGTTTTTCGCGAATCCCCTTTAAAAGAATATGGATTGTCGTTTTCACTCCTGAACCATCTGCCTCCGAGATCTCATAATGAACAGAAAGCAAGTAGGCATTCTTCTCTTTGAGAACGTTGAGGTGCTTGATTTCTGCGGGCCTTTTGAAGTTTTCTCCGCCGTGAGGTTGGACGAAGGGAAACGCCGCGATGAGCCGTCCCCGTTCAACCTCCTTCTCATTGCCGAAACAAAGGAGCCGGTGGTCGCCGCCGGCGGAATGAGGGTTTTGCCCGACTTTGATCTGGATGACTGCCCCGCACTGGACCTCCTGGTCGTACCCGGTGGCTGGGGGACAAGAAAGGAAATGAATAACACGCGTCTGCTCAGGTGGATCGCAGAACGCTCGGGAGAGGTTGAAATCCTGTCCTCCGTGTGTACCGGCGCTCTTTTACTCGGGAAGGCAGGGCTTCTCGATGGAAAGCGAGCCACCACACATTACCGTTCTCTTGAATGGATGCAGGAGTTGTTTCCGGAAGTCATTGTTGAAAAGGAAGTACATTTTGTTGAAGAAGGTGCGCTCTTCACCTCCGCGGGTATCTCCGCCGGCATTGACATGGCGCTGAAGGTGGTTTCCCGTTGTTTTGGTGAGACCGTTGCGAGGGCTACGGCGAAACATATGGAATACCCTTTTCCGGAAAGCAACGAGCGCCGGATTACCGTTACCTAGCTTCCCTTAAAGAAAAACTTCATTCCCTTTGGTTTACCGCTTACTCCGATCATTCGCACGATTCAGACTTCACTTCCGAGCGGGCCGGGAATCAGAAGCGTCGAACATCCCGTTTATCGGGGCACCAGGAAAATTAGATAGTGCACCGCCGGGAATGGAAGAAGCAACAGTGAATCCTGACGTTGCAAAGAACTTCGCTTTGTCACCCTCCGTCATTCCCGCGAAGGAGACTGTGCTGCAATCATTTTCCCTGTCGACTTTCAATGCACACGGAGGGCGCTGTGCGTTTACTCGAGTTTGAGGCCAAATCGGTTTTGAATCGGTACGGGATCCAGACTCCCAAAGGCATAGTGGTCTCGGAAGGTGAGGAGCCATCCCTTGCCATTCCGGGTCCGGTCATGCTCAAGGCCCAGATCCCAATAGGAGGACGGGGTAAGACGGGCGGCGTGCTGGCGGCCGAGATGGGCGCGCGAGTGGGCCTCCAAATCGAAAGGCTGTTCTCCACCAAGATCCGCGGGTATCGTCCGAAAAAGGTGCTCGTCGAGGAAAAGGCGGATGTCCGTCGTGAGTTCTTCATGGCCGTCACCTACGACACTGTTGCCAAGGCGCCGGTGGCCATTTTTTCGAGCGAAGGCGGTGTGGACATAGAGGAGTTGGCGCGACGTGAGCCTGAAAAGATCTGCAGGGAGCACTTCACTCTCCGGGACGGCCTGCCTGAGTACAAGGCGCGGCAGATCGTCGCAGAAACCGGCCTCTCCGGGAAGTTGCTGCTGTCCATCGAATCCGTGCTGGCAAAGCTGGCAAAGGTGTTTATCGAAACCGACGCCACGATCGCCGAAATCAATCCGCTGGCCCTGACAGGGGACGGCCGATTAATCGCCCTGGACTGCCACCTGGACATCGATGATGACGGACTGTTCCGGCATCCGGACCTGGCGGCGATCGAGAAGGACAACTCTCGGATCGAAGCGGCTCGCCGCCAGTCCGATTTCGAGCGTGCAGCGGCGAAGATCGATAGTCTGGACCACCGTGGAGTCGCCGGCCGGGTCGTCGAGTTTGACGGTGACCTGGGCCTCATTATCGGCGGGGGCGGCGCGTCCCTCACAGCATTCGACGCGGTCCGCGCACACGGGGGGAGACCGGCCAATTACTGCGAGATCGGCGGCAATCCTTCTGTGAGGAAGGTAAAGGAACTGACTCGTCACATCCTCTCCAAACCCGGTGTAAAAAAAGTGGCCGTGATCATGAACGTGGTCAGCAACACGCGAGTGGATCTTGTCGCGCGGGGCGTTATCAAGGGGATCCTCGAAGCCGGAAAACGGCCTTCGGAGACCGTGGCCGTGTTTCGGGTACCCGGCGCCTGGGAGGAGGAAGGATACAAGATCCTTTCCAAGTACGGAGTCCGTTTCTGCGACCGGAAAGTCTCCATCGATGAAGCAGCGGCTATTGCCGTGGCTAATGCGGATGTAGGGAGTCAGTAAGCAGTAGGCAGTAAGCAGTAAGCAGTAAACTGGAAGGGAGAAGTCATCACTTTTACCTTCTACCCTTCTTAACTTCTGATCGTCTCAGACCGAGAGCGGCAGTTGGAATGACCGCCAAATCGGGAACCCAGGAGAAGAGCACCATCAGGGGCGGCGACAAGAACTCCCCTCAATAAAGGAACCAGTTCATGGCGATTCTGGCAAAAGAAGGGACGCGGGTTATCGTTCAGGGAATCACGGGGCGGGAGGCGGCTTCGTTCACCAAGGACATGATTGCCTATGGAACGAAAGTCGTGGCCGGCGTTACGCCCGGCAAAAAGGGGCAGTCGGTCCACGGGGTGCCGGTTTTCGACACGGTGCGCCAGGCACTGAGGGAACATCCGGCCGATGCATCCGTAATCTCGGTCCCGCCGGGACTGGTAAAGGGCGCTGCCTGCGAATCACTCGATAACGGGATCAAACTTCTGGTTGTCGTTTCCGAGCGTGTTCCGCGCAGGGATACCATCGAAATCATCGAAATGGCGAATGCTCGCGGTGCCAGGGTCATCGGGCCCAATACGCTTGGGCTGATTTCGCCCGGTATCATCAAGCTGGGCATGGCGGGGGGGCCGGTGGACGATGTGCGCAAGGCGTACATGCCGGGCCCGGTGGGGATTGCATCACGAAGCGGGGGCATGACCACGGAGGTCGCCAACCTGCTCACCACACAGGGCATCGGTCAGAGCACCTGCGTGGGGATCGGCGGCGATCCGGTGGTCGGGTCGAACTTTCTGGATTTGATACCCCTGTTCGACAGCGATCCTGAGACAAAGGCTGTGGTGCTGTTCAGTGAACCGGGCGGGGTCATCGAGGAGCGGTTGGCCGACTACGTCACGGAAAAGGAAGTAAAACTGCCGATAGTCGCCTTCATCGCGGGCCGTTTCGTGGATGAAATGCCGGGGGTGCGATTCGGACATGCGGCGACCATAGTCGAGGGGGACCAGGGCAGTGCCCGCGGCAAAGTCGCCCGGCTTCGGGAGGCCGGCATTCATGTTGCCGAATCTTTTTCCGACATTGCCCGAATTGTCGCAGGGTTCATTTAGAGGAGGCCGGCGGAGATGACGCTCAATGACCTGGAGAAAAACATCTGGAAGCGGGTGGCCTCCGATCTGTCGGATGAGCTCGAAGGCAGGATGTGAATGAAACCCTTCGGTCTTGCGAGATCCGCATTGTTCGTCCCCGGCAACCGGCCCGAGCGTGTGGACAAAGCCGTGGCCACTGCCGCAGATCTGGTGATCATCGACCTGGAAGATGCGGTGCCTGTTGCCGAGAAGGCCACCGTTCGCCCGATAGTCAGGGAAAAGCTTGACCGGCACCGCGACCGCAAGCTGATGGTGCGCGTCAATGCGCTCGACACCGGCCTGACCGAATCCGATTTGACGTCCATTGTCGGTCCCGGCCCTGACTCGATCCTGTTGCCGAAGGTGCAAACCCCTGAAGATGTGGACCGAATGGGAAGGTTGATGTCGGCGGCGGAGGAAGGCAGCGGTCTCCAGCCGGGAACGCTGGGGCTGGTGGCGCTGATCGAGACCGCCCTGGGGGTCAGGAACGTTTTTAAGATTGCGGATGCGAAAACCGAACCCCCGCGCCTGCACACATTGGCCTTCGGCGCGGCGGATTTCAGCCTTGACATGGGTTTCCGGATTACGAAAACCGGAGAGGAACTCGCCTTCCCGCGGGCACGGATCGCACTGGCATGCCGGGCGGCAGGGATAGATCCTCCGCTCGACACCCCTTTCATGATCGATCTGAAAGACAGGGAAGCATTCGAAGCGGACGCCATGCGAGGGCAGCGTCTCGGCTTCGGCGGGAAACTCTGCATCCATCCCGACCAGGTTGATTTCTGCAACACGCTCTTCTCGCCCACGGCGGAGGAAATCGCGTTCGCCGCCAAGGTGGTGGCGGCCTTCGAGGAGGCTGAAGCGAAGGGTCTTGCAGCCATCCAGGTCGACGGCAAGTTCATCGACTATCCGGTGTTCGCTCAGTCGAAAAGGTTAGTGGAAATCGCGGAAAAAATGCATGGGCCGAAAACCCGTTAAAGCGAGGCGACAAGGATGGGAGAATTTGTGCGGGTCGTCATTGACCAGGAAAAATGCGGGGATCCGGACGGGGTCAAGCGTTGGATCGGCGTCTGCCCCCTGGGGATGTTTGAGCTGAAAAACGGCCGGCCAACCGTGGTGGAGGAGAACGAGGACGAATGCACGCTCTGCGGGCTTTGTCTCGATGCCTGCAAAACAGGCGCAGTCACGATCCAGAAGCTTTATGAGGAGTGTAGTGCAGAGTGAGAGTAAGTCCATGACGACATCAGCCCCCGCCGCAAGAAGCCCCGGCCGCAGGGTTCAATCGCTGGCTGGATTCTTCAGGTTTCAGGCGAAAACCCGGGGATACCCTTTTCTTGCGGCCTGGGCGCACCGGGTCAGCGGAGTTCTGCTGGTCCTGTACGTCTGGTTTCACATCCTCACCCTCTCCGCCCTCCACGATGCGCCTCGTTTCGACGCATATATGAAAATATTGGGTTCTTTGCCGTTCGTCTTTTTGGAATGGCTTCTGGCACTGCCCGTGATCTACCACGCCATGAACGGCGCACGGTTGATTCTTTACGAGGTTTTCCAAAACCGGCAGGACGAGATCGTGTTGAAGTGGGTGATCGGCCTGGGTGTCCTGTACACCTTCCTGCTGGGCCTTTTCATGGTGATCGGCAACCAGACCATTTCGGCCCCTCTCTTCTGGGTCTACACCGCGGCCGCTTCCGCCTGTGTGGCCTACATCACCGTCGCGAAACTCCGTACATCCGGCGCTTCAATCTTCTGGAAGCTTCAGCGCATCTCCGGCGCCTTTCTTTTGTTGATGGCGCCCGCCCACATGCTCTTCATGCATCTCAACCCGGCCACCGGGCACGACGCCCAGGTGATTATTGCCCGGATGGGAAACCCCTTCATCAAACTGGTCGATCTCGCACTCCTGGCCGGCGTCCTCTACCACGGGGCTTACGGCCTTTACTCCATAGGTCATGACTACATCCTTTCAGCGAAAGTGAAAACAGGCGTCGCGGTGCTGCTCTGCTTCGTGACACTGGTATTTGCCTGGGCAGGTTTGAAATTGTTGTTGATCTAAAAGGAGCATGGATGCAAGAGGGTCTGAAAACACGTGCAACCACCCGTTGTGACGTGCTGATCATCGGCGCCGGCGGAGCGGGAATGCGCTGTGCCGCGGAGATTCTAGAGCGTATGCCGGGCGCAAAGGTCATTGCACTGACCAAGGTCTCCCATCCCCAGAAATCGCATACCTCGACCGCACAAGGGGGTCTCGCGGCCGTCGACCCCCGAGACCCCAATGACGCCACGATCTTTCACATGTTCGACACCTGGAAAGGATCCGACTGCACCGCCGATCAAAACGTGGTGAAGAAGATCTGCGAGTCCGCCTGGGAAGAGATCCTGTGGCTGGAAAACCGCGGGATGCATTTTTCACGAGACCCGCAGGGCCATTTGAGCAAGCGGACCTTTGGAGGGCATACCCGCAATTTCGGGGAGGCCTCGGCATTCCGGGCCGTGTTCGAGGCCGACCGCACCGGAAAAGGGATCATGGATACGGCCTGGGGGGAGTCCCTCAAGCGGAATATCCTCTTCATCAACCAGTCTGTTGCAGTGGAGCTGCTTATCAAAGACCGGCAATGTTCGGGCTGCATAGTGTTCGAGCAGAAGCAGGGCGCCTTTTTGCGGATCTTGACCAGGGCGACCGTTTTCGCCTCGGGCGGCAGCGGCCAGGTCTTCAAGGTTACCACCAATTGCCGTCAGAACACCGGAGACGGCCTGGCCCTCATCATGGAGGCCGGCCTGCCGGTGATGGACCCGGAGGCGGTTCAATTCCATCCGACGGGCATCGTGGGGCCCGGCATCCTGGCAAGCGAAACCCTGCGCTCGGTGGGCGGTATTCTGCGCAACAGGGACCAGGAACCGTTCATGGAGAGATATGCGCCCAAGATGAAGGAGCTGGCGCCGCGGGATCTGGTGGCCCGGGCCATCGAGTCGGAGATCCGCGCGGGAAGAGGCATCCTGAATCCCGATCACAACACCGCACATGTCTGGATCGATCTCAGGCACCTTCCCGCCGAGGTGCACGAGCAGGAGATACCGGAGGTGAGCGGCTTTTTCAAGCGCTATGTCAATCTGGACCCGCAGAAAGAGCTCTGCCCGGTCAGGCCGAGCAACCATTACCACATGGGCGGAATCCCTACCAACGAATTCGGCGAGGTAGAGGACGCGCAGCACAGAGCGATCGAAGGGCTCTACGCGGTGGGCGAGTGCGCAGCAGCCAGCTTCCACGGATTCAACCGGCTGGGAACCAATTCGATCCTCGAGCTCATTACCGTGGGCAAGGTCGTCGGCGATCGGGTGATCGAGCGTCTGAAGCGGGAACCCGGCGCACTCCCGGAGGTGAAGGGAGAGCGCTTCCGTGAGAAGTTCGAAGGCTATTTCGCGGCAAATGGCAGGGACAATGTCGGCCTGATCCGGAACGCTCTCCGGTCGGTGATGACCGAAAAGGTCAGCGTGTTTCGCACAGAGGCGGGAATCAGCGAGGCGATCGAGACGCTCCGGGAACTGAAGGCGCGGGCCGAGCGCACCGGACTCAGCAGGAAGACCCTGGTCATGGACCAGGAGCTGGTCCAGCGCTGGGAGCTTGACAACCTGCTGGCCCTGGCCACGGCGATTTGCGCTGCGGCCCTGCATCGGAAGGAGTCGCGCGGCGCCCATTTCCGGGATGATTTCCCTGAGCGCAAGGATGAATTCAACTACCACACGCTGGTGACCATGCCCGAATTCGGGAAGATCGAGCTCGGCCGGCGCGAGGTGGATATGAGCGTCTTCCATGCCGGGGGAGCGCATCACGAGAAATTCGGCATCATAGAACGAAAGTACTAAAAGGGAATCATGACGACATACGACCTCACGCTGAACGTTCGTCGCTACGATCCGGATCAAGGGAGATCCTGGGTGCAGACCTATTCGCTGAAAGCCGGCCGGATCATGCGCTTCGTCGATCTGCTCCGCAGAATCAACGACGAGCAGGACCCGACCCTGGCATGGGGCTCCTCCTGCGAGCACGGGCAGTGCGGAACCTGCTCCATGAAGATCAACGGCAAACCGCTCCTGGCGTGCGAGCTCCTCGTGGAGAACGCGGTCGCTTATTTCGGCACCACGGTTTTCAATGTCGAGCCCCTCGATGTGGCGCCGGTGATACGCGACCTGGTGATTGATACGGAAAAGGCCTACGAGCGAATCAACCGGGTCAAACCCTATGTCATCAGTCCAAAGCCGCCGCGCAGCGACGGCAGGGAACAGGTCATCAGTCCAAAGGCCCTGGAGCGATACGTTTCGGCCACACGATGCATCAACTGCTTCTGCTGCGCCTCGGCATGCATCGGCGGCCATGGAACTTTTCTCGGGCCGAATGCAATGCTGGCCGCCATCGTGCGTGTTATGGATTCGAGAGAACAGGAGAAACAAGAGCGGCTGCGGTGCTTGTACAGCGATGAAGGGATCTATCGATGTCACTCGTCCCGGGCCTGTTCGTTCGTATGCCCGAAAGAGATCGATGTTGCGCATTTCATCGCGCTCGCCAAGGCTGGAGCGCTGGGGTCGGAATGAGTCTCCACCCGTAGAGCCCCGCTTCACGGGACAGGCGCGCGGCCTCAGGTAGCCCCCCGAGGGGCTTATGCGAAGGGATATGAATAAATCCGAAATCCGAAGCACGAAATACGAAACAAGTTCAAATGACCAAAATCCAAATGACC
>PHBH01000077.1 GCA_002840535.1 Deltaproteobacteria bacterium HGW-Deltaproteobacteria-15 | reverse complement strand
GGCCCCGATTCGGATAAAGCTCTCTTTCGTGGGCGCATGCATCAATATCCGCTCGCTCCCCTCTTCATCCTCCATGTGGATCTCGTTCCCGGCTCCGCTCACCATCCGGCAGCGGGTCGCGTTTTCGGAAGTCACCGGGCTCGGGGTCTCGGGATTGGGTACCGCACCCGCGATGATCGGCCGGTCCGGGTCCCCGTCCACAAAGCTCAGCAGCACCTCCGTCCCCTTGTGAAGGGGAAAGTGCATCCCGTGGTCACCCCCAGCGTAAGGCTGCATCATCCGCACCCACGCCGAAGCCTTCCCTCCCATCCGTTCCGAGCGGTCAAACGGAAGGACCACCTTGTAGCGCCCCTGTTCATCCAGCTCCGCATACTGCCCGCTCCCCGAACCGTCAACCTTCGCCGGAATCGTCCCGGAAAAACGCGGTTTCACCGTCCTGCGCTCCGGCCGGAACTGCACGTCCGCGGGCAGGGCCGTAAAGGAATTGCGGTAATAGATCTCCTTTTCCCCTTCCGAAACCACCTCCCCAAGCCCCGAGAGCATATATCCAGCCTGGCTCCCTTCGTGCACCAGATGCACCGTCATGTACCCGCTATTGAAGTCCCCACGGTAATGGTCCGTAAGCTCGAAGGTGTACCCAGGACGCAGATAGGGCACCGACGACTCCCCGTCGAAGCGCTTCTCCCAGCACAGAATCTCCTCGGCCCGGATCTTTGCCAGCGCATTCCCTTCTTCCGGGGTGCGGAAATGCTCGCCATAGAGATACACTTCCCCACGTCCCCCCGCATAGACCTCCGCGGTCGCCGTCAGGTCCATGGACGGCTTCCGGTAATTGTAGTCCTTCAGGGTCACCGATCGGGGCAGCATCCGCTGCCGGCAGAAGAACGACCTCACCACCTCTTCACGGTGCATCGCCTCAAGACCGGTGGGGGGCAGGTAGCGCAGGCTTCTCCCCTGCTCCATGGCCGTGTGGGCGATCTTCGTGTCCGTGACAATCACCTTTTCCCCGGCCGCCCCCTGCTCGAAATAGTAGTACATCCCCTCCCGCTCCATCCATCGGGAGATAAAATCAAGACCACTCTCCCCATACTGGCAGACATACTCCCAGGCGGCATATTCCCGCCGCAGCCGGAATTCATAGTCGAGACTCGTCAAACCCCCGTCCTTCATGCACGCCTCCAGGATCTCCGGCGCACTCTTGTCCAGAAACACCTGGTTGTGCCGCGTGAGCGACAGCCACCACAGCTTAGGCGACATCACCGCACGGTAGAAGACATGCTCCCCCACCTGCTGCATCTGCTCGAAGCTCACGGGAATGCCGTGAAACACCACCTCCTCCCCGTCGCTTCGCCAAATGCCGAACCGGACCGGGTTCGCCATCACCTGACGAATGTCGATCTCCGCTTCCCTCGAGACCAGCGCCACCTCGAACCGGTAACAAAATCGCCGGAGAAACGCACCACCCCAAAGGTCCCCGCCGGCAGCCCGTCCGAACTGAAGGAAAATCTTTTGCCCGGCCTGTCTTCCATGAAATTCTCTTTCTTCGGTACAGAAATGTATGGCCGTTCGCCGCAAGAGCGGCCGGCATACGGTCCCTACACCTGGGTATCCAGAATCGTCAAAACCGTTCGCTCCGCACGCAAGCGGAGACGACTTGCCGCAGCAATGTCCCGTTTCACGACCGTCCTGAACTCGGAGGCCGATGACTTTGCGCGCGTTGCGGCCAACCGGGCGTCCTGGGCGGCAGTCGCTGCCTCGTCGGCAATCGCCTGCGACTGTTGAACGGCCGCAGTTGTCGCTTGACCGGCAGCATCGGTCTTGGCTCCCGAGACCTCCGATTTCGTGGCAATGAGCCGGGTCTGGGCGGTAATGGCGGCCGTATAGTTAGTGGCGACCCTGGTCTTCAAGGCATTCATCCTGGAATCCAGGGCGGCAGCATCCACCTTGCTGCCCAGGGCTCTCTGGATACCTCCGATCGTCTGGACATTGTTGGCTGTGATCTCCACGTCCGACCCGGCCGCTTTCTGGGTGAGCCCGATCCACTTGGTTTTTTCAGCGCCGCATTTCTTCTCCCAAAGCATGGGGAAATTGAAACGGGCGCCGACCGTCGAGTCCACGCGAAGCACGCCGACGAACTTGTTGTCGTTGCCCACGGTCATAGAGGCACTTTCGCCCAGGATGATGAC
Source organism: Deltaproteobacteria bacterium HGW-Deltaproteobacteria-15 (assembly GCA_002840535.1). GTDB lineage: Bacteria > Desulfobacterota > DSM-4660 > Desulfatiglandales > HGW-15 > HGW-15. The sequence goes on along the minus strand of PHBH01000077.1, from coordinate 16,746 downwards.
ATTCCATACCTGGGCCTTCACATCGAAGAAACCGCCCGTAGCCAGGGCGATCCCATCTTTCGACATCAGCTTGTCCCAGTCGATTATCGGATCATTCGGCGCCCCGATCCGGATAAAGCTCCCCTTCCTGGGCGCATTCATCAATATCCGCTCGCTCCCCGCTTCATCCTCCATGTGGATCTCGTTGCCTGAACCGCTCACCATCCGGCAGCGGGTCGCATTTTCGGAAGTCACCGGGCTGGGGGTCTCGGGATTGGGCACCGCACCAGCGATAATGGGCCGGTCCGGGTCCCCGTCGACAAAGGTGAGGAGCACCTCCGTGCCTTTGTGGAGGGGAAAGTGCATCCCGTGGTCAGCTCCCGCGTAGGGCTGAGCCATGCGAAGCCACGTTGAACCTTTTCCATTACCCCCGCCGGAGCGATCAAAGGGCAGCAGCACCTTGTAACGGCCCTGATCATCCAACTCGGCATATTGTCCGCTTCCCGCCGCATCGATCTGAGCGTTCATGGCCCCGGAGAACAGCGCCTTGGCCGTCTTCCTCTCGGGCCGGAACTGCACGCCGCCCGGGATGGCCGCAAAGCTGTTCCGGTAGTAGGGCTGCCTTTCCGCCTCGCTAAGCTCCTTCCGGATTCCTGCCAGCAGGTACGCCGCCTGGCTCCCTTCGTGCTCGAGTTCGATCGTAAGATAGCTCTGGTTGAAGCTGTGCCGGTAATGGTCCTGAAGGTCGAAAAGGTACCCGGGACGAAGGTATGGGATAGTGCTCTCACCGTAAAACCGCTCCCCTTTGCAGAGAAGTTCTTCGGCGCACACCTTTGCGAGCGCACTTCCTTCCTCGGGAGTTCGGAAGTGATCACCGTAGATATAGACTTCCCCCCTCCCTTGACCGCTCACCCGTGCGCCGGCTGACATCTCCAGCGACGGGGTTTGACAGTTGTAATCCTGGAGACGAACACTGCGAGGGAGCGCCGTCTGACGGCAGACAAAGGACTTGATCACCTCTTCCCGATGCGCCTCGTCAAGAGCGGACGGGGGAGAGTAATACATGCTCTTTCCCTGGTCCATCTCGGAGTGCGCGATCCTGGTGTCGGTGATGATGAGCTTTTCACCGTTTTCGTTCTGCCCGAAGTAGTAGTACATCCCCTCCCGTTCCATCCATCGGGAGAGGAAGTCCAGATGGCTTTCTCTATACTGGCAGACATACTCCCGTTTGGGATAGTTGCCCTGCAGCCTCAGATCAAAGTCGAGGGAAGTCAGGCCGCCGTCCTTCAGCACCTCCTGAAGGATCTCCGGCACGCTCTTGTCCAGAAAGACCTGGTTGTGATGGGTGAGCGTCACCCACCAAAGCCTCGGAACAAGCACTGCGCGGTAAAACACATACTCATCAACCTGGTGCAGCTGATCGAACTGCGCCAACATTCCATGGAATGGGATGTCGCCATCCTCCCGGAGAATGGTGAAAGTAGCCGGGTTCCTGAGCAGCGAGCGGAGATCGATCTCCGGTTCAGTGGATACCAGGTCGATCTCGAATCGATAGCACCTGCTGAAACCCTCGCTGCCGCCGAACCGCACCACACCGAAAGTATCCGTCGCGAGTCCGCTGGAGGCGAAATCAAACTTCTTCTGTGTGAGAAGCGCCATCAAACACCTCCAGACAGTGTCCGAGTAGGGGTTTCAGTGTTCAGGTGTCAGGTGTCAGGTGTCAGTGTTCAGGTGTCAGGGTTCAGGTGTCAGTGTTCAGGTGTCAGGTGTCAGGTGTCAGGTGTCAGGTGTCAGGTGTCGGGCCAGCCTTTATAGATCCCTTCACCAACCGCCCCATACGTTGCTGAACCTTCCGATATCTTCCAACGCCTCTCTCGTTCCGGAATCTTTCGCTCCAATGTCTTCTCCAATCCGTTCAACATGCGGACACACTCTCTGTAGCGATCTCGGAAATCTAAGTATGTCCCTTCTCTGATGTACCCCTTCAGCTTCGCCATGAACAGGTGGTGAATTGTCTCGTTTGCCTCGCCCCTGCTGCGATTTACTCCTTCGATCTTGTTCAGAATGTGTCGATCATCATTTTTCTCAGCCAATTGGGCAGGTGCGCTGTTTGAGGAGCGCCTTGCCTGACTTCCCAATTCATATCTCTCTTCTGGGGGCCATTCATGGGTCAAGTCGCACACGTCAATATGCAGTCTGCACAGCTTCTGGTAGACCTCAAGATCCTCGACATCCAAGAAGTTCTTATCCGCCACAGCATACTCCTGGCAACTCATCTTCAAGAGGTCAGTGTTCAGGTTCAGGTGTCAGCGACCCCTCTTCCTGAAACCTGAACACCGACACCTCCTTATTCCTGACACCCGATACATTGGACATTGGACATTGATCCTTTTACTTGAACTCCATCTTGAACGCCCCATCTTCTCCCACGTCGAGGTGCACCTCGGAGGGCATGCCGCCGGTGCTCATGTGGGACAGGATCTGCTGCGACATCTGGGGCATGATGTTTCCTGCAAGGATGTAATCGATATTTCTGGCGCCGGTCTCCACCTCCGTACACCTTTGGGCAATCTGGTCCACGACTCCATCCGTGTAGGCCAGCTTTATCCTGTTGTTCTCCAGAAGTCTCCTGGCGAGCTTGGCCAGCTTGAGTCGTACGATCCCCTTCATGGCATCAGCAGGCAGAAGGTAGAAGGGGATTACGGTCATCCTGGCGAGCAGGGCCGGTTTGAAGTGCTGGGAGAGGATGGGGCGGACCGCTGACAGGATCACGTCATCGGGCGCTCTTTCCGCTGTTTTCGTCATTTCCGCGATGACATCCGTCGCCAGGTTGCTGGTGAGGAACATCACCGTGTTCTTGAAGTCGATCTCCCGGCCTTCGCCGTCGGAGAGCATACCCTTGTCAAACACCTGGTAGAACAGATTCAGGACCTCCAGGTGCGCCTTCTCCACTTCGTCCAGCAGCACCACGGAATAGGGCTTGTGCCTGACAGCCTCGGTAAGCATCCCTCCTTCCCCGTATCCCACATATCCGGGGGGGGAACCGATGAGCCGGCTCACGGTGTGTTTTTCCTGAAACTCGCTCATGTTGATGGTCACCACCGAATGCTCTCCTCCGAAGAGCATGTCGGCGACAGACAGGGCAGTCTCGGTCTTCCCCACCCCGCTCGGCCCTACCAGGAGAAAAACGCCCAAAGGCTGGGAAGGATCTTTTATACCCGATTTAGCCGCCTTGATAACCTCGCTGATGGCATGAAGCGCATGGTCCTGGCCCTTGATCCGCTCTTTGAGCTGTGATTCGAACCGGAGGATGTTCTGGGCCTGATCCCGCATGACCTTGCCGAGAGGCACGCCTGTCCAGTCTGAAACAACCTTGGCAACCATGTCGGGGTCCACCTCGATCCGGATCATGGTCTCCTCTCCCTGGATCTCCTTGAGGGCCTTGTCCGCATCCTCCATCTCCTTTTTCAGGCTCTTTTTCTTTTCCTCATCTCCTTCCGCCTGAATGCGGGCCCTCACCTCCAGGACCTTTTTTGCCGCCTCCTGCTCCTTCAGCCATCGCTCCTTCAGAGCCTCGGCCTCCCTGGTACGGGTCTCGATCTGCCGGCCGATCTCGGCCAATCGCTCCGCGTCAATGGCGACACCGTTGTTTTGGTCGCGTTCCAGGGCCGTTTTTTCACGCTCCAGGGCCTGGATCGTTCTCTCCTTGTCTTCCAGCACATCCGGTTTCGCGGTGAGGTTGATCTTCACCCGTGCGCAGCTCGTATCCAGAAGGTCAATGGCTTTATCCGGAAGAAATCGACCGGTGATGTAGCGGTCCGACAGCTCGGCCGCGGCCTGGATGGCGTCGTCCCTCACGATGACCTTGTGGGACTTCTCATAGCTCTCCTTGAGCCCTCGAAGGATGAGAGTCGAAATAGCCACATCCGGCGCATCCAGCTTGACCGGCTGAAAGCGACGGGCCAGGGCCGGGTCCTTTTCAAAGTATTTCTTGTATTCGCTCCAGGTGGTGGCCGCGACAGTCCGCAGCTCTCCCCTTGCCAGAGCGGGTTTCAGCAGGTTGGCCGCATCGCCCCCTCCCGCGGCTCCACCGGCTCCCACCAGCGTATGGGCCTCATCGATGAAAAGGATGATCGGTTTCTCCGAACCCTTGATTTCGTTGATCACTCCCTTAAGCCGGTTTTCAAATTCCCCTTTCACCCCTGCTCCTGCCTCCAGCAATCCCATGTCCAGACCCAGCAGGGTCACGCCCTTCAGGAGGTCGGGCACGTCGTCCTGGGTGATGCGAAGCGCGAGACCCTCCACGACCGCTGTCTTCCCCACACCTGGTTCGCCTACGCAGATGGGATTGTTCTTTCTGCGCCGGCCGAGGATGTCGATGATCTGTCGGATCTCATGGTCTCGTCCAAAGACCGGGTCGATTTTCCCTTCCCTGGCCTTTTGCGTAAAATCCGTGCAGAAGCGCGCCAGGAAACCGGAATCTCCCGATGGTCCCGGCCGGCCTTCTGCTGAAGAGTCTCTTTCCCCTCCTTCCTCCGGGGTAGACCCATGTTCCAGGGATGCCTTGGCCACGGTCCAGAACTGCTTCAGGAGGGACTCCCGACCTATGGACTTCAGCATGTCCACATATCTTCCCGAGGCAAAAAAGGCAGGCTTGGACACAAACGCCAGGAGAATGGAACCTGAGCGAATCTTCCTCTCTCCCAGGTCGATGGAGGAGACCATCCAGGCATCCTGGAAAAGCTCGAGCAGCAGAGGGGAGAAGACCGGTTTTGCCGCATTGCCTGTCCGGAATTCCTCCAGGCTTTGTTCAAGGGCCTTCTTCACCCGCCCGCCGTCCAGGTCGAACTGCTTGACCAGAAGGGGAACATCCGAGCGAGGCTCGTCCAGGAGCTTGCTCAGGAAGTGCTCCACGGTCACCTCATAGTGGGTCCGCGAAACGCAAAGACCCGCAGCCGACTGGAGCGCGTTGGTGCAAAAAGGGTTCAATCGCGAGATAAGGGATTTCATGTCAACAGTGATCATGGGCCACCTCCGGTGGAACAGGTTTCTGGTTTCGGGTTTCAGGTGTCAGCTTAATTCATTGGACTAGAATGTTTCCTGATACCTGACAACTGATCGCTCGAGTCCGGGAGTCTTCATTTCCGGATGGGCACCAGCTAGGTACGTTCCAAATTCAATAATCTCTTTAGCTGAACACTGAAACCTGAAACCTCTAATCTGGATATTGGACATTGATCTCTTCCTTGGACATTAGACGTTGGAAATTAGCTTCAACCTCCCCCAGCGTTTCCCCTGAAAACACCCAGGTGTCCCAACCCAACCTGCACCAGTGAGGGCCTCCAAGGCAGGCGGGCCTGGCCTCACCCGCTGTCAGAAGAACCCTGACGTCCCATTCCAGCGGCTGGTCCAGGTAGAGGCGGATCATGAGGTTCATGAGACGAAATCCCTCGGAGTCCGGGAACATTGTCCGAAAAGGAGTTGCCTTCAATGGGCCGACCCGCACCTGGAAAGCAGACATCCTGTCCGCGATCTCATGCCCAAGATAGGACTCAATTCCAAGGGATCCTCCTCGGATACCGAGACAGAGCAGTTGGTCCTCAGGAATCCGGGCATGACTCTTGACACACTGGATGATCTCTACGGGTGTCTGCCCAAAGGCATCCGATAAAATGGTTGCAAGCGACAACGCAGAACGGGGGAACTGATTAAACAATCCGATGTAGCGGATCAGACCCTCCGCACCGGCCAGGCCTTTTCTCAGTTTTTCCGTTCCAAGCCCGAGCAGGCAGAAGAGCCTTTCCAGGTAAGCGGGGTCTTCTTCCTCCACGATTTTGATGTGCTGCCTGTACTTGCTCCAACAGCGGAAGAAAAGCGGATAAATGGGGGCATTGATGATGTCCAGGAAGTCCCGGGTGACAGACATGTCCTCGGACTCCTCGTCCATGAGATCTTCCGTGTAGAAGGTCGGAAGAGGGGACGAGACGCCATAGAGGCCGAGGAATGTTGCCGTGATGAGGAAGTGTTCCGGGTTTGCGTCGGCCGTTTCCACGGAAGTAAGATCCGTCTCCGGAAACTCCAGGGAAAGGTGGGGCCTTACCCTGACTGCCCTTGAGAGTCTTTCATCGTCCAGCCTCTTGCCTTCGGACTTCGAAAGAAAATAGCGGAGCAGTCGCTCCGCCTGTATGAAGGAGAAGTCTCGCCCCTTCTCAAGCAGTGCCTTCTTTATGCCAAGAACCTCTCGCCGATCCTGGGGGGCCATGAGTAGATCTCTCCCGTCAATGTCTCCTCCACGAAAAACCTGGTAAAGGAATTCAAGCTGCTGTACACGGCAAAAAAATAGTCCAGGATACTACAAAAGAGAAACATGTCCCCTGTGGAGGCGAAGTGGTCCTGCCTCACTTTCATGCGAATCTCGTTGCCTCTCATCATGAGACCTGATACCAGCCGCGACGCCGGCTGCACCTGAAGACCGTTGATGCCTTCCACTCTCTTCATATTGGCCGCAATCTTTGTCCTGTCCCGTCCTTCCGGAAAGATGTAGATCTGAAGCAGTTCCTTGACGTTCTCCAGGCTCGCTACGGAGAGATAGTTGAGCGCAATATGGGAGAGGAAATTCCAAAGCACATTGCTGCCGATCGGCGGCTGGATCGGGGCCGTAGGTGGAAGGATATTCCTGAAGTCCATCAGGGAAGGGGACGTTGAAGTCGGTTGCGAGATATCCCCGAGCTGGAGTTTCTCGGGAATAGACCCGTTCGTGCATGTCAATTGTATGGAGAGCATTTCCTGTTTTGCAATCTCGGCGTCTGAAGGATAGGTGAGGCTCAGATAGAGCTCCAGGTTCTGAGTTACCGGCGATTTTCTCCTGGAAATGGAGTAGATCGGCTTTTCCTTTTCATGCTTTCCGAAAAACTGAAAGGGGACATACTCCTTGTGATCCACGGTTCCCTGAACGAGGCCGGTTACCTTCTCAACGGAATAGACCTCGATTCCGCTGCGTCCCCCGGGACGGATGCGATACTCCGCCTGCCGGTGGTTCACGGTGAGAGGATCCGCTTCGTGGGAGAATAGATTGGTGGCGGGGGTTACAAACAGCATGAAGCTCTCGGGTTTTATCCGAGGAACCACGGCCGGCGGTTTGGCCAGTTCGAAGAGGATCTCGAATGCGGAACCCGTTCCTCGCTCCTTCCATCGGTCCATGTTCTTGAGATCCAGGAACAGGAATTTTTCCGGCAGGATCAGGTATTCCTGAAGGATCCGGTACCCGGGAAAAGACTGTGCCGGATAGGAAAGCAATGCGTCCTCCCGGGCAAACCCCACAGGCGTGAGAGAACCCGGTGGAAGCTCCGCAGGAGCGGCTCCGGTCACCGGCTTCAGGACGATTCTGCTGACCTGCCTGTTGAGCAAAAAATACAGGTCCGTCGCTTCAGGATAACCGCCGCCCAGGTAAAAGCGAAGAGTCCTTGCAGCCCACTTCTCCAAAGGAATCCCTCTGAGTTCCAGGACAAGCCTGATCCGGGCCGGAGTTCCGGGTGACTGGACGAACTCCGCCGAAACAATCTTTAGAGGGTGAACCTCCAGGCTGAAGCAGGTTTTGAAGATACAAGAGGTCCCGTCAACCGGTACTGAACCGATCTGAGCGCCCGCAGGAACTGTCAGGGTCTCTTTCAGGTTCGGCTTCGGCGTAAATGCAATCAATGTCGAAGATGGAATCGGACGAAGATAGTGGGGGAAGATGAGATCGATCAGGCCGTGCAGGATTTCCGGAAACTCGTCGTCCAGCTTTTCCCTGAGCAAGCCGGTGAGAAAAGCGACCCCTTCCAGGAGTCTCTCCACATCCGGATCCGGGGTCTGACCGCTGAGCATGGGAGCAAGCGCCGGGTGTGCCTTTGAAAACTCAACGGCAAGCTCCCTTAGATTCTGCAACTCCTGCTGGTAATGGCGCGTCGACATGCGTTAAAGAATTTTGCCACCAAGCCACTAAGTCACTAAGGGGTCATCTTCTTCGTGTCTTGGTGTCTTTGTGGCTGATCCCTTTCTCCTCCTTGAACGTTCTACATTGGACATTGGACATTCTTCAGTCCCTCACCGTCACCTTTCCCGTTGCGTCCACAACCGTCTCGAAAGAAATCGGTGAACCGTCCTCCCCTATCATTTGCGCCTCCACCTTGAATCGCAGAGAGAGGATGTCCTCCTTCTGGGATTCGAAGGAGATCCTCACTTTCTGGAGTCTCGGTTCATACTTGAGGATTTCCGCCTTAAGTGTCCTCTCCACTTCATGTGTGGATTCCGTTGAGAAGGCGCTTGGGAGGTCCGTGAAGTCCGGCATCCCGTAATCCTCTGCAATGGGGACACTCCCATGTTTTGTGTTGAGGATGCGCTGAAGGTGGTTCATGATGGAACGGACTCTCCGCGCCGAATTGCTCCCTTCCCTTCGCTCGGGATTGAGCTCCGTGTTGTGAATCCTCTCCAGAAGCCTTTCTTCTCGCATAGCAAAAAACGTGAGTTCCTCTCAGGAGTGACGAAGTATCGGCGCTATGGCCAATGCTCCGTCACACCGTGAGTTCATTGCCTAAGACTTCGGGGCTTCCCAGCTGTCTTCCGCTTCAATGCCGTCCGGCACCCAGGTCCAGATGATTTTGCCATAGGTGAAAGAGATCTTTTCCATGTGCCTGTACGGTTTGCTCTCCTCCAGGAACGTCAGGGGAAAATAATCTTCCGATTTGACGACGATGGCATTCTCCAATTTGACGGTGTAGTACTTCTCCTCTTTTCCGGCAGGGCTGATGTGCCAGAACTCGAGCATCACCTCTGTGAGGAGTTCTCCCGTTACGAGGGCCTGTTGAAGTTTTGGAGAACTCTTGTCGAGCTCCTTGGTGATAACCAGGGGGTAGTGAATTCTCTTCCCTGTTGGAAGTCCGCTGCCCGAATCCGTGGGAATGCCTACATTGTGGTCCAACTCATAAACGAAGATCGTCTTCTCATGACCCTTGATCGTGCATGAACCCTCGATATCTCCCTGGCTCTTCCCCTTGACGCTCATGTAACATGGCATTGGCATAGCATCTCCTCCTATTCGTGTTCGCATGGAACCCTTCGAGAGAGTCCCGGGTTTGGAGTTTCCCTACGCACATCTCAAGCTCCTGTTCAGTACCCAACTGCCCCATCTTTCGACGATCGCGATGCTTTCTAGCAGCATAACCTGTGCCAGATAGAACGGCCGAAAAATCAACGGCCGAGAACCTCTTCCACCCCTGCATCTGCCCACGTCATTGGCAAGGGGCCGGCCACGAAGTGGTCACGTTAAATTCAGCCACCAAGACACAAAGGCACTAAGACATGCATTCCTCTTCTTTGTGTCTTCGTGGCTTTGTGGCTAGTCTTCTTTTCTTCCTTGGAAATTGGACATTCTACATTGGGCATTTCTTACTTTTTATCCAGTTTCCCCACCAACGACAGGGTGAAGGAAGCGCCCATGTACTTGAAGTGAGGTTTGACCTTCATGGTCACACGATACCAGCCGGGATCGCCCTCCACATCCGAGACCGTGATCTCCGCCTGTCTGAGCGGTCTTCTGCTTCGCACACCCGGGGAAGGGCTATCCTGGTCCGCCACATACTGCCGAATCCAGGTGTTCAGCTCTCTTTCCAAATCCCCTCTTTCCTTCCAGGTGCCGATGTTTTCTCTCTGGATCACCTTGATGTAGTGGGCGAGCCTGTTGATGACAAAGGTATAGGGCAACTGCGTTCCCAGCTTGTAATTGAGCTCCGCTTCCTTTCCCTCTTTGGATGTCCCGAAGAATTTAGGTTTCTGACTCGAGTTTGCAGAGAAAAAGGAAGCATTGTCGCTCCCCTTTCTCATGGCAAGCGCGATGAACCCTTCTTCGGCCAGTTCGAACTCACGCCGTTCGGAGATGAGGATCTCTGTGGGAATCTTGGTCTGGATCTCACCCATTGCCTCGTATTGATAAATGGGGAGGTTTTCCACGGCGCCTCCGCCCTGGGGGCCGATGATGTTGGCGCACCATCTGTATTTTGCAAAGCTGTCCGTGATCCTTGTGGCAAATGCAAAAGCCGCATTCCCCCAGAGAAAGGAATCGTTTCCCCCTGTCGTGTCCTCCTTGTACGTGAAGCTCTTGGCCGGTTGTGTATCCGGACCGTATGGAAGCCTGAGGAGAAAATGGGGCAGCGTGAGACCCACATTCCTGGCATCTTCCGACTCTCTGAAGGATTTCCATTTAATGTACTGCGGACCTTCTAATATCGAGTTCAGGTCTTTGAGGTTGGGGAGTTTCGAGAAATCATCGAGGCCGAACATCTGCGGGCTCGTTGCCGCGATAAAAGGCGCATGAGCCATGGTGGCCACGCTCGCCATGTTCTGAAGGAGCTTGATGTCCTGTGCGCCGGGGCCGAATTCATAGTTCCCGACCAGCAGACCATAGGGCTGACCTCCGAACTGCCCGTACTCCTGGGTGTAGACTTTGCGATACAGGCCAGACTTGGTGATCTCCGGTGCATCCTCAAAATCGCCGAGGAGTTCCTCCTTTTTCACGCTCAGGATATCCACCTTGACGTTTTCGCGAAAGTTGGTCCTGTCGATCAGAAACTTCAAAGAACGCCAGGATGATTCCAGTTTTTGAAAATCCTTGTTGTGGAGAATCACGTCCATCTGGGCCGAGAGCTTTCTGTCGATCTCGGCAACCATGTCATCCACAAGGGTCGCGCTTACCTTTATCCCTTCCCTGCCGGGTTTGAGCAACTCGTCGATGAATGCCTGCACCCCTTGCCTGGTGATGGAATAGGCATCATCAGAGGGCTTCAGCTTGGTTGACTGCAAGATTTCGTCCAGCAGGGATTCCTGTTCCGCGACCTGCGCCGTCGCCTGAGCCGCCTCTTTTCTCTCTTCAGCCATAACTCTGCCTCCTTATCCTTCGATGCCGAGTTCTTTGAGCAGCCTGGCCCTTGCCCCTTCATCCTTGACGAGTTCCTGAATCCTTTTTCTGAAGTCAGGGACATTTCCCAGGGGCCCCTTCAGCGCCTTAAGGGCTTCGCGCAGATCCAGCATTTTCTTCAACTCCGGCACCTTCTGAATAATCGCGTCAGGATCGAAGTCTTTCATGCTCTTGAAGTCCAGGTTCAGATTCATCTGACCACCCGGATCGTTCGAGAGGGTGCTCTGCACGCTCGTCTTCAACTCGAGATTCTGTGCTCTCAGCACCTCATCAAGGTTGTCCTTGTCAACGCTGATCGATTTTCGCTCTTCCACCGGGGTGTCATTGTCCTTGAGGGTGAAATCCCCCATGACCATAACCTTCAGGGGAAGCTCCACTTCCTCCTTTGCATCGCCGGTCGCAGGACGGTAGACGATGTTCACCCGTTCCTTTGGTGCCACTGATCCCTCTTTTGCCATGACTTGCCTCCTTTGAATGATTCAGCCACAAAGTCACAAAGACACAAAGAATCACAACAGAATTCTTTTTTTTCCATTCTTTTGGATAATTGTCTAATCTTCACACTCTTCGTGCCTTTGTGCCTTAGTGGCTGAGTTGCTCTTTATTTCAGCCGCATTGCCTCAGCCGGGCTGAGGGCTGCGATACGATCCAGGATTTCCACGCTCTGAGCCCTGGCCTTTTCATCCTTCGATGATTTAAGGCCGCTATATACACTGAGAAGGGCACGAAGGGCAAGTTCCGGGTCCCACTCCTCCAGGCGGTAGTGATCCACATCCCGGATGATCTCCCTGAAATGAGGAAGCGCAGTCCCCTCTTCTCCTGCAAAAACGAGCAGGCTCGAAAGCGCAGTCCGCCAGAGGAGCCGTTCTTTTCCTGACGCCCCCGTGGATACGCCGCGGTGGAGCATGTCTACCGCCTCGTGAAGCTTCTGATCCCTGAAGAGACCAAGCGCCCTCTGATACTCCCTTTGGACGGAACCCTCCAGGGAATCCGGCGAATCGACCGCCCCGTGATCTGATCCGATTCCTGCCGTTGTGAGAGAAAAACGCTTGAGCCACAACTTTGTATCAGCCCTTGCGAAAGGCATGCCATCCGAGAAGCATAAATCTTCAATACCCTTCAACCGGATCGCATAAAGTGCGGTCTCCCTTGAAACAAGGTCACTGAGCACCGATCGATCCAGGTGCTTCAGAGCCTCGGCGACATAGTAGCTCAGATCCAACCAGAAGAGGAAATCTCCCAAACTGCCCTCAGACATCCTCAGGAGGTTTTCCCAGTCTCCTTGCCGGTTCAACGTATCCAGATTGGTTCTCAAGTATTCCGGCGGGGGCGGGATCAATGTGAGGGATTTATCGCTTGGGGGAGGCTCGACCACCACGGTCCAGGCTGCCGCCCTGTCCAGGAGATAGCCGAGCGGATGAAAGAGATCATTGGTCAGATAGAAGGATCCCAGTTCGCTGAGACTCTGTGACACGGACCTTAATCGCTTATTGGCATCCTCCTCGCTCTGCAATGCTGCAGAACCGGGTTTTTCCTTCGGAGCCGCAGCTGAAGCGCTTTGTGCAACGGGTCGCGATTCGACCGGCGCGGCCGGCGGCGAGACTTCGGGCTTGTTGTCGTCCGCTGGTCCATCAGGGGCCTGCAGAGATGCGATTCGCTCCAGAAGCCCGGCGAGCGCCGGCGCATCCTCCATGCGCTCACTGAGGAGTTTATCCATGCTCCTGAGCTCCTCCAGGACAGGCGCGACCTCCGCCTGTGGAATGCTTGCCCGCTCAAGACCATTCAATCCGGACGCTGTTTTTTCGAGCCACCACTCCAGTGCATTCCGCCTTGCCCTCATCCTCTTTACAGGAGGAAACAGGGTTTCCCAGAAATGCTCGACAAGATCCTTCAGGATATGAACGCCCTTGCCAAGCCCCTGCAACCCTTCCAGGCTTAAAAGGGCTGTCGAGAGATAGCATGCGACCAGCAGATCCTTTGACTGTGCCGAGAGGATTCCGGCAGAAAGATCTGCGATCTTCCGCCAATCGATTCCGCTGGACGCAGTCGGGGAAGAAAGCTTATCCAGCTCGGATGAGAGCGCATCGAGGTCCGGCCCTGATCGGGCGTCTGTTCCGGCCGGGGCCTGTTCGGAAATGGCGGTTTTGCCGAGATCCAGAAGGTTCATTTATCCTTTGCCTCTCGCGTAGCACATGACGATCGATGAGGGAACCTGGGTCGGCGCCCGCTTCAAGAGCCGGATAACGGAGTCTCCTCCTTTGATCTTGTAGGAGACCGTGATCGACGAAATGGACATCCTCTTCAGCCCGTCTTTCTGATCGGGGAAATCTTCGGGGGTGAAAATACGACTGCCGTCTCCAAATTCCTTGAGGAACTGAGGGAAGCCCATCTTGCCCTTATACGTTTTTCGAAGTGTCATCTGGGGCAACAGGAAGGTGAGATTGACGTCCCCGCACTTTTCAGGAACCCATGTGATTGTTGCGCTGTTTGGGAAATTGTAGTTCTCAAGGGCCGTGTTGCCGTCCGCACAGTTGACCTCCAGCAGACAGGCAAAGGGCTCCAGTTCTGCGTCGTCATTTACATCCAGAGGCATGGTCTCAAGGGAGACGGTGTAAGAAGGCTCGAAGTTGATCAATCCTTCAGACCCCTGATTCAGGAATCTGATGAACTCCAGCTTGAAGGGTATTGCATTCTTCCTGAAATCCCGTCGCATATAGTACCCGGATTCGTTGCGGCCGATAAAAGGCTTCGCCGTGCTTTCAAGGAATTTCCATACAGCGCCGTCCGTTTTGTTGAAGAGGATACGGGCGGCCTTGTCCGGGTCGGCGCTCTGCAGAACCCCCAGCACCTGCTCTTCCCATTGGGTCTGGAGAAAACAGGCGGTTTCATCGGATGCATAAACCATCACAAAGTCAAGCGGCCCGAAGATGATGTCCCAAACTGCCGGGAACTCCTTGTCTCCGCCAAGGAGCCCTCTCAGTTTGGAATAGCTGCTGTATGCCACGGAAAAAGGAGACTGGTCGGCCGCAGGATTCTGTTCCATGAAAGAGAAGCTTCCCGAGAACATGTCGTAGCATTCTTTTCTGGACGAAACCCCCACATTGATCTTCTCCAGCGTATCGACGTACTCGTTCCATGCCTTGGCCTGGAGCAGCTTCTCCTCGTGTTCCCGCGCCCCCTCCTTTCGGCCATGGAGCACCTCGACTTTGAGCTTCTCTTCCTTCTCCTTCAGAGTTGCGCTGAGACTGCTTCCTTTCCCCTTGTCTCTCTCGGCCTTGGCAAGTTCACGGACCTCCTCGATCCTTGTAACCATGGCGCTCCACGGTGGCGGGTCTTTCACCGGGCCGAGAGACGAAAACTCGTCGGCCGCTCTCTGCAGCAGACGAAGGTACGGATTCCTCGGAGTGGTCATCAGGGCGGCCATGCGCTGCCAGCCTGCAACCGTATCCAGGCGATTCAATCCCTCATGAAAGCGCTCCATGAACGCGAGCCAGGAAGTGTGGAACTCCTGTGCATACCAGTTCCAGAACTCCCCTTTCCTCTTCTCGAACAGAGCCTTCTCCGCACCATCTCCAAGTGCGGCCTCCACGAGCACTATGAAATCACGGATATGTTTGCGGCCCTCCGCCGTATAGGCGCCCGACAGCCGGGCCGTGCCGGCATGGTCTCCCACTTCCGAAATCCCCCAGAAATCGCTCAGACTGATGTCCGGTACGCCCGGCACCCATTTTTTGACCAGCCATTTCAGGTCGCTTCCCTTTTTTTCGAGGAGTTGCACCAGAGCGATCCTCAGCTGGGAGAGTTTTTCCTCGGTATCGCTCTTCTCAGGGTTCCAGGAAAGATAGGCATAGTAGAGATCACTGAACCTGGCCGCGATCTCCGGGGCCAGGGGCATGCCGGGACTCTGGGTCTGCATGAGGCTGGCGGTGATCTTCCTGAACTCATCGGCATGGGTGAGCTTCCTGCCACCGAGTTGTTCCTTCAACACCGTGATCCTGGCAACCACATATCCCAGGTAGTCCACAAATTCCTCTTCCGGGGTACTGTGAGTGACCTGATGGACGCTCTCGTAGAATTTGTGATCTACCGGCGCCAGGAACCCTTCCCTGAACAACCTTGAATAATGTCTCTTAAGGAGTGCGACGGCCTTATGGCTGTGCCGAAGACCGAAATCAGGAAAGAGCCCTCTTCGGTTATTGCGCTCCATTTCAAGGATCTCGATCCTCATCTTGTCCATGGTAATGAGGTCCACTGCCCGGTCATTGGTCAGGCGGGGGGGATCGAAGAAGTCTTCCTTGAACCCCCGGATGCTTTCCGCATTGAAGTAAAAGGAAAAGGTGAGAAGGCCGCAGAAGGCAAATCCGATCAGAAGCCATGAGAAGAGGCCTAGACTCCTTGTGAGCCGCCGCCATTGGAGAAATTCCCTGATGGGAGTGTAGATATTCCTGTCCCGCGGGAGGATCTTCCCGAAGAAATCCTGCAGGAAAAACCCGTCTTCGGGATGAGCGACATCGGCCTTGCCCGGATCGATTCCAGTGATTTCCAGAAAAGCCGACTTGGCTTTGCCTTCCCTGCGGGCGCTCGAAAAATAGAGCCCTCTCAGCAACGGGGTTTCCTGATAGGGGTTCTCCTCAAACATCGCCTTCAGGAAAAGCTCCAGCCCAGTCTGGAGCCTGTTGAACTCATTCACCAGGTTGATCGCACCTGGGGCATGGGCGCCGGACTGGTGGACGAGTGCAAATCTCAGACGCCTTAACTTTTCGCCGACGCTGGAGACGGCTTCGTCCACAACGTCCTTCCAGTAAATTCTTTTCTTCCGGTTGTTGAATCCCATTGCCTGGGAGAGCGATCCGGGCGGCAGGTGGCGGCCGAATTCCGTGAAACCATGCACCAGGTCCATCTTGGTGACCATGATGTAGACAGGGAACTTCGCCCCTACAACATGCATGACCTGATCGATTCGCCGGCGGACGGTTTGACCCTGCTCGACGAGGACCTTCTCGTCAGGATCGAGCAGCTTGTCTGCTGCCATAGCAACGATCGCGCCGTTGAGGGGTTCCTTCTTCCTGTATTTGGAGAGCAGGGTCAGAAACTGTTTCCACTCTTCCAGATCCTGCGATTCCTCGATGGGGATGGTGTATCGGCCTGCCGTATCCAGAATGACGGCATTGTCGAAAAACCACCAGTCGCAGTTCCTGGTTCCTGCAATGCCCCCCACCCGGCTGACCTCGGTCAACGGGGAGTTCAATCCTGCATTTCTGATGGCCGATGTCTTTCCCGCCCCTGACTCTCCCATGACCACGTACCAGGGAAGGACATAGAGCGGATTGCCTCTTTTCCGAAGATGAGAATTCTGAAGACGCCTTACGGATTCCTTCCAGTGCTCCTGAAGCTCCGTCAGCTGGTGCCTTTCGGAAACCGGCACCTTTGCAATAGCGGCAGTGTCTTGATCGATCACCCTTTGGACAAACTTCTTCTCCCTGCTTCGCAAGAGGTGCTTCTTCAGAAAGAGAATCCCTGCCCAAAGCCCGATCACCCCGGCAACGAGAACTGCTCCAACCCACAAGGGCCATCCTTTCCAGATGCAGAGCCAGTAGGCAAGCGCACCGAGGCACGCGAGGAGGAGGATGATCAGAAGTGTTTTAATGATTCTTGTGAGCATTTACAGAATGTCCAATGTCCAAGTACAAGGTGTCGGGTGTCAGGTGTCGGGTGTCAGGTGTCAGAAAAAAATGGTTTCAGGTTTCAGTGTTCAGGTTCCAGGTAGTTCCTCAGCACTCGTACGAAACTTGTTTGAAAGATGAACGTCGAACATC
>PHBH01000012.1 GCA_002840535.1 Deltaproteobacteria bacterium HGW-Deltaproteobacteria-15 | reverse complement strand
GCCGCTTATAGCTCTTGCCCCGAAGGGTGAAGTTTGTCCTGTTTTTTTGAAAAAAAACAGGACAAGTTGGCACTCTCCAAAACTCTGTGCCCTCAAGCGAAGCGGGCGAGAGACTAACGCTCAAAGCGTCCAGATAAGAGGCGCTTTTCAGCGTCCTGTCAATACTCTGGAGGAAGCTCCTTTAACTGCGCCAGGGAAAACACCGGACCGTCCTTGCAGACGAATTTGTCTCCGATATTGCACCGGCCGCACATCCCTATGCCGCACTTCATCCGCATCTCGAGGGAGAGGATGATCCGCTCGGGGGGAAACCCCAACTCCTGCAGAACGGGCTGAGTGAATTTTATCATGACCGGCGGACCGCACACCACTGCATAGGCATCATCCGCGCTGGTGATCTTCTGTTTCACGATAGCGGGCACAAATCCCACATTGTATTTCCATGCGGGGTCATTCGAGGAATCTACGGTGATGTGCATGCGAATATCGTCCCTCTGTTCCCATGCCGCCAGTTCGTCCTTGTAGAGCAGCATGCCGGGGCTCCTTGCCCCGTAGACGACCGTAATGTCCTTGAACTTGGGCCTGTTCTCAGGGTTAAGCATGTAGATGATGCTGGATCGCAAGGTCGTGAACGCAAACCCGCCCCCAATGATCACCACGTTCTTTCCTTCCATCTCCTGCCATGGGTACCAGTTGCCCAAGGGGCCCCTCACGCCCATGACATAGCCCTTCTTCATCATGTGAAGCCAGGTGGTGACCAGCCCTACTTCATTGACCGTGAATGAGAGGTAGCCTTTCTCCGTGGGCGAGGAAGCGATCCCGATGGGAACTTCTCCTTTCCCCGATACTGAGAGCTCTGCAAACTGACCAGGCCTGTACATGAACCGCTTCTCGTCTTCAGGGTTCAAAAAGACAAACTTGAAGGTCTTGAGCTTCTCGTCCTCTGTTTCTGTAACGATGTCCTCGATCCTCACCGGATAAGGCAAGTATGGATTTTCCAACGCACTACCCTCCGAACGAAAATTAAAGAAAACAACGAACCGCAGAAATGGAGAAAGAAAACGATGAATTCTGCCACCAAGACACAAAGTCACGAAGAAAAGCACCATCTTCTTTGTGTCTTGGTGGCTTAGTGGCTGATTCTTTCCCTTCGGTGTTCGATATTCGATATTCTCTTTTCAAACGTTGTTCATCCTGTCCGCGACTTCCCGGATATCGATGTTCACAGGGCAGTGCTGCACGCACCTGCCGCACCCGGAACACTGCACGCCGGCATTGTACTTGTCCTGGTAGTACTTCAGCTTGTGCATAAATCGCTGCCGGAGCCTCTGCACCTTCTTGTCTCTTGGATTATGTCCTGAGCCGTGAAGGGTGAAGAGGGGAAACATGCAGGAATCCCAATTCCTGATCCGATCTCCGGTCTTTCCGAACACCTCATCCTGGATGTCGAAACACCAACAAGTCGGACAAAGATACGTGCACGTGCCGCAATTGATGCACGCGAAGGCGACATCTTCCCAATAACTCGCATTGAAGAGATCGTTGATCTTCTTTCCCCGGATCCGGTCGGCGGAAATGCCACGGCCCAATCGCTTCGCGGCGGACTTCTCCACCTCTTCGGCCTTCTTCTTCGCGACCTGGTCCGCTTCAGCCCCGCCCCCGGCCTGCACCAGGAAGGTCTCCCCTTTCTGCGTCACGGCCCTGGCCATGAATTGGTCTCCCAGGTCCCATAGGAGTACATCGAGCATCTTCTCACTGAAGGGTCCTCCGCCCACTGAACTGCAAAAGCATGTGGAACCCGGGCTCGAGCAACCCAGGCCGATCAGGGTGCACGACTCGAAACGGCTTACCCACCATGGATCCTTGTACTCGGGGTTGTCGAAATTTCGCTGGACAATCCCTAAACCATGGGCATCGCACGGCCTGATTCCCACGATCGCCAAAGGGGTTCGGTCCTTATCAACTTCTTTAAAGATGTTGCAGGCCGGATCCTTCTCATCCAGGGAGCATTCGAAGAGCCGCTCCGAAGGCGGATAGATGATCGCCTTGGGAGAAAGACGCGTGTTTCGATAATCGAAATCAGGCTCGACCCCTTCGCCAAGAATTCGGAATACGTGGAGTTCGGGCCCTTTCACCGGCACATAAATCCTCGTGCTGCCAGCGAGAGCCCGTAGTCTCTTGAGCCAATCACTTTTTGAAAACACCTGTTCTTTCATAGATCGCGCCCTACCGGAAAAAGTCGTTGCAGTCGTCGGGTCTGTACGCATCGAGCGGAGGCCGTTCATCGAGTTTCAACCCCGCCTCCCATGAAAAAAGCTTCCATGCATCGCGGTTCAGCCTTCTGGTAAATTGCCTCAAGGGAATTCCGACAGGGCAGACCCTTTCACAGGCGCCGCAATCGGTGCATCGGCCCGCGCAGTGGTAAGCTCTCATCAGGTGGAAGGTCATGGTATCCACAGGATCCGAACCCTTGCCCACCCATTGAGGACGGGAGTCATCCACGAAACATGTGGGACAGTAGCAGAGGGGGCAGGCATTCCTGCATGCATAACAGCGGATGCAGCCGGATACAAGACGGGAGAAGTGCTCCCACCGCTCCCCCGGCGCCATGGCTTCGATTTCAGAGACATCGGCGTAAGGTTCGAGATCCTTCTGCTCCTCCACGGGATCGCCGATCATCTCGTCGTGGAGCACGGGATTTCGATGTGTGCAGACCCTGCAGTTCTGTTGCAGCAGATCCCCTCTGTTCAACTGCTCCTTGGAGCCTGCGGTCTCGACGGTCACGGTTCCGTTCTCTTCCCTGACCGAGAGGATATCCTTTCCGCCCACAGCACTGGAGACAAGCCTGCGATCGATCATCCCGGTACAGGGCACCCCCAGGATATACACCTGTTCCCTCTTGACCTGGTTCTCGACGATGTGGTTGACGATGTTCCTGGAATTGCAGCCGTTGGCGATCACGCCGATTCTTTCCTTGCGGCCGGTCAGATAATTTGCCAGATTCAGGCCGCAGAAGCTGTCCCACCGGAGCAGGTCCGCCTCTTCAGGACGTCGAATGAGAATCGGCCTGTTCATCATAGGGACCGATCCTCCTGCATAGCCGATGAAGAGATCGACCTTCCCTTCCTTCAGCAGGTTCCCTGCCCTTTTTCGGATTTCCTCCGTGTACCGCTCCATCACATCACCTCAGCCCGCTTTTTCACCAAACGCACGGCAGGACCGAGACCCATCACTTCCTCGGACACTGCCTTGGCTACATCCACAAATTTGGTGGACTCCGCCGAACTGATCCATGAGAAATGCAACCTGCCCGGCTCGATCCCGACATGCTCCAAAAGCCCTTTCAGGAGGGATAACTTTCTTCTCGCGTAGTAATTACCTTCCAGGTAATGGCAGTCTCCGGGGTGTCACCCGGACACCCAGACACCGTCCGCGCCATGCCGGAGCGCTGCGAGAATCAGTTTCGGACTCACCCGTGCGGAACAGGGCAACCGGATAATCCTGAAGTGTGGCGGATACTGCATCCGGCTCACCCCCGCCAGATCAGCCGCACCGTAGCTGCACCAGTTGCACAGGAAGGCGGTTATTTTCGGTTCCCAGTTTTCCATTTTTGTCTCCAATTATCCTTTATCTGAAAGAAGACCTCTTTAGTAAGTGGTTCTTTTCTTCATGCGTGCCGATAGTTGTTGGTTGTTAGTTGCAGGTTCCCAAATCAAAAAGGCTTTGTTGTCTACAACCATCAATGTACAACCCACCACCCACAACTAACAACCTACATTTCACTAATCATCGCCATTATCTGACGCTCTTCGAATCCCCTCAGATTCAATGCGCCGGATCGGCAGGACGCCACGCACAACCCGCACCCTTTGCAGAGAGCCGGGTTCACCTGTGCACGGCCCGCATAGGGTCCTTCCGCGACAACGCTTGGGGCCGAGTAAGGACACACCTTGATGCAGACGCCGCAGCTGCTGCACCAGAGCGGATTCACGGCCGCGACCGTGCCGGTAACCTGCACCTTTTTCCTGGCAAGGAGCGTCACCGCTCTCGAGACAGCCGCCTGCGCCTGGGCAATGGATTCGTCGATGGGTTTCGGGTAATGGGCCATGCCGCACAGGAAAACGCCGTCGGTCGCAAATTCCGAGGGACCGAGTTTCGCATGGGCCTCCACGAAGAACCCATCCTGATTCATCGGGACCTTAAAGAGCTGCGCGAGCCTTTCGTCCTTATGCGGGACGATTGCAGAGGCCAGTGCCAGCAGGTCCGCCCTGATCTCCACGCTCTGCCCGAGGTTGCGATCAAAGAGCTCGATCCTGAGCCCGTCTGCCTGTGCATTTACCACGGGTTTGCTGTCCCTCGAGTACTGGATGAAAAGAATTCCCGCAGTTCGCGCCTTCCTGTACAGGAGCTCCCTTTCGCCATAGGTCCGGATATCCCTGTAAAGGATGTAAATGTTCATATCCGGGTTGAGTTCCTTGAGGTGAAGAGCGCTCTCAACGGAATGGGTGCAGCATACCCTGGAGCAATACGGTCTTTCCGGCTCCCTTGAGCCGACACACTGGACAAAAACCGCTGTCCGCAGATTCTTCAGGGACGAATCCCCTGCCATGAATCTCCGATCCAGGTCGGTGTGCGTCAACACGCGGGGGTCTTTGCCGTAAAGATATTCGTCGGGCTTGAGCTCCTGCGCGCCGGTTGAGATCACTGCAATGCCGTGCTCCACGACCTCTTCTTTTCCCCCGGTCGCCAGGATGGAGCGGAAATTCCCCACAAACCCGGCGACGCTTCCGAGATCCGACTGAAGGCGCACATCGATGTTGGGATCAGACCGGACGGATTCGACCAGGCCGGCCACATTCTTTTGAATGTCCTCTCCCTTCCAGGTCCTGAAGAGATTGAGGGCCTGGCCTCCCAACGAGGCGGAACGCTCGACCAGGCACACCTGGTAACCCTGCCCCGAGAGGGTTTTCGCAGCGGTCATGCCGGATATACCGCCGCCAACCACAAGCGCCCTTTGATTGATGTCTACTTCGGTTTCCTTCAGGGGCTCCGATAGGGCCACCCTCGCAACGGCCATTCGGACCAGGTCCATGGCCTTTTCGGTCGCCTTCTTGGGATCGTCCTTGTGGACCCAGGAGTCCTGGTTCCGGATATTGGTCATTTCGAAGAGGTACTTGTTCAACCCTGCGTTGACGAGGGTCTCCTGAAAAAGGGGCTCATGCGTCTTGGGAGTGCACGCGGCAACCACGATCCGGTTGAGATCCTTCTCCCTGATTACCTGGGCCATGGTGTCCTGCGTGTCAGTGGAGCAGGTAAAGAGATTATCCGCAACGAATTCCACAAACGGCAGCGTGGCGGCATAGTCCCGCACCGCGGGCACATCCACTATCCCGCTGATGTTGATGCCGCAGTGGCAGACAAAAACGCCCACTCTCGGCCTCTTCCCGCCGCCTTTCCTCTCCGGCGCCACCGTCTTTGCCTTGGTGAGGGTGTTCCTGGAAGCCGAAAGGAGAACACCCGCCTCGGCAGCCGCGGAACCGGCCTCGATAACCGACTGGGGGATATCCTTGGGACCCTGGAAGGCGCCGCAAACGTAAACGCCTTCCTTTGAGCTCCTGACGGGCGCAAAGGTTCGGGTCTCGCAGAAACGGTTTTCGGTAAGACTGAGTCCCATTCTGGTTGCCAGGGCCGCCGCGTCCGGGGAGACTTCAAGCCCGACCGAGAGAACCACCATGTCGAAACGCTCCTGCATCAGCTCCCCGGTTTCGCTTACATAGGGAACCATCAGGTCGTCGCTCCCGATCGCAGGCTCGACGGTCGGCACCCTGGATCGGATGAACCGGATGCCGTGTTTCCCCTTGGCGTCTTCGTAGTACCGTTCGAAGTCTTTTCCATGGGTCCGCATATCCATGTAGAAGACGGCGCAGTCCAGCTTGCTGCCCGCGTGCTCTTTCGCAATCACCGCCTCTTTGATCGCATACATGCAGCAGACCGAAGAGCAGTAGGCATGATCGCAGTGGTGAACGTCCCTGGATCCTATGCATTGGAGCCACGCGATCTTTTTCGGTTCCTTATGGTCGGAGGGACGGACCAGATGTCCCTGGAAAGGTCCCGTTGCGCTCAGGATGCGCTCAAACTCCATGCTCGTGACGACATTGGGGTACCTGGCGTACTTGTAGGAGATGTACCGAGCCGGATCATACGGCTGGAAACCGGGCGCCAGGATGATCGCGCCGGTTCTGATGGTCCTCTTCTCCTCTCTCTCTTCGAAATCGATCGCGTGGGAGGGACAGAATTTCTCGCAGGCTCTGCATTTCCCCTTCTGGAGATAAATGCATTCCTTCGCGTCAATGGCGTACTTGAGGGGAACCGCCTGGGCGTACTCGACGTAAACCGCCTTGCGTTTGATCAACCCCTGGTTGAAGGTGTCATCCACCTTTTTGGGACATTTTTCAGCACAGGTCCCGCAGCCGATGCACTTGTCCATCCGGACATAGCGGGGGTGTTTGAGGATCTCCACCTCGAAATCTCCGGGGGATCCTTTCACATCAGCGATTTCGCTGAGGGTCAACAGTTCGATATTGAGATGCCGGCCGACCTCGACCAGTTTGGGAGAGATAATTCACATTGCGCAGTCGTTGGTGGGAAAGGTCTTGTCGAGTTGTGCCATCACCCCGCCGATGGAAGGCCCTTTCTCCAGCAGGTAGACGTAGAATCCTGAATTGGCAAGATCGAGGGCCGACTGCATGCCAGCGATGCCCCCGCCCACGACGAGAACCGATCCTTTTTTTTCTTCAGCCATGTCTCTCTCCTTGACCAGCTGGGCTTAGACTCCCTCCGGGGGACGGCTCCCCTGATTCACCGGGAACCGAGTGTAATTATATTGTAGCCAACTTGCAACCGTAAAATCAATTCCCGTAACATCAATTTTGGCGGATTCGCTACTTCCCCAGCAGCTTCCCGAAAGGATTGTTAAAAGGCGCCGGCTTCTCCGGTTTGCGCGGCTTTCCTCTGTTCTGCTCAAAGGGTTTGCCGCCGGGTCTTGGTGCCGGCTTCTCGCGCCGCTCCTTTTGTACAGGTCTCTCCCCCTGCTCCTTCATGGAGAGAGAGATTCTATTTCGGACAGGGTCGACATCGAGAACCGTGACAGTGACCTTCTGGTTGACTTTGACAACCTCATGGGGATCTTTGACGAACCGATCCGCAAGCTGGCTCACATGAACCAGCCCGTCCTGGTGAACACCGACGTCCACGAAGGCGCCGAAGGCGGCCACATTGGTCACAACCCCGGGAAGCCTCATTCCCGGCCTGAGATCCCCGATGGCCGATACGCCTTCCGTAAACATCGGGCCCTCAAATTCCTTTCGCGGGTCACGTCCCGGTTTTGCGAGCTCGCTCAGAATGTCCGTCAAGGTGGGCAGGCCGACTGTCGGGGTAATGTACCTGGAGGGATCGATTCGCTTCCTGATGGAATCGCTTTGGAGCAGGTCCGACACCTCACACCCCAGGTCCTTTGCCATGGCCTCGACAATCGGATAGCTTTCAGGGTGCACGGCGCTCGCATCCAGGGGGTTTTCCGAGCCCTTTACGCGCAGGAACCCCGCACATTGTTCAAAGGTCTTTGGACCCAGTCGGGGAACCTTCTTGAGCTGCTCTCTCGAGGCAAAGGGACCGTTCTCATTCCTGAAGGCAATCATGTTCCTTGCAAGCTGCGGCCCCAAACCCGAGACATAGGTCAGGAGTTGTTCGCTGGCCGTGTTTACCTCCACGCCTACCGCATTGACACAGCTCACCACCACGTCATCCAGGGAATCCTTCAGGTTCTGCTGATCCACATCATGTTGATACTGGCCTACCCCGATGGATTTGGGATCGATCTTGACCAGCTCCGCCAGAGGATCCGTGAGCCGTCTCCCAATGGAGACCGCGCCGCGATAGCTCACATCGAGGTCCGGGAATTCGGCCCGTGCTACTTCCGATGCTGAGTAGACCGATGCGCCGCTCTCGTTGACCATGATCACGGGAATGTTTCCCGGCAGCCCGAGCCCACGCACAAAGGCTTCCGTCTCCCTGCCGGCAGTGCCGTTGCCGATGGCGACGGCTTCCGCATGGTATTCTTCGCAGAGCGCTCTCACCCTCGATGCCGCAGCCGACACGGTCGCCTCGGACGCGAAGAGGTTTATGGTTTCGAAGTGGAGCAGTTTGCCCTGTCTGTCGAGGCAGGTGATTTTGCATCCTGTTCTTATACCGGGATCGATCGCGAGCACGTTCTTCCGGCCGAGCGGAGGCGCCAGGAGCAGTTCCCGGAGGTTTCGGGCAAAGACACGAATGGCCTCGGCATCAGCCCTTTTCTTGGTCTCGGACCGGCTCTCCGTTTCCATGGAATAGGAGAGAAGCCGCCTGTAGCAATCCTCGACCGCCGCCTCGACCTCCATCGATGCAGGGCCGGCGCCTTTCACGAAATCGGCCTTGAGGATGGCCAGCGCCTCTTCCTCGGGAGGGTTCAACTGCAGGTCCAGAACGCCTTCCTTTTCGCCTCTTCTGACAGCAAGGACCCTGTGCGAAGGGGCTTTTGCCGCGGATTCCTCCCATTCGAAATAGTCCCGGTATTTCGCCCCTTGCTCTTCCTTTCCCTGTATCACCCTGGAACGGAAGAGACCCCTCTCATTGTAGAGGGCTCTCATTTTGGCGCGGGCTTCATCGTTTTCATTCACCCACTCGGCGATGATATCCCGGGCGCCCGCGACCGCCTCCTCTGCGGATTGAACCCCTTTTTCGGCATCCACGAAAGCCGCGGCCTCCGCAACAGGATCGGTCCCTTCCTGCTGGGCAAAAATGAGTGCTGCGAGAGGCTCGAGCCCTTTTTCCCTGGCAACGGTCGCCCTGGTCCGCCGCTTGGGGCGGAAGGGAAGATAGAGATCTTCCAAGGTGGAAAGAGTCTCGGCTGCAAGAATTTTCTCCTTCAACTCGTCGCTCAGCAGTTCCCGCTCCTCCAGGGATTTGAGAATGCTTTCCCTTCTCCGCTCCAGCTCTTCGAGCTGGGCCAGTCGGTCACGGATCGAGGTTATAGCCACCTCGTCGAGGGAACCCGTCGCTTCCTTCCGGTAACGGGCGATAAACGGCACCGTGCAGCCCTCTTCAATGAGCCGGGCGGTTGCAGAAACCTGCTGGAGTCTGATCTGAAGCTCCCCAGCGACTTTGTCGTAATGCTGCTCCATCATAAAGAAATCCTCTCTATTCTCAGTGACCGCGCCCCTGCCGGAAAAAAACCTTTACAGGAATCTTCGTCTATCTGGGAATGAGTGTGTACTTGTTGATCATGTGGTTTGGATAATAGGACTCCTTGGCCTTTCTCAAGCCTTCGATTCCCAGATCCTGCTCTCGATTCACGTACTTCATGTCAGGCCAGGAATTCCGGCAGAAGAGATTGTTGATGGCCGCATAGAGCCCGGGGATTGCCGGATTCGCCTTTTCGAAATGGATGACAGCCGTATCTTCGTTGAGGGGTTCCCCGAGGGAAAATGCCTCCACCAGGCCATCGATCAAGATGGCGCAGCCTGTGTAGTCCAAGTCTCCGAAACGCGAAAGGGCTTCTCGGATCGTAAAATCCTCCGCGCTCAGACTGGGATGTTCTACGCATTCCCTCATCCTGCACCATTCTTCCTGCATTTCGAGGAGTGAATCCAGAAGATCGTTGTCCAGCCGTCGGTATTCATAATTGTTTTTCCTGAAGAATTGATTGAGGTGGTTCTTCTTCCGGTGGTATTTCTTGCCTGAAAGAGCGATCAGCTCCTGTGTGAGATACACGTAGTCGCTGTTGTCCTGGTCCGGTTCAATCCTGAACCGCTCCGGGTGTGCAAGCGTTTTGAGGTTCTTCTCATCGACCCGGCAGATTCTCGCGTCAGGGGTTGCAGCACAGAGCTCGCCCAAGAGAAGATCCAGGGCCTCTTTTTTATTTCCACTTCCCACCGGGAAAAGTCCGAAAGGACTCTGGCCCTGCGGTTGGAAGATGATGAGGAGACACTTCTCCGCTATCCTCCATGCGGGCCGGTGTTTGTGGCGCCACATATACAGATTGCTGAAGGTGAGTTCCGAGATGAAGGGAGGGTCCTGATGCAGGATTTCGTCAAAAACTTCCTTGTCCTCGAACTCAAGCGGTTTAAAAAGATCCAGGGGCAATGGATTTCTTCCTCGGGAAATGAGCATAGGCAATTTGGCCGTCCCCTGTCAACAGCCGGTTTTCATCGTTCCCACGCTCCCGCGCCAGAACGCCAGACCACGACGCTCCGGCTTCTCTTTCTCCACTATCCCTCTACCCTTGATCCCAATCAGCCCCGGCTTACCCGCATGGCAGCGGCACTTGACGTCTGTCGGACTTCACCATACAAGGAGCAAGCTCCCGCCTGCGACATCCGTGAAGACGGTTCCATCAACATGGCGGCCGCCATCGACACGCCATGCCCCAACCATCCGGACCTGGGTCTTACTCAGCACCAGACGGAAGTTTAAGCCACTTCTCGACGATGGCCCTTATGGCTGCATCCAACTCCAGAAAATTGCTTGGTTTGGTGACATAAGCGGATGCGCCTGCTTCCGCACAGAAGATTCTGTCTTCCTCCTCGTTGGAGATAGTCCATATAACGAGAGGGATGCCTTCGAGATCCGCTCGTCGTTTGATCTCCATAAGGGCTTGCCGACCATCTTTCTTTGGCATATTGAGATCCAGGAGAATAAGCCCGGGTCTGGGAGGCATGGACTTGGCATATTCACCCCGGTGATGCAAATACTCCATCAACTCTTCGCCGTTTTTTACGAAACGGAGTTCGAAAGAGTCATCGAAGTCGGCAAAAGCCACTTCCAGCAGCAGCCGAGCGGAAAAGAGGGTCTATGGCGGGGCGGACTCGATTCTCCTTGGGGCCGCGAGAAAGGCGGACATGGTCGTTCTTGAGAAGCAGATGATAATCCGGCGGCGCAACATAGATGCGTCCGTGGCGAATGGGTTCTCCGTCCTTGGCATTGGCGCAATCCAGTGCGCCAGCTCTCCCCAGAACCTCTCCCAGCAAAGCGGGAGCATGGGAATAAGTATGCTGAACGACGAAGAGGGAAGCAGACAGGTCGCCGGGAAGACTTTTGATGAGATCTTTCAGCGTTTCGATCCCTCCCATGGAAGCCCCTATGACAATAATGTCATGACCGGTCATTCCTTGCCTCCGAGAAATGTTACGGCGGATATCCTCACTATAGGGCTTATTTCGGCGGTTCCAAGTCTTCTCGGATAATCACAATGTCATGTGTGGAAATGGAGATACCTTTGACCTAGGGAAGAAATGGGGGATATGGGCCTTTTCCACACACTGCTGGGCATGGAAACAAATAGTGTCCGTCACCGACGGATCATTTTCAAGCATCACCCTCGCAGTAATCAGATCGTGATCGGCCTTAACCATCCATCTCTGAATGACCGTCTTCTTCTGCTCATCCATAGAAGACAACCCCGCTTTCGGTCACTTCACGGGCGAGGGTGTTTGCGATCGCTTTCTGCATTTCCAGTTCTTGGGGTGTGAGCACGAACACATCCATCGAAAAATCGGGGTGCTTGAAAAGGCTGTGGACCTCCAACTTCACCTCACGCTTGGACTTCGGCCCGGCATAGACGATCAGAAGATCGATGTCGCTTTCAGGGGATGCTTTTCCTTGTGCTTTTCCTTGTGCTCTTGATCCAAACAGGATGATCTTCTCAGGCCGCAGGTGATCGGCAATTCTCTGAACGATTTCTTCTACTGATGTCTTGGAACGCTCCATATTTCTCTCCATTTAGCTCATCTTCTTCCGGGGAACGCCCGTTAACGCAGTCACGCGGCCTGTCTATTTACTGCTCCATGACTCATGATTGAACTGTCAATTCTCAGCTTATCACGCTTGAGTTGTCGAAACAACGCAAACGACATTCGGAGTTAGTCTTGACCCCTCGGACGATGGGGATGGCGAGGTGGGTTGATACAGTAGTCAAGGTTTATGGCTCAACCGTCACTGTGGATCCACTAACGGTTACCCACTTAATCCTTTATCTGATCTGGCCTGCTCCATTCGGGGCAGCGTGAAATAGAAAGCAGCCCCTTCCTGTATCTTTCCCTCGGCCCAGATACGGCCTCCGTGCCGCAGAACAATCCGCTGGACTATGGCGAGCCCTACCCCCGTTCCCTCGAAATCGCTTTCCCTTACCAACCGCTGAAAGACGCCAAAGAGTTTGTCCCGATACTTCATGTCGAATCCGATACCATTATCTTTGACAAAGTAGACGTTTTCAGCGGGAGTTTCGTAACTGCCAACAATGATTCGCGCGCCTTGTCTGCGCCGTGTGAATTTCACCGCATTGGACAATAGATTAACCATCAGTTGACGGATCATGACCGGGTCGCCATCGGCCTTCGGGAGCTCTCCGATTTCGACTGCAAAATTGCGCTCGGGTTCCGACAGCCGGATCTCGTTGAGGACCTCGCGCACCATAGACGCCATATCCAGCTTCAGCCGGCTCATTCCTGCCCTGCCCAGGCGGGACAATCGGAGAAGATCGTCGATCAGCCGACCCATCTTCCCGACATTCTCCTGTACGATGTTGAACTTGCGAAGGGTCTCGGTGTCAAAAGATCCCCCTTGCTCATCGAGAATCATCCGGGAGAAGCCCCCGATCGCCCGGAGGGGTGAACGAAGGTCATGGGAGACGGAGTAGCCGAAGCTTTCGAGCTCCTTGTTCGCTGCTTCCAATCTGGCTGCATGCTCCTGAAGCTTCTTGTGGGTTTCCCTGAGGACCTCCTCCGTCCTCCTTCGCTCGGTGACGTCCCTGTCGGATGCCCGGCGCCCCAGAAATTCTCCGTTTACACCGAGCACGGGCTGGCAAACATGGCTTATCCAGCGTTCCATGCCGTCGCGGCACGTGATGCGGAACTCGAGGCTGCAATTTCGCAGATCGATTTTGTCATCACGCAGGTGCTTGGCCACACGCTCGCGGTCGTCCGGGTGGATGATCCGGAAGTAGAGCGCAGGATCCTCGATGAACTCCTGCCTGGTATAGCCGGTGATTCGCTCGCAGGAAGGCGACATGTACAGAAATCGCTCATCCCGGCCGCGCCAGTACTCACAGTCATAGGGAAAGTCCGCCACAATGCGGAGATGATTTTCCGATTCGCGCAGGGCCTCCTCAGCGCGCTTGCGCTCGGCGATTTCCCTCTCCAGATCCGCCTTGGACGCAGTCACCGCCTTTAGATTGGCGGTCATCCGGTTGAAGGCGCGGGCCAAATCGCCTATTTCATCATTCCTTCTTTCTTCAATGGTAAAGTCGAGGTCCCCGGCCCCAATGACCGCAGTCCCGGCCTGGAGTGTCGCTATCGAGTTGAGGCGGCGATGGACTACCAGATAATGGATAAGGAAATACGCGCCGAAGATGGTTATCATCGTAAGAATGACAATCATGTTTATTTGCTTCGACCGGGCGGCCTGGTCGTGTATCAACCGTGATAAACGGGAGGCGTCCGATACCAGACTCTGGGTTTGAACCGCCATCCGGCTCCATGAGACCTGGAGGAACCCGGAATCAAGAGCCGTACGCTGAATCTGAGACGGGTTTCCAACAGCAGATGCCACACTGTTGAATACCTCTTCCAACCGCTGTTGATTTGCCTGTATGTTGAGGACGAGAGCCTGTTGTTCCGGACTGTCGACACGCAGACCGGCAACCTGAGCAGAAAAAGAGGCAACCCTGGATTGCCATCGCTTAAGCTGCTGGCTTTCGCGGTAGATAAGGTAATCATTGGACAAGTAGCTCAGCTCGCTTGCCGCCAGTGCGATATTCCATGCCATCTTTTCCTGTTGCCCCGCCTTCTCCACCTGTCTGCCCGTGGTTATCGCAGAAGACGCGGCAATGACCAGGACAAGGCCGAACAGCACCATCGTTATGATCGATTGCGTTCTGATTCTCATTTGCCTGACACTCCGCAGTCCGAGCTCCGCATTCCGCACTCGACTTATCTGATGAAAGTCACCGCTTCCGGTTTCACTGCCTGGATGCCATCGGCGTATATGTAATTCACAAAATCGGGAACCTCCCTTTCCTTTGTCAGGCCGTTGTGTATCATCCACCTGGCCTCATCCTCCATGGCTGCGATGAGGGATTGGTCAAGGGAGAGGAAGATCTGGTTTTCAGACCAGATTGTCTCGGTAAAGGCATCGTCGTAATTCAACCGCTTTCGCACAATGGCTTTGGCTGCGGCTGGGCTGCGGGATGTATAGTCCTCGGCCTGGGCCAGTGACTTCAGGAAGCGGTGAAGAACTTCGCCATGTCCGGTTATCCAATCGTTTCTGACGACGATAGCCCCATATCCGGGCTGGTTATTCTGTACCGGCAAGGCGACTGCCCTGTCGCCCAGTCGCCCCCTTATTTGACTGGAGTAAGGCTCCCAGGCTATGACCCCGTCTATGCTGTCACCCTTGTTAATAGCCTCCAAGGCTTGTGGCGGGGGGACATTGACGAGCGATACATCCTGTATGTTCATGCCGTGCAGCTCAAGGAATCTCCCCAGGTAGAATTCGGCTATCGTATTCCGGGGAAGGCCTATTCTTTTTCCTTTGAGGTCGGCAACCGCCTTGATCCCGCGGTCTTTGCGGCCAAAGAGATTCTGCTCGTTAAATCTGCCTACGACCGCAATGATGCTGAGTTGTTCTTTTTCGAGCGCCCTCCCGACGAATGGGAACTCGGCCACCCAGGAAACATCCATATCCCCCTTCAATAACGCCTCGGTTGTTGCTGTGCCGGTAGCGTAATCCTTGATGTTGACATTGAGACGGTTTGCCGTGAAAAAGCCTTTGTCCTGGGCAATGTAGACGAGAGCAGCGACTGTAACAGGCACGGTCCCGAAGTTGATGGATTCCATCTTCTCCGAGTTGGTTCCCCGGCAGGACGGAAAGCTAAACGCCATAGCCGCAATCACAGCGGCAATGATCGGCGTCAACGCAGACCTTCTTCCGGTCCCACGCAGGGGACACCTGTCCCTCTTCGCCGCACGGCGGCTCTTGTGTTCTTTACGCATATTCCTCTCCGGAACACTCTGATTTTCTGCAGGTGAAATGCATGTCATCCGTCATCGCCGGGATAGCGCGATGAGATTTGCAGAAATGAATTATGGCAAGGGATCCTCGGGGGGTAAACCCGCTTCAGGAATAATACTTGAATTCAAACCCTTGGCAAATGAATTTTTGCCGCTCTTCACAAGTTGCCGATTTACGAGGTCCCCGCGAATCCTTCAAAAGAGTCTCCAGGCAGGACACGAAGGATTGATGGCCAAGGGTCTCGATTCTGCATATGCCGCCGGCCAGAGGGGTTTTTACTGGCTCAAGGTCAAGCGGGCGCGCGCCCTCGACCTCGTTATCCTCGCAGCAGAATGGGGGCATGGAAGACGGCGAGGCTGGCTGAGCAATATCCTACTCACGC
Source organism: Deltaproteobacteria bacterium HGW-Deltaproteobacteria-15 (assembly GCA_002840535.1). Lineage (GTDB taxonomy): Bacteria > Desulfobacterota > DSM-4660 > Desulfatiglandales > HGW-15 > HGW-15. Next base: position 95,165 of record PHBH01000012.1, on the reverse strand, counting down.
ATTCTTTCTTTCAACAGGCAAAGTGAAGATAAAAGTCGATCCTTTCCCGGGACTGCTCCTGGCTGTAATCGTCCCCCCGTGTCGGTCAACAATCTTCTTGCATATGGCCAGTCCAATTCCAGTCCCCGAATACTCGTGCTTCCGGTGGAGGCGTTGAAAGGGCTGGAAGATCTTGCCCAGGTACTTCTCATCGAACCCGATCCCGTTGTCCTCGACCGAGATGCTGAATGCGTCACCGATTTTCTCTCCCCTGATTTTGATGATAGTCTTGACCTCCGATCGGCGATACTTGAGCGCATTGGCAATGAGATTCTGAATCAACTCCCGCAGCTGGTTCGGGTCTCCCGCGACTATCGGCAGAGGGCCGATTTCCACCTCTGATCCGGTTTTCCGGATCTCCGGTTCAAGTTGCCCTACCATTTCCAGGACAACCTCTCCGAGCTTTGTTAGTCTGAACTCATCAACTTTTGTCTCTATTCGCAGATACCTGAGAAGCGCATCGAGAAGGTCCCGCATTCGATCTGCCGACTTTTTCATTCGTCCGACGAAGTCCCTGGACCGCTCATCAAGAAGATCGGCTTTCCTTGTTTCAAGGAGCGATGCAAAGGTCTGTATCTTTCGCAGCGGCTCACTCAAGTCGTGGGAGGCGACAACGGTAAGCTCCTGCAGGTCCTGATTCCTGCGCTCCAGCTCGGAGGTCCTCTCTTCGACCCTGTACTCCAGTTCATCACGGGATTTTCTCAGCTCCTCCTCCAACCGTTTGCGCTCGGTCACATCGAGCACCAGAGAAAGGATCGAACGGAGCTTCCCTGAATCGTCGACGAGGCGCGAGTTGTACCACTCGCAGTGAATAACTGACCCGTCTCTGCGGTAATTGCGGTTTGCAGAGAAGCTTTGCCTGCTCATTCCATTCTTTAGCCGGGCGGAGATCTCGGCGACCAGTTCCTCGTCCTCCTCATAGATCCATCGGAATTCCTCTATCCGCTTCCCGATGACCTCCTCGGCGCGCCAGCCGAAGACACGCTCTGCAGTTCCGGACCAGCGAATCAGCCGCATATCCGCCCCCCACTCGATTACGGCCAGAGGCGAATTCTCCACGTGATAGGTGAGGCGCTGCGACAGCTCCCGCAACCCTTCCTCCATCCTTTTTCGTTCGGTGATGTCGAGGCCGATTCCCCCTACGAATCGGTTTCCGGCCGAATCCCTGAAGGGGAACTTGCAGTTCAACCAAAAGCAGCGGCTGCCGTCAGGATTGACGGTTTCCTCAATGACCTGGATGGTGCGATCACCGGATAGAACGGCCAAATCGTTCTTACGAAAATACTCCGCAGCGGGAGCTTCCGGCCAGAGTTCCGCATCGGTCTTGCCATGCCAATCCTCAAATCTCACGCCGAAGCGGTTCTCGAAAGTCTTACTAACATAAACGTGCCTTCCCTGTTCGTCTTTGATCCAGGCGATGGTCGGACTGTTGTTCATGAAGAGACGAAACCGTTCCTCGCTCTCCCGGAGCGCCTCCTCCGCCCGCTTGCGCTCGGTGACGTCGCGCATGATCACAAATGCCCGATGCGGCTCGGTTGGCAGGACGACCGAGTCCACCTCAACAGGGAACCTCTCTCCGCTCTTCCGGATCGCCGTGAGTTCCTGCGCCTGGACCCGCTCCGTCCGCTGACGCTTCTCCAGCCCGGCCGAGAGCCGAGGGTCGTCCTGGTCGAGGAGGCCGGCACGACCCAGATTGCAGATTTCCTCTTCAGAATAGCCCAGCATGGCGCTGGCAGCTGGATTGGCTGCTTCAATCGAACCATCGGGACCGGTGAGGAAGACCCCGTCGGGGCTGTTCTCGAACAGGACGCGGAACTTCTGCTCGCTTTTCCTCAGCGCCCGCTCTCTGGATCGGACCTTCTCCGCCATCTCGTTCAAGGCTTCGGAAAGGCTCTTGATCTCTCGGGGGCCAAGAACCATTTCAAATTTCTCCACATCCCCCTGTCCGAGGACGGCGGCGTGATCCTGCAGCCTCCGAATCGACGAAGAAATGGGGCGTGACAAGATCACTGCGGCGCCGAATGCCGCGAGTGTGACAAGCAACATGAACACCGCGTCCGGCAGCAGGATCTGCGTAATGCTTCTTGTGACTTCATGCTTGGCGCGGCTCGAAGCCGCGACCCAGCCGATGGAAGGAATAGGGACAAACGCAGCCAGTCTTCTTTCATTCCTTGGTCCATACACTTCGACTGCTGCCTCTTTTCCCTCCAAAGCATTCTGAATTACGGGTTGGCGTTTAACCCGGTTCGTCCCTTCGGGCATGTAATTCAAAGCGGGGTACCTGTAGACATGTGCGCCCTTGCTGTCGAGAAGGCTGATCGCGGTATCTGTGGACCTTTGAACAGCCAGCAATCGGTCCAGCTTATCCGGGACACAGACGCAACTTACGATTCCGAGGAGATTGCCCCGGGGGTCCCGGATCCCCCTGCCGATCACAAAAACCTTCTCTCCCGTGTTCGGAGAATCGTGAAGATCGCTGACACCGTACTCCTCCCCGGACACAATTCTCGGGACCAGAGTCTCCGCTCTGATCTTCATGTTCTTTACTGCGGTGTCGGTGGTCACAATGCTTGCGCCGGCAGTGCTGCTCCATGCGAAAGATCGGAGCATCGGATTTGTCTCCACTGCGCCCTGTAGAATCCTGCGCAGAGAGTCGTTGGAAGGAGGCGGGGAGGCTGTGGCCGCCAAGCCGATGGCAAGTTGAGTATGAAGAACGTCGTTGATAAACGAGTCAAAAGTCTTGGACACGGTCCGGGCAAGTTCGAGATTCGCCTGGATCTCGGCCTTCTTGCTCTCCCGGTACCATCTGTAAAAAGTGAAACCATGAAGAAAGAGGAGCGGCACAAAAACAACGACGAGCAGGAAAAAGACTCTCTTCCTGATCCCCATTTCACACCCGAGGCTGAATGGATTGCTCATCACCGCCCCTTAAAACCGGAAAGCCGAATCGCTGATTCCTGCACTTGAAGGAGGTTGAAACCTTCCAGGACGAAATCCGTTATCGCCGCATCTGGAACGGCAAGGGTGCTTCTGGGCTAGTAATGTTTAGAATCCATAAGGATGAGTCATCTAATCCTAACCATCTCAGAGGATCAGAGCAAGAATTAATACGAAGGCACCGATTCCTGGAGAGCCTTGCGTTCTGAGATCAGGAGAGAAATCAGAGGCTTCTCAAATTCCTGCTTCTGGTAGAAGCATCACGGAGGACTTCGTGGGCAAGACAGTAGCCGGGCAGCAGTCCAGAAAAATTCCTGAAGTTGTAAGTGAGGGTTGACTCTCAAAGGTGTGTCCACTATGATGCGCTCTCCAAAATTGCTTCCACAAAAAACGGAACCAAGCTGAAATCGATTGTGGAGCGCAGCGCAAGAGATCTTGTCCCGTTTTCTCGTTCCGAATCAGAAGCCATACGAGGAGGTGGTGAGATGGTATGCACCCGGCTGGCCCGGGGCCTGGTTCTCGGCCTTTTTTTCTGCTCAGGATGCGCTATCGCTAAGACTTCCGTAGGATCCTTAGCCTCCGCCATCAAGGCCGAACCGGAGACAAGCATGATGAAGCCGCTGACCCAAAAGAGCGGCCCTGACGAAATCCAGGCAGAGACCCTGCCTGAAGAGACCGCGGGTCCTCTGCCCATCCCCTCACTCGACGAAGCGTCGGTTGACGAAACCGAACCCCTCGAATCGGAATCCCTCTCAGACCAGCCGCCGGGGAGTGTGGATCAACCCGATCAGGAAAAGATCGACAATGCCCTGGAACTCCTCCATGCCTCGGGTTATTTCCGGGAGCAGGGAGATCTGGACTCTGCCATCGAGGCGCTGGACAAGGCTTATGCCAAGCTTCTCGAGGTGGTTGAACAGGGGGACCCCGAACTGGTGCAGCAGAAGGAAGACCTTCGCTTCACTATCTCAAAGCGTGTTATCGAAGCCTATGCTTCGAGGTTCAGGACGGCCAACGGGCTGCAAACGGCTATTCCCATCAGCATGAACCGGCATGTTCAAAGGGCCATCGATCTCTTCACCGGCAAGCAGAAGGATTTTTTCCTGCAGGCCTACAGGCGATCCGGGATCTACCGGCCCGCCATTCTGGAAGCTCTGAAAGAGGCGGGTCTGCCTGAAGAGCTCTCCTGGCTGCCCCTCATTGAAAGCGGCTTCAAGGTCAAGGCTTTTTCCAGAGCGAGGGCCCTGGGCTTGTGGCAGTTCATTGCATCCACAGCCTACAAATTCGGTCTGAAAAGGGATCGCTGGGTTGATGAGAGAATGGACCCTGAGAAGTCCACCGATGCTGCCATCGCCTACTTGAAAGAGCTCCATCGCATGTTCGGGGACTGGACGACAGCACTGGCCGGATACAACTGCGGGGAATGGGCTGTGCTCAAACGCATAAGGGCGCAAAAGATCAACTATCTGGACAATTTCTGGGATCTCTATGAGCGGCTGCCCCAGGAGACCGCTTTTTATGTCCCGAGCTTCCTTGCCGTGCTTCATATCGTGAACGATCCCAAAGCCCACGGGCTGGAGCTCCCGCCACTCGATGAACCGGCTGAGACCGAGACCGTCATGCTCAGCCGGGCGGTGAGCCTGAAAGACATGGCCAAACTGATCGGGGTGGACCGGGCGGTTCTCGCAGATCTGAATGCGGCCTTGCGCCGGGGCGTCACACCCCCCGACCGCCCGTACGAGCTTACCGTACCTTCAGGGAAAGGGGAGATCCTGCTGTCCAAGCTCCACGACATCCCGGCCTGGAGAAACCCGGTCCCGTCCTATTCCATTCACAGGGTGAGAAAGGGAGATACGCTCTCCGAGATCGCCGCCAGATACCGCGCTTCAATGGAAACCATCAAGACCGTAAACGGCCTCAGGGGAGACTTGCTCGCGGCAGGGGCACGGCTGAAGATACCCACTGCGGCGAAAGCCGGGGAAGCCCCTCTGGAGACATCCTCCATACAATCGGAGGGGCTCAAAGGCAAGGTTCTGACTTACGAAGTCAAGCGCGGGGATTCTTTGTGGAAGATTGCCCAAAAGTACGGAACGTCCGCCAACCTGATCATCTCCCTCAATCATCTCCGAAACACGACTTTGACGCTGGGCCAGATCATCAAGGTCCCGGCCTGGTCTTCGAAGTCGCCGCTCACGAAAACAGCGACCTGCCGCGTGCGGCGGGGAGACTCTCCGTACCTGATCGCTCGGAGGTATCACATGGACCTTTCGGAGCTGCTTTCTCTGAACAAGCTGACGCCGCGGAGCAGGATTTACCCGGGTCAGGAACTGCTGATCAGAGCCGAGTGAGGCTGTCACTTATTTTCTGAAGAGAAGGAAGGTTCCAGCTGGAATTTGCACATCGTTAATCTCGTCGCCCGTGATGACCTTGCCATCCGTGAGATACAACGTATCCGGTCTGTTCCAGTTCTGGCCGGCGATGCTGAAGGGCGTTCTCTCACCGGTCACGCACCCGCCAAGGGTATAGCCTACGGCAATGCGGGTCCCGGGTTGAACATTGTGGAAGTCGAATTTTTCCTTAAGGAGATCGTCGCCACGTCTTATGCGTCCGTCAGGAAGAAGATAGATCGTCGTTTCGCTCGCGTATTCGTCTCCCGCATACTCCCAGACAGTCTGGCCTTTTTGCACTGTTCCTACAGCGAGATCTTCGTCTTCAGAATCCGGCGAGGGCTGCGAGGTGATTGCGGCAAGTTCCTGTTTGCTCATTTTGGCGTAAAGGACCTTCGAAAGGTATTCGTCCCCGACTGTGAGCCGCTTCACACGGACGTCAGGGTCGTACCGGGGTCTATCCAACAGGCCCAGCCTCCTTCTAACGGGGTCCGTGGCGAAGATCATGCCGCATCTCTTCCTTCCTCGATGGGAACGCCTGTACCAGCGGTTCGGCCTCCCATAAGCCACCTGGGAATGAGGCATCACCTTCCCGGCGCTTATGCCGTAAGTTCTCATCAGGACCCCGACCAGGTACTTTAAACTCTCCATCTGCAGGCCCGAAGGATACTTGTTATGATAACCGACGACTTCAATGTTAATCGCATGGTTGTCAAGATTGACCAAACCATTCCACATGCTGCGGCCGCACCCAAGGGAAACCTGGCTCTTACCCAGTATCCTGTAGATTGCTCCGGCCCGATCCACGACATAACTTGCTGTTCCGCTTTGCGTGATGCAGTCCACTGTGCCCGAACCGTCGGCCTCGGTGGTGTGGAGAATGATGAATCGCGTGCTCTTCCTCATCGGACGGGTTCTTCTTTTTGGACTCTTGATGTCAAAGATTCTCGCCGCTTCCGTCTTCTCGGGAAACAAGGTGGACGCTGCAACCAGTGCGCCCGCAAAAACCTGTCTGAGGAAACCCCTCCTGTCGACTCCACCAGAATTTTCGAAGTGATATCTCATCGGCATTCCTTGACCGGGGGATGTCCTGACCTTGCAATGCAGAGACCCCCCGGCATACTGTTGGGTTCAAATGAGCAATGCGATAAAGCAGCGATTCGATAATGCCGCCGAACAAGGAGTGAGAGGATTGTTGGCGTGGAATGGAAGAGGAAGCGTGAGTACATTTTTCAGGGCCGCACCCGCACAACTTTTCTCGGGTGCCGTTATAAGAACTGGATTTTGGTGGGTAGGAAAATAGAGGATCGGCGACAGTGTGTCAAGCACAAGCATGATTCCGGTCCCCTTGACACGGGCTGCTTGTTTTACTTACGCTCTTCGGAAGGGGTATCTCGAATTCACGACAAAAGGGTGCAGAGGAGGGGGCGCGATGGACTATGAAGCCATTATCGTGGGCGCGGGACCGGCTGGTATTTTTGCGGCCCTGACCTTCGCTGATCTGGGGATCGGTCCGGTTCTCCTGGTTGAGCAGGGGAAAGACCTGGATAAGCGCAGCCATGAAGCGGTCGAGGACAGGCTCTGCGGCTGGGGTGGCGCGGGGGCGTACAGCGACGGAAAACTGACCCTTTCGACTCATGTGGGCGGTGTGCTGGGAGAGTACCTGGACGAGAGATCGCTTTTTCAATTACTCGAGACCGCAGACGGAATGTATGCGGCCCATGGGGCGCCGGACAGGATCTTCGGGGAAAGAACCCCCAGATTTGACTCGCTCGCCGAGCGGGCAAGACTCGCGGATCTGGAGCTTGTGCCGAGTCGCATCCGCCATATCGGAACCGAGAACTGCCGGAACGTTCTCGAGCGATTTCGGAGCTCCCTGGCCGGCCGTGTAGAGACCCGCACCGGGTGCCGGGTCAAAGGACTGCTTGCCGAAGGAGGCCGGATCCAGGGAGTCCTTCTCAGCGACGGATCGGTCGTGAACGCTCGTTTTGTGATTGCAGCCCCCGGCCGATCCGGGGCGAGATGGATGAAAGAGCAGGCCGCATCGCTCGGACTCAAGACAAGGGCAACGTCCGTGGATATCGGCGTGCGAGTGGAGCTGCCTGCTGTCGTCCTCCGGGAGATTACAGACATTACCTATGAATCGAAGCTTATTCATTACTCAAAGACGTTTGATGAAAGAGTGCGAACCTTCTGCATGAACCCCTACGGTGAAGTAGTGACGGAGGAAAACGGCGGGATTACCACTGTGAACGGGCACAGCTATGCGGATAAAAGGAGTGAGAACACCAACTTTGCCATTCTGGTGAGCAGTGCCTTTACAGAGCCCTTTGACGACCCCATTGCCTACGGCCGTTACATCGCGCACCTTGCCAACCTGCTGGGCGGCGGCCCCATCGTCCAGCGTCTCGGCGATCTCCTCGCCGGGAGGCGCAGCAATCCCGCGCGAATCGCCAGGGGTCTCACCCGGCCCACCCTTCAGAGCGCCACCCCGGGCGACCTCAGCTTCGTGTTTCCGTACCGGCACCTCTTGAGCATCATGGAGATGCTCGAAGCTCTGGAAAAGCTCGCGCCCGGAGTCAATTCCCGCCACACGCTGCTCTATGGAGTGGAGGTGAAATTCTACTCCAACCGCATCGAGGTGAGTCCGCAAATGGAAACCAGGGTGAAGAACCTTTTCGCCGTGGGGGACGGGGCCGGGATCAGCAGGGGGCTTCTCCAGGCGTCGGCAAGCGGCATGCTGGCTGCCAGGGCGATCGCAGAGCGGATGAAATAGGAATCAAAGAGTGTCTCTCGCAGAGCACGCAGAGGCGCAAAGAGTTTTCTCAATGCCGCACAGCGGCATTGAGAAATGTTGCTCACCCTCTCTTTCAGCTCTGCGCTCTCCAGCGAAGCGGGCGAGAGGCGGCTACGCTTTCTTTCCCCGGATCAGGATGGGCGCCAGCTTGTCCTGTTCCTGTCTGAGCTGCAGCAGGACGACCGCTCCGATGACCAGAATGCCGCCAAGAATCTGAAGGGGACTAAGGGTCTCCCCGATGAAGAGGAAGGCCATGAGGCCGGCCGAGATCGGCTCCAGTGTCGCGGTGATGCTGGCCCTTGTGGAGCGGATGTAGTTGACACCCATAAAGTAAAGCCCGAAAGGGAGGATGGTGCCTATGACGCTGATGTAAAGGAGCCACCCCCATTGCGCCGCGCTGAACCCTGCCTTGAGGTAGTGGAATGGGGTGAAAAAAACATGCCAGGAAAGCGCTGCGAACAGGAGAGCATAGAAGAGAACTGTCCACGGGCGATACCGGTGCATGCCGCGCTCGCCAAGAAGACTGTACCCGGCAAAGAGTATTGCCGAGAGCACCCCCACCATAATGCCGAGACGATTCATCTTCAGCAGCTCCAGATCGTATCCTCCCACCACCAGGTAACATCCGCCGAATGACAGCAGCAGGGCGAGCGCCTTGAACCCCGTGAAACGCTCCTTCCAGAACAAGATGGAATAAAAGGCCACGAAAAAGGGAGAAAGGTATTGGATCAGGATGGCGGCGGCAACCTGGATCTTGCTGATGGTGAAAAAATAGGTGCCCTGAACCAGGGCCATCCCCACCCCCAGAACGAGAAAGTATCCGACGTCCTTCCAGCGAATCTTGAGGTACTCTTTTGGAGAGATGGCGAGCACAACCCCGAGCAGCAGGGAGGAGAGGGTCACCCGGATCTGGACCAGTTCAAACGGCGTCATGCCGCCTTCAAACAGGGCCTTTCCCGCTGTTCCCGAGGAAGCCCACATCAGGGCTGCCAGCAGCACATAGATGTAGCCTCTGGTCGTCTTCATCGCTCGGCCCTCACTATCTGGCGGCAATAGGTCTCGGTGGTAAGCGCAATCAGGACAACCGCCAGAATGGACCATGCAATCATCACCAGAAACGCGGAACGATATGCAGCCAGGTCATACATTCTGACGCCATCGATCAAGCGGCCGTCCCATTGCCTGTCGAGCACCCAGCCCATCAGCGGTTGAAGGATCATTGGCCCCATCATCACCCCCATGTTGCAGACTCCCGCCCCGGTGCCGGCATAACCAGGCGGCACCGACTCTTTCACAAAGGCGAAACCCAGGACCATGGCGCCGGAGGCAAAACCGATCAATATGAAAAGCCCGGCCAGGATCCAAAGCGGCAGCTCCGAGACGAACAGGACAAACCCCCATCCGCAGCAGGCGGCGAGGGATCCCCACAGGTAGACGGTTTTTCTCCTGCAGACCCTGTCCGAAAGGGCTCCGAGAACAGGACCCCCGATTGCCCACGCCACCAGGATCGTAGAGGTGTAAGCGGCGCTTCTCGAAGGCGACATGCCATAGTGGGTAGTGAGAAAGGGAACGCCCCACAAGCCGGCAAAGGAAAGCAAAGGACCGACAACGCCGCTCGGGCCGATGGAAAGAAGCCACATGTTCTTGAACCGGAGAACAGTCCTCAACCCTGATAACAGGGAGGCCGATGACGATGGACCCGATACGCTTCCATAGCTTGCATACCCCTTTTCGCCGGGATCATCGCGCACAATGATCCAGATCGATATACCGATCAGGAAGGTCAATGCGCCGGAAATACCCATCACCGGTCGCCATCCGAAGTGATCCACAAGAAAGCGCAGGGGAACGCCGGCCGCCACAGCCCCGCCCAATCCCACGAAAAGACCCAGGCCGGAGGCGAGTGCAAAGCGATTGGGTGGGAACCAGTGCGCTGCGAGCTTGAGCATGGCCACCCATGCAACCCCCACAGATGCACCGATCATCAATCTGCCGAAATTGGCGATGAAGATGTTCGGCGCGCAGGCAAACAGAATGGATCCCAGTGCAGCAACGATGGCCCCGCTGCCCAGAGTCCTGCGGGGCCCCCACACATCCGCCAGGACGCCTGTGGGAATCTGGACTGCGACGTAACTGTAGTAATAAAACGCCGATAGATTGCCGAGCGCGGCAGCTCCAATACCGAACTCGATCATGAGCTGATCGGTCATGACTGCCGGCGCCACCCGCTGGTAAAAGCCGGAAAAATAAAACGCCGCGCCAAGCCCCCAGCTCAACCAAGCCAGATGAGCCGGGGCGCGCGTCCCTGTTTGGATCGACTCGTTCATGGTGAGGGAGCATATCTGAAAGGTCTCGCCGTTGTCATCCGGAAAGTGGCCATCGACAGGAAGCCGAATGCTCCTGACCTTGTCCGACCTGCCTGATCGGCTTCTGTTGTTCTCACCTCCCATAACCCTTCCCGTCCTCCCCTTAGCCTCCCTTCGCCTAAGGGGAGGTGATTTTAGGAAAAAGCGCTCCTCCCCTCTCAGATTAAAAGGGGCCGGAGCGAGTTAAGATTTTTCTCGTGCACGAGCAGATACCGCCGATTATTTGTTGACAGGAGTTCGCCCCGACGCCTATAACTTTTATATCAACACGGCCATATGGATGGTTTGACTTAAGAAAGGAGGAGTTAATGAAAAAGGTGTATCGCTTGGGTCTTTGGAAAGTTTCTCTCATGGGCTTGCTGCTCCTGTTGTGGGGCTGTGCGACGACGAACGGTTCGGGAACAGGAGGGAGCAAGTTCATTCTCCTGTCCAGCACCATCGGACCGATTGATGCGGGCATTGTCGGGGCACTTGAAAACGCATTTGAAAAGGATACGGGTATACGGGTTCGTCATGTGGGCTCAGGCACGGGCGCGGCACTGAAAATCGCCCAGAAGGGGCATGTGGATCTTTGCCTGGTACATGCCAAATCTCTCGAGGAAAAATTTGTCGTTGAAGGGTTCGGCACCGAAAGATATGACTTGATGTACAACGACTTCGTGATTATGGGTCCGGCAAACGATCCTGCGGGCGTCAAGGGGATGAAATCCGCAACCGAGGCGCTGAAGAAGATCGCGGCAAAGAAGGCCCTCTTTGTCACCCGGGGAGACAATTCCGGAACCCACGTTTCCGAAAAAAATCTGTGGCAGAAGGCCGGGATCCAACCTTCCGGATCCTGGTACAATACCTTTGACAAGGGGAACACGGGAAACGTCCCCACCCTCCTCTATACGGACCAAAAGGGCGCCTATACGGTGATGGACCGGGCAACCTATCTCACCCTCAAGGACAAGATAAAGCTGGTCATCCTTGTTGAGAACGACAAAGACCTCCTGAATTTCATGACGCTCATTCCAGTGAACCCGAAGAAATTCCCGAAGGCAAACTACAGCGACTCCATGAAGTTCGTGAAATGGCTGACCGATCCGGAGAAAGGCCAGAAGATCATCAGGGATTTCGGTAAGGACAAGTACGGCAGCCCTCTCTTCTTCCCCAACTCGAAGGAGTGGAGAGCGAAACAGGGCATCAAAAGCTGACATTCTTTTAATAGGAGGGTTATTTATATGAAGCCGATTTTTCACAGGCAGTGGGTCTTTTCCGCAGCAATCGCTATGATTATTTTTTTTGCCGGGGCTTCTTTCGTGCAGGCCCAGGAAAAGACAATCATCCTTGCAACCACGACAAGCACACAGGACTCCGGGCTCCTGGACGTCCTGATCCCTGTCTTTGAAAAGAAGACGGGCTATTTTGTGAAGACGATCGCCGTGGGCTCGGGCCAGGCCATGACCATGGGGAAAAAAGGTGAAGCGGATGTCCTGCTGGTACATTCTCCCGCCGCGGAAAAGGAATTTGTTGAAGGCGGCTTTGGCATTAATCGAAGGCTGGTCATGCACAACGACTTCATCATCGTAGGGCCCGCAAAAGACCCGGCAAAAATCAAAGGGATGAAATCCACTCTCGAGGCCATGAAGAAAATCGCCTCCGCACAGTCCCTTTTCATCTCCAGGGGAGATAACTCCGGGACCCATGCCAAGGAGAAAACGATCTGGAAGCAGGCGGGCTTGAAATACGAGGGGGAGAAGTGGTATCAGGAGACCGGCGCCGGAATGGGCCAGACCCTGAACGTGGCGGCCGAAAAGAACGGCTATACCATCACGGATCGTGCCACCTATCTGGCTTTGAAAAAGAACCTGAACCTCGACATCCTGGTAGAGGGGGATGCCGTACTTCTTAACATCTATCACGTTATCGAAGTCAATCCTGCGAAATGGCCAAAGGTAAATGCGAAGGGCGGGAAGGCTTTTGCCGACTTCGTGGTAGCCAAAGAGACCCAGGACATCATCAAGACCTTCGGCGTTGACAAGTTCGGCGCGCCCCTCTTCTTCCCGGATGCCGGCAAGAAGGTGGAGGAACTGGGGAAATAAGAAAATCCGAAGCACGAAATCCGAGACAATACCAAATGACGTACAAACATTAGAGCATTCGGGTTTTGAATTTGTTTCGGATTTCGATATTCGGATTTCGAGTTTACCTGTAGGCTGCACAGATGGACCTCATTTTTGAAGGAATAAAGAAGGCTTTCATTCTTCTGTTTACGTTGGACTCGGAGGTGATCGGAATCACCTTCCTGTCGTTGAAGGTGTCGGTCACCGCAACCTTGATCAGCCTTGTGCTCGGTGTATCCGTAGGGGTCGCCATCGCCCTCTCGAGATTTCCCGGCAGGAGGATCCTGGTAAGCATCATAAACACCGGAATGGCCCTTCCCCCTGTGGTCGTGGGTCTCTTCGTCACTATCTTCCTCTGGAGGAACGGCCCTTTCGGATTTCTTGGCATCCTTTATACGCCGCTCGCGATGATCATTGCCCAGGCGTTTATTGCTACCCCCATAGTCACGGGCATCAGCCTGGCCGCCATTCAGCAGCTTCCTGAAAAACTTCGTCTCCAGATTCTGGCGCTCGGCGCCACGCGGCTCCAGATGGTCTGGCTGCTCATTCGGGAAGCCAGACTCTCTCTGCTCGCCGCGGTCATGGCCGGCTTTGGCGGCGTGATTTCGGAAATCGGCGCTTCCATGATGGTGGGCGGCAACGTCAAGGGCTACAGTCGTGTGCTGACGACCGCTACCGTGATGGAGACAGGCCGCGGCAATTTCGACGTGGCCATCGCGCTTTCCATCATCCTTCTCCTGCTTGCTTACCTGATCACGCTGTTCCTTACCAATGTGCAGCAAAGAGAGAAAGCGCGATGACCGGAACATCCCCGGTCTTGGAGGCCAGAGATCTCCGGGTGGTGAGGGGCGGGACCCCCGTTCTCAACATCCCTTCCTTCGCTGTCTCCGAAGGAGAGTTCCTTGCCCTCATCGGCCCGAACGGGGCCGGAAAATCCACTCTCCTGCAGGCGCTCTGCTCCCTTCTGCCTTACAGGGGAGAGATCCTTTTCAGGGGGCGCAGGATAGGAGAGAACCTCCCGGTTCTTCAGTACCGGAGAAGACTGGCCATGGTCCTCCAGGAACCGCTTCTCTTTAACACCACGGTCTACAAGAATGTGGCCAGCGGCCTGAAAATCAGGGACATGAAGAAAAAGGATCTCGACAAAATCGTCATTTCCGCCCTCGAACGATTCAAGATCACCGACCTGAAGGAACGTGCCGCCCGCACCCTTTCGGGCGGCGAGGCCCGCAAGGTGAGTCTTGCGCGGGCAATGGCTACGAGTCCGGAGCTCCTCTTTCTCGATGAGCCCTTCACCGCTCTCGATCCGGTCGTCCGGGAGACCCTGGTCGAAGATCTTGAACAGGTCATCAGGGAAACCAGGACGACTGCACTCCTTGTCACTCATGATCGCGAGGAAGCCCTCCGGCTCTCTACGCGTCTCGGAGTGATGCGGAACGGAGAAATCCTCCAGGTTGGGTCTCCTCAGGATGTTATGGCTCGCCCCCTGAACGAGCCTGTCGCCTCTTTGGTCGGGGTCGAGACGATTCTGAGAGGGGAAGTCATCCGAAACGGCGGGGGGACATTCGTTGCTTCTGTGTCGGGTCGAGAGATTGCGGCGGTTGGAGAAAGGAAGAAGGGGGAAAAGGTGCTCCTGTGCATCCGGGCTGAAAACGTCGGCCTTTCCAATGCAGGACCTGGAGAGACGGAAAGAGAGACCAATACTTTTCCCGCAAGGATCGAAAAGATCGTTCCTTTATGGCTTTATAGAAAAGTCCGCTTGAATTGCGGTTTTCCCCTGGTAGCCTATGTCTTGGACCACGATCCGACCGCCCTCCACCTGGAAGAAGGAATGGAGGTGAAGGCTTCCATCAGGGCGATTCACGTTATCGATGAAGAAAAAGGCAACTGACACGATAGGAGCGCTGAGAGATGCTTCTCGCTGCCGGCGCCCCTATCCGGCCGGCCTCGTGAAATCCTGCAGGAGGCCGGTCGTAATTTATACGCTTCAAAAGCTCTATTGATGTGAGGAGAAATTGATACGCGCTTACATTGGTTTTGATGACACTGATTTTCTGGGTTCCGACCGAGGAACCGGGAAACTGGCTCGGTGGTTCCAATCCGAATTGCCGGAAGGATGCAATCTGTGGGGTGTGGTGCGCCAGCAGCTTCTGGTCCATGAAGACATCCCCTACACCTCCCATAACAGCAGCGCCTGCGTAGTTGTGCAAATGGAGGACCCGAGCTTTCTAGACGACCTCGTCTCGAGATCCGTACGGCATCTTGAACGTTATGCACTGGAAGGAAGCGACCCCGGGCTTTGCGTTACCTGTGGAGACAATCCTGCGCTGCCTCGGTTGATCGCTTTCAGCCGGAGGTGCACCAGTCATGTGGTGAGCCAAAGGGATGCTCTTGAAGCCACTCGCGATATGCACCTTTCCGGACATGGCGGTACAAACGACGGTATCATCGGCGCGGCCGCAGCAGTCGGGCTGACAGCCCACGGATGGAGCGGCAGATTCATTGAATTCGGGAGGCTGCGCGATCTGCCGGAAAGAGTTCGGGTGTCCGAACTCGAGAGACACCACATTCTTGCTGTTTCCTTGGACCGCGATGGGCAGGTTCCCGCCCCCGGGGATCTGGTTTGGACCAAAGGATGGCTGCGCCCGCGTCTCTGGGGTAGCAGGCCCATTCTTCCTGTGGTGCCGAAGGAGACCGGCATCTGGGAGTCGTTGGGTGGAAAGCGGAAGAACGGGAAACAGCAGGAGAGCCCGCTTCGAAGTGCTAGTGTCGTGTGACACAAGTAACCTGTCATCTCGACCGAGGGGAGAGATCTTATGACTCCATAAGGTTTCTCACTCCGTGCGAAATGACATGAGCCAATGTACTTCCGAGACCCGACACTAGCCAGACTCTTCCTCTCCTCGTTTGAGGATCGTACGATACTCCTTCACAAAGGCGTTCAGGGTCTTGGCCTGTCTGTCCATATACTCGACCCAGAGGGCCAGCGTCTCCTTTCCCTCATCCGTGAGATAGTACATGCGCTTCGCCGGTCCCCCAGCCTCCGTGTTCCACTCCGACGAGACCAAACCGTCCCCCTCCAACTGGTGCAGGTGCCGGTAGATCATTCCCGGCGGCGCCTGCCCTTTCACGAATCCAAACTTATGAATATTCTGGATAAGTTCGTATCCGTACGAAGGTTTCGCACAAAGGCCCAACAGGATCGACGGCTGGATGTACCGCTCCCTTTTTCCTTTTCGTGGCCGCTGGCTTTTGTCTTTACTTCCAATCATATCTTTCATTGACATATATCCTTTTAGGATATATACTCTATTGAGCCCTAGTCGGCAAGATCACCTCTTTTTATCTTCAATGCCATAGAGGAGGAAACCCATGCCTGCAATATTTGTTCGAGAAAGGCGTAAGGTAGAGGAAGGCGAAAAGAAGCCCCGCTACCGCGTTGTCGGCGTCCATGACCTCAACCTGAAGATTTATGTGGAGCATATCCGTAAAAGCGAACTCGATCAACTGGCGAAGGTCACCGGCGCCACGGTGGTGATTCTCGAGCGTGGGAAAGGCGAGAAGAAGAAAGCGGCTCAGCCGGCCTGAGGCTGACTGGGCCGGTAATCGCTTTTTGCTTCAGCACTGAAACTCCCCGCAGCCAAAATACAGGGAATCTCCCACCTCAAGAAATGAACGTTATTTCCGATTCGCCCGCTAACCCCGCAACTGCTGCGGGGTTAGCGCCGGCTTGGTGCAAGGATCTCCGGTTCGGAGACTCATTCTTCTTTGTAGATAATGGTGCCCACATGCTTCCCTTCAAGGGCATCGAGGATGTGCTCGGGATGGTGCAGGGCATCGATGATCTGTAATTCCTTCAAACACTTCGCCCTCTGAAGGAAGGTGAGAATTGGGCGTTCGATGATGAGGTCGTCCAGGTCCAGTTCCATCAGCTCCCTGGCGGAGATCCTGTCAAAGAATCGCATCTTGTTTTTCTTGCCCTCTCCCTTTTTGGGATCTGAATCGAAAAGGCCTTTTTCATCCTTCAGGTAGATGAGAGACCGGGCGCCGATGTTCTCGGCTAGCAGAAAGGCGCCGCAGTCTGTGCGATGGGGTGGAATGGAGCCGATCTCAGCCGGGTGCTCAAAGTAGCCGTACGGGGGAATCCCGTAGGTAATCGGCAGATAGCCGAGCCGGCAGAACATGGTCAACTGCTCCAGGTTGTCACCGTGTCCGATCTTGACGCCGCCATACTTGGCCAGGAGGACGGTGAGCATTTCCGCATTCTGCCAGGAGACCTTGTCCCCCAGTTTGGACAGCACGCCGGTGGGCATGCCCAGATCGACTCCTATGCTGTAGACGTGCCTGGCGCGGGTGCCTCCTCCCGCCATGAGGATGATCTTGTGCTTCTCCTTTGCCTGTATCAGAACATCCAGGATGGGGAGAACCGCCTTGGCACCGCGATCGATGATGCTCTGCCCGCCAATCTTGAGCACATTGATGTCGGGCTGCATCCGGAAATATTCCTTGGCCTCGGTTCTCTTGAGGAACTCCTTGCTGACAAGAGACTCGCCCATCAGGGGCGTTTCGATATGAAGCCTTCCTTTATCTCCTTCTTCCTTCACAAGCTTGGACATAGGATCTCCTCGTTCTCTCTTCACCGGTCGCCCCGGGTTCGCCCGCTCAGACCGGGATCGGGCGCTGTTTGATCCCTTTTTATAGGGGTGCAAACCTGCAAAGTCAAGCTTCCCTCCCGGATCCGGCCGCTCATGGACGGACTGAAACAGACGGCAGTTCGACTAGAACAGAAAAACCATGGTGCTCTGGATCACATGATCCGAACGGTCTTCGGGCTCATCCTCAGTTTCTAAATAGGAGTAATTCAGTTGCGCTTTTATCCGATGCGCGTAGAAATAATAATTCAGGCCCAGCGTTCCTTCTTGCTGGCGCTCAGTACCCACGCCTGTTGGATTATCCGGGTCGACATACGAATAACGGGCTGCGAATTCGAGCTTGTCGAGGATGATAAAATAGCCGGCCTGAGCGTACAGTCCCCACGCATCGGTGCTGGCAAAAGCTGCAGTCTGAGGATCGATCTCCCTGAAATGGTATCCCGCTTCCGTGGAAAACCGTTTGTATTTGAAGGCGAGATCGGCGGCAAATTGAAATACGTCGCTCGTCGCCGGAACGATGTTTGCATTTCCGAGGACACCTGCCAGGCTTCTTCTTTCCAGGCTCTCCAGATCAGGTAAATACCCGGCTGCAACGCCGAGAGCAAACAACGTCTCTTTCTTGCTTCCCAGGGGGGGCTGCCAATATGGATACGGGCCGAACGGCTCCCATACAAAGCGTCCGACATACATATAGTCGGTATCTATGTTGTCCTGATTACCGCCGCTGCCGTTGAACACGCCGACTGCATAGGACGCCTTCTCCCCCAGCAAAGCGCCGGAGAGTTGAAACCCGATGTCCCGCTGCAGGGAGAACTGGTTGCTTGCGATAGAGCGCTCGATAAATTGCAGGGCAAATCCGGAGTTGAGAAACTCCCGGTCATACGGGACCTTGAACTGCCCAGCCTTCGGCCGCAAGTAATCAAGATAAGTTGCCTCAAGAAAGGCATCGCGAAGAGCTGAGCTCCCACCCTCCATCGTAAGCTGTGTGTTATACTGGAGCCACGGGTAAAAGGCATTGCCGCTCGCGAATAGTCGCGCTCGCCGGATCCGGAAGGTTGAAGAATCGTCCTGGTCTTCGAGTTCCCGGTCAACAAAGAGGGGTTGAACGCCTACATTCATCTTCAGCGAATATCGATCATCCGTTGTTTTTATGTACGCGCCGTTCTTGTATCCCACCTCCACGTTCTTGGTCCAGTCGGCTGCCTTGCTTTGAACATCAGGTGGCTTCTGTTTCTCCTCTTCCATCGACTCCTTCTTCAGAGCTTCCGCCTCCTCTTTTGTCACAATTCCTTTTTTGATAAGCAGATCGATCAGCTTCGTCGAGGATTCTCCGCTTACGGTGTTTGTAGAACCCAGCAGAAACAGTCCCATTGCCAATGAACCCATCACGAAAAGATATCCTTTTCTCATCTCTTCCTCCTTGTTTAGCGTTTACCGCCTGCATGCCGCCCAAGCCGCGGAGAATGCGTTTCACATAGAGAACCGTGCAGGAACCGTTTGTGGACTTCTGGACAGGAAGGAATCGGGTCGACTATCATGTGTCGATTCTGATATATCCATATCTTTGGTAGGAGAGGGCTATTGGCCCGATGATGTAAATTGTGCTCGCAAATCCCCTATCCCGGTCTACGCCCCCCGGTTCCGGATGCGGGTAAATATGAACGGTTCCGGTTACTCTTCGCACCTGATGCGCCGAAGTGCATTGCAAGCCAAGCTCAGCCCTAGTACTCTCGGATTGTTAAAACAGGCATTTCACCTCAGCACTGCGGCGATTGGGTTCGATTGGACTGAGGCTCGCCTGTCCCGCAATGAGGGGCTTCGCGGGTGGAGGCTCACGGAGTCTCACTCTGAGCCGATTCTATGTCTGGGGGAACGGATAGATTCAAAGGGAGGCCAAAGAGGATGGCGAAAATCAATGAAAAGGATACCGCCAAGGAAATCGCGTACGATGATGGAAAGGCCGGAAAGGAAAGCAGAAAAGCCCTGCCCACAACTTTCCGCTTCGACAGGGTCGAATTGGCCGGCTCCTTGGGAGATCTCGGCACGCTCCTCCCCATTGTGGTGGGCATGATCCTGATCAACCAACTGAGTCCCACCACCGTTTTTCTTGCATTCGGATTGTTCTATCTCCTGACAGGCTTTTATTACCGATTGCCGGTACCGGTGCAGCCCCTGAAAGCAGTCGGGGCGATTGCCATTGCTTTTCCAGGGCAGATCACCGAATCGGTGATCGGCGCAGCGGGGATCATCTTCGGAGTTATCCTGCTTCTTTTGTCCCTGTCCGGAATGCTGGACAGAATTGCCAGGCTTTTCACTCAGCCGGTGGTTCGAGGAATCCAACTGGCTTTAGGTCTCATTTTCCTGAGAAAAGGGATCGAGTTGATCGTCTCACAGGAAATATTCCTTTCAGGCGCGACCGGGAAATACTCTGAATATCACGTCAACCTGATCCTGGGATTCCTCGTATTCGCCATGGTCCTGCTCCTGCTCGATAACACGAGGATCCCTGCCGCCCTGGGTGCGTTGGTCGTTGGGATCGTCGCCGGCCTGGCCCTCGGTGGTCTTCAAGGCCGTGCCCTTGCAGTAGGCCCTACCGAAGTACGTGTGGTGTTGCCTTCTCTCAGCGATTTCTACATCGCCTTTTTCATGCTCATTCTACCGCAAATACCGCTGACCATAGGAAATGCCTGCGTCGGAACTGCAGACACCTGCAGCAGCCTTTTTCCGAAAAGCCCGCTCCTCTCAAGGGCAACGGCGGCACGGTTTGCTCTCTCCATGGGTGTCGTCAACCTGCCTGCAGGCTTCTTCGGGGCTGTCCCCATGTGCCATGGAACGGGCGGGCTTGCGGCGCACTACCGATTCGGCGCAAGAACGGGCGGCGCACCGATCATGATCGGCGGTCTCTTCATCATTCTTGCGCTCGTCCTGGGCGAGCTCGGTCTCACCATTCTCGCCCTCATTCCCAATTCCGTGCTCGGTGTGCTTCTCGTGTTTGCCGGGTTGGAGCTATGCCCCCTTGTCCGGAGCCTTAAAACAAACGAGGAGTTTTTCATAGCCCTTCTTATTGCAGGTATTGCTCTGGCTGTGCCAAATATGGCATGGGCCTTTGGGATCGGGATCCTTGCCGACCTGCTGATTCGGAGGGCTCGGGTAAAGATCTGACAAATACCGGGCAATCAGATGAAGCCTTGTCAAATTCATTCAGACCAAAAGGAGCAGGCGTGACAAGATGAATATCGAATACGCACCCATTGGAATCATCCGCTCCCCGTTTAAAAAAACCAAAGGCATGCCGATCCAGCCGGCCGGGGCGGCCGGCGTGAAGGGAACGGTTGAGTTGCTGGGGGAATTCCAGGAGGGGCTCAAGGATCTCGACGGCTTTTCACACATCGTCCTGATTTATCACTTCCACCGCAGCCACGGATTCAAGCTCGCCGTCGTTCCCTTCCTGGACTCGGAGTCGCGTGGACTCTTCGCCACCCGGGCGCCAAAGCGTCCGAATGCAATCGGGCTGTCCGTTGTTCAACTGGAAAAGATCGAAGACGGCGTATTGCACATCCGCAACGTGGACATTCTCGATGGGACTCCTCTTCTGGACATAAAGCCCTACGTTCCGGAATTCGACGCTCCAAAGGAAGCGCGAATCGGTTGGATGCAGAAAGCCGTTGCAACCCTCTCGACCAGGAAATCGGATGATCGATTCAAGTAAAACCGAGAGTCCATCGATTCGACCGGCCAGAGTCAGCTCTGCCTTAGTTCGTAAGCGCAGAAGAAACTCTTTCCAATAAGAGCCTGGCCATGGTCTCCTCTTTCTCTTGACACCCGTCCTCTAGGATTCCCGCCACTCTAAGACGCAATCCACAGCCGTAGGAAGTCTGCAAAGCAAGGATTACCCTCCCAGGCGCGTTTTTCAGACTTGACTTGCCCCTTGTTTTATGTCAGTTCTGCCATATATCGCATTTGCCATAACAGATGAGAACGGCATCCCCCGAGCAGGGCAGATTTTGCACGGTTCAGTTGAGACTCAAGGATATGCAATCCCAAATGAAAGGAGAAAGAAGATGAAACACAGGAACCTGGTTCAAACAATGGCAATGATCGGCCTCATCCTTGCGGCGACGGGCCTCGCTTTCGGCGCATACCATCACATGGGCGAGGATGATTCGGGCGCCTTTCTTGCCGTGTACCCCGACAAGACCGGCACCAAGCTGGACAGCTGCAACCTCTGCCACAGCGGGGGCCAATACACAAACAGCAAAGGGCAACTCGTGACCCTCGGAAGTTGCCAGTGGTGTCACTACTCGTATGGATACGATGCCAGCGGCAACATCGATGAAACCCTGAACGGTTATGGAAAAGCTTACAAGGCCAATGGAAGCGATCAGGCTGCGGTAGAGGCCATCAAGATATTGGACTCGGACGGAGACGGTTATTCCAACCAAATTGAAATAGCGGCGACGCGATACCCCGGCGATGGAAACGACGATCCCAGTAAGGTTGCCGCGCCCTATCGAGTCTATTCCCTGGAGCAACTGGAAACAATGCCTCAGCACGAGCAGTTCCTCCTGATGAATACCCATAAGTCCGACGACCACTATGCCGAATACTCCGGAGTCCCCGTTTCCGATATCCTGCGAAAAAGCGGTATTCTCGCTTCCGCCACGGACATTACAGTCTATGCGCCGGACGGCTTTTCCCAGTTCCATCCTTTGTCGCCCGACCCCAACCCGCTCTTCTATCATGTGAATGGGACCTATCCCCAGGCGACCTACTATTATGATGCGCAGGCGGACATCTCCAAGAGCGCAGTCGGGTGGTGTGACTACAGCGCTCCGTCCTGCACAGGGAGGATCAATGGAGATGTTATCTACAATGAGGGAGGCCTGAAGATGCTTCTCGCCTTTGAGCGGGACGGTCAGTACCTGACACCGGGTGTTCTCACTCCCTCCAACAAACTGGATGGGGAAGGGCCTTTCAGGATCGTTCCACCTCAGAAGAATCCCGGGCCTCCGGATCAGAAATCGACCTCGCCGAACCAGGCAGTCATCTGGCCTTTTGATGATCCGGCCGACCACAATGCCGGGTTTTCCTCCCGCTCCACCACCATCATCAAGGTGGGTCCCCTGCCGGCGGGAACGACCGACATTGACGTTCTCGAAGCGGGTTGGAATTATATCGATGCCAGGAAATTAATCATATACGGCGCTATCGACCCTCTGCCTACGGTCAAGGAGAAGATGAGAAACCTTGTCAAATCCCTGTGCGACTTGGATCGGGATGCCTTCAAGTCCCCGCTGTTTAGAGGGTTGTTCATCGCAGACGCGCGGGTCGTCCAGAAGATGATCAACAAGGGGCACGTGAAGCCCGCCCTGAACCACATCGAGCACCATCTCCTCAGGAAAACCGACGGCTGCACGGATGGGGATGACCCCGACAGGAACGATTGGATCGCCGACTGTGACGCGCAGAAGCAGGTGTACTGGTCGATCAATGAGATCGATGTCCTGCTCAAGATAGCGCGCTGAAGCAGGCATCTTCCCCCCTCCCACCAAGGGGGAGGGGAAGTGCTTGATGGGGAGTATAGGTGGAAGTGGAGCAGTGAACGACGATTGAGGAGATTTTCATGGGTATGGAAAAGGATAGACGCGAAGATCGCAGAAAATTCCTGAAAGGGGCCGGCCTCGCTTCAGCTGCCGCCTTGCTGGGCGCGGTTCCTTTCGTGCATGCGGAGCCGGAAAACAAGGAGTCGGCCATCGCGGAGCATTGGGCCGCCAAACAGAAAGAGTATGAGGCCCTGGAGGAGAAGGCGCGCAAGGAGTATAAGCCTTTCGACTCTCCACCGAAATATGTGTATCGAGGAACCGATTTCACAGACAACACCCCCACTTTTTATGCGCCGCTGCAGGAAGAATGCAAGTACCTCCCGGAGTTTCAATCCATATTCACGGCCGGAACCGCGGGCCAGTATTTCAAACACACGCTCAAATTCGGCATGAAGGACATCATCCGTTTCCACGGCCATTCATGCGAAGCGCTTTACTACACGGCCGCGATCTGCAGGCTCATCTTCGACAGGATGTTCCCTAATGGTGTGGTGGACAGGACCATCCTTCGGGGCCGCGGGGGTGAATCACCATGCATTACCGATTCGCTGACCTATATCACGGGTGGGCGAATCCATTTCGGGAACATCGTCGTGGATTTGAGCCTGGGCCATGCCGTCGTCCTCCAGCGGATCGACAACCAGGAGACATGGATGGGCGCGTGGAAGGACGGAATCCAGTCCTGGAATGCGATGACCGTTTTCGGGGAGCCCAACAAGCCGAACCCGTCGCCTTACAAGAGGTGGTCGGCCTGGAAGCATGAACCCGATACCCCTTCCGAGCAAGTGGGTGACTGCAAAATCAAATGGAAATACAGCCAACCGGAATTGCTTCAGCGGCTGCGGGACCTCAAGGACAACCTGAAATACGTTTCCAAGGACGGCAGACAAACAGTGGATCCGAATAAGGTGCGCGAGGAGTTCGAGTGGCTTCAATACCGCCACCTTAGAGAGGTGTTCTCGCACCCCCTTGAGGAGTGCTTTCAGATCAAGAAGGTACCCGACTACAAATGGGAGTATCCCCACTGCGAGCCGCTCTGGGTGGCGAGATTCGACCAGAGATCGAAGTGGGCTCCTTTTGAGGCCCGTCCTGCAAAGGCAAGCAGGTAGGAACCCCGGAAAAAATCGCCCCGATGTGTTTCATTAACACATTGGGGCGAAACGGGTTTGTCCGTTTTGCGGTTCGTTCCGCTTGCACTGGACTGAGTGGTTCCGCTTGGGTGCAGAGACAAATTTACGCTGGATTCCGGAGCGAGTCCGGAATGACGTAGACGTAAAGTCACATCTAATGTGGCGTTTCAGAAGTAAGTTGTCATCTCGACCGCAGGGAGAGATCTTTTAAGTCAATGAAATGTAAGATTTCTCCCCCCCGCTTAGGCGGGAGGTCGAAATGAGATGCTTAATCAAGGTATTTGTGAGACGCCACACTAAGTCACACTGCGCTAGGTCACTTTTCTCACTGTAACGAAGTGCTCCTGCATGGCGACGCCGCCGCCGGCAGGATCCCATACATCCAGCCCTCCGGGCATAAGGTGACTGTCCGAAACTCCTTTCCCGCGCGCACGGCTCTCAACGGGCAGGGTGTGGCCGAAGCCATGGACCATGAAGACCGCTTCCGGGTGAATGAACTCCGTGAGCTTTGCCTTCATTCTCCCGGAGTGGTTGCGACTGGCAACCTCCACGGTCGAGCCGTCATCGATCCTCAATTCCCCTGCCGCCTCTGTGTTTATCCATAGAACGTTTTCAGGCATCTCCTCGGAGAGCAGGGGATTGTTCACCGTGTGCCCCTGGGTATGAACGGCGCAACGGCCGAAAGTGAGCCGGAATTGCCCGTCCGCAGGAATGGAGGGAGACTCATACGATTTCAGGGATGGAATGGACTGCGACTCCAGCTTTTCCGAGAGGACCTCGATCTTGCCTGAGGGAGTATTGAACTTCAGTTCCTCTCTTTTCCTGTACGTGGGCTCGCTGCAGAGAGCCACCATGCCTGTGGCCCCGAACTTCTCTATGCCGACACCGGTTCCCTCGAGCTGGAATTTCCTGATGTCCTCGATGGACCCGAATGCAAGTGGCTGCAGATTGAGCCTCTTGCTCAACCCGGAGATGATCTCCCAATCTGCAAGGGTGTCGAAGCGGGGCTCCAGGGCGCGATTTCGGAGGAAGAAGTAGGGCTTCAATCCGTTCTTCGTTGCCAGGATGCTTTCCCTTTCAAGGTACGGTGAAAGGGGGAGCACCACGTCCGAGAACCATGCGGTGTCGGACCAGCTGAAGGTCACCGAAACCAGGAGATTCAGTTTCTGCAGGATGGCTTTCAATCTGTCAGGGTCCGGAAAACCCATGAGCGGGTCGTGGCGATAGGCGATATACGCCTTGATAGGGTAAGGCTCTTCGCTCTCGATGGCCTTGAAGGAGAGATGAAGAAGACCCGGGCCTGCGTCGAAATGGGGATATCTCCAGCCTACCCCGTCGGCCCTTTTGTCTTTGGGCTTGGGGAAAAGGTCCGCAAGTTTCTTCAAGCCCTTTCGGCCTACATCTCCGGGCTTGTTCGCGATCGGAAGCCCTCCTTTGGCGCCGACCGAGCCGAGCAGGGCGTTGATCAAATAGGCGGTGCGGCAGACGTAGAACGAGTCTTTGTACCTGGATGTCATCCAGCCCGGGTGCCACACGACCGATGGCTTTGCAGCCGCAAGGTCCCGCACAAATGCCACGATTCTCTGGCTCTCTATTCCCGTTTCATCCTCCGCCCATTCCGGGGTGTAGGGCCTTATGAATTCCCGGAGTTCCCTGAGGTCCTTGATCCACATGTGGGCAAAGGAACCATCGTAGAGATCCTTATAGAGGAGAGTGTGGATGACCGCCAGATTGAAGGCATAATCGGTCCCCGGCCTTATCAGAAAGAAGTCATGGGCTTTGGAAGCCGTGAGCGTGCTGCGGATGTCGATGACAGTAAGACGGCAGCCGTTGCCCAGCGCACTGGTCAGGTCATTGACCTCCTTCACATTGATGGACTCGAAAATGTTCCGGCTCTGGAGGATCACGTGCCTTGAATTCTTCAGGTCGTAGACGACGTCCTTTCTCCCGAAGCCGAATACCGAAAGGGCCGCGTGCTGGACGTTACGGGCGCAGGAGGCATCGTGATTGCTGTAGTTGGGAGAGCCTAGACCCCGCATGAAAGCCTGATGCAGGTCCCGGAAGGGCCCCCCGCGGTCGGAAAAGAGGACGCTTCTTCCTCCGTGGGCTGCAGTGATTTCACCGAGTCTGCCGGCGACGAAATCCAGGGCCTCCTCCCAGGTTGCCCGGCGCCAACGTCCTTCGCCCCTTGCGCCTTCCCTGATCATGGGGGTTCTAGGCCGTTCGTTGTCACTTACCAGGGCGGGCCCAGCCCCGCCCCGGGCGCATAAGGATCCTTGAATTCCGGCCGCATGAGGGTTTCCCCTTACGGAGACGCGGGACCCATCCTTCACCTCGACCTCGATCGGGCAGCGGACCGTACACATGCCGCAGACGCTGTACACCTTTTTCGTCGTCATGAGTAATCTCCTTAAAATAACGATGGATCTGCTCATCAGAAAAACGCCGCCCGGACAACCGAACCGTCACGGGCGATTGCTTCTGATTCATATCAAATGTGACATAAATCAAATTCGATATATGAAACGTCGGCGCGTGTCAAGATCCATTGTCTTTTATTATGTCAGTATTGACATGAAAGCAGGGATATGTTACTCGCCATTGTCGGAAGTTGAATCATATTTGACATAATAAATCGTTTGAAAGACGGGGTGGACATGGGCGGTAACAGGATCTTCATAGACGGCAGGGAGCTCGCCTTCCGGTCAGGACAGACCATCCTCGAGGTCGCAGAGGAAAACAACATTCACATCCCCACCCTCTGCGTGCTGAAGGGGGCAACGCCGACCGGGGCATGCCGGATGTGCCTTGTGGAGGTGGAAGGGGCCAGGACCCTTGTCGCATCCTGCGCCACACCGGCCTCGGCAAAAATGGTAGTCAAGACATCCTCCCCCCGCGTCGTGAGTGCGAGACGGCTGAACCTGGAACTGCTGCTCTCCTCGGGTCATCACAACTGCCTGGCCCAGGACCTGGACAGCGATTCCTGGACCGATGCGCAGTTGGAGGCTATGAGCGTCAGGGGACATCAGGATCTCTGTCCGGCCTACGGGGAATGCAGGCTGCAGGACCTGGCCATCCAATACCAGGTCCGGTCCAGTCGATTTCAACCTTCCGAGCCGAAGCACCCGGTGGAGGACGTGAATCCTCTGATTGCGAGGGATTTCTCCCGCTGTATTCTTTGCGGGCGCTGTGTCCAGGCTTGCAATGAAGTGCAAGTCAACCGCGCCATCAGCTTCGGTTACCGCGGAGCGGAGACCAAGGTCACCGCTACCGGGGACCGCCCGTTGATCCGGTCCGATTGCGTCTTCTGCGGCGAGTGCGTCCAGGCCTGTCCGGTAGGGGCGCTCATCGATAAGAAGTCCCTGAATTCCTATCGCCCATGGGAAACCCGAAAGATCCGCACCACCTGCCCTTACTGCGGAGTCGGTTGTCAGCAGTGGCTCCACGTCAGGAATGGCAGGATTGTGAAGGTGACCGGTGTCGAGGATGCGGAGCCCAACCGGGGCCGTCTTTGCGTAAAAGGCCGCTATGGATATGACTTCATCTACTCGGAAGAAAGATTGAAAACCCCTTTGATCCGGGAAAGCACCGGTTTCCGTGAGGCTTCCTGGGATGAAACGCTCGATCTGGTGGCCGGAAAACTGAAAGAAACGATTTCCACCTATGGGCCGGATGCCATTGCAGGCGTGAGCTGCGCCCGCAGCATCAATGAAGACTCCTACAACATGCAGAAGCTCTTTCGCGCGGCGCTCGGAACCAACAACATCGATCACTGCGCGCGGACCTGACACGCCCCCACTGTCGCCGGTCTGGCGACCTCCTTCGGTTCAGGGGCGATGACCAATTCGTTCAACGAGATGTCCAGGGCCAAAATGCTGATGGTCATCGGATCGAACATGACTGAAGCGCATCCCGTGGCAGCAACGTTTGTGAAAAACGCGGTTCTCAACGGGGCCCAGCTCGTGGTGGTGGACCCGAGAAAGCACAAACTGACGGACTTCGCGTCCCTCCATGTCCCTATAAGAGTCGGAACAGACATCGCCTTTCTGAACGGTCTGATGCACGTGCTGGTCCGGGAGGACCTTTACGACAGGAAGTTTGTGAGTACTTGCACAGCGGGATTTGAGGAATTGAAGCAGAAGGTGATGGAGTACCCTCCCGAGAGGGCCGCGGAGATCTGCGGCATCGATGCCGGGATGATCAGGGATGCGGCGCGGCGGATCGCTTCGGTCAAGCCCATGATGCTCTGCTACACGCTTGGAATAACGGAACACACCTGCGGCAGGAACAACGTTCTCTCGGTTGCCAATCTCCAGATGCTCCTAGGGAACATGGGCGTCGAATGCGGAGGGGTCAATCCGCTCCGGGGTCAGAACAATGTCCAGGGCGCCTGCGACATGGGGGCACTGCCAAATGTCTTCCCCGGGTATCACTCCGTGGCCGACCCTGCGAATCGGGCGAAATTCGAAAAGGCCTGGTCTGTTTCCAGGCTGCCTGAGAAACCCGGCCTGATGATTCCCCAGATGATGGAGGGCCTGGTTACAAAACAGATCAGGGTGTTCTATGTCTTTGGAGAAAACCTGGCCAACACGGAACCCGACATCCGAAAAGTTGAGCACGAGTTGGCCTCCGCCGAGTTCCTGATCTGCCAGGACATCTTTCCCAACGAGACAACGAAGTTCGCCCACGTGGTCTTCCCCGCTGCGGCCTGGAGCGAAAACGACGGCACCTTTACCAACAGCGAGCGCAGGGTGAGCCGGGTCAGAACGGCGAGCAATCCGCCCGGTCTGGCCATGCCGAACTGGTGGATATTCAAACAGATCGCAAAGTGTCTCGGTCGTGACTGGACGTCCGACAGCGCGCGGGAGATATGGGACAAAGAGGTAAGCGTCCTTGCCCCTCAGCTTTGCGGCATCAAATACTCACGATTGGAAAGAAACGGCCTTCAGTGGCCCTGCCCGGACGAGACCCACCCCGGCACGTGCATCCTGCATAAGGACGGCCAGTTCAGCTGCGGGCTGGGGGTGTTCACGCCCGTGGACTGGACCCCGCCGGCCGAGGTCCCATGCGACGAGTATCCCTTTGTGTTGAGCACCGGGAGGCGATTGACCCACTATCATACCAGAACCCAGACAGGCCGCTCGGAAGGTCTCAACGAAATCCTTTCCGAAGAAACCGCCGACATCAGTCCTGACGACGCAGGGGAATTAGACATCGAGCAGGGGGAGACAATTCGGGTCAAATCCCGCCGAGGAGAGGTGGAGGTCAAGGCGAGGGTCACCCGAGAGGTCCCCAAGGGAATGGTCTGGATGGCCTTTCACTTCAGGGGAGGCAACGCCAACTGGCTTACCAATCCGGCTTTCGATCCTGTCACACTCACGGCCGAATACAAGGCTTGCGCAGTGCGGCTTGAGAAAATTCAAGAACGAGGAGTCAAGAATGTGTGAATTCCTGCTTTGTCTGCAATTGAGGGATTCCCTGGATGCGGCATTCCGTGGGGGGGTTTACGAGGGGGCGGAGTCCATCGGCGCCTGGGGGCGTGCAGTGGTGGACGCGTTCCAGGACCACAAGAGCCGATATTCCCTCACCCTCCTGTGGCAGATCGCGAATGACAGTCTCCGAAGCATCATCGTAAATTGTCCCTGCGAAGAGCTCGCACAGGGGATACTGAGCAATCCGGGAGCCTTTGTCAGAACCACCATGATCCTTGCCAGCAGGTGTCCATCGACTCAGGAGCCGGTCCAGTCCGTGGTTTTACATTGATCGTTATCCCATTTGACGAAAGCCTCTTCCGGGACTTCGCGTCCTCCAGCCTCTCAACCTCCGATGGCGTCCCATGGCCTTTTCTGAGTTTCGACGAGGAGTGTTTCGTGGGAACATCCCCGGACAAGCGGTGCCGGATCCGGAAGGCAAGGAGTTTCAGGCCACCTGGGTGGCGAACCCCTGTCAAGCAATCCTTTCAAAGGAATATGGGATTGACCCGCATTTGATGAAGTGCACGGTCGACCAGTGCGCCCAGTCTTCGGAATCTCTGCCAATCAAGCGGGATTAGACTTGACTCTACGAGGGCTCTGTCGGCTTCGTTGGCGCTCCTGAGCCAGGTTTCCAGATCCATACGATTTTCAAAGCCTTGACAGCACAGAGAAGAGATCAGTTGCGCGATTTGAACGGCCCTGGCCCTAGCGTACTCCAGATAGCCATGAAGGATGAAACGGGAATTCTTCAGAATCCCGTAGGAATGCGGAATCAGAGGTTCCTTTTCTATTCGGACGGTGGTTTCCGTTTTCAGCCAGGACACAACCCCTGCGTGTGTTTGCGCCCTGTATCTGAACTGCTCGGTCAGGGGCATATGGCGCTCCTTGACAACGGGTTCCTTGCAGCCTCTGATATGAACCAGCGTGAGCCTGGGGTTGAACATGAGATCTCCCACCGCGGCATACTCGCAATTGTTTGCATAGTTGGCCGCACAGATCAGAAGAAGTTCGTGAAGCCTTGCTAAAGCGTTCTCGTAGGCGTTCGTGCAGATAGGAACGTGCGCTTCCAGTTTTTCCATCCTTTGCTCAAAGAAGCCTTCGTTCAGTCGGACCAACTGCGCGTTGCGGTCGAGATCGCGATTGAATTCAAAGAGAAACACGAGATCAAGTTCGACATCCCTTTTTAGCCGGGCATGCGAAGGGACATCGAAAAGGGAAAACTTCTCAGGCTTCTCTCCTAGAAAGTTTGCTTGAGGACTCCAAGCCATGCTTTTAAGGGGCCTCCGTTAGAGGATCTCAGGCGCGTTCTATTTGAAAAAGCTTTTCCACCGGACCATTCACATATTCCTGAACTGCCTCATGGAGCGCCTGCCGGACCTTCGGGGCGAAGTCCTCTTGCTTGATCACCCTCTGGAATAGCGGTTTGAAGGTATCATGCGGATTGAAAAGGGGCCGCAAGGTCACCTGCCCCCTTCCTTTCTTGTCAATGAAAACGATCTTCTTCTCTTCCGGTGGAATCAACACCAGATCCCCTACACTCCTCTCGGCCCCGAAGTCTGATCTTGCGCCCGTGATGTAGGCCAGAGCGCCTGCCTGGCAGCAATGGTGGGATGTCTGGATTTTGATGGATTGACGAACCGGCAGTTCGTTTCCGTAAAGCACCTTGAAAGCCTCCTGCGCCGCTCGGAACGCGAACGCCACGCCGCCTGCACAGTATCCATGGAATTTGAGTACGTCGGCGAGTTTGATCTCAATGACATCGCCGGCGGTCACCCCGACAAGATAGGAGTCCCGGCTCTTCATGCGTATCGAGACGTCCGGGATGGAAACAGCGGTTTCCGCCACTGCAGCCGGGTGCGGCAAGGCAGCGGCTGCAATCACGCCGACACCGAGGACCGCTGTCGTTTTGAAGAACTCTCTCCGTGTCGATTTTCTGCAGATACAGTCATCCGATTCATAGGAAGCATTCCCGTGTTCCTGATCGTTCTTATGCATGACCACCTCCAATGAGATAAGCGGACCCGAGCTCAAGTCCCGAGTTGAATCGTCCTTGATATATGTCAACATTGATAGATGGTCAACCAGATAATGACGCCCGCTTTACCGGTTCGAGCGGGCGCCGGATTTCGCGGGCCTTCCCGCCCTCATAGGTGACCAAAGTCTCAGCGAAGGTCTCGATATCTTCAGGGTCATGAGTGATGATGATCATGGGAACACGGAACCGCGCCTGTATGCCCAGGAGCTCTTTCCTGAGTTTTCCCCGCAGCAGGGTGTCCAGGGCGGAGAACGGCTCGTCGAGGAGCAGCAGGTCCGGTCTGGTCATGAGCGCCCGCGCGAGCGCTACGCGCTGCTTCTGTCCCCCTGAGAGGTCCGCAGGGTAGCTCCCGGCAAGGTGTCCGATCTCGAGGGTATCCAGGAGCGTCGCGACATCTTTTCGGTCCCTTCCGGACAGTCTCCATTGCCATGGCCGTCTGCGACAGTAGCCGACGTTATCCTCAACGGTCATGTGCGGAAAGATGGCGTAGTCCTGAAAGAGGTAGCCCATCCTGCGCGCTCTTGGAGGGAGATCGATCCCGGCCGCGGCGTCGAAGAGCACCCGTCCCTTGACGGCGATCCTTCCCGAATCGGGCCTGACCAGACCGGCTATAGACTGGAGGGTCAATGTCTTCCCGGAGCCGGAAGGCCCGAAGAGCACCACTGCATTATCGTCGGAGGAGAACGCCACGCTCAGAGAGAAGCTCCTCCCATTGGAAGCGAGCGTCTTCCGGATTTCCACTTCGATCATCATGCTACGGTTTTCCAAACCCATGCCGTGCAAGAATGGCCTGGCCTTCACTCCCAAGGAGATAATCGATGAACTTTTGGGAAA
Organism: Deltaproteobacteria bacterium HGW-Deltaproteobacteria-15; assembly: GCA_002840535.1. GTDB lineage: Bacteria > Desulfobacterota > DSM-4660 > Desulfatiglandales > HGW-15 > HGW-15. The sequence continues at coordinate 62,809 of PHBH01000012.1, read as the reverse complement.
GCGCCAATTTCTTGGTTCCCCTGATCGCGGCTACCGGGTAGCGTATCGGCTGGTGCCCTTCAGCCCTGGCCGCCACACGCACCCTTTCCTTTGCAACGATCGCATCCGTGGAAAATACGAAACCCGCGTCCACTTCACCCCTGGCGACGTAGTCCAGGGCCTGGCGTACCGTCTCGGCAAGAATGTACTTCGGTTTGAGGGCTTCCCAAAGGACTGCTTTGGTGAGGACCTCCTGTGCGTATCGGCCGGCCGGCACGCTCTCCGGGTTCCCCAGGGAGATCCTTGCGATTCTCGAATCCGAAAGGCCCTTCACGCCGGTCAGGGCAATTTTGGAGTCCTTTGGCACAACGAGGACAAGCCCATTGCTGACGAAGTCCTTTCGGGTTTCGACGAGAAGAAGCCCCTTCCCCCCGGCCTGATCCATGGTCTTCTGATCTGCGGAGGCGAAGACGTCCACAGGCGCGCCCTTGTCGATCTGCTGCATCAGCGCCCCGGAGGAGGCGAAGTTCAAAACCACCATCACCCCGGGATTGGCGGCCTCAAACTGCTTTCCCACATCCTTGAATGCATTGGTAAGGCTGGCCGCAGCGGAAACCAGCAGTTCCTGTTGGGCGCACGCGGCCTTATCGGTGACGGAATTCAACGCGAAAACGGGAAGAGATACCACGGCAAGGACAAGGCCTCGCTTCAAGAGACCGTTTTTCATCGATCAACCTCCTTGATATAGCTGGATTTCAGAACCTTTCCGGATGAGACAAGAACCAGCACGCAAACGATGGATGTAATGAGGACGAGGGTGGTCGCCAGGTTGTCGTTCCCGGCCTGCACCGCGCTGTAGACTGCCAGGGACAGCGTCTGCGTCTTTCCCGGCAGGTTCCCGGCGATCATGAGGGTAGCCCCGAACTCCCCCATGGCCCGGGCAAAGGCCAGCATGGCGCCGGCCAGCATGCCCCTCCAGGCCAGAGGCAGGGACACACGAAGGAAAACGGCCAACTCGGATGAGCCAAGGGTCCGCGCCGCCTTCTCGAGGTTCCGGTCCACGGTCTCGAAGGCAGCCCGGGCAGACTTGAAAATGAGCGGGAAGGAAACCACGGCGGAAGCGACGACAGCGCCCTGCCACGTGAACATAAGGGAGATGCCGAAGCTCTCCAGGAGGACCCGCCCCAGCAATCCTTTTCTGCCCAGGAGTACAATCAGGTAGTAACCCAACACCGTAGGCGGTAAAACGAGAGGCAGGGTCAGAACCGCATCCAGCCACTCCTTTCCCGGGAATCTGAAGTGGGCCATAAACTTGGCCAGCGCAACCCCTGCCACAAATGACAAAAGCGTGGCGAGCGCAGCCACCTTGAGGGTAAGAAGAAGGGGTTGGAGAGCGGCCATGAAGTCGATCATAGTCTTCTGTACAGTCTGGGGCCTCTATGCTATTTATAAGTTGCAAAATGCTTTCGTAAACTACATTTGACATGTATACATGTCAATGTAATTTTTAAGTTACATTCGTTCGCATCGGATGGAGGCATTCATGAAAAGCGAATCCGAAAAAATCCTCTGCCGGCTGAAGCACATGAGACAGTCAAGGGGGTTGTCCCAGACCCGGATGGCCGAACTGATTGGGGTCAAGCGGCAGGCCATCTATGACATGGAGTCGGGCCGTTACATGCCAAACACGGCGGTTGCACTGAGTCTGGCGAAGACTTTGGGTTGCCGCGTGGAAGACCTTTTTTCCCAAGAGACGAAAGTCTTGAGCAGACCGGTGATGATGTCGGAGGGCGATGGTTCACCTTCCCAGAGGATCTCCGTGGCAAAGGTTCGCGGGCGATTGATAGGGTATCCCGTTGACGGCATGCACTCGTTCAACCATGAGCTCCGCGCCGCCGACGGGATCCTTGAAGAGGGCGGCGGGGTCCGGTTGTTCGCTTCCCCCGAATCCCTGGACAACACCGTTCTTCTGCTCGGCTGCGACCCCGCATTCTCTCTTTTGTCGGCGCATGTTTCCCGGATTGCACCTGCTGCCAGGGTTTCCTGTCGATTTGCCTCCAGTCATCGAGCGCTTGAGAGCCTTGCTGCAGGGCACGCCCATCTTGCAGGGACGCATCTGCATGGAACATCCCGCATGGATCTGAATGTGAAGCTCGCTCGCAAGAGACTGGGCGGGTTGGGCGGAACGGTTGTCGGGTTCTCGATGATGGAAGAGGGACTGATGGTCGCCCCGGGAAACCCGCGCCGGATTCGCTCGATTGAAGACCTTGCGTCGAGTAATGTCCGTTTCGCCAACAGGGAGCCGGGCGCCGCCCTCAGGGTTCTCCTGGACGACAAACTCTCGAAAAGCGGCATCCCTCCTAAATCGATAAGAGGCTACACCCGTGAGGTGCATACACACCACGAGGGCGCCCAGATGGTGACTTATCGCGCCGCTGACGCGGCATTGGGACTTCACTCCGTGGCGAAAGCGTTCGGCCTCGATTTTGTTCCCCTCGCGGAAGTTCGCTGTGACATCGTCATTCCAGGCGACATGCTGGAACACCCGACCATCCGAGTCATCCTCGACGTGCTCCAATCGGGAGCATTGCGGGAAGAGATTGCCTCCCTGCCAGGTTATGGTTCATCCCAGACCGGTAAGATCATAGCGGAGATGAGGACTTGAGATAAGAGTGGAGATGCGCCCCGGTCTCCACACGCCGTGCTCGGGCGACCCGTTCGTTCTCCACACTGAACATCTTTCTTCTATTTCTTCCAAAAAAGTCGCGTCACCTTCCAAAGCCGTCTTGACATTTATGTCAGAACTGACATAAGCTAACATCGAAAATCCAGTTAGAAAACCCTCTCCTGTACAATAAAGTCCAAGTCAATCATAGAGAAAGGAGTAACGAACATGCTCTTACCAAGCTTTCAGTATCATGAACCCAAGAGCCTGAACGAAGCGATCGGGCTGCTGGGCGAGATGGGCGGTGGAGCTTCCATTCTGGCAGGCGGCACCGATCTCCTGGTGAACATGAAAAAGGGAAAGCTTTCGCCCAAGAACATTGTCTGCCTCTCCCGCGTTGAAGAGCTGAAAGGCGTGAAACGGGACCACGGGTTGATGAGTATTGGACCCTGCGTAACGGCTGCCGATCTCAAGGACCGGGAAGAAGTCAAATCGGATTTCAGCGCTCTTGCGGAAGGCGCCGGATTGCTCGGATCGCCCCTGATCCGGAATCTGGCCACCATCGGCGGGAACATCGTAACAGCAAGACCTGCGGCCGATCTGGCTCCTCCCCTCATGGTCTATGGAGCCAGAGTCGTGCTCAAGAAGACAGAGGGAGAAAGGACCCTCCCTCTGGAAGAATTCTTTCTGGGTCCGGGTCAGACCTCTCTGGAGACCGGAGAAATTCTCTGCTCTATCGTCCTTGACAGCCCTCCCTCCTTTTCCGGCGGCGGATACGTGAAGCTCGGCCTGAGAAAATCCCTGGAGATCTCCCTCGTCAACGTTGCGGCCTTCCTCTCACTGGATGGGCCGAGCGGTCCTGTTCGGGATGCGCGAATCGTTCTGGGCGCCGTAGCACCGAAGCCCATGCGCTCTTCTTCCGCGGAAGAAACATTGATCGGCGGGGAACCCGACGAGCGTCTGTTTCAAATCGCTGCTGAAAAGGCCGCAGGAGACGCCAGACCCATCAATGACTTCAGGGGCTCGGCCGAGTATCGCCGGGAAATGGTCAAGGTCCTCACAAAGAAGGCTCTTGTGAAGGCCTATGAGGAAGCGAAACTTCGTGAATGGAGGAGATGGAAATGAAAACTCTGATCAACCTCAAGATCAACGGCAAACCATATGAACTTGCCGTGGAACCGAACAAGACTCTTGTCGACCTGCTGCGGTACGACCTGGAGCTTACCGGAACCAAGAAGGGCTGTGGAACCGGCGAGTGCGGCTCCTGCACGGTCATCCTGAACGGAAAACCGGTGAATTCCTGTCTCGTACTTGCAATGCAGGCGAACGGCGCCGAGATCCTCACCATAGAAGGATTGAAGCCGCCGGTAGGTCTTCACCCCCTGCAGCAGGCCTTTGTGGACAAGGGAGCGATCCAATGCGGATACTGCACTCCGGGAATGATTCTTTCTGCAAGCAGCTTTCTCAAGAAAAATCCAAGCCCATCTGAACAGGAGATACGAGAGGCATTGTCCGGCAATCTTTGCCGCTGCACGGGTTACCAGAAGATCGTCGAAGCCGTTCAGTCGGTGAGCGTTGGACAGGAGAATGATGGAAGATCAAAGCCGCGTTCGACGACCTTTTGCGAAGCCAACAAGAATGACTGAGGAGAAGACGAAGATGACAGCGTACAATACAGTAAATTCCCGCGCGCCGAGGCTGGATGCCCCCGCCAAGGCGACCGGAAGCGCCGTTTACATTGACGATATAAGGTTGCCGAATATGCTCTACGGCGCCATCCTGCACAGCCCCCTGGCGCACGCCAGAATTCACCATATTGACACGTCCAAGGCGGAAAGACTGCCCGGCGTAAAGTCCGTCGTGACATCCAAAGATGCGGGGCTGATCAGATACGGCGTAAGTCCCGCCCGGTATGATGAGACGCTTTTCTGTCACGACAAGGTTCGCTACGTGGGGGACGAGGTGGCTGCAGTGGCAGCCATCGACCTGGAAACCGCGATGGAAGCGTTGTCCCTCATCAAGGTGGAGTACGAGGAACTGCCCTTTGTCCTGACCATGGAAGAGGCTATCGCAGAAGGCGCGCCTCTTGTGCATGACGAGTACCTGCGCAACATCGGCGCCGAGGTCCATCATGAGTTCGGGGATGTGGAAGCGGGCATGGCCGAGTGCGATCTGATCCGGACCGACACCTTCAGGAACAAACGTCAGGATGGGGCGTTCATCGAGCCTCAGGGTTGCATTGCCGAGTATGATGCCAGCGGCCATCTGACCCTTCGAAGCAGCACACAATCCCCTCACTATGTGCAGAGAACCATCGCCATGGTGCTCGGGGTTCCCGTTGGAAAAATTCGTGTAATCAAGCCTTATGTGGGGGGCGGATTCGGTCCCAAAGTCGCGGCCAATGCCATGGAGATGGCGGCCTGCCTCATGTCCATGAAGACCGGCAGGCCTGTCAAAATGGGGTTCACCAGGGAAGAGGTCTTCCTCCACAGCAGGGCAAGACACCAGTTCGTCCACAAGCTGACCACCGGGGTCAAGAAGGACGGCACCATCATGGCGCTCAAAAACGAGTGCTACCTGGAAGGGGGCGCTTACAGCAGCTTCGGGATCGCCACCATCTACTACGCTGGATCGCTCTTGGGAGGGCCATACCGTCTCAAGAATATGAAATATGACGGGTATCGCGTATATACCAACAAGCCTGCCTGCGGGGCCCAGCGCGGCCACGGAGGCGTGGTCGCGAGGGCCGCGTGGGAGCAGCAGCTGGATTGCCTTGCGGAAGAGCTCGGCATGGACCCGGTCGAGCTTCGCCTGAAGAACATGATGGAGTCCGGGGATGTGAGCTGCAACGCGCTCAAGATGAACAGCCTTGGGATGCGGGAATGCATCGAGGCGGTGCGGGACGGATCCGGGTGGAGCGAGAAAAAAGGCAAGCTGCCGAATGGGAAGGGAATCGGCATGTCCTGCGGGTTCTTCGTGTCCGGGGCCGGATTTCCGATCTACCGCTCAGACACCTATCACGCCACGGTTTCGATTCATGTTGCCGAGGATGGAGGGACCGTCCACGTGTACACGGCCTCGGCCGAGATCGGTCAGGGCTCGGATACCGCATTCGCCATGATCGCGGCCGAGACGATCGGCATTCCTCTTGATTCGGTAAGGATTTCTTCGGGAGACACGGAATTCGGAATCGACCTGGGCGCGTATTCCAGCCGCCAGACCGTGATGACGGGTCATGCCACCAAGGAAGCGGCCGTGGATGTGCGAAGGCAGATCCTCGGGGTACTGGCCCGTGAGCTGAAGGTAGATATTCATGAGATGGACATCAAGAACGGAATCGTCATCTTCAAACACGGCGGCGTGGATTACGGCGGCCTCAGGGCGAGATACATCAAGGAGCACAGGGGATGGCAGGGGCTGGCCAGGGGCAAGGAGCCTTTCACGTTTCAGGAGGCAGCCCGAATCGCCTATCTCGCCAGAGGCACGATCATCGGTAAAGGAAAATACAAGCCCGGCGATCTCGGGGGCACTCACAAGGGGGCCGCGGTCGGCACTTCGCCTGCCTATGGCTGCTCTGCCCAGGTGGTGGAGGCGAGTGTGGACATGGAGACAGGAAAGATCACCATCGAGAAGATGACCGATGCCCATGACTGCGGTTTCGCCATCAACAGGACCTCGGTGGAAGGTCAGATGCAGGGCTCCCTCTCCATGGGGCTCGGGGAAGCCCTCTTCGAAGAGGTCAAATTTGACGACAAGGGGAGGGTCCTGAATTCCAATCTCGGCGAGTACAAGATCGCCACTTCCCTGGACATGCCCAATGTCACCCCGATCATCGTGGAGTCTCACGAGCCTTATGGACCTTTCGGGGCAAAGGAAGTAGGCGAAGGGGCCATCATGCCTACAATCCCGGCCATATTGAACGCTGTCTATGATGCCACGGGGATTCGGTTCCGGGAACTCCCCCTGACGCCGGAGCGGGTGTTCATGGCCCTCCGGAAGAAAAAAGAAAAGAGCGAATAGCTTTGACAGGATACAGGATTAACAGGATAGAACAGACAGGAGTGTAAGAACCCGGATGTCACGAGGGGGGCCAGTCTGATCATAAGACTGGAGAGATTCAGGCATCCCCCGTCCGTCATTTCCGTTAAATGACACCTTTGTCGCCAGGGGCGGGAACATGAATCCATGTGTCTGTCAATTATTATAAGCTCTGATCCGGTTGATCCTGTGATCCTGTCCGGTTTTCTTTGCGCTCTTCGCAACCCCGGATCAGGTCCGGGGCAGGCTTTGCGGGAGGACGGATTCCTTGCTGACTGAAGAACAAAGAGTCAGGTACTCCCGGCAATTGGCCATTCCGGACATAGGCGTGGAAGGGCAAATCCTGCTGGGAAAGTCCAGGGTCATGGTTGTCGGTTTGGGTGGGTTGGGATCGATTTCTTCCTACTACCTTGCGGCCGCGGGAGCGGGAAGCCTCCGAATTGTGGACAACGATACCGTGGCCCTGGACAATCTAAACCGGCAACTCCTGCATTCCACCCCAGATCTGAGACGCCCCAAGGCGGACTCGGCTGCGGAGAAACTCCGCCGACTGAATCCGGAATGTCGTATCGAGCCGATTCGCGCCCTCATCGGACAGGACAACGGATTCGATCTGGCGGAAGGGTGCGACCTCATCATCGATGCTACGGACAACCTCGCCACTCGCCATGTGTTGAACCGCATTTCTCTGGCCCGGAGGATTCCACTCGTCTACGGAGGCATCAGCGGCTGGAACGGCACGGCAAGCACGTTCGTCCCGGGAGAAACCTGCTGCTTTGCCTGTCTGGTCCGATCAGAGGATCTCGGGACTCCAAAGACCGTCATCCCGGCCTTCGGGCCTGCGGCAGGAGTGATCGGATCCATTCAGAGCACGGAGGCGGTCAGAATCCTGTTGGGAATGAGGCCGTCCCTCGCAAACCGTTTGCTGAAATTTCAGGGAAACGGCCTGAGGTTTCGAGTCGTTCATGTTGGAAAAGACCCGGACTGCACCCGGTGCGGACCGTCCGGAGGAGAATAAATGGCGGGACGTACCATCCAGATCACAGTCAACGGGATGACCGAGGATGTTCCCGAAGGGGCAACGCTTGCATTTCTGATCGAGTATTTTCACGAAGCGGAACCGGGGCTCATCGTCGAGCACAACGGCCGGTATATTTATGCCCGGCAGTACAGCACCACCCATGTTTCTCAAAACGACCGGGTGGAATTCATCCACCCGGATTTCGGCGGGTAATCAGGCTCTCCTTTTAGTTGAAGAATTTGCCGGTCAAGAGCATCGTCACTCCGGTGGAAACCGGAGTTCAGTTCTACAGGGCTCGAAAAACGCTTGATCCCGGTCTTCGAGATGTTTACGGATCCTCTGAGCCCCGCTCAATACACGGGGCGCCTTCAATGCACGTGTGATAACGGTAAGCCCCGCCTCTTCCGCGATCTCCAAAGCCAGATCGGTACAGGTTGTTATGCTGGCAATGACGGTGATCCCGCTGTGAACCGCTTTCAGCGCCATCTCGGACGAAATCCTGCCGCTTGTCAACAGCATTTTGTCTTCGGGGTCCTGCTCTTTCAGCAACATGCGGCCAACCACCTTGTCGATGGCGTTATGCCGTCCGACATCTTCATATTGGGCCACGATCCGATTGAGTCCGACGGATACCAGGGAAGCGCAGTGGATGCCCCCTGTTCTTTCATATTCCCTCGCTTGGGCAAGGGTTTCTTTCACGAGGGACTGCACCCTTCCGAGAGTGACGCGTGGGCCTTCTCTCAACCGGTTCTTCCTGCGGGTGAATTGAAAATAGGATATTTCTCCCCCCGTGCAGGCCGATGTCCTGATCCTCCCCTGTTCTTCCCTCTCTCGATATCGTTCCGTAGTGAGATCAATATAGATTTTTCTCTTACGTTCACACGTATCCACCGAAGCAACCTCGTCGATCGATTCGATGAACCCCTGATTATATAACCAGCCTACGGCCATTTCGGTCAGGTCAATTGGCGTGCACAGAATGGAGGACAGAAAATCCTCGTTGACCAGAATTTGAACCAGGGCCTCCTCGGGCTGTTGTCGGCTGTCTCCCCTGTTCCTTCTACCTGCTTTCAAAGTTCCGTCCTTCCTCCATGGGTTTAACATTTAGTCGCATTTCCCGGCGGCCCAATCATTATATATCTTCGTTGACATATGTCCATACTGATAGATATAATGCCGTCACTGATCGTCATTGAGAAGATTCCGAAGATGGGGAGAGCCCCTGCAAGATGCACAGCAATTCGAAAGGGGAGATTTTGAACGCGGGAAGGGTGACATCGCCCCGGTGTCGGAATGTGCCGCATCGCCCCGGCGTTCAGGCAATCGATATCAGTGAAACCATGCTGCCTGCTCCCGGTTGCCGATCCGCCGACGGTCCGTTGCTCAACGCCTGGTTCGAACTGAATTACCGCCTCCAAGAAGAGGCAAGCGATACTCATATCAATAAGACGTTTATCGAGCGCTGGATTGTGCGGTTGTGGAACATCGTGTCGCCTCGACCCCAGTGTTTCTGGCTCTTCCTGGCAAGAATGAACGAACTGGCCCTCCTTTGCGCTTCGAAATATGTGGACTGCTGCGAGTTCGCCGCTGCGGATGAGCTCCTGGTGCATCCAAACAGCATCTTCCTGTATATCGACTGGGGAAGGGAGGCCGTCTTTCGGGGCAATGAGGGGAAGCGGGGATGCATCCCGGCCGAAATAAACCCCGGGCCGTTGATGCCATGCCTTTACCGTCTTCTGATGGAGTCCGGCTACATAACGGAGGATTACCTGCATTCAATTGCCCATCGCACTTATAAGATCAATCGGGTGGCCGCCATGCTCAAGGAGCTCGGGATGGCGGGAACGGAAAAAATCGCGGTGAAACTTTCCTGCATGAACATCGATGAGCGAAGAGATTTCCAATCGAGACTCTGTCTTTTCGATCGAAGAACCTTTAATGAAATTGGTCGTGCTTTGCACCTGTTCATGCTGTCCGGGAGGGTCGACGCCGAATATGTCGGCAAATATCTGCGCGGGTGATCGAACCTGGGGGCTTCGCCCCGGAATGGAAAAATGGAAGACTGGAATGTTGGAATTAATGGGTCTAACGGAACAGGTCTGTTTCAAGATTCAATATTCCATTATTCCATCAAAAACTTTGGAGGTTAGGAAATGGAGATAATCAAGACGGACTGTGGTTTATGCATTAACTGCTGCGGCGTGAATGCCTATGTTGAAGACGGCAAGCTGATGAAAGTGGAAGGCATCCCGGAGCACTGGCTGAACAAGGGCAAGCTCTGCCCTAAAGGCGAGCGGCTCCCGGACCTGCTTTATTCGCCCGCGCGCCTGAAATACCCCATGAAGAAGGTCAACGGACGGTTTCAGAGAATATCCTGGGACGATGCCTTGGGCGAGATAGGAGCCAAATTGCAGGAGCTGAAGGATAAGTACGGAGCCCACACCCTGGCGACCTGGACCGGTTCGGTGGGCGTGGAGCATTTCGAGATGGCGGCCTTTAACCAGCGATTTCGGGGGGCCTTCGGCACTCCCAATTTCTTCAATCCGGAAGGCATCTGTTTCCGAACCCGTATCCTTGCGCGACAGATCACCTTTGGCCGCTATCCCGTGGAAGAACCGGCGAACGCCAACTGCATCATCCTGTGGGGCCGCAATCCCGACGAAAGCTACTGGCCCGTAGGTAGAATCGTTCGGGAGAGGGTCCAGGCCGGGGCAAAGCTTATAACGATCGACCCCCGTCGTACCCCCATATCCAAGTTGGGGATCTATCTGCAGCCCCGTCCCGGTACCGACGGCGCCATAGCCCTGGCCATGATGAATGTCATCATCGAGGAAGGTCTCTGGGACAAAGAGTTTGTGGCTAAGCACACCACAGGTTTTGACAGGCTGATGGAGCATGTCAAGGAGTATACGGTTGAAAAGGCCGAGACGATCAGCAGCGTACCGGCCTCGGAAATAAGGCGTGTGGCGCGCATCTTTGCAACCACGAAACCCGCCTGCATCCTCGAAGGCGTGGGCCACATGAACCAGTTCACCAACGGCCTCCAGACAAACCGGGCCTATTCGATCCTGATGGCCATCACCGGAAATGTTGAAGTGCCGGGCGGATGGGTGAGCTGTCCTATGGTCCGTCTGGCTGACCTGCGCCTGCCCATTAAGGAACACTCCCTTGGGTACGACGAGTTTCCCATATTCCACCAGTTCGGCAAGAATCCTCCTCCCTATGGCTCCGCATCGATGATGACCGAGGCGATGAAATCGGAGAAGCCTTACCCGATCAAGGGTTTCATATCGTCCGGCAGCAACCCGGCTCTTACCTTTCCCGATACCAAGCTGTTCCTGGAGGGGATAAAGAATCTGGAGCTGTTTGTGAATATAGATCCCAACATGACCGAAACAGGACAGCTCGCCCATTACGTGCTGCCGGCCTGCACCTTTTTGGAAGAGACGGGCATAGGCGGTTTTCCTTACGGCATTTCGTACGCCGAGCCCTACATCATGCTGCGCAAGAAGGTGGTCGAACCCCTCTATGAGAGCAAGCCCATCTGGATGATCTGGTCCGAACTGGGCCGCAAGATGGGCTATGCGGAGCATTTCCCCTGGAACAGCGATGAAGAAGTCGCGGAACATTTTTTCTCCACAAGCGGAGTGACCGTCAAGCAGCTGATGGAGCATCCGGAGGGCGTCTATTTCGGCAAGAAAGAGTACAAACTCTATGAAAAAAGGCCTTTTCCAACCGCAAGCGGGAAAATAGAGTTGTTTTCGGCAAGAATGGAAGAGCTGGGGTTCCCTGGTATCCCCGGACACGTCGAGCCGCAGCAGAGCCCGGTTGCCAATCCTGAAATCGTCAAGCAGTACCCGGAGATCCTGCTCACCGGCTGCAGGCAGGTGGAGTACATCGATGCGCAGATGCGTGATGTGCCGGCTTTGAGGGCGAGAAGACCGAACGCGGAAGCCGAGATCCACCCCGCCACTGCCGCGAAATACGGGATCGTGCACGGTGAAATGATCGCTGTGGAAACTCCCCGCGGCTCGATAAAGATCATGGCGAATGTCACCCAGGACATCAAGCCGGGTGTGGTGTCGGTCCCCCACGGTTGGGCGGAAGCGAACTGTAATATCCTCCTGGACGCCAAATTGCTGGACAATGTCTCAGGCTATATCACCATGAACAGTGTCGCCTGCCGGATCGTAAAACTGGCTAATTGACTCTGGGCACGAATTGAAATGTCGACGCCACGGAAAAGTGAAAAGAAAAAGGCGCCGGCCGAAACCCGCCCACCAGGCAAGGTGAAATTCCAGATTTTCGGAGAAGAAATGATCGAAAAGAAGGTTAAGCGGAGCGGTGCAAGTGGGAGGGTTTACCTGCCGCCTGGTTGGGCGGATCGAAATGTGAAAATCATCAGAATGGACTGAAGCAGGGGCGTCAGGATTTCACGCTTCCGAAGTTCCAGTGCCTGCCGTCGCACTTCGAACATGTCCAGGCTGAGACCATTTCCTGTGGGCTGGTGCGCATTCCTCAATCTTCATCCAGTGACGTAGAGGCATGATGGATGCTATAATCCCCTTCGGAGGATGAGCGGTCCGTTCTGGATCTAACCTGTTATCTCCGATATTTCTCTTGCAAGCATATCCAAGAACAGACTCTATCACGTTAGGCATAAATCCTATTCGCCGGCATGCAGACAACCGGCCGGCGAACAGGATATACGGCAAGAGACTCTATGCTTATCCTTGTTGGTTTGGCATAATCGATGGATGAATTTCAATCTGCTGACGAAAGTCCCCTTGTGGGGACATTTGGAGAAGAATTGTATATGACCGGGGCCAAACCGAAGAAAATAGCAACCTCCTGCCTGATTCTGGCCGGAGGAAAAGGCAAGAGGTTGACGCCGGACAAGCCGCTTCTGGAAATCAACAAGAGGTCTATCATCGAACGGACAGCGAATGTGGCCGTTTCCCTGTTCGAAGAAGTTCTTGTGGTTACCAACACGCCGGAGAAGTACCGATTCCTCATGCTTCCTCTTGTTGCCGACGAGCGAAAAAACTGCGGTCCCCTGATGGGCATTTACAGCGGGCTCCGAAAAATAAGGCATGAATCGGCCTTCGTGTGCGCGGCGGACATGCCCTTCCTGAACGGGGAGGTCATCCGCTCCCAGTTTCTCGAGCTCCGTTTATTTGAAATCGTGGTTCCGTGTCCGGGAGGGAGGCCGGAATTTCTGCATGCGTTTTACAGCAAAAGGTGCCTGCCCGCGATGCGGAAAAACCTCGAAGTCGATCTCTTCAAGATTGAATTGCTCACGCGATCCTGCAAAACCCTTCGGCTGGACACCGCCTGGTTCGAGAGGAAGGGTTTTGCAGACACGATCGATTACGCCTTTGCAAATATCAACACGATAGAGGACTATCATCGATGTCTCAGACACGGGGAAGAGGAACACGTGCCTGGAAATACGCAGGCACTGCGGCTCCGGAAAGAAGAATCCGTCTCTGCCGCGTTCCCTTCCGTCGCTCCGGAGGTTCTGCGGGAGATTCACCGGACACTGATCGAGCAGGAGACCGCCTACCAGGATGGGTCCGTCGAAGAGCCGTTTTCCAGCCTTTGGGCCCACAGTTCCAGGGTCGGCCGCATCGCCCGCCACATCGCGAGAGCGGAGGGACTGGAAGAAACGCCCGCGCTCCTCGCAGGCCTTTTGCATGATACCGGAAAGTTTGCCCAGGGGAGCTATCACGAGGGCGACATCCCGGAAGAGCAAAATGCCGTCCTCTTCGCGGAAAAGATCCTTACAGGCACTATCTATGAGAGATGGACCCCGATAATCAGCGAAGCCATCCTTTCCACGTTTCTGGAGGGGGAGGCAACCAGTGACATCGGTCGAGTGGTGTACGATGCGGATTGTCTGGATAAACTGGGAAATATGGGAGTCGTCCAGTTCATCGCAAAAAAGGCCCTACGCCGGCAGTTCCTTGACGAGGACGTGATCATCAAGACCAGTATCGAGCTTACTTACGCCTATCATGCTCCGGATACGCTGAAGACGGAGACAGGCAGGTCCCTTGCGAGGGAGCGAAGCCTCAGGACCCGGAGGTTTTACACGGAGCTTTTGGAAGAATGGAAAGAGCTCGGACTTGGCGCATTTAACATTATCGAAGAGGACATAGCAGGAATCACCTGCATACTCGTGGCCCCTTGTGCGTGTTCGTGCGGGGGCCGACTCAATCTCGAATCCGACATCCGGGACTCAGTGAAGTGCAGGTCCGTCGTCGTGAGGTATTTTTGTACGGCATGCAGCACCGAAAGCGAATTCTCCTTCTGCCTGCCGAATGTGAAAGGGCTGCCCCGGAGACGTTATGTCGGATAACCGCCGTGCTGATGAAGCCCGGCTTTGGTGATCTTACCTCTGCCCCTCCGGGACAGGTTTCATCCATTCAGCGACCCTAAGCGCTCCGGACGGCGCAGGCAACTGGGAGCTTGACAACTTTCGGAGGCATGGCTTACATCACGTTAGATATATTTAGATATAAATGCCGTTTGTATCATTGCGGCCGTGGCCAATGCAAATACTCCAAGGAGACTGTCATGAAAAAAGTGAATCTGATCGTCAATGGAGCGACGAGACAGTTCGTGGTGGATTCAAAGAGGGTCCTGCTCGATCTCCTGAGGGAGGACCTTCATCTTACCGGCGCGAAGCAGTCGTGCGACCGGAAAGGTCAATGCGGCGCGTGCACCGTCATTGTCAATGGAAAGGCGGTACGCTCCTGTCTCACCAAGGTGATCGACCTGGAGGGGGCGGAGGTGATTTCCGTTGAAGGGCTCGGCACACCGGAAAACCCTCATTTGATTCAGGAGGCATTTGTGTTGTCCGGAGCCGTGCAGTGCGGATACTGCACGCCGGGAATGATCATGGCAGCCAAGGCCCTGCTGGACCGGAATCCCGCCCCGGACACGTCTGAGATCAAAAAAGCCCTGGCTCGAAATCTTTGTCGCTGCACGGGGTACGTGAAGATCATCGAAGCGGTCAAGCTCGCCGGCCGTTTTCTGCGCGGGGAACTTACTCCCGGGCAGGTCCTGCCCGGCCCGGCTGCCGGGATGATCGGGGTCTCTCACCCGCGTCCATCCGCCATGCTCAAGGCGTGCGGATTGGCAGAGTTCACTGCGGACATCAAGCTCCAGGGCGCGGTCGAAATCGCTGTGGTGCGAAGCACGGAGCCCCATGCCATGATCCGTTCGATCGACACTGCGGCTGCCGAAAACATGAAAGGCGTGATCGGAGTGATGACTGCCAGGGACATCAAGGGGACTAACCGGCTGAAAATGATATTCGACGACCAGCCGGTTCTTTGCGAAGACAGGGTCAGAACCTTGGGCGATCCGATCGCGGTGGTTGCGGCTGGAACGAGAGACCAGGCACAGGCCGCCGCTGCGGCTGTCAAGGTGGAATACGATCCCCTTCCGGTCCTGAAAACCCCTGCCGAAGCCATGGCCGAAGGGGCTGTCCAGATCCATTCCAAATGGCCCAACCTCTGCTACAGGCAGCCGCAGATCAAGGGAGATGCGGAAATGGCGCTGGCCCGGTCGTCCGCCGTGGTGGAGGCACAGTTCACGACGCAGTTGAATCACCAGTCGCCCCTGGAGCCGGAGGCTTGTGCGGCCTTTCTCGAAGGGGAAGGCGAAGAGGCCCAGCTCGTGGTCATAGGGCGCAGCATCGACATCCACAGGCACATGGGGATGCTTCAGGAGGCCCTGGGCTGGGAAAACCTCCGCTATGAGGAGGCTTTCTCCGGCGGCCAGTTCGGCATCAAAACGGCCATCACCTCGGAGGCGATAGCGGCTGCGGCCGCCCTTCATTTCAAACGTCCCGTGCGCTATATTCCCAGTCTGTCGGAGTCCATGCTCCTGACCCCAAAGCGTCACCCCTTCGCCATGAAGGTCAGGCTGGGAGCCGATAAAGACGGCAAACTGACCGGTTACATGAACGATTTCATCGTGGAAAACGGCGCATACCAGATCCTCGGCATTGTCGTGATCATCCGGGCGCTGCAGATGCTGTCCGGCTCATACAACATCCCCAACATCGGCGCCCTTGGGAGGCTGGTGTACACCAACAACGCATTCGGGGGAGCGGCACGCGGGGCCGGCCCTCCGCAGGTGACCTTTGCACTGGAATCGGCCATGGACATGCTGGCGGAGAAAATGGGAATCGATCCCCTGGAGTTCCGCAAAATGAATTCGCTTCAACCCGGCCAGAGCAAATCCACCGGCCGGGTGGTGGTGCAGTGGCCGTTTCCGGAGCTCTGCGATGCGATCCGGCCTCATTACGAACGTGCCAAGAAGGATGCGGCCTCCGTTAAGAAAGGTCCGATCAGGCGCGGCGTGGGACTGGCGAGCCACGCCTTCGGGATTTCCTCGGCCGGGGATACGGCAAGGGTCGCCGTGGAATGCGACCCGGATGACGGGATCACCGTCTACGCCGCAATCGCCGATCCGGGCGAAGGCAATGATTCCATGCTTACCCAGATTGCCGCACATGTGATGGATCTGCCCATGGAAAAAATCCGTCTGGTTACGCGAACGACCGAGCTGACCACCGCCATGGGCCCGGCGGCCGCCAGCAGGATGACCTACATGGGAGGCGGCGCCATGGTCAACGCGCTCGAACAGATGAAGACGGCAATGGAAGCGGCCGGGGGAAAGAGCTACGAAGCGTTGAAGAAGGCAGGGAAACCGACCCGGTATATGGGAATGAAGAAGAACGAAGATGAGGGCCCGCTTGATCCCCAAACCGGACAGGGTCCTTCCTTCGAGGCTCAGGTCCATGACATACAGATGGCGGAAGTCGAGGTAAATACGGATACCGGCGAGGTGCGGGGCATCAAAATGACCACGGCCGTGGATGCCGGGCCTGTGATCCACCCGCAGAATCTGGAAGGCCAGCTGGAAGGAGGGATGGACATGGGTGTTGGATATGCGTTGAGAGAGGAGTACGTGCACGGCAAGACCAAAGATTGGGTCACCTTCAAATTTCCTTCCATGAAAACCGCCTTTGACATGGAAGTGATTGTCAGGGAAACCCCCAGAGTCAAAGGGACCCTTGGGGCGGTGGGCGTTGGCGAGATGACCATGGTCCCCACGGCGCCTGCGGTGATCAACGCCATCAAGGATGCCTGCGGGGTGAGGATCTACGATCTCCCGGCCACACCGGAAAAGATCAAGGCTGCTTTGGCGGCCATGAAGTAACTTCGCGCATGTCGAGAGCAGAGAGGTCAGAGATTGAACCGCGAAGACGCTAAGAACGCAAAGGAGAGTGCAAAGATTTGTTTTTTCGCCTGCCGGAGCGGCTTCCGGCAGGCGAAAAAGAAAATGATTTCTTGGCGTACTTGGCGTCTTGGCGGTTCGAGGCTTTTTTTCACATGACTGAGTCAGACCAACCCGGACAGGGACAGCAGGGCGACCCGAACCGCGAATACCGTGTTGTGGCCGGCCGCAGGATCCTTTTTGACGGGGAAGGATTTTTGTGGAACCCCGAGGACTGGTCAGAGGAGGTGGCCGTGTTCCTGGCCCGGGAATGCGGGCTCGTGAAGATGGCAGAGTCCCACTGGCGCGTCATCGGGTTCCTTCGGGATTACTATCACCATCACGGCCGGGCGCCGTTGAACTCCCACCTGAAGTCCGGCACGGGCATGAGCCTCATGGATCTGGAAGGCCTCTTCCCCTGCGGGATCAAGCGCGGCGCGCGGCGCATCGCCGGCCTGCCTAATCCGAAATCCTGCACCGGGTGAATTGAAGTGTTCAGTGTTCGGCGTTCAGTGTTCAGGAAAGATAACCAGTTTCGTAGGATGGGTAGACCCCGGCAGGCAGTAGGCCGGGGGAAACCCATCAATTCGGGCATTGGACAGGCCGCAAACATCAAAACCGATGGGTTTCGCTTCGCTCTACCCATCCTACAGGAATTCATTCGCAGTGAGATCGAGGCGCGCACTTCTCGGGAATACTCACAACAAATTCACCCATTATCCATGCGGCCTCCGCAATTACGACAAGGTCGCGCCATTGGTTTTTATGCAACCATGAGGTTCACTGTTCAGGAAAGAACCAGTGTCGCTCCGCTTCTTTCTGAACTCTGAACACTGAACGCTGGATGATCGAGTCACAGAGAATTATGACAGAACATCTTATCTATCTGGATAACGCCGCTACCACTTTCCCGAAACCTCCTGCGGTACTGTCGGCCATGGTCGAGACCTATGGTCGTCTGGGAGTCTCTCCGGGAAGGGGAAGCTATGACCTTGCCTCCGAAGCGGAAACGCTGGTCGAAGAGACAAGGGCAAAACTGGCACGGTTCTTCAACGGACCCGATCCAAAGGGCGTCATCTTCGCCTCCAATGCAACCGATGGCTTGAACCTGGCCATTCAAGGTCTCCTCAAGCCCGGAGATCATGTGGTCTCCACCAGGCTGGAGCACAATTCGGTTCTCAGGCCCCTTCATCATCTGCGCGAACAAGGCATGATCGAGTACGACCTTGTCCCGTTCGACGGCAGGGGCTTCATCGATCCTCATGATGTAGCCCGGTCGATACGATCCGATACGAGACTCGTCGTCATCAACCACGCATCCAATGTTCTGGGGACGATCCAGCCGATCCGGGAAATAGGGCGGATTTGCACGGAACGCAATATCCCCCTGCTGGTCGATGCAGCCCAGAGTGCGGGGGTGGTCGAAATCGATATGGAGGAATGGCAAATCGCCGCGATCGCCTTTACCGGCCACAAGGGGCTGCTCGGCCCGACAGGGATCGGGGGGTTGGTGATCCGGCCGGAGCTCGAAGTCCGAACCACGCGGTTCGGCGGAACAGGCGTGGATTCGAGGAGCCCTGTCCATACGCAGACTCTTCCTTTTCGGCTGGAAGCCGGAACGCTCAACCTCCTGGGCATCATCGGCCTCTCTGCAGGATTGGACTATCTTGCCGAGAAGGGCATCGATGCAATCCACAAGCGCGAAATGGAGTTGCTGACAAAGCTTCGGGACGGGCTTTCCTCGCTGGATCGGGTCGAACTCTACAGCGCCGAAGATCTCTCGGACCATATCGGGCTTCTGACTGCAAACGTCAGGGGAGTCGATCCTTCGGATGTCGGGGCGATCCTGGACGGAGACTTCGGCATCGCCGTCCGCGTCGGTCTCCATTGCGCCCCCCTTGTCCATGAAACACTCGGAACCTATCCGAATGGCGGAGTGCGATTCAGCCTGGGGCCATTCAATACCATGAGGGATATCGAAAGGACCATCGAGGCCATGGCGGCGATAGCCAAGCCCCGGTAAGGAGGATCATCTTCCTCCGGCGCTTGGGCTGTTTCGGGAATCTGTTGTCCCCCACGCCTAGAGCCATGCCGTTGTGGACGTGCTTCACAATGGCGGGATCGATCCCATGGTCACAAGTCCGGACTGTGGTGAAGAGTCGTTGCCGTCAGTCCATAGTCGGGCATAAAGTCCTCGAGAAGCATCTCCCCCGGGTGCGTGGGTTCTATATTTCGAGCTTCGGTATTCTCAATGCTCATGGTTACACCTCAAGAGTAATCTGTAACCTGGACGTCATAGCATCCCCATCTTTACGTAAGCCCGGGGTCAGGTTTCCTTCAAAGCGGCGATGAGGTCCAGAATCCCCTCCTTTCCGTCGCCGTAGTACATGAGGGTATTGTCTGCGGCGAAAAGGGGGTTGGGAACCCCGGAAAAGCCGGCGCCGAGGCTTCTCTTGAGCACGATCACGGTGCGGGCCTTGTCCACGTCGATAATGGGCATGCCGGCAAGCGGGGTGTCCGAGCGGGACCGGGCCAGGGGGTTTACCACGTCGTTGGCCCCGAGGACGATGGCCACGTCCACCTGCTCCATGGTGGTGTTGATCTCGTCCATCTCCTTGAGCTTCTCGTAGGGAATGTCGGCTTCGGCCAGCAGCACGTTCATGTGCCCGGGCATCCGGCCGGCCACCGGGTGGATGGCGAATTCCACGACGCTTCCCCTGGCTTCCAGCAGGTTCATCAGGTCCCGCACGGCATGCTGGGCCTGGGCCACCGCCATTCCGTATCCGGGAACCACCACTACCCGTCCGGCGCCGTCCAGCATCATGGCGATCTCCTCGGCGGTGGCCGACTTCACCTTCCCGGCGTACGTCTCCTCTTCTTCCGCCTTGACGGAAAGCTCCCTCCCCACGCCGCCGAAAAGCACGTTGCGAAGGGAGCGGTTCATGGCCTTGCACATGATGTTGGTCAGGATCAGGCCCGCGGCCCCCACCAGGGATCCGGAAATGATCAGCAGGTTGTTGGCGAGGACAAAGCCGGTGGCCGCGGCGGCCACTCCCGAGTAAGAGTTCAAGAGGGCGATGACCACGGGCATGTCCGCCCCGCCGATGGCGATGACCAGGAAAACGCCGAGAAGGGAGGAGAATAGGAGCATGGCCCAGTACAGGTACCCGCTCATGGGGGAGAAGAAAAGCCAACCGCCCAGTCCGAGCGAGATCATGAGCAGGATCAGTTTGACCGCGTTTTGGCCGGAAAACTGAACAGCCTTTCCCGTAACAAACCCCTGGAGCTTTCCGAAAGCCACCACGCTTCCCCAGAAGGTCACGGCGCCCACGATCCCTGAAAAGGACGTGGCGACGATGAAAATGGAACCCGGAGAGCGGCTTCCTCCATGAAGGGAGACAAGCTCCAGAAGGGCCGCCCCGGCCACCAGGGCCGACGCGCCGCCCCCCAGGCCGTTGAACAGGCCCACCAGCTGGGGCATGGCCGTCATCTTGATTTTTACGGCGAGAAGGATCCCGGCCGCCGCTCCCGTGATCAGCCCGGCGATGATGATCTCGTAGCTTACGATCTGGCGGTCGAGCAGGGTTACCACCACGGCCAGCAGCATGGCCGCAGCCCCCATCTGGTTTCCGGCAACCGCGGTGCGGGGACGGGACAACCGCTTCAACCCCAGGATGAACAGAACTGCGCAGATCAGGTAGACGATCTGAACCGGCACGGGGCTCATGGGCTACTCCTTCTTCCTGAACATTCGAAGCATGCGGTGGGTGACCAGAAACCCTCCCACCACGTTGACCGTGGCAAATGCGACGGCGATAAAGCCGAGCACCGAGGTCAGGACAGTGGCCTGGGTTCCGGCCGAGATCAGCGCCCCCACCAGGGTGATCCCGGAGATGGCGTTGGATCCCGACATGAGGGGGGTGTGCAGGATCGGCGGCACCTTGGTGATGACCTCGAAGCCGACAAAAAGGGCGAGCACGAAGATGGTAAGGCTTGTGGCAAAGGTTTCCATGGCAGACTCCTATCCATGATAATCGGTTTGAGTAGCACTTTAGCAACCAACCCCGGCGCCAGGCTTATAGATGAAAGAAACTCTGTAGGTGTCAGGTGTCGGGTGTCAGGTGTCAGCACAATAGTTCATCAGTTTTCTGACACCTGAACACTGAAACCTGAAACCTGAAATGAAGTTTCTTAGGAGCTCTTTGAAAATGGCGCTCATCTACTCTTTGTTTCAAAGAGCTAAAGTGTTGCCGTTTTGAGAAGGTGAGCGCTCTTCGGTGGACGCAGCCCACCCTACGGTTGATCCAGCACCTCCTTGATCCTTTTGTCCATGAATTCCCCGTCTCTGGTAACCATGGTCTCCCGGACGATCTGGTCTTCCATGTCGAAGACAAGATTTCCATCCCGGACGAGGTTGCAGAGAAAGCTGGTGATGTTCCGGGAATAGAGCTGGCTCGCGTGGTAGGGGATGGCGGAAGCAAGGTTGGTGGCGCCCACGATGGTCACGCCGTGTATGACCCGGGTCTTTCCCGGCTCGGTGAGCTCGCAGTTTCCGCCGCTTTCCGCGGCTACGTCCACGATGACCGACCCGTAGGGCATCGCCTGGACCATCTCTTCCGTAATGAGCACCGGGGCCTTTTTGCCGGGGATGACCGCGGTGGTGATCACCGCGTCGCTTTCGCCGACCACCTTCTTGAGCAGCCGGCGCTGCTTTTCGTAAAAATCCGTTCCCATCTCCCGGGCATACCCGGCCCTGGTTTCCGCATCCACGGTCTCCAGCTCCAGTTCCACGAATCTTGCGCCGAGGCTTTCCACCTGTTCCTTGACCGCCGGGCGGATATCGTAGGCCCGCACCACGGCCCCCAGCCGTTTTGCAGTGGCGATGGCCTGGAGGCCGGAGACCCCCGCACCGATGACCAGGACCCGGGCCGGGGTGATGGTGCCCCCTGCGGTGATGAACATGGGAAACATCCTGGGAAGGGTGTCTGCGGCCAGCAGCGCGGCTTTGTAACCCGCCACGGTCATCATGGAAGAAAGCGTGTCCATTCCCTGGGCCCTGCTGATGCGGGGGATCAGCTCCATGGCGAAGGTGACGACCTTCCGTTCGGACACGGTCTTCACGTATAGGACGTTGCTGCAGGGCTTCATGAAGCCGACGAGCACCTGCCGGTCCCGGAAAAGATCGAGATCCGCCTTTCCGTGCACCGGATTGGCGCAGAATCCCCGGATCTGGACGATGACATCCGCCGAAGCGAAGACGTCGCTTCTTTCCACGGCGATCCGCGCCCCCTTCTGCTCATAGGAAGCGTCGGGATACCCTGCGGACCGGCCGGCCCCCGATTCCACCACCACCTCCAATCCCGCCTTTTTCAGTGCTGGAATATCCGCCGGAACCAGGGCCACCCGGTTTTCTCCGGGAAAGGTTTCTTTGGGGACGCCAATGGTCATTGCGTATTCCTCCTTTGGTCAGGAAAGGGTCGTCTCGGATTTATGGAAAATTTTTTGATGAATATCGTAATTTCCTTTCCTAGTATAATCATCCCGCCGAGGATTCTCAGGATCCCTGACCTTCGTCCCCACGTCAAATGTTATCTTCTCAAGGAGAGGAGAGCAGTTTAAGCAGGACCAGAACTCAGGAGTTTGTGCAATTTGTCAACAGCGTTCCGGACTTCGAATGAAACTGCAGATGTGAAGGGCGTGACTCACGCTCGAACATGAAGGGGTTGCCCCAGCGACGTTAAGATCCCCCTTTTCTTTTGACGTCCTCACCTCCTTTCCCTATACTACGACCGATTTTTTATTCGTTTATGAAACTGTGCGACATGTTCTCCAAGCTCCGGACGATTACAAAAGGAGGGCCATTTTGCGTTCAACTGTCGGACGGTGCCTTAGCATACGCCTTTTCACGGATATGGCCTTCCTGTCCGTTGCGACCTCCTTTGTCGAGCAGTCAACGCTGGCTATGGGTCTTGGACAGAAGGAGATGGCGGCCCTTAGCCTTGCTACAGAGGAGATCTTCGCCTACCTCTGTCGCAACAGCGGTTCCGGTCAGGAGATCGAGATCCGATCTGTGGACGGCAGGTACTACGCTCAGATATCCTTCTCCTGCTCTGTGAAAGGCATGAGTCTGCGATTCTTCAATATCACCGCCTCCGCGTCTCCGGATGATGAAAAAGCCCTCGAACAAATGGGGCTCCTGATCGGTTCCCGTTTCGTAGACCGGCTTCACGTGGAGAAAACCGGGCGTGGAATCCTGCTGACCCTGGTTAAAGAGAAATCCTATCCGACCATCGAGGGGGAAGCTTCCCCGCTTTCATCCCCTCTCCCGCGGTTTTCCATCGCAAAACCCGAACCGGATGTACTGAAAATCTTTTCCCAGAACGTCCTTTCCTGCTATCCCGGGTGGCTGCTTCCCGACTTCTTTCGCTTTCCGGGGAAGCTGTTTGACATGGTTGCCGGAGGAGAATACGAGGCAGCCGTTGCCTTGGGCCCTCAAGGACAGGTTGGAGGGGGGATAATCTGGTACTGGGCGAGCCGCAAGACCGTAGGCTGCTTCGGCCCTTACGTCTTCGGCGAAAGCCCGGGCTCATCCATGCCCGAGGCCCTGCTCGAAGCCTGTATCTCCGCGCTCGGTAAGACCTGCGCAGTCGGACTGTTTAACGAGTTCCCAACCGAGCACCTCCCCAGAGAGCACTTCGAAATTCTCGGGACCCTCACTCATGTTGACGAAAAGGGATCAGGAACTCCTGTGAAGGCCTACTTCAGGCAGATGCATGAGGACCCGGGCAGCTCTTGCTGGTGCCATCCGGATCTTGAGGACTTCCTTCGCGAGCAGTATGACAGGCTCGTCCTCCCCCGCGAGATCATGAAAGTCAAAGACCAGGGCGAGACAGGCGATCCGTTTTCCGTGCTTTCCGCACATTTCGATCGGCCCCGGAACAGGGTGATCCTCCGCCCGCTGCTCGATGGCAAAGATGCGGAAGAAAATATCGCCGATCATCTGAAGCTCTTCAGGAAGGAAGAGATCCATAATGTTTTCTTTGAGATGGATATAGGAAAACCCTGGCATACCCACTTCACGCCCGGAGTTCTTCGAAACGGCTTTACGCCCCGGATGGTCATCCCCTATGGCGGATATGGAGACAGGGTCGTCTTCCAGCTGGGAGCCTGAATGCGATGAAGGCTCCCCCTCTGGATCGACTGGTACCCGAATACATCAAGCGCTTTGAGGCATACATCCCCAGCAAGCCGGACGATGAGCTGAAGAAGCTCTACGGCTGCACTCGCCTTTTCCGGCTGAACAACAATGAAAACCCGCTCGGCCCGCCGCCTGAGGCCCAGGAGGTCATCAGACGGTTTCCCCCGCCAAAGACCTCGATCTATCCCAGCGGGGACGCTTATCACCTGAGAATGAAGCTGGCCGAAAAGTTCGGTCTCCATCCTGACCAGTTTCTGGTGGGAAACGGGGCGAACGAGGTGATCACATTTGTGATCAAGGCCTTTTGCCAGGAAGGGGACAACATCGTCACCGCGGACAAGACGTTTGCGGTATATGAATGGGTTGCCGAATTCTCCGGATACGAGGCTCGCCTGGTTCCCCTCGTAGACTTCGGTTTCGATGACGAGTCCATGCTCCGACGGATCGACGGCCGCACCAAGATTCTTTTTGTCTGCAATCCCAACAACCCCACCGGCACGTACTGGAACAAACAAAAATTGAGGAATTTTCTGGATGCAGTAGACGGCCGGCAGATCGTCGTGGTGGATGAGGCATACCTCGAGTTTGTGGAAGACGAGGATTTTCCGGATGGGATTTCGTTGATCAAGGAGTATCCAAATCTGGTCGTGTTCCGGACCTTCTCGAAAATGTACGCGTTGGCAGGACTCCGCATCGGTTATCTGGCGGGGGATCTGGAGGTCGTGGACATCATCCGCCGCACCTGTGTCGTCTATTCCGTCAACGGGGTTGCCCAGGAAGCCGCACTGGCCGCACTGGACGACAAGGAGCACATCCTTCGGACGCGCGACATGGTGCGCCGCGGGAAGGAGCTGGTATGCAGGGAACTCCAACTTCTGGGTCTCCCGTTCGTGTCCGGTGAGGGGAACTTCGTGATGATCAAGCTCCCCATGAGCGATACCCTTGCATACCGTGCGCTCATGAAGAAGGGAGTCATGATCCGAACAATGACCGGCTTCCGCTTTCCCAACTACATCCGTTTGACTATCTCCCTGGCCGATGCCATGGAAGCGTTTGTGGAGGCGCTTGCGGGAATCATAAAAACAGTAAGCAGTGAGAAGTAAGCAGTAAGCAGCAAAACATTGAACTTGTCGTTCTTCGTGTCCTTCGTGCTCTTCAATGGTGAGAATTTCCTTTTCTTTTGCAGCGAAGAAGACGAATAACACGATATCGTGGATGCGGAACGAGACCCATCGAAACCGGCCACTGACCGATGACAACTGACTCATGACGAACACCATACTGGAAATCGGAAAGCCGTGTAGGATGGGTAGAGCGTCGAACGTCGAATGGGAAAAGACGAATGAAGATCGAAAGAGACAGAACGGGTGCACTTTTTGGGTGTCCGGTGAATTGGGTATTTGATTTTTTATTCGATGTTGGACGCTCGACGTTCGATGTTCGACGTTCATCTTTCAAGACAAATCCTCAACACGTATGAAGAACACAATTCTCGAAATCGGAAAGACCATCCCGAGGGCTGATGCCTATGCCAAGGTGACCGGGAAAGAGCGGTATGCGGCTGATTTCCATTGTCCGGGCATGCTCTGGGCAGGGGTCAAGCGGGCGGGGGTGGCCCACGCCCGGATCAAGGCGGTCCATGCGGAAGCGGCCGGGCGGGTTCCGGGAGTGCTCTCCGTTCTCACATCCAAAGATGTAAAAGGGACGAACCGGCAGGGGGTTGTGCGCAAGGATCAGCCCGTGCTCGCTGACGACAGGATCCGGTTCCCCGGGGATCCTGTCGCTCTTGTGATTGCAGACGACAGGGACTCGCTGGCGGCCGCACTGGAACGGATCGAAATGGATCTGGAGCCGCTTCCCCCTGTTTTCGATCCGGAAGAAGCTATGGAGCGCGAAACGGTTCTCATCCATGAAGACCATCCCGGGGGCAACGTGCTGCTCAAGGGAGCCATCGAAAAGGGAGAAGGCGAAGCCGGTCTGAAGGAATGCGATTATGTTGTGGAGGCCGAGTTTCGACTTCCATACCAGGAGCACGCGTATCTGGAGACTGAAGGAGGATGGGCTGTTTTCAAAGAGGGATCCCTGGAGATCACGGTCTCCACACAGACCCCTTTCCGTGATCGGGCAGAGGTGGCCGAAGCCCTTGGTCTCGGTCTGGACAAAGTCCGCATCATCGCGCCCTTCTGCGGTGGCGCTTTTGGAGGCAAGGACGGCATCACGGTCCAGAGCCTGCTCGGGCTTGCGGCTCTCCATCATCCCGATCGAGCCGTGAAAATAGTGTGGCACCGGGAGGAGAGCTTCCTGGCAAGCGCCAAGCGTCACCCGGCGCGCCTCCATTATACACTCGGGGCCGGGAAGGACGGCTGCTTTCATGCGCTGCGGGCGAAGATCCTTTACGACACCGGCCCCTACGACCACCTCGGAGGTGTTGTAATGGCCCTTGGGCTGGAGCATGCAGCCGGTCCTTACCGCATCCCCCACTGCAGCCTGAAGGCGTGGGCGGTCTACACCAACAATCCTTTGAGCGGCGCTTTTCGGGGATTTGGAGTTCCCCAGGTCAATGCGGCCATGGAACAAATCGTGGACATGATGGCCGAGAAGATTGGGATCTCACCCCTGGAAATTCGTCTGCGAAACGCGTTGAAGAGGGGGGACAAGAACGGGGTCGGGGCGACCCTGACCACATCGACCGGCATTACGGCATGCCTTGAAACGCTCCGGGACCATCCCATGTGGAAGAACAGGCAGGAGTGGAAGGAGGCTGCCGGTGCTTTCCGGACCAGGGGAGTGGGCATCGCCTGCGTGATGCAGGGCATGGGCTATGGACCTGTCGTTCCCGATACGGCCAATGCAAAGATCGAGATCACGGAGGAGGGTAAATTTCGTGTCTACTGCGGGGTAGTGGACATGGGACAGGGAAACGACGCCACCTGCCTGCAGATCGCAGGAGATATCCTGGGCCAGGACAGCCTGCACATGGAGCTCGTGCTGCCTGATACGTCGGAGACCCTGCCGTCCGGGTCCGCTTCCGCAAGCCGCACAACCTATACGTTCGGCAACGCGCTCATCGTCGCTGCCGGCTCCATGAAGCGCCGCGTGCTCGAAAAGGCGGCAGACCTCCTCATGGCCGCAGGGCACGAGGAGATGGCCCTTGTGCCTGGGCTGATCAGACATCTTCCCTCAGGTAAAGAGATTCCACTTGGAATGCTGGCCCGTCTTCTCGGCACGGCCGAGAGGGTGGTGACATCCCGTTTCCGTGCGCCGGTCTCGAGAGAGTCCGTCACATCGGATCCCGACCTGAGGCTGCACGGCATCCCGCACCTCATCTTCTCCTATGGGGTTCACATGGCTTGCGTGGAAGTGGATCGGCTGACCGGCGCAGTTGAGGTCAAGAGATACCTGGCTGTGACCGACAGCGGCAGGGTCATCAATCCGCAGATCCTGGAGCAGCAGATCCAAGGCGGAATAGCGCAGGGACTGGGATATGCCCTCATGGAGGAATTTAGAGCGGACAAAGGAAGATGCGAGACACCGGACTTCAGCACTTACATTGTTCCCACTTCCCTCGATCTGCCCGACATGGAAACCATTGCCGTAGAGTTGTATGAGCAGAGTGGTCCCTTCGGCCTCAAGGGCGCAGGAGAGATCGGCATAGACGGTCCGGTTCCTGCGGTGGCCAATGCAGTGGCAAATGGTTGCGGGGTCCGAATAACCAATCTTCCTCTTAAGGCCGAACGTGTATATGACCTCATCCGCAAAAGGAAAATGCAGCAGCCCGCCACTAAGACACAAAGACACAAAGATGGGTGAAACTTTGTGGCTTCGTGTTTTCGTGGCTGAACCATCGGAGGAATGATTGAAAATCCGCTTCACATTGAATGGAAAGGAAACGGAGACTGACGCCCCTCCCGACCGCAGGGTAATCGATCTGCTGAGGGAGGATCTCGGACTGACCGGGGCAAAAGAAGGGTGCGGCTCGGGAGAATGCGGGGCATGTACCATCCTTGTTGACGGGGAGACGCGCCTTTCCTGCCTCATGCTTTCCGTGCAATTGGAAGGCCGTAGCATTCAAACGGTCGAGGGAATCGCCCAAGGGGATGAACTTCACCCGGTTCAGCAATCCTTCGTGGAACACGGCGCAGTCCAATGCGGGTACTGCACGTCCGGGATGGTCCTGACCAGCCTGGACCTCCTGAAGCGAACGCCTTGCCCGTCCCGTGACGAGATCCGCCGCGCAATCAGCGGTAATCTCTGCCGGTGCACAGGCTATCAGAAGATTGTGGATGCTGTAGAGCGGGTCTCCCGCAATTCCGGCGAGCGAGAGGAATCATGAAACCGGTTCACCTTCCCTTCACCCTGGACGAATTCTGGGAAATCCTGTCCGACAATCCCGGTGTCGCGATCTATGCAGGCGGGACGGATCTGTTTCCGAAGCTGCGGAAGGGAATGACATCCCCGCCCTCTTTGGTGTGCCTGGAGAGAATCGGCGAACTCAGGGGTGTACGCGATCACGGGGACAAGGTGTTCCTGGGCGGTTGTACTACACACAGCGCTCTTTTCTCGGATCCTCTCGTTCGGGATCATTTTCCCGTCCTGGCAAAGGCTCTCGCCACAGTCGGATCCCCTCACATCAGAAACATGGGGACACTCGGAGGGAACATCGTGACGGCCTCTCCTGCAGGCGATGCATTGCCGCCCCTCTATGTCCTGAGGGCCGTAATCGAGGTTCGAGGCAAGGGCTCCATGAGGAGCGTCCCTGTTTCTCAGTTCATCAAGGGGCCGGGAAAGGTGGATCTTTCGCCGGGCGAGATAGTGGCGGGCGTTTGGCTGGAAAAAGAACCATACCGCATCCACCACTTTGAAAAGATCGGGCAGCGAAATGCACTCGCCATTGCCATTGTCAGCATGGCCGCGGTGATCAATCTTTCCCGGAAAGGAATGATTGAATCGGCTCGCCTTGCATGGGGAAGCGTGGGCCCGACCGTAGTCACCTCCGAACCGATTGAGGCCTTCTTGAAAGGCAGGCCTCTTGAGGTGGCGACCCTTTCCAGGGCGGCAGCCATGGCCCGTGAAGCGGTTGCACCGATCGATGACGTGAGGGCAACGGCTTCCTATCGAAGAGAAGTTGCAGGGAATCTCCTGCTGCGATTGATGAATGATCCCCATGAAGATTGAACTCGAAGGCGCGAAGGACCCAAAGATTTGATTTTTCACCTGCCGGAATGGTTCCGGGCAGGTGAAAAATCAAATGGTTTCTTGGCGTACTTGGCGCCTTGGCGGTTTAAGTTCTTCTTTTACCGGGAGAGATGTATTGAGCGATGTGGCTAATAAGACCGTGTGGTGCAAAGAACTCCTCCTTATCATGGGGGCCACGTTTCTGGTCTATGCCAACATCTCTGTTTTCTTTCACTATTATGAGTACCTCCGAACGCTCCCCATCGACCCGAGATGGTATGGTCTTCTGATCTCCGTCTTCTCGGCTGTTCCACTAATTGTGAGACCGGTTATCAGCCCCCTTTTCCATACCGGCAATGCCTACCGCTTCCTCTATCTCGGCGCAGTGTTTCTGATCGGTTCCCTTGCGCTGTACACCTTTGCCCATGATCTCTGGTCCATGTTGCTTGTCCGCATCCTGCACGGTTTTTCTTTCGTGCTTCTGGGGACAGCCCTCATGACCGTCACGGTGGAATTTATTCCCAGCGAAAGAAGCGCTCAGTTCTTCGGTTTCATGGCAGTGATCGTATTGATCCCGAACACCGTCGTGCCTCCGATCCTCCCTTTTCTGACCGGGGTTCTTGGCGGGTTCACGCAGGTTCTGATTCTCTTCGCGCTGATCACAGCTCTTGTTTTTCCGCTGCTCTCGATTACCCGTAGGCAGGATACCTCCTTCAGGAGAGGCGGAAGACCACAGCGCCTGAGCAGGAAGGAGGTTGCAGAAGATCTGAGCGACGTGACGATCGTATGCCTTCTCCTTTCCATGCTCTTTCTATACACCGGCCATGCCCTGGTCTTCTTTTTCCTGGACGGGTTCGGCCGGCAAATGGCGATCGCGAGCACAGGCTTCTTTCTGACCCTGTCCACCGTTGGGGAAATAGGCGTCCGCGTTGCAGCCGGATCTCTTTTCGACAGGTTTAACAAAGCCAGGCTTGCGACATTCAGCATGGCGGCCATGGCGCCCGTGTTCTTTCTCCTCGCACATGTGCGGGCGGAGAACCTTTTCTTCGCTGTCGGGCTGCTCCTCGGATTGGGCTGGGGAATAGCCATGCCTGTATTCAATGCTCTTCTTTTTGATATATCCAAGCCGCGGCTTCGAGCCTTCAACACGAATCTAGGTTTCCAGATGTTCCAGGGCGGTTTTTTTCTGGGTCCGTTCATTGGCGCACCGATCGTGGCCCGATGGGGATTCAGCACTCTTTTTGAAGTCTGCGCCGTGTTCAGTGCAGCCTCGGCGGCGCTGGTTTTCTCGACCGACAGGAGAATAGAGAGAGTCAGCAGTGAGCAGTAGAGAGCAGCCCTCACGAACAACACTGTCGCCGGAAGACATTATAGAAAAAGGGAGACTCGACAGGTCTGTGGCAGTGGAAGAACAGTCGAGCAACAGGAGACCTATGCAGGAATCGGCTCGCAAAGAGCACTATATGGAGCCGGGACAGGAATGGAAGGCGGACTTCTTTCGTCCGGAAGACGCGGACGGGGTCGTGCAGCTCTTTCTTTCCGTCTACGGCAAAGACTATCCCATCACGTCCTATATCGATCCCGAACTGCTCACCCGGAAAAACGCGGAGGGCCGAATCCTATCCAGTGTTGCCAGGACAGGCGAGGGAGACATCGTGGGCCACATTGCGCTCTTTTGCAGCGCACCCTTTGGAGGAATACGGGAATGCGGTGCAGGCCTGGTTCATTCGAGCTACAGAAAGGGGGGCGTGAGCGCTCAGCTCTTTAAGCATCTGTTCAATGAAGCCGCACCGAAATTCGGAGTGGAGGGGGTGTATGGAGAGGCGGTCTGCAATCATGTTTTCACGCAGAAGGAGGTTTACGCGTGCCATTCCGAGTTTCACGCCCTGGAGGTTGACCTCATGCCCGGCTCGGCCTATGAGAAGGAAAAGAGCGCACACGGCAGGGTGGCCACCCTTTTTGCTTCCCGCACCTATCAACCGAAGTCTCACCGGGTTTTTGTCCCTGCCGTATACAAGGATGCTCTTGACTACCTCTATTCCGGGCTGGACGATCAGAGGGAACTTCTCGCAGCCGGAAAAGAAACGAATGCCCACTCTTCAACTCGTATGGATGTGAGCTATTTCACATTCGCCCAGGTAGCCCGTTTTGCTGTCTGGGAGCCGGGTACGGACTTCGAAACGGTTCTCGGACAAGAGGAGAAGAAGATTTTGGATCAGGGCGGAGTGGTTATCCAGGTGTGGCTGAACCTCTCCTTGCCGTGGGTGGATGAGGCGGTGCATGTATTGAGGGAAAGGGGGTACTTTCTTGGGGGGATTCTCCCGAGATGGTTCGATCATGACGGCCTGCTGATGCAGAAGATCATGAAACCTCCCGACTGGGAGTCCATCCAGATCCATTCCGATCGCGCCAGACGAATCCGGGATCTGGTTCATGAGGACTGGCTCAGGGCCTTGAAGAAGTAAAGATCCGGCTCCAGAGGGGCCGGCTTTGATTGCACCCCACAGGGGTGAAGTTTGCCGCATCGGAACGAGTGCCGGAATAATGGAATGATGGAACAGTGGAATATTGGGAACAACAACCAAAGACTGGGAGATGTTGTGCCGCAAGATTTGGCCTTTCTTTAAAGCCCATTATTCCACAATTCCATTATTCCAACATTCCAAGAGGCCTTTTTATGTCCAAGCCAATTGTCTCTGACCTGGCCCACAGGACCAGGTTTTCCGCGATGCAATAAATTACCGGAGGACGGAAGGCAATGCAGGAATCGAAAGAACGGAAATGCTCTATAGAGCCCGGACAGGAATGGGAAGCATGCCTTTTTCAACCGGAAGACGCGGAGAGAGTGGTCAACCTCTTTCTTTCCGTGTACGGCAGGGAGTATCCTGTCAAGACCTACATCGATCCGGAACTGCTCATTCGGGAAAATCTGGCCGGCCGCATCATCTCCATTGTTGCCAGAACACCCAAGGGAGACATCGTGGGCCATAATTCGCTCTTTTCCAGCGCACCGTATAAAGGCATCCGCGAGAATGGCGCCGGAGCTGTGCATGCGGATTACAGAGGAGGCCATGGGATTTTTACGCGGCTCGTAGCCCGTGGTGCGGAAGAGGGCGGAAAACGTTTCGGGGTGGAAGCGGTTTACGGGGAGTCCGTCTGCAATCATATATTCAGCCAAAAAATGTGCCGCAGCCTCGGCTGGATCTCTCACGCCCTGGAGGTGGATTTGATGCCGTCCTCCGCATACGAAAAGGAAGCAAGCGCAGCCGGCAGAGTCGCTTCCATCCTTGACCTGCGTACTCTGAAGCCGAAACCTCACAAGGTCTTCATTCCTCCCGTATATGAGGATGAGTGCTCTTTCCTCTATTCCGGGCTCGATGATCGGCGGGAAGTATCAAAGGCCGGAGAACAAGCGCCATCAGATTCGCGGACACGGATTCAGGTGGGCTACTTCGATTATGCCCAGGTGGCCCGCATAGCCGTGTGGGAACCGGGCGACGACTTCGAGGCGGTTTTCGAGTCAGAGGAAAAGAAGGTCCTGGAAAAGGGCGGCCTGGTTGTCCAGGTTTGGCTGAACCTCTCTTATCCGTGGGTGGATGAGGCGGTACACATCCTGAGGGAAAAAGGATACTTCCTGGGCGGGATCCTTCCCCGGTGGTTCGATCATGACGGTCTGTTGATGCAAAAGATCATGAAACGTCCGGACTGGGGATCCCTCCAGATCCATTTCGATCGCGCCAAACGAATCCGCGATCTGGTATACGAAGACTGGCTCAGGGTCTCGGCGGCGGGCTCCTGATGAATTGGGTTACTATCCGGCCGGATTTCTGGTAAAAGGGGAGTTTGTTGAGGCAGGGAAGCGTGGATGGAGGTGGATGAAGCGCGCGAGCCTCAATCTGTGAAGTCACAAACCTGCTAGCGAGGAGATCTATGGAAATTGTCACCAAGAAGGAAAAAGGCGCGGTCGTGGTTCTTTTGAATGGAAAGCTCGATGCCGGCTCCTCCCCCGAGTTGGAGAAGGAGATCGATAAGCTCCTGACAGAGGGGGAAAAGCACCTGATCCTCGACCTTGCCGAACTCGGCTACATCAGCAGCGCCGGTCTTCGAGTCATCCTGGCCGGATCAAAGAAGCTCAAGAACAATCAGGGAACTCTCTACGTATCGTCCCTTGGAAGCATGGTCAGAGAGGTTTTTGAGGTTTCGGGGTTCAGTTCCATCATTCCGATCTTCCCATCGTCGGATGAGGCTCTCAAAAAACTCGGCTAGTGCCGTGTCCCGCGAACGTTCTCATCTCGACCGAAGGGAGAGATCCTGCGACTCCTTCCAAGACACAAATTTCTCCTTCGATCGAAGGGGTATCCCATGAAGACCATCCGTCTGCCCGCCCGGATAGAAAACCTTGAGAGCTTCACCCGTTTCATCTCTGAATTCCTGTCGGCCAACGGGTTTCCCGGGGAAAGGGTTCAGGAGATCGAGCTGGCGGCAGAGGAGGCGCTTGTCAATGTCATACGATACGCCTATCCCGAAAAGCCCGGCGATTTGGAGATCAGATGCCGTGCCGAAGGGGATGGGGCATTCACAATGGAATTCGAGGACAGCGGAGTGGAATTCGATCCGACATCGCTGCCCGATCCGGATCTGAAACTCTCCATCTCCGAGAGGGAAATCGGAGGGCTCGGGGTATTCCTCATCCGAAAAATGGTGAACGAGGTCCGGCACCGCCGGGAGGGAGACCGGAACATCCTCACCTTTGTTGTTCGAAAGAGAAGGGGTGATTGATGGCCGTGAGAAGGCTTCTTCTCGCAGTGCTGATGGCAACCCTCATCAGCCCAATCCCCGGAGAGGCTGAAGAACTCAAGAAGGTGGTCTTCATCCCTCAATGGGTCCCGCAGGCGCAATTCGCAGGCTACTATTTCGCCCAGGAAAAAGGCATTTACAAGAAACACGGTCTCGACGTGACGATTCTGTCCGGCGGGCCGCAAAGCCCTTCCCTCGACCTCCTGAAGGAGGGAAAGGCGGATTTTGCCACCCTCTGGCTCTCCACGGGCGTTCAGGCTCGGGCTCAAGGGATGAAATTTCTCAACATAGCCCAGGTCGTTCGCCGGTCCGCATTGATGCTGGTTGCAAAGAAATCCAGAGGCATCCTTACCCCTTGGGACATGAACGGGAAGAAGGTGGGACTGTGGGGCGAAATCTTCCAGATTCAGCCGAAAGCCTTCTTCAAGAGGTATGATCTGGATGTGAAGATCGTCCCTCAATCGTTCTCGGTGAATCTCTTTCTTCGGGACGGGGTCGATGTGGCATCCGCCATGTGGTACAACGAATACCACACCATTCTTTCCGCCGGTTTCGACCCGGAGGAACTGACAACCTTTCTTTTTCACGAGCACGGCCTGAACTTCCCCGAGGAGGGGATCTATGTTTCGGAGGATCGGTTCAATCAGGACCCCGAGATGTGCAAGGCCTTTGTGAGGGCATCGGTGGAGGGATGGGCGGCCGCGTTTGCCAGTCCCGAGGAGGCCCTTGACATCGTGATGAGAAACCTGAAAAGGGAGTACATCCCGGCCACCAGGGTCCACCAGCGTTGGATGCTTCAGAGGATGGCGGATCTGATCCTCACAGGGGAACCGAAGGGCATTGAAACGAAGCTCCTCGCAAGGGATTATTACCGGGTGGCCACGAACCTGCATTCGGGAGGGTTGATCGAAACCATCCCGGAGTTCGCCTCTTTTTTCAAGGATTGTATGGGCGATGGCACGAAATAGGGGCATAGCCGTCAGATTGGCCACCTGGATCCTGGCAGGGGTTGCCGTCATCTTCACTGTGATCTTCGCCTATTCCTATGTCATTTCCCGCAATATCATCCTGCGAAATGTGGAGACCAATGCCGAGAATCTGGCCTTGTCCACAGTGAACCGGATCGACTCCGTGATGAAGGCTGTGGAGAAGGTCCCCAAGAACCTTGCCATTTTCCTCGAAGACTTCCCTTACCAGTATGGCGACATCCTGCGGCAGATCCGCGCCGTTGTAGAAAAGAACCCGGAAATCTACGGAGCGACCATCGCCTTTGAACCTTACGCGTACAGCATGAACATCAGGAACTTTGCGCCCTATTTCTACAAGAACAGAGGCGAGCTCAGTTTCACCTATATCCCCTACGAATATTTTTACTGGGACTGGTACCAGATACCCAAAGAACTGAATGCTCCGGCGTGGTCGGAGCCCTACTTCGACGAAGGCGCCGGCCAGACGATGATGGCGACCTTCTCCGTTCCTTTTTACAGGGCGATTTCAGGAGAGAAGAGACTGGCCGGGATCGTGACTGCGGACATCTCCCTCGACTGGCTTCAGGAGATGATCGGCTCCGTCAGGATCGCGGAAACGGGATACGGCTTCCTGATCTCGAAGAATGGAACCTTCGTCACCCACCCCAGTTCCAGCCTCGTCATGAACGAGACCCTTTTCACCGTGGCCGAGGAAAGGGGGGATCGGGCGATGAGGGAAGTGGGCAGATGCATGGTCCGGGGAGAGTCGGGGTTCGTGCTCTTTCCAAGCCTTCATACGGGAAAGCAGTGCTGGATGTGGTATTCGCCCCTTCCTTCCAATCAGTGGTCCCTGGGAGTCCTGTTCCCCAAAGATGAGCTGATGGCCGACATCCACAGTCTCAACCGAACCATCGTGTGGCTGAGCCTTGCCGGCTTCGTGCTCCTCCTTGTCATGATCTTCTGGATATCGGGTTCCATAACAAGGCCCCTTAGAGCGCTCTCGAGAACGGCCCGCCAGATGGCGACAGGAGATCTGGAAATCCCGATCCCTGATGTAAAAACGAAAGACGAAGTGGGAACGCTGGCGGCATCCTTCAACAGCATGAAGAATTCTTTAAAGCAGTACATCTCGGATCTGAAGGAAACCACCGCCGCCAAGGAGAGGATCGAAAGCGAGCTGAAGATCGCTCACGACATTCAGATGAGCATCCTCCCGAAGATCTTCCCGCCCTTTCCTGACAGGACCGAATTCGACGTCTTTGCCTCCATGAAGCCTGCAAAGGAAGTGGGAGGGGATCTTTACGACTTTTTCTTCATGGACGAGGAGAACTTCTGTTTTGCGATCGGGGATGTTTCCGGAAAAGGAGTCCCGGCGTCCCTGTTCATGGCCGTAACCAAGACCCTGGTAAAGACCAAGGCCACACAGGGGCTCTCCGCCGAGAACGTGATGATCCGGGTGAACCAGGATCTTTCCCTCGACAACGAATCCATGATGTTTGTCACCCTCTTCTTCGGCATTCTCAATACCGTGACCGGCGAAGTGGTGTACTCCAATGCCGGGCACAATCCTCCCTTCCTTCTTTCCGCTGCCGGAACCATAACTCCGCTTCAGTCAACGGGCGGCATTGCCCTGGGGGTTGCCGAGGACTGTGTCTACCGATCCCGGAAGATCACCATGCAGAAGGGCGACGCTCTCTTCCTGTATACGGATGGCGTGACCGAGGCCATGGACGGGAGAGAAGAGCTGTTTTCCGAGGGCAGGCTGATGCAGGATCTCGCCCCCTTGAGCGGCAGGTCACTGAAGGAGATCATCTCAGGCATCATGGGTAATGTCGAACACTTCTCGGAAGGGGTTCCCCAAGCCGACGATATCACCATGATGGTTATCCGGTACTTTGGGGACAAAGGAACAAACTCCCGATGATCGTCAGCGCCGACTACATCTGCCCGGTAAGAGGGCTCACGGGTCTCGAACCTCCCAAACCGGAGACACTGCGAAAGGCTGCCAGGGCGGCAAAAGACCTGGGGCTGGAGCGGATTGCAATCCCCCTGTTGGAAGAATCCCTCGCCAGGGGCACGAAAGCCACGATAAGATTTCTCGATGGTCTGATCATGGCACTGGATCAGATAGCGGAGTCGGGGCTGAATGCATTGTTGATTGCGCCCTCGTCGAAACTGCTGGCCCTGCGTTGGGCTCCCCCCTATCTCGTCCACGGTTACAGAGATCCGCGGGCGGCCCCCGTATTCGTAGATGGCGCCTTGCGAACCCTGCATCCTCTTGACTGGTGGGCCGATCCGCCGCTCATTCAAAGCAGGCTCAAGCTCTTCCGCGAACTCCTCTCCGCGGTTTCGGGCCATCCCGGCCTGAAAGGCTGGGTCCTGCTGGACCGCGCATTTGAATTCTTCCGTCCCGGTTTGGAGCCTGCCGAGTTCGTGCTCAGGTCTTACGTTTCCGAAGTCCGGGAAAAAGATGAAACGGCAACGGTTCTATTGGGACTGGGAAGATCAGACCTGATCAAGCCTCTACCCGCCTTGGGGGTCGCTTCACTGGTGGATGGGATCCGGATCTCGGGATCTGAAGACTCCATTTCAGGGCTCCCCACGGTCTCGCATCTTGCAGGCGAGGCGAAGCTCTCCGCATTTCTCGCCGCGGTGAGTCTCTGGCTCTTTGAGAAGCCCTTGGAAATTCAGATGGGTTTTGGGGGTTCTCTGGGGATGGGCGATCCGG
Organism: Deltaproteobacteria bacterium HGW-Deltaproteobacteria-15; assembly: GCA_002840535.1. GTDB lineage: Bacteria > Desulfobacterota > DSM-4660 > Desulfatiglandales > HGW-15 > HGW-15. Next base: position 24,946 of record PHBH01000012.1, on the reverse strand, counting down.
AGGAGGTATCGGTGAACCTTTTGCGCATCGCCGCTCAAGGTCCGTCCTCTCTGAACTGGATGAGCCTGATCGATCCTGAACCGGAGTTGCATAAAGCCATCCCCTGGTCATTGAAACCCGGATTGAACAGAACAGGGCTTCTGGATCCAGGGTTTGAACCGAAGAAGCACACGGAGGAGTGGATCAAGACCGCCCGTGTCGCTGAAATCGGCGACCACGGAAGCGAATTCATCGACATCAGCAGGGAGGAGTACCTCGATAATCCGGCCATGCATCTTGCCAGATTATACGACCACTTTCTGGAGTCCCTCTAACGTGCTGCACAAAAGCTCCTGGTTTACATCTTGATTTTAGAGGTTATCCTTTCGAAGAGGAGGAGCGATCATGGAGATGAATCGTCGGGCCGTGGAGGAGCTTCGCTACGCCAAGACCCTTCTTGAAAATGTCAGTTTCGCAGCAAAAATCGCCGGTGCGATCGGTTTGCCGTTTGAAAAAGGACTGCAATCCCTGCCGACGAGGTTTTCAGACGTGATCGGGCAGGCTACAAGAACCGCTCTGCAGCGGGCACTGGAATTTGCAGTAAGGACCATGGACAAAGGCGGCTCAAGGCCTTCCTCGGATCTTTTCCACAAAATGGCGGTCTTTGCGACCGGAGCGGGGGGCGGTGCTTTCGGCCTTGCCGGCCTTCCTGTTGAGTTGCCGGTTTCCACAACCATTATGTTGCGTTCCATTGCGGACGTGGCGAGGAGCCAGGGGGAACTCATCCATGTGCCTGAGGCCAAACTGGCATGCATCCAGGTATTCGCTCTCGGAGGCCGATCCAGAGCGGATGACGGAGCCGAACTCGGGTATTTTGCAGTACGGACGGCTCTTTCCAAGGCGATTACGGAAGCGGCCCAGTACATCGCGGAAAGAGGGCTTGCCTTCCACGGGGCGCCTCCAGTGATTCGATTTATCGGTCAGGTCGCCTCGCGTTTCGGAGTGACGATCTCGGAAAAGCTCGCCGCCCAGGCGGTGCCGGTTGCAGGCGCCGCAGGCGCGGCATTCCTGAACCTCATTTTCATGGATCATTATCAGGATGTGGCACGGGGGCACTTCATTGTGCGGAGACTGGAGCGCACGTATTCGCCTGAAGTGGTCCAGACGACATACACTGCTCTTTAACAATTAGCAGCCAACCCCGGCGCCCCGGCGCCAGGCTTATAGATGAAAGAAACTCTGTAGGTGTCGGGGTGTCAGGTGTCAGCAAAGTAGTTCATCAGTTTTCTGACACCTGAACACTGAAACCTGAAATCTGAAATGAAGTTTCTTAGGAGCTCTTTGAGAATGCGTGGGGTCGATCATCCTTTTTCGTAAAGTGAAGTGTTACACTGCTCTTTGGGAGCGCGGCTACAATACCCGTACCCTTTCTACACCGGAATTCCACCCGGAATACTGCCCTTGTCCCATTTATCTCTTACGGCTTATCTCCTAAAAACGTTCCGGGATGTTGCGCTCGCGTGATGCGACGGTTCATCTCTCCGTTTCAACCCGGGTGTGAAAGCATGTGAAGAGACAATTCAAAAAGACGATGACAGGGAAAAAGCCCAGGACTCGTGGAGAGAGGCCGCGCAGATCAGGTCTCCTGGAGAAATATCAATGGCGCCGCGAGCCTCTCATGCCACACCACTATGCATGTGCCGTTGGGGATCGGATCGGGACGGATTTGACCGTCATCGGCCATCTCGGTGCGGGCCGCCGGAGCGAACTCTATCAGGTATGGAGCGCTGAAGGGTGGTGTTCTCTTACATGCAAATTACAGTCTATCGACACGGCAGAGGATCGCGTTACAAGTGCCGCACTCCGTCGAGAGCTGCGAATTCTTCGCAAGCTCCATCACCCTAATGTGGTGCGGGTCTTCGGAGGCGGGGAGCACAAGGGGCGCCACTTCCTGCTGCTGGAGTATTTACAGGGGCCGTCTCTCCTGGAGGTGATGGCTGCGCAGCCGGCACGCCGTATGCCCGTGACGGATGCGATAAGGACCGTTATACACGCAGGCGCGGGTTTGGCACACATGCATGCATCCGGTTTTCTTCATCTGGACCTCAAGCCGGCCAATCTTCTCTTCCGCGAGGGGGTGCCGGTTCTTCTGGACATGGATACGGCTCGATCGCTCCGGCCGAAGAGAGCGCCTAGAAGTTCTCCCGGGACCGCGCCGTATATGTCACCCGAGCAGGTCCTTCGTCTCCCACTGGACCTGACGGCGGACGTCTATGGTATGGGTGCTATTCTCTATGAACTCCTTACAGGAAGGTGGCCGTTCGAGGATGCCTATGACGGCATTGAGATCCGAAGAGGTCTGGAAAAACAATTCCCCCAAATCGGCCACCGTCCCCCTCCTTCCCCCCTAAGCCTTCGTGCAGAAATATCGCGGTCCCTCAACAAAACGGTCATGAGAGCGCTGGCCCGAGATGCGGAAGCCCGATTTCCCACTGTCCCCGATTTCCTGCTCGCGCTATCCTCAGAACTCAAAGACCCCGTCTCCCTTTGGCCGAAACGGGCGCATGCGGAAAAGGAAAAGCCGTAACACGAGACTGGTAACACGTGATAGGGTTCGCTTACCTCTTCTCTGTTACGTGTCCCGTGTTACGTTTTACCTTTCCCGTGTTGCGGCTTCCTGTCACTTTCCGAGATTTTCCGCCTTGCTGTTCAATTCACGGCTTGCCTCATCATAGTACGCCTGGTAGCTCTTGAGCTTGTCGCCGAGAATCTCGACAGGGCCCTTCTTAAGCGTCTCTCCCTCTGTGCCTCTTGTGATTTTCTGAAATCTTCCCTGGTCGAGCTGGCCGTCGTTATCGCTATCGGACAAAACCCATTGCTGGACGGTCTGGACTGAAACCTTTTTATTTGCGCTCTTGAGGCTCACGATAAGAGAGGAGTGGTAAGGAATCCCCATCTCTCCTCCGTCCAGAACGATCAGGCCGGTTACCAGGTACACATTCAATGATCTCGTCTGATCCCCGGACCCTTTCCGTTTGCCGGGTGCTCCTGCTTTTTCCCCCTCCTCCTCGTACTTGGTCACGACAATAAAATCATTGTCCTTTTCTGAATAAGGATTGGGGCCGACGACCGTCTCAATCTCTACATACTCCTGAAAAATCAACTCCGGGAGATCCTCCCAGTCGTCGGCAGCGGCGGCCGAACCGGTCGCAGAACAGATTGCCAGGAAAATAAACACGGACAGAGTACAAATACCTCTTTTCATCATGCCCTCCCTTGCCCCGCGGCTTTGCTGCAGGGTCCGGCTCGTGAAAACAACTTTTTCGCTTTGATGAAAGGATAGCAAGCAGGACGACCGGAATATGTAGGCAGGAGACCTTATTCCTCCGCGGCAGCGTGCTTATTGTCGCTTAAAAAGGGTACGGATTGGTGAGCCGCAGGCCTACGGGTGGGAAGGAACTCCTCTCACAGCCCCTTAGAGTTTTGGTCCGTACGGTTACTGCTTAGAGGTGTGTCCCCTTCAAGCTCCGTTCTGAAAGGCCCACCCGATCCATAAAAGATACCATAACGCCATCCCGATCAGGGCAGGAAGGGGGGAGTGGCTGGGACTCTTTAACCAGGAGTTTTTACACCACTTACTAAAACGAGTCTTATTAAAGTTATTTTTTCTTAGCTGGCCAGGCACTGACTGGCGTCCTCGTTCTCCGCCTTGCTGTTCAGCTCACGGTTGGCTTTCTCAAAATAGTCCTGAAATAATTGGACCTGATCAACGGGTATCTCCATTTTTTCCGTTTGACCTGTTTCCCCTTCACTGCCGAGTGTTACGCGTTCGAACTTGGCGTTGTCCAGTCTTCCATCATTATCCGCATCTGAGAGAAGCCATTGCTGGACGCTTGCCGAAGAATCGTCGCCGTCCCTGAAGGTCACGATGAGAAACCGGTAGTAAGGCAAGCCCACATTTTCTTCGGCCAGAACGGCCAGACCGGTCACAAGATACAGGTTGAGACTTTTGCCGGTGTTCATCCCTGCTTCACCGGCGCTCTGGTCCCTCTCTTCATATTTCAAGACCATCCAGAAGTCGTTATCGGACGAAGACAACGGATTCGGCGCAAGTACTTTATCGACACCGATACAATCTTCGAGTGCGATCGGGGGGAGTTTCTGCCAGTCTCCTTCAGCCAAGGCTGCGTTATTCCATATGAAAACCATTATTGACCCCATCAGGAGAATCAATATTGCCGATGGAATGATTCGATTTTTTTTCATCAGATGCCTCCTTGGGCTACGCGCCGCCACAGAACCTCATCGCCTGCAGCGCTTCTTTGGTTCGAGTCAAACGTGCCGTAAACCAGAAGTTAAGAACCACGGAGGAAGCAACAAGTGGGTGAAAACACGTATTTACTTCGCGATCGAGGGCTTATTGGTAGCTATTCTGCTGCAGAGATCCTTACCGCATCGGCCCTTCCCTTTTCCTCATCCACAAAGTAGAGAAGAATCCCGCCTGCAAGAAAGAGCAGAAGGATCGAGCCGATACCCCACCTGGAGGCGACGCGGGCCGCGTAGGTGATTTCCTCGGGTGTAGGCGAGTCCGGCAGCAGAAGCGATCTTGCCCCAAGGCTGACCAGTCCGACGAGTGCCGGACCGATGATGACCGCGAATTTCCCCAGCATGTTGTAGAATCCGAAAAACTCCCCCGACTGTCCCTTGGGTATGAGGCGGCAGTAATAGGAACGGCTCAGGGCCTGGATCCCGCCCTGTACAAGGCCGATGCCGACCGCGAGGACATAGAACTCCTCTTTGCGGGTGATCATGGTTCCCCAGAGGGTGATACCCATGTAGAAAGCTATGGCCAGGAAAATCGCTTTTCGCACCCCCCACTTTTGTCCGAGCTTCCCAAAGGCAAGGGCGGCAGGAAATCCGATGAACTGCACGACCAGGAGAGAAACAATCAGGTCGGTCGAAGAAAACCCGATGGAGAGACCGTAATCGACCGCCATGCGGATGATCGTGTCCACCCCATCGATGTAACACCAGTAGGCGAGGAGGAACAGAGAAGCCGCCTTGAGATTTTTCAATTTCCTGAATGAGGCGGCATACTGTCTGAGAACCGAGTGACCGGGGCTCACTCCCGGCAGAATCCGGGCCCCATCCTCCGGCACCCAGAAGACTGTGAAAAGAGCGAAACCGCCCCACCACACCGCCACGGTGATAAACGAGAACCGGACCGCCGCAGATGCATCGGGAAGCCCGAAACTCTGCGGAAAGAGGGTCATGAGCACGTTCAATGCAAAAAGCAGTCCCCCGCCGAGGTAGCCGAGTGAGAACCCCAGACCTGAGATGAAATCCACATTCTCCTCGGTCGAGACCCCGGGAAGCAGGGCATCATAGAAGATGTTGGCCCCTGAGAAACCGACAATTCCCAGCATGTAAAAGAAGATGGACAATGCCCACTCGCCTTTTCCTACCGTGTAAAGAGAAGCGGTAGTCAGTGCGCCCAGGTAGGCGAAGGCTATAAGAAATTTCTTTTTCCCCGACGACCGGTCAGCAATGGAACCCATCAAAGGCGCTGTAATCGCCACCAGCAGGGATGCGGCTGAGTTTCCGAACCCGAGCAGCGCTGTGCTCTCATTCACATTAGCGCCATGGCTCCAATACATCTTGAAGAAAACCGGGAAAAACCCGGCCATGACGGTGGTGGCAAAAGCGGAATTGGCCCAATCATAAAGGGCCCATCCCCAGACGGATTTGGATAATCTTCTCTTCATGGGCTGTCCTGTTCGGGTAAGGGAGGTGCGTTCGATTTTACAGGATTATGAATAGTTAAGCCATTTCGAAATTGTCTCATGAGAATCGGGGGTTCGATCTTTATCCTGATTGATTATTGGTATATACTCCTGAATGCGACAGATCAGAGTGGGGGCGAGAGGAGAGGTACACGTGCCGGAATTCGTCTATTCCAATGTGAAGAAAGAGATCGAAACGTATGGGTATGATTCGGTGGTGAAGAGCTACTGCCGAATGTGCCATGGCGGATGCGGGGTGCTCGTTTATGTGAAGAACGGAAGGGTCGCAAAAATTGCGGGAGATCCGGATTGTCCCATCAATCACGGCACCCTGTGCAGCAAGGGCCTTGCATCGGCTCAATTGGCCTATCACCCGGACAGGCTGACTCACCCCGTGCGGAGGATCGGGCCAAAGGGGAGCGGCCGGTGGGAACGTATTTCCTGGGATACGGCCCTCAATGCGATCGCGGAGAGAATCAACGAATACAAGGAGGGGTTCGGAGCCGAGTCGGTGGTTCTGGGATATGGAACCGGCAGGGAGAACGAGGCCGCCATCTACCGCTTTGCCAACCTCCTGGGCACTCCCAATGTGCTGACTGCCGGCCATTTCTGCTACGGACCCCGGATCGCCACATCCATCATCACCTGCGGGACCAACCCTGTAGTGGATTACGAGAACAACCCTCAATGCATCATGGTATGGGGAAACAATATCGTGATCAGCAACCCCGACGAGTACAAGGGGGAGCCCTTTTCCGTTGCAGTGAGCAGGGGGGCAAAGCTGATTGCGGTCGATCCCAGGCTCACGCGCATCGCCGCCCGTGCAGAGGTCTGGCTGCAGTTGAGACCCGGCACGGATGCTGCCCTGGCCCTGGGGATGCTGCATGTAATCATCCGTGAGAAGCTCTACGATCGGGAATTCGTGGAGAACCACGTCCATGGATGGGAGCCGTTTGGAAAACGGGTTGAGGAATACCCGCTGGAGCGAGTGGAGGAAATCACCTGGGTTCCCAAAGAGAAGATCGAAGCCGCAGCAAGGCTATTTGCCACCGCCAAACCTGCGGCCATTCAGTGGGGAGTTGCCATCGAGCAGCAGGTGAACTGCGCGGACAACGATCGGCTTCTCATGATCCTGATGGGGATCACGGGGAACCTGGATAAACCAGGCGGACAGGTGCTCTTTCAGACCCCCAGGATCAGGAACGTGGGGTATTTCGGAGCGCACAGAATGCTTTCAGATGTCCAGAGGGAAAAACGGTTGGGGGGAGAAAGGTTCCGTCTGGCGGGCAACTTCGCCATCATCAATCCCAAATGCGTCTGGGACGCCATCCTCGAGGAGAAGCCTTATCCGGTGAAGATGCTCTTCTTCATCAGCTCCAACCCTTTGCTGACGCGGGCCAATGCCGGCGAGATCTACCGCGCGCTGGAAAAAGTGGAGTTTATGGCTGTCTCTGATTTTTTCCTCACACCCACGGCAGAACTTGCGGACATCGTGCTGCCGAGCGCAACCTGGCTGGAAATGGACTATATCGGCGATTTCTGGAAAAGGCACGGGTACATCCTTCCGAGACGCAAGATCATCCAGGTTGGAGAATGCCGCTCCGATCACGAGATGCTCAATGACCTCGCACATCGGGTGGGCCAGGGGGAACACTGGTGGGACAATTTCGAGCAGGCACTCGATTGGATTCTGGCGCCCATTGGAATCACCTGGCAGGAATTCAAGAAGATGGATCACGTCCGAGGGGACATGGTGAAGGAGAAGTTCAGGGTCAAAGGATTTTCCACGCCCAGCAGAAAGCTCGAGATCTATTCCACGGTGCTTGAAAGCTTGGGCTATGATCCTCTGCCCAAGCACAGGGAGCCTCCGGAGAGCCCTGTCAGCACCCCCGAGCTATATCGTTCCTACCCATACATTCTCATCACCGGACGAAGGCTTCCGGGCTTCTTCCACTCCGAGAACCGCCAGGTGGAGTGGCTTCGGGAACTTCACAAGGATCCGGTGGTCGAAATCCATCCGGATGCCGCGAACAGGGAAGGTATCCGGGATGGGGACTGGGTGATCATCGAATCACCCCGTGGAAAAATCAGGCAGCGTGCGAAGCTTTTTGCCGGAATGGATCCGAGAATCGTCTCCGCCGAACACGGCTGGTGGTTTCCCGAGAAAAAAGATCCCGGCCATGGATGGAACGAGTCCAACATCAACCTTCTCACCAGCAACTCTTATGAAAATTGCGACCCTGCGATGGGGGCGACCCATATAAGAAGTCTCCTGTGCAGGATCTATCCAGAGGGAAAATGAACCGCTTCTCCATGATCATCGACAATGAGGCATGCTGGGGATGCAGGGCCTGCGAAGTGGCCTGCAAACAGGAAATGGGCGCACCGGAAGGCGTCAAGCTGATCTCGGTCGGGGAACAGGGCCCGGAGATCAAACAGGGGAAATGGTCATTCCTCTTCCATGTGAATGTGTGCAACCATTGCGAGTCGCCTCCCTGCGCAGAGGCTTGTTTCGATGCAGTGATCACCAAAAGGCAGGACGGCATAGTGGTCCTTGATCAGGAGAGATGCACGGGTTGCGGGGCCTGCGTGGAGGCATGCCCTTATGAGGCCATTGCCTTTGACAGTAACAGGTCCGTCGCCGCCAAATGCAACCTCTGTTCCCACCGGATCGACCATGGGTTGCTCCCGGCCTGTGCAGACAATATCTGCCTGGGCCATTGCATCAGGCTCGAGGTTGAGGAATGCGGGAGATGAAAGAGAACGAAGAATTGACCGGACATGACCCGGAGATCCGCCCCTGCCAGATCTTGATTGACAAGGAGGGGCAGTGGTTTTACAGGGGTGCGGAGATGCAGAGAAGGGAAATCGTCCGCCTCTTCTACAATCACATTTCCATGGATGACAGCGGCCGCTATGTCCTTGAATGGGCGGGGGAGAGATGCCTGCTGGAGGTGGAGGACACGGCCTATGTCGTGACGAGGGTAGCGGCCGATTCGGGATTCAATTTGACCCTGAGCGACGACAGGACCGAAACCCTGGCTCCCGAGACCTTGTATGTAGGAGAAGAGAATGTCCTTTATTGCCTTGTCCGTGGAGGATTCCCTGCAAGATTCACACGGCCTGCCTACTATCAGCTGGCCGCGCATATAGAAGAAAAGGACGGCGCATATTTCCTGCCCGTGGCGGGAAAGCGTTACCGGATCAAAATGGACCACCCGGCGGGGTAAAACTCCGACCCATTATTCCAACCTTCCAGAACCTCTTTTCACGGCTGAGCCAATCGCCTCTGACCTGGTTCAGAGGGCAGGGGTTTCCAGGTCACACTAAAACTCCGTTCCCTCCTTTGAAGCCGGGATGAGGACCTCGATCTCCGCTTTCTTCCTCAACTCCTCTAACCAGTTTTGCACAAGCACCCGGTGTCTTGTGCGTAGCAGCATCTGACGGTATTGCGCCTTTTCCCCCTCGAACTTCGCCTTGTCTATGGATTCGCTCGCCTCATATCTGATGACAAAAACCCCTTTATCCGTTTCAAAGACAGAGTCCGGGTACCTTTTCTTTTCGTCCAGCGCAAACGCGGCCTCTAAAAGAGCCTGGTCGTAGCCAAGCTCAGGCGCCGGGTTCTGCCTGCTGAAGAACTCCGTGGTTTGGGCTTTCTTGGGAGCCTCCTTCGAGAGAACACTCCATTCTTCTCCGGCCTTCGCTCTTTCCAGGAGCTTCTGCGCCGCTGCTTTAGCCTCCTCTGCGGCAAGTTTCTCCACGAGGTCCTCCTTCACCCTGTCGCGGACTTCACTCAGCGCGGGAAGAGCGCTCGGTTTCCTGTCGACGACCTGGAATATGTAGAACTTTCCATCCACCTCAAGGACCTCACTGGTATCTCCCTGTTGAAGGGAAAAAATCGACTCTGCAAGTTTTCTGTCGCCGCCGATGCCGGGGATGGGCTCACCCATGGAAAAAAAGTCGGATTCCGCGGCGCTCATCTTTTGCTCAGAGGCGAACTGCCCCAGATTTGTATCGTATGGCACCTGATCGTGGAAGGAAAGTGCCCTGTCGTAGGCCAGGTCGATAGAGGCCTGGTTCTCCAGTCGGGACGCGATTTTCTCCCGCGCTTCCTCATAAGGCACAGTCCTGGCCTCTTTCACGTCATCCAGTCTGACAATATGGTACCCGAAAGGGCTCTTAACAGGTTCGCTTATCTCGCCCTTTTTCAGCTTGGAAACGGCTTCCTCAACCGGATTAACCATTTCGCCCGGCTTCAGATATCCGAGATCTCCCCCGTCTTTCTTGGAGGGATCTTCCGAGTGTTTCCGGGCGAGGGCTGCGAAATCCTCCCCCTTGCGAGCCTTATTCAATATCGATTCAGCCTTTTCTCTAACTTTAGAGTCCTGATCGGCAGGTCCATCTTCGGCAACCTTGAAGAGGATTTGACTTACCTTGACTTCTTTTTCCTCTTTGAACGTGCCGATATTCTCATTGTAGTATTCCTGAATATCCTTTTCGTTGGCCCGCACTTTTTCCTTGAAGCTCTTAGGGTCAAATAGAATATAGGCCGCCTTCACCTTCTCGGGTACGCGGTATTTCTCCTGGCTTTCCTGGAAATATTTTTCCATGGCCTCGTCGGAGATCTTGACGGATCCCTTGTAGTTCTCCGGAAGAAACTCGATGAAGCCCAGCTTCACCTTCTCATTGGAATAGGTGTAGTAATCGAGCGCATCCTGTTCCGTAACCGTTACGAAGGTCCCGAGAAACTGCTCTATCTTTCTCTGAAGAATCTCTCTTTCCAGTCCTGCCTCAAAATCTTCCGGACTCATCCGATTGTTCGCAAGGAGCGCCTTGTATCGGCCCTCGTCAAACCGGCCCCCGGTCTGGAATGCAGGATAAGAGAGGATCTGATCCTGGATTTCCTTTTCTGTCACCTCGAAACCGATCCGCTTGGCTTCCTGGCTCACGAGCTTCTGTCCGATCAGTGTCTCCAGGGCTCTCCCCTTAATATTGAAGAGCTTTACGAGGTTCTCGTTCCAGACGCTCTTGTATTCGCGCTGAAGCGATTCGAGCATGCTCCTGTAGGTTTTCTGATAATCGACTCCGGTGATCGGTTCCCCGTTCACGGATGCCACCTTGCTGCCGCTATCTGATCTGAAGGAATAGCCGAAGTAGAAAATGAAGACGGCAGCGATGATCGCAACAAGGGCTTTAATCAACCAGGATTTGGCATGCTTTCGCATTAAGTTCAACAACATGAATGGAGCCTCCCCGATATTCCGGTAATGATCAGGGCGGCCCGACGTGAACCGCCCCGTTTCAATAAGTGCATGTTAGCATGAGGTATTTTGCGTGTCCATTAGAAATGTGATTGGAACGGGAACAATGGATTAGTGGCATGCTGGAATAATGGGAGGGAACCCGATCCACCCGATAGGATCCAAGTCAACATTCCATTATTCCATCATTCCAACATTCCGCTCGTTATGATACATTGCGCATCCGATCCATTATGGATTCTTATTCCTTCCCAGGGATGCAATTACATGAAGAGGGTCTCTCTCGGTCTCGATGTTCTTCGTGATGGGTACTGGCGCCGGCTCAAGGGCCGAAGCCTGGGTCTTCTCTCCAACCAGGCATCATTGGACTCTCGCCTCAAACCCGCCAAGTACGTCATTGCTGAACTGCTGCCTGGTCACCTGAAGGCCCTGTTCGGTCCCCAGCACGGCCATGGAGGGGCTGAGCAGGACAACATGGTGGAGACCGGCCATGATTACGATCCCGGCCTGCAGATCCCCGTGTTCAGCCTCTATTCCGATACCAGAGAACCCCTCGATGAAATGCTCGCCGGTATCGATACCCTCCTGATCGATCTTCAGGATGTGGGGACAAGGGTATATACCTTTTACTCGACCATGCTCAACTGTCTGAAAGCGGCATCCAGCGCGGGCAAGAACATCGTAATCCTGGATCGGCCGAATCCTCTTGGCGGCGAGATTGTCGAGGGACGGATGCTCAAAGAGGAGTGTTACTCGTTCGTCGGGCCTTTCGCCCTGCCCATGCGCCACGGCCTTACCATGGCGGAGCTGGCGAGGATCTTCCATTCGGTCTTTGGACTGAATTGCAGCCTCGAGACCGTGGCAATGGAAGGATGGAAGAGAGGGATGTTATGGCAGGACACAGGAGTACGTTGGATTATGCCCTCCCCCAACATGCCTCTTCCCGAGACTGCGCTGGTCTACCCCGGACAGGTTCTCTGGGAGGGAACGAATCTCTCTGAAGGCAGGGGTACTACTCGACCTTTCGAGATCTTTGGGGCGCCGTTTATTAACCCCGGGAAGGTCTCCGCAGCGCTTCATCCGGATTCGGTTCAAGGCTGTCTCCTGCAGGAGATCGTTTTCCGTCCCATGTTCCACAAGTGGAAAGAGGAAACCTGTAAAGGATTCATGATCCACATCACGGATCCCTTGAGGTTCAGATCCACGATTACCTCTCTTGCCCTTCTCGGGGCCATCATGAAGGCCCATGAAGACAGCTTCGCATGGCGATCACCTCCCTATGAATATGAATATGAGCGGATGCCCATAGACCTGATCCTTGGAGACAGGGAGATGAGAGAAGGACTTGAGAGGGGCGAAGATCCGGGATTGATCAGTGAGAAGGGGGAGCGGGAAATTGAGCAGTTCCTCGAATGGCGAAAACCTTTTCTGATGTACGGCTAGAGACTCGCGTTCTCCTTTCGACACCCCTAGTGTCATGCAATAGAAATAGGTAGACGAAACTGTCATTTCGACCCCGGCGAAGGCCGGGGGAGAAATCTTATATTTTTATGTAGTTAAAAGATCTCTCCCGCAGTTTATCCCGCGTGAGTCGCGGGAGTCGAGATGACCACTTTCTTGAGTTACACGACACTAGGTGAACGGAGAAAAAAGGCCGTAGGGCAATGGTTTTGCGTTCGTAGCAGTGCCTTTCTTGAGGGATCCAACCAGGAACGTCGTTGGCGATTCGGTGACAATAGTGATTCTCCCCTTAATCCGAACCTCACTTTTTTTGTCCGCCGCTGATCCACTTGTCGATGGCTTCCTTGTCGAATCGCCATACCCTTCCGATCCTGATGGCAGGGATCTTGCCTTCGGCGGCATATTTGCAGATAGTGATCTCATGAAGCTTCAAGTACTTGGCTAATTCCTTTGTAGTCATGATCTGTGGCATATCATACTCCTCGATATCTTCCCTGAATCAATTTAGGGATTCTTTCCTGTGTTATGCTATATATAATGTCCAAACCTCTTAGAGTCAACGAAAAATAGTTAATAGTGAATAAAAGCATCTTATCTTTATGTATTTCGTTCTCAATGCAAAGATTCAATCTCTTTTCTGAGATAATTGAGTAGAAAGGCCCCAAATGCGCAGAAAAACTCTCCTTGCGCTCTTTTTGGCAGCCTTTTTCGGGCTTTCCTTCGCCTCTTCTTCCTTTCATGTCAGATTTGTTTTCGACGGTGACACGATTCAACTCCAGAACGGCGAAAAGGTCAGATATCTGGGAATAGACACCCCGGAGATGGGTGAACCGGTCGAGTTCATGGCTGAAGAGGCTCGTCAGATGAACCTGCGACAGGTTGCGGGAAAAAGAGTGAGTCTCGAGTACGACAGGGAAAGGGAAGACAGGCATGGGCGCAAGCTTGCCTATGTGTTTCTTGAGAATGGCGAAATGATCAATCTCCTCCTTTTACGAAAGGGGTTGGCCCATGTGCTGGTGACAGGACCCGATTTGAAACACTTCTCCGCACTCCTTGAGAATCAGCGTATGGCCATGAAAGAATCCATCGGCATCTGGAGCAGAGAGATTCGTGATCCTCACGCAGTTGTTCTGGGCAACACCCGTTCTTTCATCTTTCACAAACCCGACTGTATCCGCGGAAAAGAGATATCCCGACGGAATCGGCGCACTTTTCAGAATCGCCGCAGCGCATTCTGGGAAGGATTCCACCCCTGCCGCATCTGCAGACCGTGAGGCTCCCCTGGCTTTCTGGTTTCACTATTCAGCTGCGAGCTCACCTGCGGGGCAGCTTGGTCAATTTGTTTTCAGTGAAATCTTTACTACCCGGACAAAACGTCCTTCTTAGTGACTGCACTGTTATAAGCACTCATGATGTCACGGCGGGTAACCACTCCGCGAATGAGGAGGGGGTCATCCCGCCCTACCACGGGCAGGATGGAGAAATCCTTGGATGTGATTCGACCAAGCGCGGTAAAAAGGGAATCTTCCTCTGACACCGTCACCACTACACGAGTGGCCAACTCCCCAGCAACCACGAGGTTATGCAGTTCGGGATCGAACAGGACATCGTGATAATCCAGATAGGACAGGACACCCACCAGCTTCCCCCCCGCATTCAAGACCGGGAAACTGTTGTACTTACTGGTCGCGATCTTTTCCGCCAGTCTACCCAGGCTCATGGTTTCCGGAACGGTTTCCACATCATTTTTCATTGCTTCTTTCACAGGGATGGACTTCAGGACATTGACTTCCTTGCCTGCTCTGATGTCGACTCCTCTTCGGATCAGCTTCATCGTGTAGATGGATTCCTTCAAGAGCTGGCCGCTGAGAACGGAGCTGATGATGCAGGCGATCATGAGCGGCAGAATGATCCTGTAATTCCCCGTCATCTCAAAGAGAATGAGTATGGCGCCCAAGGGACCATGGGTTGTTCCGCTGACCAATGCAGCCATCCCTACAATGCTGTAAGCCCCTGGTGAAGCGGTGACCCCCGGCAGGTATTCGTTGACCACGATTCCAAAGAAACCTCCGGCCATTGCCCCGAGAAAGAGCGATGGAGCGAAGATGCCGCCGGAACCGCCTCCTCCCAGGGTAATGGAAGTGGCCAGGATCTTGACTAAAATCAACAGGAAAAGGAACCACCAGCTAAGCTTCCCCATTAGAGCCAAGTCGATGGCAGGGTACCCCACTCCAAGTACATGAGGGAACCAAATGGCAATCATGCCAAGGACGAGCCCTCCCAGAGTGGCCTTGAGATACTCGGGTATTCGGATTTTGCTGAAGAAATCTTCAAATCCGTAGACTGTTTTCGTAAAGACCACGGCGATGACCGCGCAAAAAAGGCCCAGGAGCACATAGAGCGGCAGCTCCCATGCGCTCAGCAACTGATAGGAAGGAACCTGAAAAGCCGGATAATTTCCCAGGTAGTGCCGGGAAACGGCAGTAGAAACAACGGAGGAGATTACGATAGGGCTGAAGGTTGCAAGACCGAAATCACCCAGGATGATTTCAAGGGCGAACATCGTTCCGGCGATAGGCGCATTGAAAGTCGCCGCAATCCCTGCGGCCGCTCCGCAGCCGACGAGAGTCTTGGTTCTCTCCCCCGAGAGTCTGAGCATCTGCCCGAAGGTGGAACCGATTGCAGACCCAATCTGCACGATAGGGCCTTCCCTGCCCACGGACCCTCCCGTGCCAATCGTCAGGGCCGAGGCCAATGTTTTTACAATCACCACTCGCTTTCGGATGATTCCTCTCCGAAGGGCGACTGCCTCCATGACCTCCGGCACCCCGTGCCCCTTCGCTTCCCTGGCGAAGAAGTAGACAAGGGGGCCTACTACCAAGCCACCAAGAGCGGGTATCCATAATCGCTGATACCATGGAATGGAAAGCGCTAATTCAAGCAGATCGCCCTTGTCCCCGTAACTCACTCCCTGGAAGAACTCAATCAGCCAACGAAACCCGATGGCGCCATAGCCGGCCGCCAAACCTACTATAGTGGCCAGCACGGCCATGACCACGTTTTCATTGCCGAAGAAGGGAGAACGGATGAGCGATTTTAGGTGGGCACGGTCCACTGAATGCGGAGGGAAAAGTCCTTTAGCGATTATTTAATTTTTAAGCGATTCCATCTTCTTGGACGCGATCTTCGCTTCGCTCGAGTTGGGGTATTCCTTGATGATCTTTCTCAGAAGCAGTCTCGCGCTGGTCTTGTCATTGATCTCAATGAATGCCAGGGACTGCCTCAGGAGGGCATTAGGGATCTTGTTGCCCTTGGGGTAATGTTTGATCACATCGTTGTAGGCCAGAATGGCCTGCTCATACTGTCTCAAGGAAAAGTAGGATTCACCGATCCAGAATTGTGCATTGTCCGCAAGGTCGGACTTGGGGTATTTCTTCAAAAAATCCTTGAATCCCAGGACGGCGTCCTCGTATTTGCCATTCTTGTACAAGGCAAGGGAATCGTCATAGAGTTCCACATCTTTGGGTTTGGCCGGTTCCACAGGGACGCTCGGAATGGCAGCAACCTGGCCCGGCTGCCGCTCCATCGGCGCCATTCCGGTTTGGGGCGGTCTCTGCGCGCCGGTCTCGATTCCAAGGTAATCCTGGTGCGCCCTGACCGTCGTTTCCAGATCCATCACCTTCTTTTTCAAAATATCCTGTTCGCCAAGGTCTCTCTCCACGGACCTTTTGACAATTCGCTCATTGTCCTCCAGTCGACCTTGGAGTTTCTGCATTTCCCCTCGCATCTGATCGATCTCAACCCTCACGTCGCCCTGGTTCGTGCGGATCGTGGAAATCTTCGTGTCCATGGCTTCCTCGATCTTTGCTACCCTTCGATTGAGGGCGATAACCTGATCGTTCAGGTAGGCAAGATCCTTGTCATACACACACGAGGAGAATCCCACTAAAGGAAGCAGCGACAAAACTCCTGAAATGAGGGCAAATCTCTTCATTACATCCTTCCTGTATTCTCTGGACTGTGAGAGGGGAAACCGATCTTCGGTGAGGTCGGTCTCCCCTTCACGTTATGCTGAGATGAAGACAAAAAAGGCAATTACTTCGCCAGCTTGAACTCATCCCGTCTATTCTTGGCCCAAGCGGCTTCGTTCTTCCCAGGATCAGCCGGTCTTTCCTCACCATAGCTGACGGTGGTCATGCGGTCGGCGGAGATGCCGAGGGCGCTGAGGTACTTCATTGCGGCTTTTGCCCTTCTTTCACCAAGGGCCAGGTTGTACTCCACTGTTCCCCTTTCGTCGCAATGACCTTCAATTTTCAGCTTGTACTGAGAATTTGCCCTCAACCAACCTGCCTTCTTCTCAAGAACGGTTCGTGCAGCCGGCTTCAGCTCCGACTTGTCGAAATCAAAGAAGATGTTTTCCGATTCGAAGGCCCTGATCTCAGCCTGGAGCTTCTGCTGTTTCTCGAGCTCCGCCAGCCTCCTCTGTCGGTCCGCATCATCCGAAGGCGCCGCCGGTGCAGCCTGCTTGACCGCGGCCGGTTTCGCAGCTTCGTCGGTCTTTACCTGCTTCTTCGCACAGGAGCTAAAGCCCAGCAACGACGCTGCAAAGACACATACAACCAACACCATCATCCACTTTCGTACCATACTCTTTTCTACCTCCTCAGTTACATTAAGCGTTTCATAATCTGAATAATCCAACTTCAACTCCCGAATCCGGTCCTATACCACCATTCTTCACAAAACACAAGAAGTTTCACAATTGTCGAAGCGTCAGAATGGAGACCACGAGGGCGAAGTCTGCTGCCCTTTCATGAATGTGATCCTCCTCTGATTCTGTCCGTTGGCGTTCATGATGTACAGATGATACCCCCCTTCCCTATTGGAGCTGAAGACGATGTATCTCCCGTCGGGAGACCAGGAAGGCTCCTCGTTGTCGCCCTGGCCGTCGGTCAGTTTTCTCAAATTCCTCCCATCCGGATCCACTGTAAAGATGTCAAATTTTCCCTCGTAACTCCCGCAGAATACAATGCGGTTCAGACGGGACCAGGAAGGAGAGGTGTTGTAATTGCCCTGAAAGGTGATCCGCTCTTCCCTGTCCTCGGCTATGTCCTTGATATAGATCTGAGGAGTGCCCGACCTGTTCGAGACAAAGGCGAATCTTGACCCGTCCGGGGAGTAGGTTGCGGATACGTTTATTCCGGAATGGTTGGTCAGACGCTTCAGGATTTTCCCTGTGAGATCGATGTTGAAAATGTCCAGGTTGTCTCCATGAGTCATTCCGAGGGCCAGGCTCTTGCCGTCGGGAGCCCACGAGCCGCCGGCGTTCAGCCCCTGTCTGTCGGAGATTCGCCTCACCTTGCCGGAAAGAAGCTCCTTCAGATAAAGCATGGGGCTTCCATCCTTATAGGAGTTGAAACAGATCATATCCCCCTGGGGGGACCACCTTGGAAGAAGGGCTATGGTCTTGTCCGATGTCAACTGCTTCTCGTTCTGGCCGTCATAATCGGCTATGTAGATTTCCTTGTTTCCAGTACCGGTTCCCACAAAGGTGATTTTTGAGAGGAACATCCCCTTGTTCCCTGTGAGAAGATAGATGATCTCGTTTCCCACCCGGTGCATCAGAGTTCTTTGCTCATCGACTCTTCCAAGGAATCTCTTTCCAAGCAACTGTCGGGCGGAGAGGATATCGTAGAGTCTCACCTCCACTTCAAGACTCTGTCCAATGCACGTGTAACCCGCTTTGACCAAAAGATCGGCGCCGATAACGGACCAATCCCTGAACCGGGTCTCCTCGAGGGAAGCCTGACCCTGGGTGTCGGCCAAAAAGGCGGCCTTGTCCATGGGTGCAAAAAAGCCGCTCAGGTCTAGGTCGTTGGATAGTACCGAAGGCAGGCTCGCTGCGAGATCGGGGTTTTCGCTCCTCTCTGAGAAGTTCTTGAAATCCGGTATTGCGATTTTGAGCCTTTGCACGGATGGGGCATTGATATCGATATAGATCCTGGCAGAAGCAGTATCCGCTCGGAAGAGGTGAAAGACCGTGATCAGCCCGACCAACAGAACTGCGCTAAAGATCTTCCAGGTCTTTGAGATTAAAGGTGATCTCAAGTTCATCATAGCTTTTCCTGTAACTCTCCGGAAATGGCGGTAATGGGTTGGAACGTTCTATTGCTTTTAGAACCGATTCATCGAAAAGCGTGCTCGAAGAGCGCTTTTCCAACCGTGTTTTCATGATGGTGCCGTCCTGTTTGACGACGAGGACAGCGACCGCTTCCAGCTTCTCTTTATCCATGGCAATCGGATAGGACCAATTGCTTTTTATCCTGGCTTCCACCTCCATCTGGTACAGGGCCATAGGACCGCCGCCCGCCCCCTGGCCCTCGCCTTCCACGCCACCGCCCTGCGCACCGCCTCCTCCTGGTCGCTCACCGACCTGAGTCTTGGCCTGGAGTTTCGAAATCGCCGCATTGAGGTGATCCACGTTGTCGGATTTGACTTTTCTCTCTATCTTGGAAATCGCCTTGTTGACCTGTTCCATAGGAGAAACCTTGGGCTTCTCGGTTTGAGGGGTGGCTTTCTCGATCGTCTTTTTCGCCACCACAATGGGCTTTTCTGCCTTCTTTGCCTCCTCGATCCTTTGCGCTTTTGTTTCCTTGACCACGGCCTTCTCAGCCTTCGTTTCAACCGGACCTGAAGAGGGTCCGGGTGTCTTCCGGGCTCCGCCTCCAGGCAGCTCCACTATACTTACTTCGTACGAAACCCCGCGAAAAGATCTGATGCTGGGGCCGGTGTTTGCCAGAAGCATGATCAGCATCATCCCTGCCACATGGAAACCCAGAGAGATGGCTACCATGCGGCTCCACTTCTGGCCCCCCCAGGATCTGGAATTTTCTGCAGTCTCGAATGCCATTTCTAATCCTTAGGTTCGGTCACCATGCCCAGCTTGTCAATCCCTGCTCTTTTGACTGCGGCAATCACCTTGATCACCACGCCGTAAGGAATGTCCCTGTCGGCCCTGAGGAGGAGTTCCTTATCCCTTCGATACTTGAAGATGCTCTTTACCTTCTCCTCCAGATCCTCCAACCGGATCATATGTTCCTCAAGGAAGATCTCCCCCTTCTTGTTTATGGTCATAAACAAGGGATCCTCCTGAGTCTTGATGCTCTTTGCCGTTGTCTGGGGCAGGTTGACATCAAGGCCCTGGGTCATCATGGGAGCGGTTACCATGAAGATGATCAAAAGAACCAGCATCACATCCACCAGGGGAGTGACATTGATTTCGGACATAAGCTTCCTGCCGTTGCCTGCCTGCATTCTCACACCATCCTGGATTCTGGTTTAGTCATGCTCTTTGTGCTCTTAATGGCGCAGAATCCCTTCATGGAACCTCTGATTTCCACCATGAAGGACGCGAAGAGCACGCAGGTTACAAAACAAACAGCGGACTTCAGGATTCCGAGGTTCGCCTTCTGCCCTCACTCTCCTGACTCCCTGATCCCTGTCTTCTGAACCCTGCGCCTGTTTCCTCCTCTTTGGACGACATCATCTTCTTCATGAACTGGCGCGCCACCAGGCTCAGAAAGTCCGAGGAAAAATTATCCATCTCCGACTTCAGAAAACCGACCTTGCTGTTGAAGTAATTGAACGCCACCACTGCCGGAATCGCTGCGGCCAGTCCTGCGGCAGTGGCGATCAAGGCTTCGGAAATCCCGGGTGCGACAACGGCCAGATTGGCCGCCCCTTTGAGGCCGATCCCCCGGAATGACTCCATGATCCCCCAAACCGTTCCAAAAAGACCGATAAATGGGGCCGTATTGCCCGTGGTTGCGAGAAACGAGAGTGCCTTTTCCAGCCTGTTGCCCTGATCGATGGTCGCCCTCTTGAGGGATCTTTCCACCACATCCAGCAAGGGCTGCATCGAGGAGTTGCCGGCACTCCCTTTAGGCTGAGACTGTATCTTGTTCATCCTCACGATCTCAGAGTATCCGGATCTGAACAGATTGGCCACGGGGCTGTAAGGAAGGTCTTCGGATTCATTGTATACCTTCGACATTTCCGCAGTGTCCCAGAAAAGATCCAGAAAATAGGCGGTTTCTTCTCTGGCCTTCCTCAGGAGTCTCCACTTCATGAAGATGATCGCCCAGGAGACCACGGAGAAGAGAAACAGGATAAACATAATGAACTTCACCACCGGTCCGGCGTGAATAATCATCTGAAAGATATCGCCGGTAAACGCTCCTTCCACGGAGATCACGCCCGGAACAAGTATAATGTTGAGCAACTCTGTTATCATTTTTCCATCCTTGACATGAGGTTCCAAAGATTTGGTTCTATAACCACAAACCCCCCGTTGCAAGGGGAAAGGCGGGAAATGCTCCAAATTCGGCGGTTTGGCAAAAAGACCCGTCTACTCTTCCATACCTCGATCGAAGGGCACCGAATCAGGTATGCCATGCCGGCACTGCTTCTTGAGAGGGTTTTTGAATTCTTGACATCCGGTTTCGTGCCGCAGGCAAAAAAAGGGTCTGCCCGACCCTTTGAGAAAACACTGCCCAATCGAAAGAGCTTCTTACTTGAATATACTCTTGAAGATACGATCATCCGCCTTCAGACATTTCTCTTTCAGGATCTTGTAATTCCGGAGAAGCTCTTTCCCTTCTCTGGTCAAAGAGGATCCTTGTTTTCTGTTGCTCTGCACGATCTTCACCTTCATGGTCTCTTCAGTGGCCTTGATCTTGCTCCAGACCCCCTTGTAAGACATCTTCATGATCTTGGCCGTCAGGTTGATCGAGCCGGTCTTCTCGATATTCTCGAGTATCTCGCCCCTTCCCTCTCCTATGATGATGCGTCCATCATCATCCACGATGTAGTGTCTCGATTGCAGTCGAAAAGAACTCATTTCGAGCCTCTCCTTCCAGGTTCCATTTAACCATCCGTTTGGAATCGATTGACAGTTTCAGAACTTTCTACGAGGGGCCTTTCAGAAGGCGAAACGATATCGCTTTCCTCTTGTCTTCGTCAAACGTTTTACCAGATTTCGGAAAGATCCACAACTCTAAGGATGAGCGGTTGCCAGCCTTTGGCTGGAGTCGGCTCTCTCCAATCTCTGTGCTGTTTACGAGACACGAATCAGCTCGCCTCCACCCAGAACTCCCCGCTTCTGGAAGGGTCATAGCCTCCCAGCGCCCGAACCCTTTCTCGAAAGTGACCGCTTTCTATGGTTCGAAGGATGGATTGCACCCCTCGAAGGCCGAGCATACTGCTTGGGATGATCAGGTCGTATTGTTCTTCCACCATGGAGACAAAGTCAAGATCCAACGCCTTTGCGGCGGCATAAATTCCTATGCCGCAATCCGCCACCCCGCTCAGCACATCCACGGCGACCGCCATGTGCGTGAATTCCTCATGTTCATATCCCCGGATAGAATCTGGAGCAATGCCTTCAAGCCCGAGCTGGTAATCCAGAAGCACCCTGGTTCCCGACCCTGGCTGCCTGTTGACAAACGAAACGCCTTTGCGAGCAAGATCCCGGATGGACTGAATGGACTTGGGGTTGCCTTTGGGCAGTATCAGTCCCTGCTCTCTCAGAACCAGATGGAAGATCGAGACCTTCATCCCCTTAAGGTAGCGCTTTACATAAGAGAGGTTGTACTCTCCCGTTTCCACGTCCAGCAGATGAGAGCCGGCCATGTGGGATGTGCCCTTTCTGAGAGCCATGAGCCCGCCGAGGCTGCCTACGTTTCCCGAGGAAATGCGAACATCGTCTCCTCTTCTCCTGACTTCATCTGCAAGAATGTCCAGCGTGATGTCGTGACTGCCGATAATGACGATTGTGCGTTCGATCTCCTGCTCTTCAACGAGCAGCTCCGCATCGACTGCCTCTTCCTGGGAGACTCCCTCCGACAATGCCGGGATGCGCAGGATCCCTTCCGCTCTGGTCAGGGACGTAATCGAGCCGGCTGCGCGCTGGAGCGGTGTGGCGATCAGCTTGTCCCCCACCTTTCCGATATTCACCCGCAGAAACTCCTCGGTTCCCAACTTGGAGGGCAAATCCCTGGAGGGCCGCACCTTGACCTTTTTGGTCTCGGGCAACCTCTTTGCCTGCAGTGAGTGAAGGAGCGGGCGGACAAACTGCTGAAAGGAAAATGCCGAAGAAACGACGTAGCCGGGATTTCCGATCACCGGCTTTCCTCTGACCACACCAAGGATCGTCGGTTTGCCCGGCATCATGGCGACTCCATGGACCAGGACTTCGCCCATCTCCGCAATGAGATGGACGGTGTAATCCTTGCTGCCGGCAGAAGAACCCGCATTGATGATGACCACGTGCGCCTCTGAATCCACTGCCCTGTTCAGGGCCGCGGCAATTTGATCTTCCGAATCCTGCACGATCCCGTAAACCTCGGGGATGGCGCCGCTCTCACGGATAAGTCCTGCCAGAACGACCGAGTTGAACTCGATGATGCTGCCCGGTTTCAGCTGATCGGGGCTTTGCAGATCCCCAAGAGCCATGAGCTCGGACCCGGTGGGGATGACCGCCACCAGCGGCCGGCGGCGAACCATGACCGAAAGGATTCCCGCCGAGATGAGAGCGCCCATGTCATAGGGTCTGATCTCGTGGTGCTGAGGGAGAAGGAGTTGAGTTGCAACAATGTCCTCCCCCACCTTCCTGACATTCTGCCACGGATAGGAAGGGCTGCGGATCTCCAGCCTCTCTTCATCGAGCTGGTGGACCTTTTCCACCATAATGACCGAGTCAAAGCCTCCGGGCATGGCCTGGCCGGTGTTGATCCACACCGCATCCGGACCTGTCTTCAAGGTCTTCGGGCTCCTCTCCGTGGTTCCGTATGTAGATTCCGCTTTAACCGCAATCCCATCCATTGCCGCCGAATGATAGGTGGGGGCCGAGAACCTTGCAAACACCGGTTCCGCGGTTATGCGGTGAAGGGAATCCCTGACCAGGATTTCTTCCGGCTTTGTCTTTTCTCCACCAAAACGGGAGAAAAGGATCACCTTCGCTTCTTCAAGGGTCTTCAGATCCAGGTAAATTTGTCGCTTCATAGAATCATCACCCTCACCTTGTCTCCCCTGTAGAGCCCCTCCTCGTTTCTCCGAATCCTGACGAGCCCGTCTCCTTCTACCAGGGTCGATATAAGTCCCGATTTTCCGAACAGGGGTTCCGCTACCCACCCCTCCTCGCCTGCGACAAGCTTTACCCTGATGTAATCCTCTCTCCCGCTTGCGGATTCGATGTTTCTGCCCAAAACGGCATCCACGAATCTCCGGTCCCTCAGAGGATCGGGATTTCTGCCTGCGAGCCTTCCCAGAAACGGCTTCAGAAATACCTCGGCAATAACCATGGCCGATGCCGTATGTCCGGGCAGTCCGAACACCGCTTTTGAATCGACTCTTGCAAGAATGGTCGGTTTGCCAGGGCTGACGGAGATCCCGTGAACGAGCAGTTCCATGCCGGGGAAAGATTTCAGCACCTTCACGGTCATGTCCCTTGTCCCAACAGAGCTGCCGCCTGAAATCCACACCGAGTCTGCTTCTCTCAGGCCCCTCTCGATCAACTCCCGCAACGGATCGAACTGATCCCTGCACAAGCCCAGCGGGAGGGGACTCACCCCTTCGATTTCGCAGAAACTCACAAGGGTGTACGTGTTGATATCCCTGATCTCGCCGGGTTTCGGTTTTCGATCGATCGGGATGACCTCGTCTCCGGTGGAGATCACGGCCACCCTGGGCCGCCTGTGAACCGATGTCTTCAAAATCCCCAGGCCCGCCATCACTCCAATGTCCTGGGGCCGAAGGGTCCATCCTTTTTTCAAAACCGCCGCACCACGTGCGAAATCGTCGCCCGGGCGAATGATATGCTCCTGAGGTGAAGCGGCGCGCATGACCTCGAGGGTCGTCTCATCCAGCAGGTGGCAGTGTTCTATGATGACGACTGCATCCGCGCCCTCCGGCACCATGCCTCCCGTTGATATCCGGATTGCAGTGCCGGACTCGACCGATACCGCCGGGATCTGTCCCATGAGGACCTCGCCCTTCAGCTCGAGAAGCGCAGGAAGGCTCTCACTCGCTCCAAAAGTATCCTTGGCCCTTACCGCAAATCCGTCCATGGAGGAGCGAGGGAAACCCGGCAGGTCCTCGGGAGAGATCATATCCCGGCCGAGCACCCTCCCGGATGCATTTGAGAGATCGATATTCTCCTCCTCTACGGGGTTGAAGCCCTGGATGATCTCCAGCACCTCTTCAGTGGTCTTGACGTTGAAAAACAACCGGTAATCCTCCCAATCGCATGACCTGCGGACTGATAAGAGCAAGATGCTGAAAAAGATAACCCATTTGGGTATATGAAACAAGACAAACGAGAGAACCTGTGATAGCCGAATGAAAACGTCAGTATTAACTGCCGAGTGAATTTGTCAGTAGCATTACCCTGTCACTGAGACAGGA